>JAFGCO010000050.1 GCA_016932575.1 bacterium
ATTATACGACTCTATGAACAATGCAATCTCAGCCAGCGTTCCATTGCCAGAGCTTTATCCATATCCCGCCCTGTAGTCAGTGAATATGTCAACAAAATCCAGTCATCCGCCTAGTGCCCTGAGTGGGTGACATAACAAAATAGAACTCGTGTGGCACTGGCTTTAGCCAGTGTGATTTTGAATTTACACGACCGGGTGGCCAGACAATTAAACTAAAATTAAAAAGAACAACGTGTGGCACGGCCTTCGTGGTAATATTATAGAACCTATAATTTATGTCACAGTAATACTTGCAAACGTTTGTATTATAGTATGGTCATAATAATATTTTAAATAATAGCATTTGTTGAAAACTAAAAGATAAATTTGTTGATCATTATTTTTATAAAAATTAAGCTGAAGCACTGAGGTTAATAGTTGTCAGTATCGTCTGGGCAATAACAACGTGATTCAGGTGGAACTTAAATAGATGCTTTTTATGAGGCTTGGATGCTTTCTGTGTCTGGAGTCACATATATTCTTAAAATTTTTGGCTATTTAATTTCCGCTGATCATAGAAAGTTAAATATAAATAAGTCTGATAAAATTATTGATTTTTCCTGACTTTTTTCTATATTATTTTTAAAATAAAATAATTAACGTTTAGAAGAAAAACTTTATAATCACTGGTTGAGCAAGAGAGAGGAGTTATCTGTGACTAATAAAATGACTGCGACATGGCAACAAATCTGTGCATACATGGCTCTTCTGGTAGTCATAGCTGCAATCATGGGGTGTGTCCGACATGAAGACGAGGAATTATCGGCGAATCGGCAGAGCCGACGGGATGTTGAGCGCCTTCGTTCGCTCCCATACGTGGGGGGGATAACTGCGCAACAGGATGAACCAACTGGTGTGGTCCAAATAGATCGGGAGCACACATGCCCGGGGTATCGGCTGTATACGCTTGTAATGCTGGGACGTGCAGAGCTTATCAGCGTGGAAGGCAACGTCGTGCGAAGGTGGCAGTACCAGGATGGAGACAGATGGGTACGGGCGGAATTGCTGCCGAACGGAGACCTGCTGGTAGTGGGAATGGAACACCATGGATCGGGAGGAGGAAGACCGGTTCCGAATGGCATCACCGATTCCTCACGCTATGTGATGAGGTTAGACTGGGACAGCAAGCTTGTCTGGAAACGGAAGCTTCTAGCGCACCATGATATCGAACTGACGCCCGATGGGAGACTTCTGGTGCTGACCTTCAAGCGTCGGATGGAACCCAGTATCCATGCAACGATACCGACGAGGGATGATTATATGACCTTACTCGATCAGGACGGAAGGGTATTGGAATCAAGATCCATGCTGGAATCGATTAGGAACTCACCAGAGCATTTCAGTCTTGATACTTCGGGGCTGACTCCTTCCAAGCTGGGTGTGCACCCCTGGATAGACCTGTTTCATTCCAACTCAGTGGAGTGGATGCATCATAAAAACCTGTTCTCAAAACACCCCATATACGGCCCCAACAACGTGCTTGTATGCTTCAGACACCAGGATCGAGTCGCAGTCTTCAACTACCAAGAGAAAAAGGTTGTTTGGTCGTGGGGTGCGAATCAGCTCAGTGGACCGCACGATGCTCAAGTCCTCAAGGATGGACATATCCTTCTTTTTGACAACGGTTTGTCTCGCGGCTGGTCCCGGGCTGTAGAGTTAGATCCGCTTACCAACCACATCGTATGGGAATATAAGGCCAATCCCCCCAAGTCTTTTTATACAGCGTCGAAGGGCTCAGTTCAGCGCCTGCCGAATGGTAACACCTTACTTGCTGAGTCGGATAAAGGCCGAGCCATTGAGATTGCCCCGGATGGCAGTGTGGTGTGGGAGTTCATTTGTCCGTATGGCGTTGGTGAGTTCAAAAGATCTGCGATCGTGCGTATCATCCACCATTCTGCTGAGTTCGTTGACAAAATGGTGACGGCGTCGCAATGAAGTCTTCGGGCATGAGGGCGATGTCTGCCACTGCCTTCAGTGCGAACATAGGTAGCCCAACTAAAACATGCAGCCGACCAATTGTATATAATATAAATATACTGTTAGTATGAAGAACATATACGATAAATTGCGTGAATGTACAGGATTTGAGTGGGACAAGTATAATATTGACAAAAACTGGCAAAAACATAGGGTTTCTCCAGTTGAAAGTGAACAAATGTTTTTTAATAAACCTTTATTTGTTGCTGGTGATATTAAACACTATAAATCTGAAATTAGATACTATGCGCTAGGTAAAAAGGATAGAAATCGAAAGCTATTTATATCATTTACAATTCGGGATAATAAAATAAAAGTAATTTCATCCAGAGATATGAGTAAAAAAGAGCGAGATAATTATGAAAAATATAAATAAAAAAGAGATACCAAGATTTAAAAACGAAGAAGAAGAAACAGTATTTTGGGCAACCCATGACTCTTCAGAGTATATTGATTGGTCTCAATCTATATCTATATCTTTACTCAAATTGAAACCCACTTTAAAAACAATTTCCTTAAGGTTGCCAGAAACAATTATTGAGGAGCTAAAATTTCTTGCCAACAAAAGAGATGTGCCTTATCAATCCCTATTAAAAATGTTTTTAGCAGAAAGAGTTGAACAAGAATTACATAAATCATATAAGACATGACGCCCGGTGGGTGGGCTTGAGAGTGTGAACAAAGCAAAAAAGTATCGTGTGGCACGTGCCCTTTGGAGACTGTGTGAAAACGGATATACTAAAAGTGTTTTTTTAATATCAAAACTATGGAATGGCAATTAAAGTCAATAAAAACAATGACTTTTAAAACACCAGGGGTTTTTAAGATGGCTTATTTTTATTTTTCACACAGTCTCGAACGCCGGGAACGAGAAATTCTTCAATGATTGATCACTTTTTAATTAGATATCAGGTCTGCTTTTAAAACATACAATATTATTGCCGAGGGTATGAATGATAAAAACGGGTTCCTTTAAAAACATATTAAATAAGCGAGAACGGCAGATTTTGTCCAAACTGAATTCTCCATTTCAAATTCAGGCTTTTCTTGATTCAATTCCATACAGCTCTGAATCTATTTATCGTTGTCCATTGAAAGTATTTCAGGATCGGATCGCTCATTGTTTTGATGGCGCTTTATTCGCAGCGGCTGCCTTAAGCCAAATAGGTCATTCGCCTTTAATTCTGGATATGATTCCCAATGGCCGAGATGATGATCATCTATTGGCTTTGTATAAGCAGGAAGGCCACTGGGGAGCAATTGCCAAATCAAATTTTGTCGGATTACGATTCCGAGAGCCAATTTTTAGAAGCCTTCGGGAATTAGTGTTGTCATATTTTGAGCAATATTATAATATCGAAAAAGAAAAAACACTGCGCGGTTATACTATGCCCTTAAATTTAAAAACCTTTGACAGATATAACTGGCAAATAAGTGATGAGTGCATGGAGCGGATTGCGCAAAGGTTGGATGAGATTAAAAAATATTTATTACTGACACCCACAATGATTGCCGGTTTGTCACCGGTAGATGAGCGATTATACAAATCCGGCCTGGAGGGGTCAAATGTGGCTGGACTATATAAACCCTGAAAGGAAATTTGATTATCCGGGGGTTACGTTCCTGGGCGGATAAATAAGAGATGCCCATTCCTGCTGAGTCTGCATGGTAAGGGCTGAGCCCTCCCCGTTTCACGAACCGAAGCAGAACCCCGGTGCGATCAAGCATCTAGAAGTATACTCAGGAAGGCTGCCATGCCATTGAAAAATTTATTCATCATTTCGTACCATAATTTCTGAAAAATCGGGTTTGAAGGAATCACTTGAGGGTAATACGGCACAATATATATTTTATCATTAATATGGAGTTTGATTGCATTTATCATTGATCGCTTCAGACTTCATGTCAAAAAAAAGTAATAACGAAAGAGGAAAATTAATATGAAACGGGTTATCATCCAATCAATGTTAATATTGGTATTATTTATCAATTCAATCAGTCTCTCTAAGAATCCGCTCAACTTTGGCAGTCATATAAGAACGGCCGATCCTTCGGGCCATGTGTGGGCAGATGGGAGAATGTATCTTTATACCTCTCATGATGAGGAATGCCAGCCTGATTTTTTTATGAAGAACTGGCATGTTTTTTCATCAGGTGATCTCGTCAACTGGACCGGTCATGGCCCCTGTTTATCCGTTGATGATCTTTCATGGGCGGATAATTATGCCTGGGCGCCGGACTGCGCATATAAGAATGGAAAATATTATTTTTGTTTTCCTGCCGGTACGGGCATAAAAGATCGTCAGAATCCTGAAAACAGTACAAAATGGATGGGCATTGGAATCGCTGTCAGTGATTCTCCTGCGGGACCATTTACTGATGCCATCGGCGGACCGCTGTGGACAGAACCGTATGCGAACGATCCCTGTCTTTTTGTTGATGATGATGGCAAAGGATATCTCTATTTCCATGGAGGCGGTGATTATCTGGTTGCAGAAATGGCCGATGATTTACTGAGTAGAAAGGGCGATTTTTATAAAATGGATATGGGGGGATATGAACCCAAAATGGAAGGCCCGTGGGTATTTAAAAGAAATAGCATCTATTATTTTACAATGCCTGAAAACAACAGAATAATTACCTATTATACGGCAAAATCTCCAAAAGGTCCGTGGGAATATCGGGGTGTCATTATGAAAGCTGAGGGCGGTAACAACCACCATTCAGTCGTTGAATTTAAGGGAGAGTGGATTTTGTTCTATCACAGATGGCTAGCCATTGGTTCATCCTGCGGGAAGCAGCGGCATTGTTGTGCTGAATATCTCGATTTTAATGATGACGGCGCCATTCAGGAAGTCGTAAGAACAGATACAGGTGTAGGAGATAGCGCGGTTAAAAAAAATCAATAGAATAAAGAAAAATTATGATATCAATGTAATAAAAAGCAGGCTAAAAAATGAGACACTTACATAAGAAATGGGATCAATTGTCTCATCTAATCATTATTATTTTAATTTTTGGATTGATTTCATGCCGAAAAAATGAATCATCAACTTAACCAGAAAAAAATGATGATGATTATCAGATAGAATTTGAGATGGTTCTTATCAATGCCTAAACGACTTTTACGATGGGCAGCAGTGACGGGGATTATGATTAATTGCTGAAGCATAATGTATACCTGTATGATTTTTACATGGATCAATACGAAGTAACGAATTCTCAATACTGTCAGTTTCTAAATGTGATGGGCAATCAAATACAGGGCGGAGAAACCTGGATTGATATTGACAGTGAAAATTGCGGAATAACAAGAACTGATGAGGGGTATGTTGCAAAAACCGGCTATATAAAAATCATCCGGTATTGTATGTCTCCTGGTATGGAGCTCGTGCCTATGCAAATTGGGCAAATAAGCGTCTGCCTACGGAAGCAGAGTGGGAATATGCGGCACGAGGCGGCCTTGATGTGTGAAATGTATTGCAGTATCAGGAACTGATTTGTTTGCCGGTACAACAGGCGGAGGTATTTTTCTTTCGACAGACAATGGTTCACACTGGAATCCGGTCAATTCGGGAATCACAAATCTGAATATCTGGTCGATTTTTGCCTGCGGGAATCAGGTTTTCGCCGGGACGGAAGATGGCGCTTATCACTCTGCGGACCATGGTATCAGCTGGAATGCCGTGAATGAGGGATTTCCTCATGTCACAGTTTATAACCTCTCCTGCTCGGATACCCGTCTTTTTGCAGGAACATCATGCGAACTCTGGACTTGCGACCTGTCTGATATCATTGTTTCGGTCGGAGATGTTAACGGGATATCTCCAGGATGTGTTTGTCTCAAACAAAATTATCCCAATCCCTTTAATGCAGTAACAATCATCCGATTTAACATGCGGAAATCTGCCCGTGTAAAGCTGGCAATTATGGATATGCTGGGTTGTGAATTGGCTGTACTATTGAATGACGACCGGGCTGCCGGATCGTATTCGGCTGTGTTTCACGCAGATCATATTCCGAGCAGTTTGTATGTTTGCGACTTGAAGGCCGGCAATGTCCGTATCAGAAAAAAGATGCTGCTGTTGAAGTGATCATCAGTCGATCCGGATCTACGATATCTGACTAAAGAAGGACAGGCTGATCCCTTTGGTTTTAAAGCCGCCGTGGATGCATTGAGGGCCTGTTCAATCGATTCAGGTCTTATACACACGGATCCCCACTTGTAACAATCCACCGTACTGATGGCTGAAAATAATATAAACGGTCCGGCAATAACCCCGCTGGTTTTAAAGCCGCATTTTTATTACTGAGATGAAATGATTCATATCACGGGCATTATTATCACCTGTTTTCCGGATTATACAAAGCGTCCGGACAATATCACTATTTCATCACATCCGCAGTGAGATACCAGCGGCCTCCTTCACGGATAAAATGAACGGTTTCCTCGCCGGACTTTGCGCTTGCGTGGTCTCCTTCAATTTTCAGGTCGGAGAGTTTTTCCTGGGGAAAAACTGACTGCTCTGCCATTTCGGGCATATTCAGTATGAGTGCCATAAGATCTGGAACAAAGCTCGTCACATCAACATGCCCGTAAAGCTTTTCTGCCCGCTTATACAGGTGCGCGTCAATAACTTCCTGGGGAGTATCTTGGGTGACCTGGAGCTTCTCACTCTCATCCTCTTCTTCTATCTTTATTTTGTACTTGTTTTGAATTTCCTGGTATTTTTTCTTCAGGGCTTCGGCTTTTTCCCCTTCATAAAACTCCACAAACATCCCCACGCCCATGTCCGTACCCAATGCCAGCATGGGTCGTTCTGATGGTGCAACCAGTTTTACCAGGGTGGTAAAGTCCTTTTTTGCTCCGGCTTCTTGTGCGGCTTTGAAAACGGCCTTTGGTGTGTCACCCCCATTGTTCTTTCCGGCGAGGACGGGTGTTAACCAAAGAATGAGTAAAGAAAAAATGAGAAAAAATGTCAATTGTTTGTTCGTTTTCTGATTTTTTGTATGAACCATGATTGAATCCTCCATTGTAAAAATATGTTTTGCATGTTACCGGTTTAAGCGCTGTCTGATTCAAATCCAAACAGACTCAGCCGTTTGAGGGCCTTATCCTGCATGGCAGTATGGCCTCAAAAGCCCAATCCTGATTTTATCTTAAAAGGCGCCTTCAGAATTTCAAGTTCCTGCCACAAATCAATCTCGATCCGCAGGGCTTCAGGTATTGTTTGTATATTGCAATTGTATTCCATTTGAGACGTATTGCCAAAGGTGAATGAACCCTGGCTCCATATCTCAACAGGATCGCCATTTGTGGTATAAAACCTGATATCTTTCATGTTGTTCATGAATTCCCGGCTTATCTGGAGAACCAGCGTCATACCGTCATTTTCTGCTTGAACCTTCATCACCTGAATCACTTGCTGCCGGATATACGCTTTAGTGCCCACGTTTAGCTTGAGATTTTCAATGTTTTCAGTGATCATTGATGCCGCCACCCGCAAATGGATGGTTCCCCTGGCATGTATTTGGACAGCACCCCCGGAGGGCTGGCGTTTTGAAGACACTTCAATAAGGGCCATACGGCCGTCTTCTGATATCTTGGGGAATCCACCCCAATCGACGCCATCAAGAAGGGTATGACCGCGATCATCGGCGAATTCCACAAGCGAACACTTGTCGTCATCCACATCGACAATCTTTTTATTTTCAGGAGCCTCCGCAACCAATGCAAGGGTTGTACCGGATTGCTGATGAAATGCCTGCAATTCAGTGCCGTTTAAACCGTATCCTGGGCCGACAATTTGAAGGCCTGCCAGATGCACTGCCGGCTTTTCTCCCCCTGGCATGATCGTTGACAGTGCCAGAAATATAAAGACTACGGCAAAACAATGAACTCTCCTCATCATGCAATACTCCTATATCCTACAAGCCCGTGTGTGTCATTCATAAACATTCCTGTCTGAAAGTATGAAATTTGCTGATGGTTTCCAAATAAAATTTGTTTAAAGATTATATAAAAAATATTAAAAAAAATGTAAGAAATTGACGAATTTAGAAACATTAAATAATGGATGCTGAGTTTGGGAAAGGTGAATCATATTGTATGAAGTGTGAAAGAAAAATGAAATGTATTTCCGGCTTTTAATGGTATTTGACTGGAGTTCAAGCATTGACAGATGAAGGTGCTCCATATTGTTGTTTCAACACCTGAAGGCAAAAAATAATGATTGCAAATATTAATAAAAATACTTACTATTTTTATGTTCAGAATTTCCAGAATTTATCTGATCGAGAATTTGTTGTTGAAAAGCAGAGATGCACCATAACAAACGGTCGTTTTCGATCCATTGCCCACAATCGTCTGATTGATAGTAACTCAAGGAAATCGTATAAATGAAAAAAATGGCGTCATTCTTGATTGTTTTGATTTTTACCTTATCTTGTGCGAGCAGCACCAGGCATATTAAGTCTGAGGTTTGGAAAAATCCTGATATAGGTCGTATTCAGAATATAAAATACATTATTCTTCCTTTTGAAGATCATAATACTGCTGAAGGCAAATTTAATTATCCGCAGGCAAAAAATGTCATTTACGATGCTTTTGAGACAGCCATGCTCTCGGGTGGATATGAAATTGTGGAGTATACTCAATTGGAAAAAGAAATTGTAAAGAAGGGAGGCGATGTTGAAAATAAAAACAGTTTAGTTCTGGATTATGCCCTGAAACTTGGGGCAACTGCCGTAATTCATGGTTACTTAACGGATTATTACCAGGGCAGTTTCTTTGGGGGATATACGACCGTCGGATTTTCTGTTAAGGCATTGGGTATTGAAAACGGACAAATATTATGGAAAGCGGAGCGCAGCAAGAAAATGCAGTGGGATTATGATTATGATCCCGCTTTTTTGGCGAAAGAACTGGCCAAAGAAATGATACAGGAATTGTCAATCAATTAAATTGTGGAGGAAGCAGTGATGATAATAAATAAGAAAAAAACGGTTCTACTTTACCTTCTTATTTGTACGGGCGTTATTTTAAATTGTGCAGTGGGCACGTCTACATTAAAAGTAGATTATATGGGCGATTTACCTGAAAATGAAAGTATAAAAGAATTACCAGCGACAGTATTTATCGTGAACCTGTTAGAAGATGATCGTGATTATATTGATCGTGTGGCCAACAAAAAGAATACTTATGGTATGACGATGGGTAAAGCTGTCACTGAGACCGATGTAAGAACGATTATTCAGAATGCAATTATTAAAGAGTTCGAAAGGTATAATCACAAGTGTTATGCGTCCGGTAATCCGCAGGATGCAGAAATTATTATTGATGGGACATTGAAGGAATTTTGGGTGGGTCCGAAAGCAAATTTCTTTACTGTAGAAACAACAGCAACTATCAGTGCAAATGTTATTCTGAAAAATGCGAAAAATTCGGAAATCCTGTTTTCACGCAATTTTACCGGTCAGCATTCGTCTGAAAAAGCAATGGCCTGGACAGGGACATGGGAAGATCATCTAAACAAGGCGCTGATGGATTTCATACAGAAAATGACAACGCATGCTGATTTAATCAATGCCTGCAAGATTAACGAGTGAAAATTGTGAATAATAAAAATAAAATAATCATTTTTACAATAGGCTGTATGAATTTATTGTATGTTATTATCGGAACATACTTCATGGGGATATATTTTTTCAATCGAGGTGTTATCCTGGCAAAAATAATTACTATGTGGTTTTCATTGGGCAGCATTGCAAGAGAATACTGGTTTATAACCTTGTTTGTGCTGGCTTCATTGTATTTTCTTTTTCTGTCTTTAAGAAAAAAAATAGCGAATCCAAAATGGATTCTCATATTCTTATCAATATGGTCAATCATCATGTATTTGCCTTTATGCATTGTTCTTTTTATTATCATCTAAAATTAATAACGGAGGATAGCTATGAAAATGAAACCGATGATACTTTTATGCATCTTAATAATCATGTCAAATGTTGCTCTTGCACAAATGAATGAGGAAGATCCTCAAGAAGAAGTACAGGCAGAGGAAGTACAGGCAGAGGAAGTTCAGGCAGAGGAAGTTCAGGCAGAGGAAGTACAGGCAGAAGAAGTTCAGGCAGAAGAAGTTCAGGCAGAAGAGGTTCAGACAGAAGAAGTTCAGGCAGAAGACACAGAGAAGGGCTTAATTACATTGACCGAGGATGGGAAAGGATTCTTGAAGGACGGGGAGAAATTTTTGTTTGGTGAAAACTTTCAGACTTTGGAAAAAGCAGTGAGAAATTGTCCGCGGGCAAGAAGAGAAATAATAGCAGCGCGCGGTAAAAGCCGGGGTGCCGGCATTTTAGCTGCAATTGCCGGAGGCATGAGCGGAACTGGAATCGGGATCTATCTTGGGGGAGATGAGTATGGCAGTAAATCTGAAAGAAGCAAAGTGTGCTGGACCTTTCAAGGACTTTGCTGCGGCTTTGCAGCTTTGGCCGTGATACCCACAACTATGCAGAAAAATCATATTGAAAATGCCGTGAAGTATTATAACGAAGATCTTAAAGCTGGCAAGTTAATTCAATAATTTTTATCTGACTCACCATCTATTGAAAGGGAAGTGCAATAATGTTCATTCATCCGGCACTTCCCTTTGTATTCATATTATTCAAATTTCATCTGTCTTGAATAAAGGTTTATATTCATGACCACAATAATGAAGCGATACCTGATTTTAATTTTCATATGTTGTCTGTTCATCCCCTCCGCGCTCTTCTGTGAAAACATTTACTGGCCGTATGAATCAAAATTTGATAATGCATACATTATTAAACATATCATCCGTGACGCTGCCTATAATAACAGCAAAGGATATCCCTATTCAACGAATATCTTATTAAATCCAATCGCATTATATCATCGTTCTTTATCAAATTCCAGCTGTCAGTATTATCCAAGTTGCTCACGCTACACATATTTGTCCATAGATAAATATGGATCAATAAAGGGTTTGATATTGGGAGCTGAAAGATTTACAAGATGTTTTTATTTGGCCGATGCTTCAAAATATTTTCGTGTCGGACCCTTTTATTATGATCCGCCAGCGGATTACTTTGGTTGTCATCCGGACAAATTTTCTCATAATACTTATGAAATATTTTTGCATGATAATCTTCAAAAATATTTGGCATACGCCTCAAATACAGTCTCTTTAGATGAGACGATTTATAGCCGCATTGAAACAGAATTCGATTCATTGTTATTTCTTTTTTCATTCAAGGGCGTTGATGATGACCCCCTGGATTTTGCCTGTTTTTTATATCAGAGTCATAAATACTATCAGGCATCAACCGAATTATATCGTTTTTTATATCGTCATCAGAACAACGAAAACAGTGATGAAGTACTCCTTCTTTTGGCCCTTTGCAATTTTCAATCCGGACGATATGCTGATGCCGCAAATTTATTTGCCAATTCAAACCAATATGCTATTCAGGACAGGATGATTATTTTTTCAAAGTATATGCAGGGGTTAGCACTATATTATGATTGCCGATATCCTGAATCAAAAACCCTATTGTCACAATTGCTGTCACTTCAAAATTCATATTTTAGAAAACAAATCTTAACGATGTATAGTCTCTCATGTATAAAGATGAATGACAGAGCGTCGGCTTTAAGCATGCTTGAGAGATTTCCTGAAGATGAACATGCATTGACACTCAAAGCCAGTTTTACTAAAAAAAAGGCAAAGTCGCCTTTATTTGCTTCAGTGCTCTCTTCTATCGTCCCGGGTTCCGGACAATTTTATTCCAATCATTATCGTGAAGGATTATTTGCATTACTTGTCAATGGTCTTTTTGGCTACACATTCTTTGATTCGTGTAAAAACGGAACGTCATCAGATAAAATTTTCCACGGATTTTTATTTTTACAATTTTATTCATCCAATATACTGGCGGGGAAAAGAGCAGCAATTGTATCCAACGAAATCAGTAATGAAAACATTATTTCAAATATGATATCAAAAACCGCTATAAATACCGACTATTCATTAATCAAGAAAAATAATGGTTATTACATCAAGGTCTATTGAATCTATATTTTTATTGTGAGGCTTCAGAGGTTTGTTTTGGGGGGGTATTATTTTGGGAGCAAAAAATGGAAAAACCCTGTCTGAACGATCAAAACAAATACCCAAGTGATGAAGTTATCAGCCGCACTCTTGGAGAAGTGAAGAATACGTGGAACAGGTTTATTGATTTATTAAAAAATGACTATCCGTCATTCTACAGTGAGTGGCGCTATTATCGTGATGGAAAAAACTGGCTCTTTAAGGTGACAAAAAAGAAAAAGACAATCTGTTGGGTTTCTGTGTATCCACAAATGTTCAAGACGACTTTTTATTTCTCTGACAAAGCAGAAGAATTAATGATCAACAGTCAATTAAAAAAAGCATATATCGATCAATTTATTCACGGGAAGCGATATGGAAAAATAAGGGGCATTACGGTCTCGATTCAAGAGGCCGATGATTTGAATTCAACAAAAATCCTTATTGATATTAAGGAAAAATTAAAATAAACTGTTGTACAGTCATACTGAAAATATGCATATGACCCATGTTTTACATTTGATGTTAAATCATTTTAAAAGTAAAAGTTCATGCGTAAAAATTGTGTAAAAACCTCGGCCGCTGAAGATCCACTGTGGGTTCAGAAGGGCTATGATGCCCGATTCCAAAATTTTCAGGGATTAATGCGCCATCGCATTCGTGATATCCTGCTTGTTTCCAGCCTGTATGATTTTATTATTTTCGAAGAAGACGGCCGTATTTATGATTTGATACGCGATAAATATCAGGGACTGAATCTTACTCATCAACCCGAACTGACCCAGGTCTCCTCTGGTGGCCAGGCCATTTCTATGGTGCGTGATATGCGTTTTGACATGGTGCTGGTGACTTTGCATATCGAGGATATGGCACCGGCGGATTTGGCAAAAGCCATTAAACAGAGCGGTATTGATATTCCTGTGGTCATGCTTGCCTTTGACAATAAAGAGCTGTCCGATATGCTCATTCATCACGAAACAGAGTATTTTGACGATATTTTTATCTGGCAGGGAGATTACCATCTTATTCTGGCGATTATAAAAACTGTGGAAGACCGTCTGAATGTGGCTGAAGATACGGACAAGATCGGCGTGCAATCGATTATTATGATCGAAGACAACATCCTTTATTATTCATCGCTTCTGCCAATGATTTATGTAGAAGTCATGAACCATTCTCAGCGTCTGATTGAGGAAGGGATCAATTTTTCGAATCGACGTCTCAGAATGCGAGCCCGTCCAAAAATATTGTCATGCAAAACATATGAACAGGCATGGGATTATTTTCAAACCTATCAGGAAACCGTTCTGGGAGTGATTTCGGATATTGATTTTTATAAAGAAGGCAATCCCTGCCCTGATGCCGGTTTGCAGTTTGCAAGAGATGTAAAAGACGTTTATTCGGATATTGCCGTGCTTCTGCATTCGACCAACTCGGATTATCAGTCCGCTGCGGAAAAGCTGGGAGCTTATTTTGTTTTGAAAGATTCTCCCACATTGCTTCAGGAACTACGACGGTTTATGGTGGATCAATTAAGTTTCGGGGATTTTATTTTTCATTTACCGGATGGAACAGAGGTGGGACGTGCACATGATTTGTTATCCCTGGAACATCAGTTGGCCGAAGTTCCGGAAGAAAGCATTGTTTTTCATGCGGAAAGAAATCACTTTTCAAACTGGCTCAAGGCGCGCACGGAATTCTGGCTTGCTCATGAAATTCGTGCACAGAGACTCTCTGATTTTCCCACGGTTGAAGACACAAGACAGAGCTTGATTCGGTCGCTGCGTGATTATCGAAAACTTCGCCAATTGGGAGTGATTACTGATTTTGATCCTGACGGATTCGATCCGAATACCAGCCTGTCAAGAATCGGAGGAGGATCGCTTGGAGGAAAGGCACGGGGATTGAATTTTGTCAATATGCTGATGATCAATGCCAATTTGCAGAACCGGTTTCCGCATATAAATATCCGGATTCCACCGGCTGTGATCATAGGTACGGATGTGTTTGATCAATTTTTGGATAATAATGATCTAAGAGATTTTGCCCTGCATTCCGAGGATGATCAATCGATATTGAATCGATTTATTGAAGCTGAGAAGTTTCCTGAGCAGATTATGCGAAAATTGGCTGCCTTTTTAGAAATTGTGAATGTACCGCTGGCTGTTCGCTCCAGTTCTTTGCTGGAAGATTCTCATGTGCATCCTTTTGCCGGAGTTTACAAAACCTATATGCTGCCCAATGTACATCCTGATCCATTTGTCCGGTTATTGGAACTGATCAAGGCCATTAAGAAGATATACGCCTCAGCCTTTTACCAGTCCGCAAAAAATTATGTGAAGGTTACACCCTACCGGCTTGAGGAAGAAAAGATGGCTGTTGTCATTCAGAAGATGGCGGGGGATATACATGACAATCGGTTTTATCCGACGTTTTCCGGTGTGGCCAAGAGTTATAATTATTATCCGATCGCTCCGCAAAAATATGATGATGGAATTGTCAACATTGCGCTCGGTCTGGGAAAGACTGTGGTTGAGGGAGGATTATGCGTAAGATTTTGTCCCAGATATCCGGCAATGTTATCAGTCGGGACTTCTCCTGGAGAACTCATAAGAAGTTCACAGCAAACATTTTATGCATTGAACCTGAATGCTGAAGAACAGGAACAGACCAATAAAGATGATGTATTCCTTGAAAGGTACAATCTGTCTGTTGCTGAGAAGGATCAAACATTGACATATGTTGCCTCCACATATTCTCCGCAAAATGACCGCATTTATGATGGGTTGTCCAGAGCGGGGGAGCGTCTGGTTACATTTGCCCCTATTTTGAAGAATAAACATTTTCCATTGGCTGATATTATGAATTCATTATTGAAACTTGGAAGCTGGGGAATGGGAACACCCGTTGAGATTGAATTCGCAGTAAATTTATCCGGAAAAAACCAGGAATTGTATTCCCTTTATGTTTTGCAGATGCGCCCCATTGTGTTAAATCGGGAACTGGAAGTTTTTGATATCGATGATTATCAAAAAAATGAGTTGATATGTCAGAGCCATCAGGTTCTGGGAAATGATATTGTAGACAATATTTATGATATGGTTGTGGTTGATAATAACTGTTTCAACCGGTCCGAAAGTGTTAAAGTTGCCGAAGAAGTCAGTACTTTAAATGCCCGGTTGATCGAATCAGAGCGGCCCTATATTTTAATCGGTGTGGGTCGTTGGGGAAGCCTGGATCCATGGCTCGGAATTCCTGTCGCCTGGGAGCAAATTTCCGGAGCAAGAGTTATTGTAGAAGCAGGATTTAAGGATTTTTCTGTAGAGCCTTCGCAGGGGACGCATTTTTTTCAAAATCTCAACAGTTTTGAAATCGGTTATTTAACCATTCATAAAGAAAATGATCAGAATTTTATCAACTGGGAATGGCTGCTTTCGCAACCGGTTTGCTCAGAGATGGCTACCACACGACATCTCCGCTTCGATAAACCAATTGTAGTGAAAATGAGCGCGCATCAGAATAAAGGCATCATTTTGAAACCATAACAGGTTTTTATTGGACTGTGGCTTGCATGTTTTTCATGTTGATTTCTCTTGTAAAAGTTTTTATTTTCAATAAACATTTCATTTATTCAATCTGGGGTATGTACCATGGCGGGGAAAGGGCATATCATTCTATTAATTGAGGACTCACAATCCACGCGATACATGTATCACAATATTTTTGCCAAGGCTGGCTTTTTTGTGATTGAAGCCGAGGATGGTGAAACAGGTCTGAAAATGATCAAACAGCATCACCCGGATTTGGTGGTACTTGATTTGATTCTTCCCGGTATTCACGGACTCGAAGTACTCCGACGTATACGATCCGATCATACAACGAAACAAATACCGGTATTGGTTTTAACCAATGTAAAGGACATGGAAAATCGACAGAAAACCCTGAGTTCGGGTGCCAACTATTACATGCACAAGGAAAGTGTGACAGATCAGCACATTTTAAAAGTCATCAATGATTTACTGGGAATTCAATAATCATGCGGATTTTCAATTGAAGCTGAATAGTATCATCATGATTCATACTAATGTTCTTAGAATAAAAATCTCCTGTCATTGATAGCAATCAGTCCCATTCCGTGTCTGTAATCGTCAGTATCATTATTTTATATTGATACCGGACATTGTTGCCGGGTATTTTAAGGAAATATTTTCCTTTCTTTAACAATTATTGTAATTGTTATAAATATGTATTCTACGTAACAAATTTAAAAAATATGATTTACATATGGCAATCAGTACATGGCATGGATGTTGCCTGAAACCCGGTTGATAGTCACATTCAGATTAGTAAAGGAAACCATGCCATGGAAGGAAAAAAAGTACTTCTTATGATCTCAAATTCTGTTGTCGGGGACCGTCTCGAGCAGGCATTTTACCGTGCCAGCTATGAGGTGCTCAGGACGGACAACGGAAAACAGGCTGTTCATTGGCTTCAGACCAGTACACCTCAGGCTATGATTGTAGACTGGGACATTGCCAATGGTTCAGTTGATGAGATCCGCCGTTTAATCAATGATCAATTCCAGAAAACCGCGCTTATTCTTCTTTCTGAGAATCGGCCTCCTGAAGAGCGAATACATGCCCTGGAAGAAGGGGCTGATGACTGTTTAAGCTCTTATCCGGCTGTGGATGAACTGGTGGCCAAAGTGAACGCGCTGATTCGCAGAATTAATCTGGTGGATCATACACCGCGGAATCTGCAGATCAAAGATATACAAATTAATCTGGATACGCATGAAGTGCGAAAAAGCGGTAAACTCATCGATCTTACTTACACGCAGTTCAAGCTGCTTTATCTTTTGGCTTCAAAACGGGATTATATTTTTACCCGAAATGAAATTTTGGATAAAGTATGGGGCGAAAACGCCTATGTCACTGACCGCACCGTTGATGTGCACGTAAAACGGCTGAGAGAGAAGCTGGGCGAAGACCGCCTTCCTTCCCGGTATATTCAGACCATTCACGGATTGGGTTACCGGTTCGCTTAGTACTGGTCAGCTTGAAAATATCCGGAATAATGTCACTGAAGAGATCGTTGATATTTAAAGACGATACTCTTTAAACACATAAAATATACACTGTTACAAGTGAATGAATAAAAACCAATGAATCGAAGAATATTTAAAGGCATGACAGGTCAGATCGAAGATGGAATTACTGCTTCATTTTCCGAATTTTCGTTTTCACCATCAGTGCGTGTAAGAAATAGTCGAAGCGACAGGTGGATTATATTTATCCAGCAAATTTTAAAACGTACTATTGATATATTCTTATCCCTTGTTTTTATTTTGATTAGCCTGCCATTAATGATTTTAATTTCTGTTGCGATAAAATTGACTTCCAAAGGCCCGATATTTTTTACCCAGAAAAGAGTGGGATATCAGGGCAATCAATTTAAAATCATTAAATTCCGGACGATGCGTCCTGAAAATAAACAGGAAGAGCACCACGAATATATTCAAAATCTGTTGAAAGAGGATTATCATCTCGATCAGAACAAGGTTATTACCGATTATTTTGATTATATTGACCGGAGAACCACAAAAATTGGAAATTTTCTACGTGCAACCAGTCTGGATGAATTACCCCAGTTGCTTAATATATTGCTTGGGAATATGAGTCTGGTTGGACCTCGGCCGCATCCGGTTTATGAAGTTAAAGAATACAAAGACTGGTATAAAAGACGTTTGCATGTCAAGCCGGGATTAACCGGATGGTCCAAATTGAATTTACGGTTAACTCCTCAAAATTATGAAGAATCTATACTGTATGACCTTTGGTATGTTGATAACTGGTCGAACCGACTGGACATTAAGATATTATTAATGACGGTGCCGTTCGTGCTTTCAATGAAAGATGCCCATTGATAAGGAGAAATATGCTATGCGTTTTCGAGGCCTGAAAGTGTTGGTCACCGGAGGAGCCGGATTCGTCGGGAGCAATTTGGTAAATCGGCTTGTTGAGGAAGGTGCGAAAGTCACAGTGCTTGATGATCTGTTTACCGGACGCCGTGAAAATATTATGTATCTGGATGATATCAAATTTATTGAAGGATCGGTAACTGATTACGACCTGCTTGAAAAAATTATATCAGGCAAGCATATTGTATTCAATCTGGCTGTTAGGAATATTATTGTTTCGGTAAAATCTCCACGTCTCGATTTTAAAGTCAATACAGAGGGAACATTCAATGTATTACAGGCTGCAAAAGATCACCGTGTGGACCGTGTGGTTTATACATCTTCAGCTTCTGTTTATGGAAATCCGCGTTATCTGCCTATCAATGAGGATGACGGTATCAGCCCCCTGAATCCATATGCTGCCAGTAAACTCAGTGGAGAAAATTATTGTTTTGCTTTTTATGAATCATACCGGCTTCCCGTGACTATTTTAAGATATTCAAATGTTTATGGCGTGAATCAATCGCCTTTGAATCCATATTGCGGAGTGGTTTCAAAGTTTTTTGAAAGCGTCATGAAAGAAGAACCGATGCATATTCACGGAGATGGTGAACAAACCCGTGATTTTACTTATGTGGATGATGTGGTTGAAGCCACACTTCTGGCTGCATTGAATCCCCGAACAGAAGGGGAAGTATTCAATGTGGGCACCGGTAAAGAAACCAGTGTTGTGGATCTTGCTGAACGTATTCTTGGTTTATCTGACTGCCCGACTCGACCGGTGTATATAGACCGTCGCGATATTGACAATATTCGAAGACGCGTACTGAATATTGAGAAGAGCCGCCGGGTTTTACGCTGGATTCCTCAGGTTACTTTGAATTCTGGACTGAAAAAAACCTATCTCTGGCTGCTCGAAAATGAAGAACAGTGTCCATCATGCCGTCCGACTCAAGACCGCCGCAAACGTATGAAATCGCTTGCGAATGCAACAGGAAGCCAACAATAAATAGAATTGAAAAATTATATTACATGCATATTTTTCAATAGATTCTGAAAATCCAATCAATAACATTTGTTTGATTCTATGAATGCTCTTGCTCTTATTCGAGAAAGGTTTCGAGCGCGCTCACTGAAATATTCCATAATTCGCTTTTACAACCTTTTTATGCGATATGGAATGACACCTTTACCCTTTGCTGTTAACCTTGAAAATTTCGTACGGTTTTTATTCGCTCGAGATATCAATCCAACATTTCCGGTTACAGCCATCACTGTGCACCGTCATCCAAATCTTTTCAGGCGCCTTCAAGATCAGGGTGTGGAATTTGCAATTCATGGGTACAGACATATTGATTATACACAATTAACACCAACTGAAATGGAAAGTCATCTTGAAAGGGCGATTCAAATATTCAAAGACAACCATATTGACTATCATGGATTTCGTTTTCCGTTTTTGCGACGGACACCGGAATGCGTGATGCGTCTGTCGAAATACGATTTTATCTGGGACAGCAGCGAAGTGGTCTCATGGCCGCTTCCAGAAAACATCCCGTTAACGGATTTGCGCCGGAACGATTATCAGCAAATTTTGAATACATATCAGGTTCGGGAAAGTCGAAACACATTTTCTTATCCCTGGAAAAATTCAGGGCTCATTGAAATTCCGGTTTCTGTTCCGGACGATGATATCTTGTCGGAGAGATTGGGTCTGAATGCCCATTGGATCGCCAAAGCCTGGATACAGATATTGCAGAAGACTCATAAACGCGGAGATCTGTTCGTTCTTCAGCTTCATCCAGAGCGTTTCGCTATGTGCCGTTCCGCTTTGGCGGGGCTTTTAAATTCCGCGATGAAAATGAATAATGTCTGGATTGCAGCATTACATGAGATTGCACAGTGGTGGAAAACACGTATTGCCACCACCTGTGAGGTGATTGCCAGCTCTTCAGGTCAATGGATGGTTCATGGGTCAGAACTCACGGATTCGCGCATTCAATTAGGCCTATGTTATTTCGAAAATCATCAACAAACATGGAAGGTTCTGCAAGCTCTGCCTGCCAGAGTGAAAGCAAAAGACAAACCTGTTATCGGTATTGATCCGCCAATTCGAAAGGAAATGATTGACTTTTTAAAACAGGAAGGCTATCTTTTTGAAGAAGCGCGCAATGATCAAATGTATGCGGTTAAAATTAAGGGCGACTATTGTTTTGAAAAAGCGAAAAATGAGTGTATTCGGAAGATACAATCATCATCAAAACCCTTGTTAAAACTGGCCTTGTGGCCTGATTTTTATCAGAGTGCTCTGTCGATAACCGGGGATATTGACGGGGTGGATATTTGGGATTACTGGATGCGATTTTATGGAACGTGATATTCGAAATAATCAATGGTCAGATTTAATCCGGCCTTTCCGCAGAAATCTGTGGCTGATCATCATTCCGTTTGTAAGTATTGTCGGCACGGTTGCCTTGCTGACATGGATGGCACAACCCATTTATGAATCCAAGGCAGCTGTCTATATTGGCAGCGGCGATCAACTGCTGTTTGATGCAGGCCAGGTGGCCGCCCAGCGGTACATGGTCAAGAATCAAATACCAATTTTAAAAAGCCGGAGGCTGGCAGCTGATGTGATCCGGCGATTTCAAAATTCAGCCTGCCGGGATTCACTTTATATTCTGCGCATTCGTCAACTGCCCTCCAGGTATCCTTTTTTTCATAAATTGATTCGCATTTTCAATTCGAATGAATCGGAGGCAGAGCCTCCTACATTTATTGAGCTCGTAGAAGCATTTCGGGATGCGACATTCATTTCGGAACAATTGGAAACAAATGTCATTATTCTTCTTGCCAGGTCGCCTTCTCCGACTGAAGCGGTTTATATGGTCAATACATGGGTCGACGCCTATTTGAACTACGATCAGCTTTTAAGTCAGGGAGATGCCTCAGAAAACAAACGCTTTCTTGAATCAAAACTTAGAGATGTGGAAAAGGATTTAAAGGAATCTGAAACCCGGTTAATGGCGTTTCAGAAACGTGAACAGGTGGTTTCGCTAAACAGCGAAACAGAGCAACTGGTTGCACAGCTTGCCAATTTTGAAACCCAATATAATCAGGCGCATACAGATCTGGAATCCATAGAGAATCAGCTTGTCTATCTTAAAGATCAGCTGGATGACAGCCGGCGAAATTTTGTTAATGATATATTAAAAATGTCGAGCCCTGTGCTTCAGCAATTACAGACACAAATGGCTGAGCTGGTGACTGAAAAGGCTGCATACGAGGCACAGTTAATTGGTGCCGGTCTGGATCCTGAACAAGACGGACGATTGGCTCAGATGGAAAGCCGGCTCAACGGGATTCGCGAGAAAATCATTGAAGAAACGTCAAATTATATGAAATCAACCCGGAAAAGTGTCGATCCTGTGGAACATTCAGAGACACTCGTTACTCAGATTCTTCAGATGGAGACTCAGCAGCAATCATTGAAGGCTAAAGAGCAAGCACTGAAAAAAGTGGTCGATGAATATACAGAGAAACTCACTCGCCTGCCGGAAAAAAGTCTGCGTTTGGCGCAGCTGGAACGAAATGTTCAGGTGAATCGCGAAATCTATACAATGCTTCGTCAGAAATTTGAAGAAGCGAAGATTAAAGCCACAGGGCTTGGAGGCAATATTGTTGTTTTGGATCGTGGGCAGCCGCCTCTTCATCCCGTTTATCCCAGAAAAAAGATGAATTTGGCTTTGGCGGTCATGCTCGGGTTGATTCTGGGTGTTGGGCTGGCTTTTGCTCGTGATTATTTTGAAGATTATCTGTGGCGGTCTGAGGACGTGGAATCAATGCAACTGAAAGTCATTGGTGCTATTCCCGTGTTAAGTGAGAAAATAAAATCTAAAAAATCAAAGTCCCATAAAATGAAACATAAGCTTGAGCGGGTAAAGGCCATTTCGCCTTATTTGATCACCAGAAAAAGCTCGCAGTCTGTGCTTCCGGAAGCCTATCGGGTCATTCGAACCTTCATTCATTATAAGATGCAAAATGAAAAAGTGAATACACTCCTCGTGACAAGTCCGGGTCCAGGTGAGGGTAAATCGACAACAGCAGCGAATATTGCCATTGCCTCTGCTCAAAAAGGGATTCAGACATTGCTTGTCGATTGTGATTTACGAAAACCTGTACAGGATATGTTGTTGAATGGAATCAGCCGCCCGGAAGGTTTGGTATCCTACCTAAGCGGAGAAATGGACTGGAAAGATATTATCCGTGAAACTCCTGTCCGCAGATTGGATATTATGGCGGCGGGGACACCTGCAAAACATGCTTCTGAAATGTTGAGCTCAAAACGGATGCACCGTTTTATTATAGAGACATCAAAAGCCTATCGAATCGTTATTTTTGATTGCCCTCCGGTATTGCCGGTGACAGATGCGGTTGTTTTATCTGAGCATGTGAAAGGTGTTGTCCTTACTTTGAAAATAGGCAAAACAACACGCCATGGAACAAAGCTGGCCTTAAATCGTCTTTATGGCGTTCAGGCGCCGGTTTGGGGAGCAATTCTGACAGGCGTATCTGAAGATGCGCATTATGGCTATGAAGCATATTATGATTCATATGATGAAAATGTAATGAAGGGATAACCAAAATATATTGCCTTTGTTCTTTATCCTATGCACCTCGCCTCCGCTGTTGTGGAGTGTTTGTTAATATTTTCCCTGCGAACGCTTCAGGAACATGATGATATGCGGTTATGTATGGTGGGTTATACCCAGTTTGAAAGTGACGGCCGTTTACACCGATATGCGACCTCGCTTCTGTCGCAGGGACATTCTGTGGATGTCGTTGGTCTGGGCGAGTCTGTTCAAAAATCACCTGTCAATATTGCTGGTGTCAATGTATACCGCATTCATCGCCGTGATTTTCAGGAATCAGGACCGTTGTCTTATCTTAAACACTTAACGATATTTTTCTGGAAATCCTTTATTATTACAACAAGGCTGCATATTCAAAAAAAATATCACGTCATCCATTTTCATAATATTCCGGACTTTGGGATATTTTGTACGATTTTAACCAAATTTTTAGGTGCAAAAATTATTCTGGATGTTCATGATCTTGTACCGGAATTTTATATGCGCAAGTTTCATGTTTCAGAGAGTCACCTGATTATTGTATTATTGAAATTCATCGAAAAATTGAGCTGCCGGTATGCAAATCATGTCATAACCGTAACAGAATTGTGGCGGGAAAAATTAATTCAACGCTCAGTAAACAGTCGGCACTGTTCCGTAATTATGAATCTGCCGATTCATGCAATTTTTAAAAAACAACCTTTCAATTCCTATAAAACCGGTAATTTTTTTTATCTGACCTATCATGGCAATCTGGCGGAACAAACCGGCGTTGATTTGTTAATTCGTGCCGTCAGAAAATTAACAGGCCGTATTCCCAATATTCGGCTCCAGATCATTGGCGGCGGGCGGGAAGAGACGGAATATCGTCAATTGACAGATACGCTTGAGCTTAACGAACAGATTATTTTCAAGAATAATGTTCCTGTTATTCAATTGACAGATGCTGTAAAACATGCCCACATAGCAGTAGATCCCAAACGACCGGGAGTGTATGCAGGTGAGACGCTTAGTGTCAAGGCAATGGAATATCTTGCATTGGGTATTCCGCTTGTGGTTGCAGAAACCGAAGCGGCGTCCTATTATTTTCCAAGAAAGTCGGTTCGGTTTTTTAAACCCGGAAATGCGGATTCTTTGGCAAGCGCCATTTTAGATTTATACTTGCATCCCGATAAAAGAAGGAAGCTGTATAAGCATTCAGATGATTTTAACCGAAAGTACAATTGGGAAGACGAGAAACAGACTTATTTTTCTATATTATCAAAATTAACGGGTCTGGAAGCCAATCCGGAGAAATGAAGTCTGTCTACCCGATTGTAAGATTCTCTAAAGCAATTGGCCCTTGAAAAAGACTGGTGACCAGGTACCCTGATTCACCAAAAGAGGATAACCGAGTTAAACACGCAACGAACAATCCAGAAACTCACTTTTATGGGTAACTATTTCAATCCATCCCCTCTGGCGGATGTAACGGAGGTTGCTCTGAATTGCCTGTAATGAATCTTTGGTTTTTTCAGAATATAACCCGGATATAGAGATATTGATCAATAAGCTCGGCTTTAAAAAAATTGTATTTCTTACAGTGATGGGCACCGGCTCGGGTGTCATTCTATTTCAGTCGATGAGTCTGGATGCACCATTTATGGGATCTCTGGCTGTGCTCTGTGTCCTTTTACTGCCGTTTTTATTGATATGGCCCGTACTGGCAAGAGACGTCCTGGTAGCTGTGCTGACACTGACCCTGCCCTTTAATATTGATCAAACTTTCAACCTTCATCCAAATCATATCGGTGGTGCGAAAGGCTATGTGATTTCTATCAGCGGCATTGCAATTGTCATGCTTTATCTGCTTTACTTAATCGAAATATATCGAAACCGGGAAAAACATATAAAATGGTTTCCTGTTTCAACATTCCCTTTGCTGGGACTGCTTCTGATGTGTATTTTGTCCCTGGCCAACGCTCCGGATCGTCTCCTGGGTTTTTATGAAATTCTGGAGATTTTGAAAATGGCCTGTATTCTTTTATACATCGCCAATTATATACAAGATCAGAAACGATTTCAGTTTGTGGTCACATTACTGGTCGCTGGTCTTTTTTTAGAGAGCACTGTTGCGATCCTGCAGCGTCTGACGGGGACGACATTAAATTTACGAATTTTCGGAAGCTCAGCCGCCGCTTCCATGCAGCAAATCGAAGGTGATACTGTGTTTCGGGTGGGTGGTACATTGGGAGGGCCCAACGCACTGGCCTGGTATCTCGATTTTTTGCTGCCCCTGGGTTTTGCGTTGCTTTTTTATCATATGAGAACCCTGTTTCGGATGATATTGATTGTTGTGCTTGTTTTAGGTGCCGCATCTTTGATTATCACGCTTTCACGCGGAGGATGGCTGGGCTTTATTGTTGGCATTATTTTTATTGCCCTGTTTCATGTTCACCGCTTAACTTTACTAAAACGAATTTATCTGGCACTATTTTTAATATTATTGATGTTAACTGGCAGTATTGTACTGCTGAAAACCGAAAATCCTGTCCGGACGCGTCTAATATCGGATGATATGGGTTCTGTCAATGTACGGATTCCGTTGATGAAAGTGGCTTATAATATGATCAAGGAGAATCCTTTCATAGGTCATGGAATTAATAATTATGCATTGGTCCACCATCAATTTGACGACACACCGGAACAGGTGACCATGCATTTCCCTTATCCGGTCCATAATATTTACCTGCAGCTGACAGCCGAAGTCGGATTGCCGGGTCTTTTGTTTTTATTATTTTTTATTGTGCATCTTTATTATCGATTCATTAAAGCAATTCCTGATGCCGGTGAACTGGACCGGTCCGTTTTTATCGGAATGACCGGTGCTTTGACAGCTGGTTTGATTCAGGGGATGGTTGAAAACAGCACGATCGGTCAATATCACCTGCTTCCTTTCTGGTTTTTATGCGGTGTGGCTGTCGGCCGCCAGGATCTTTATAATCGTCAAAGGGTATCGGACCATCCAAAGAACCAATCAAACGGGAATTTTAAATCAACATGAGCAGATCACGCAGTGTGATTAAAAATACCGGAGCCATGCTGCTGGGTACGATTGTCCGCATGTCGGCTTCATTTGTACTTGTGATCTTTGTGGGCCGGAAACTGGGACCGACAGGTATGGGGGAATTTTCATTAATTCTGACCCTGTTCTGGGTTTTTCAAACCATGGCCAGTATGGGAATCCAGCCACTGCTGATTCGCGAGATCGCCAAAGACCGTGAGAAGACCGGATTGATTTTAATCAATGCCTCGATTCTTTCACTGGCTGTTTCTTTGCTGATGTCAGGCGCCATGATCGGATTCGGTCATATGATGGGATACAGCAGCACAATCAACAATGCCTCCATATGGATGGGTATCGCGTTGATACTGGCCACGATCAGTCTGGTCTTCCAGTCCGTTTTCATTGCCTGGGAAAAAGCGGAACTTGTATTGATCAGCATGACCTGGGAAAATATTGTGCGTTTGGCCGCAGGCATTTTTGTGATATTCAGGGGAGGTGAAGTCGTTGCGATTGCCGGCGTTTTTGCATTGGCAAGCCTGGTAAATCTGTTGGTGAATATCCGGCTGGCTTTTCATCAGATTACCTGTCATTATATGAAGTTCGATATGAAAATCTGTGTCTGGCTTGCGCGTTTGGTGCCGGCTTTTGCGGGTATTTCTGTTTTCAACACGCTGTTCTGGAATATGGACATGCTTCTTTTGTCACGCCTCGTTACCATGGAATCTGTGGGATTTTACAGCGCACCGATGCGTCTGGTCAATGTCGCGAAACTCGTGCTGCAAAGTTACAAAGTGGCCATCCAGCCTGTGGCCGCGCGCCTGTTTGTGGAATCAAAACAAGAATTCAGGGCTTTTTGTGAAAAATCTTTATTTTATGTTTTTATGTTTGCCATTCCTGTGTGTATCGGAGGATTTATTTTATCTGATAAAATTCTGTTATTTATATTCGGGGCTGCTTTTGCTCAATCCGGTCTTATTTTTAGAATTGTCGTCTGGATTCTTATCCCATATGGTGTTGTTCTTGTTTTTGCCTCCTTTTTAATTGCCAGTCATCATCAGAATATTGATTTAAAAATCAATGTCATCAGTATGATTGCTGCCTATATTCTGGGATATGTGTTTATTTCGAATCTGGGAGCCATTGGCGCCGCACTGGCTGTCCTGTGTTCGCTTACCCTCTTTATGATACAACAGCTTATTTATATATTCCGGAATATGTTTAAGATTGATATTTGGCGGTTAACTTATAAAATGATTTTGGCTGCGGTTTACATGGGAAGCATTGTCTGGTTATTGCAGGATTTTCATGTTTTAATCGCTATCACAACCGGCGGAGTTGTATATTTTGGTATGCTTGCCCTGCTTGGGTTATTTTCGATGCGTGATATTCAATATTTCATTCGACTGAAGCGCTGATACTGAATTCTTGTTGATTTTTCATAAATGAATTTGTAGTATTAATGGGTTGTTCTTGTTCTCTTATTGTATTATAAAGGGGGGAATCGAAAAAAGGCCGTGTTAATGTCAGGATGAAACCATGTTTACATTAGGTTATGACAAAACCAGAAAGTGTCTGGTGGGTGTTTACAAAGGCATGTATTCCGAAGAAATTTTGACGGTCTGTGCAGCTAAAACCCGATCCGCTATAATGCGTCATCCCTGCAATCGGTTTGTAATGGATATGCGGCAGGCGGATATGATCCCTGAGCGACTCGATTTTAAAAAATGGTACAAGGTATTTTATGAAGCCGGTCTTGATACATCATGGAAAAAAGTGATATTGTTATCAAATGACAATTATAAGGAAATCAAAGAGAATCAAAAGGTCCGTGATTGTCAGGATATGGATGTATTCGGCGACATCAAAGAAGCAATCCAGTGGATGCTTTCATGAATCTGATTATTGTTTTAATATCAGTATCAGCGAAAATATCAACCTCGATTCGGATGTTTAAACGGAGATTTTTCAGATATCATGAATCCCGTCCTCATACTTAAAAATGCAGAATCAACGGACGTGGTGGTTCATACGAGTTCATATTTCTGAAATATTGGGAACAGTCAAAAAGTATTAATTTTCTCTGTAAGATTTTATGATAAAACTTTCAGTAATCATTATCGGCCGGAACGAAGAGGCACATATAGAAGCATGTCTTCGTTCTGTCATCAAAGGCATAAGAACAATATCGGACACAGAGATTATCTATGCAGATTCTGCTTCCACGGATAATACCCTTCAGATTGTCCGTCAATATCCCGCTTCTGTCTATCAATTAAAACCGGAATGGCCACTGAGTGCGGCAGCCGGACGATATATTGGTTATTTGCATGCGAAAGGCAGTTATTTGTTTTTTATTGACGGAGATACGGTGTTGTATCATGACTGGCTGCCCAAAGGAATCCGGTATTTACAGACCCATTCAGATACGGGCGCTGTTGCAGGTACAGTGCATGAGCTGTTCGAAGATGATTATGGAAAACCGATATCTCTTCAGCGACACCGTTATGGCAGGCTTGAGAATCCGCGTACAGAAAAGACACTGGGAGGGATCGCGCTTTACCGGAGGTCTGTTCTGGAACAGGCAGGACCGTTTAATCCCTATATACCTGTGGATGAAGAACGCGAGCTCGGCCTGCGGATCCGAAGAGCCGGATTCAGTCTTGTGCGAATTTCAGATCTCATGGCCGTGACTTATGGCCCTTCCCGTGAAACATGGGGCGAGTTGAAACGCCGTTATTATTCGGGCCTGTACACATTCGGGACAACACTGCAGTACTGCCGGCGGAACGGATTTTTCTGGCAGTATATGTTTGAAAGGATGGGTATGATCATTTCCTTTCTTTTTGCATTGGCTGCAGCCGGCGCTGTTTGTGCAGTGTCCGTTCTTTACGGCTGGTTTTTCATTCTGCTGTTCGGAAGTGCGGCAGTGATACTGGTTTTAAAGCTGACCAGGCCCCGTTTTTTTGATCGTGTTTTCATCAGTCTGATCAAGCGAACATTGATGACGGTCAGTACCATTCAATCCTTTATTCAGTCCAGACCCAGAATGATCGAGGAATATCCCGTTGCTGCTGATCATGTTGAAAAGGATGAACGTTCATGAGGGTACTGATGGTTACCAATATCTATCCGACCGAAATGACTCCCGGACGGGGCAGTTTTGTAAAAAGTCAGGTGGATTCCATTCGCAGAGAAGGCATACAGGTTGAAATTGAATATGTGAATGCCATTGACGGACGTATGGCGTTTCCACGAAGCGCGTTTCGTATTTTCAGACGATCATTCCTGGATGAGTTCGATTTAATCCATGCACATTATGGTACCACCGGTATCATCTCGCGTATGCAATGGTGCAAGCCTGTTGTGGTTTCTTACCTGGGGAGTGATATTCTGGGAAATCCCAGATCCCGCGGGTATGGAAAAACGCTGCCAAGCCAGATCGTGGCCCTGGCCGATCGCACAAGTTCTCTGGCCATGAATGCGGTGATAGTGAAATCCATTGAACTACGAAGCAAAATCCCGAAAAAAGAGAATGTTTATATTATTCCCAATGGAGTCGATTTCCAATTATTTCGTCCGATGAATCAGCGGATGGCAAAGAAAGAACTCGGTCTCG
Source organism: bacterium (assembly GCA_016932575.1). Classification (GTDB taxonomy): domain Bacteria; phylum Zhuqueibacterota; class QNDG01; order QNDG01; family JAFGCO01; genus JAFGCO01. The sequence goes on from JAFGCO010000050.1 coordinate 29,378, forward strand.
ATCCTGAAAAGAAGTACATTGTTTTTCCTTCCAATGCAACCTGGCCGAGAAAATGTTATCCGATGGCGGAAAAGGCCGTTCAAATATTAAAAAATAAGGGATACCGGGTTGAACTCATTCCGATTTACGGGAAGCCGCAGAATTTGGTTCCCTTGTATATGAATGCCGGTGATGCCATGGTCATGACTTCTCTCTGGGAAGGATCTCCCAACGTGGTCAAGGAATCGATGGCGTGTAATTTGCCCGTGATTTCTGTAGATGTGGGAGACGTATCCGAAGTTATCGGATCATGCAGGGGATGTTCGATCGTGCCACGCAGGGCCGAGTCAGTATCGGCTGCACTCAGGGAAATCATCAGGCAGCCGTTCAGAACCCGGGGGCGCGAACATATTCGTCATCTTGAAATTCAGAAGGTGGCCAGACGCATCATTTGTATTTATCGTCAAATTCTTAAACATCAATTCGGGAGCATGCGATCATGACCCAGTATTTACAGGCGGCCAGACAATTGGCGGAATTTACAATTCATCGGCACTGGACCGGCAAGGCATTGATTGGTCCTGATCCGGGAGTGCGCTTCAACTCGCGAATCTGGCGTTTTTTCAAAAGCTACCTGCAATGCATTGACTGGAAGGATGATCGGTATTTCCTGCAGTGCCAGGGATACTGGATTCGAAATATGTGGACACTCTTCAAACTCACGGGCGAGGATCAATATCGCCGGATCGCCATGGCTGCCACCAAAACCGTTCTCAGACAGCAAAAGCCGGAGGGATTCTGGGAGTATCCCCTGCCGGAATGGCGGGGCCGAATTGCCACGGTGGATGGTAACTATGCCGCTTTGGGGCTTCTGGCCACTTATCATGAGACGCGCAATGAGCGGATGCTCGAGGGTGTCATCCGCTGGTATAGGTATTTAATCAATGAGATCGGATTTCAGGAGTACCGGGGAACACGGTGCATCAATTATTTTGCTCATCTTCATAATGACATGGTCCCCAATAATAACACACTGACTCTGGAATTGCTGGGTGAACTGTATCATGAAACACAAAAGAAGACGGTCCTTGAGCATTGCAGGGAAATGGTCCGGTTTTTAAAAATGGCCCAGCTGGAAAACGGGGAACTGCCTTACGCCTTTGACTGGCCCGGGGCGAGGGGACGGACTCATTTTCTCTGTTATCAGTATAATTGTTTTCAGTTCATTGATCTGGCTGCATACTGGGAGTTCACAAAGGATCCGAAAATCAATGAGGTTATAAAACCCCTGATTCGGTATATTCAAACCGGGATCACCGCAGACGGTCATGCAAAATACAACTGTTTCAAGGCGTACCCGGAGGTAACCTATTATACAGCCGTTATCGCCGCGGCATTGCTCAGAGCCCGCCAAATCGGCCTTGGCGATTTCAGTGATCTGGAAAACCATGCATTTCAGCGGGTGTTGCAGCGTCAGCAGCCGGGCGGCGGATTTATTTACAGCACACGCAATTATGGTTTTCTGCATGACAAACGGTCTTACCCGAGATATCTGGCCATGATTTTGCGGCATCTGCTGATGAAGGCCCAGGCGAATTAAAAAATGATTTACCGGATTTTGGTATCTTTTGTCATGTTATTCCGATGTTATTTAATGGAAGTGCCGACAGGATGAGAACAATGAAAAGGATGATTCATATTTGTCTGAGCGGCGGATTGTTATTATTGGTCTGTCTGCATGCCCAGGAATTAATCGATCTGGAAAACCCGGTCTATTTTCTCATCAACGATGATACGACAGGCGGTACGGAACAAACCAGCTCGTGTCTGGGTGCGGACAGCTCAGGCGTGGTGACTTTGGTCTGGGAGGATGGGAGGGAGGGAGACAGAAATATATATTTTCAGCGTTTTGATACTTTGCTGAATGAAATCAGCGAACCCGTGAGAGTTAATGACGATCCGGGATTCTCGGATCAGGCCCGTCCTGTGATTGCCGTTCACCCTGCAGGTTCGGGGCTGATTACATGGGAAGATCAGCGTGAAAACGGTCCCCAAATTTATATGCAGATCATTGATTCCAAGGGCCGGTTCGTTGGCGTGAATCAGCGGGTCAATCGTGAAGAGTCGTATCCGGATTTCATTCACAAAGATCCGGTTGTCATATTTTCAGAAGACCCCATGTTTCATGTGGCATGGTCTGATAATCGTACGGGGACCATGCAGATCGCCATTCAGTCTTTTGACTCCCTGGGAAATGCCGTCGGGAATAATATCGGACTCAGCCGGGATGTGCTCAGCGGCGCGCAAAACCGCTGTCCTTCACTGGCAGTCTGGAGAGAGGATACTCTGATTGCCGCCTGGCAATCCACTCGGGACAATACCACAGATGTGTATATCCGGAAAATCAGTTTAAATCCGCCCGAATTTGAAACACCGGTTTTGATTGCCAATAACGGTTACTATCCCCGAATTTCTGTTCAGGACGATTTCATAGCCCTTGTTTTTCAGAAGTCAAACATGGAAATAAACGTCTGTCTGATGAACGGGCAGTTGCAGTTGAAATCGCCTTCACTGACACAATCCTCGGTGAGTCCGAACGGGCAGGCAAGTTCATTGTCTCTGCTGAATGTATTGTCATACCATGTGATTATCTGGGAATCCCGGGAAAATGACGACGTTTCACTTTATTTCCGTGAATTCGGATTCTCCGGCTGGATCAATGAACATATCCGTCTTTCTATGTCAGACCGGTTCGGAAGCCAGAATGCTCCCTGTGCCGTATCTCTGAATGAAAATGTGATTATTGCATGGGAAGATCATGCCCTGCATCATTCAGATCTGGGACTGGCTGTCTTGAATGCCGGTCAACCTGAGACTTTGACATCCCAGTGGATCCAGCCAGACGAAGGCACATCGGATCAGACAGCCCCCGGAATCGCCATGAATTCAGAAGGAAAATGGATTGCGGTCTGGGAAGACTTGCGCGATGGCTACCAGGATATTTACTGCCAGTTATATGACGAAGAATCCCAGCCGGTCGGTGTAAACGTTCGTGTAAATTCGAATACGGGACCACGGCATCAGGTTAATCCGGACGTGGATATCAATGCGTCCGGAGATTTTGTGGTGGTATGGCGGTCGGATCAGTCCGATCAGGCTTCTGTGTACGCTCAGCGATTCAATGGATGCGCCGAACCAGTCGGCGGGAACCTGATGATCACTGATTCCCCGACAAGCACTTCACAAAACGAACCGCAGGTGGCTCTGGAAAATAACGGATCCTATCTGGTCGTATGGCGGAGCAGTCCGAATCAGGGCGATGATATCATGGGGCAGTATGTGAATGCGCAAAACATAAAATCAGGTGACAATCAAATCATCAATGATGATTTAAACCAGAGTGATCAGAATGCGCCGGCGGTCAGCTCAGACGGGGATGGCAGGTTTGTGGTTGTCTGGGAGGATAATCGAAACGGGTCCATGGATGTTTACGGGCAAATTCTGAATTCAGGCATAAAAGCAGGCGCTAACTTTTCGGTTCACGGCAATATTGATTTATATCAGGGGGATCCTTCGGTGGATATGAATCCCCTCGGTCAATTTGTGGCTGCCTGGCACGACAACAGAGATCAGATCGCCAGAATATATTTGCAAAAGATTGATGCGGACATGACCAAAGACGGTCCTGAAATTTCGCTTGAAAGCAAACCCGGGGCCATACAAAAAGAACCACACCTGTCTTTTTCCGCGGCAGGATGGATTGCGGTCTCATGGCTCGATTATACATTGGGAGCTCAATGTCCGGTTCTTCATTGTCAATGGATCCCGCCCTCAGGTGATCCGGGTGGATCGGAATGGGCCTGGGAGCAAACATATACGGCTGATGCGGATGTGGTCATGAATGATCATCAGACTCTTTTTGTGATTCAGGAAAATCAGCGTCATTATGGGTGGGATATCAGCGGCATCCGGCTCAATCATCAAATGAATCAGATCAGGAACAATGATATCAATCCATTGCCCGATGATTTTGGCATTCTGTCTGCATACCCGAACCCCTTTAATCATCAGGTCCGGATTATCATAAAGCTTCCGAAAGAGACTGCCTCCGGTATTCAGATACTGAATCTCAAAGGAGAATCTGTCTTTGAATTTAAATTTTCCGGCAGGACCGATATTCACCGGATATTTACATGGGACGGCAAAGCGTCCGACGGTACCTGGCTTCCATCCGGTCTGTATTTTATTCGTCTTCATACATGTTCCGAATTTGATCAGTGTAAGCTGATTCTGATGAAGTAAGTTTGTCATGCCGGAAAAAATTGCCGCTTTGACCCTGCAAATATGTCATTTCTGAAAAATTCATGTCAGATTCATTCAGAATAGTTAATTTTCTTAAACATTATAAATATTTAGTTTAGATTATGTAACAAAATGTGGCATTCGATAAATCATCTGTTTATTTTACTGGCAAGGATCTTGCTTGAGGATACGGGTGTATAATCAAGGGAGTCGTGGGAGGACGCACAATCAAAGGGGGCTGATGTGCAAAACAAGCTGTTTACTCGCATCCTCCAAATTTTTTTCGGGGGAATCATTTCAATACCACTTTTTGCTTCCGTCGGATTGTATAAACATATCGACCTGTCCGGTCACTCGATTGAAAATTGCCGAATGACAGTCGGAGATATCACAGGTGACGGTAAAATCGATTATGTGTTCAATGACGGCCGGCGCGTTCTGAAAGCCTTCGACCACAATGGATCCCTGTTATGGGAAAAATTCAATCCGGATGATCCGGGCGTGGCAGAGCCTTACCACAATTTCACCATATCCATCTATGACATCGATCTGGATGACAAGGCAGAAGTGATCTGCTATCTTGAAATCAACGGGGAAAACGCGTTGGCGATTGTGGACGGGGCTACCGGCAATGTTCAGACACATGCAGTGGTGCCGTATGACTCGCCGCGTGATCATGAGAAATTCGGGCTCGATAATTACTATATGCAGGATCATGTCGCCATTATCAACCTTCGGGGTCTGGACGTCCCCCAGGATATTCTGGCCATTCATGCGAGCAAATTGAAAATCGCTGCTTATGCTTATATCAACGGCAGTCTGGAACAGCAGTGGTTTTATATCACCGATCACTGGGGTTATTCCAGCGGACACTGGGCCTTTCCGTATGATATCGATGAGGACGGACGGGATGAAATCATCGCCGGTCCTGAAATACTGGATGAGAATGGAAACGAATTATGGGCTCTGGATATTCTGCCATTCAATCCAGATCATCCGGACTGGGGGCTCGACCATGTGGATGCTGCTTCTTGTGCGGATGTGGATCCTGATCTTCCCGGCAAGGAAATCATTTTTGTGGCAGCCACCGGTATGTGGATGACCGATGCCGACGGCAATGAACTCTGGTTCCATCCCACTAAAATCACCGATCCGGAGAACGGCTACTTTGTGGGAGAAGGGATCCAGGAAGTGTTGATCGGTAATTTTCGGCCGGATATTGTCGGGCTGGAAGCGGTGATCTATTCCGAAGATATGTATGCGGACAATACGGTCGGCATGTTTGACCGGCATGGAAATGCACTGGCATGGGACAGCCAGGTGGACGGGCCGAGACGCTGGATTACCTGCGCCATCGATTGGGACGGGGACCGCACCCTGGATGAACTCTACTCGAGAAACGGGATTTTCGACGGGCAGTTTCAAAAATTGTCAGAATCTTTTCGTTCAAGTTACAGGCAGTCTTCAGATAATGATGAATTTCCTCCTGTGGTATGTGACGCACAGGGCGATCATCGGGAAGAAATTCTCTGGTACGATGAAGATGAGATGTTTATTATGTACAACAATGCCTCTCTGTCCGGAGATGCCAAACCCTCTCCATGGGAAAATTTGAAATACCGTCTTCGGGTCGCAAATATGAACCATTGCAGTCCCATGTATTTTGACTGGTCGGATATGGATGAGGCTCCGGATACCACACCGCCGAATTCTCCGGTTCAGCTCAATTTAATGGAAAGCACGGCATCCAGCCTCTCTTTGAGCTGGCAGGCTCCGCCGCCTGCCCCTGATGGTGATGTGGCGGATTGCTACTGTATTCATCGGGATGGCAGCCTTCTGACTTCAGTAACAGAAACACAGTTTACGGATGTTGATTTGGATGCGGAGACGTCTTATTTCTATGAAATCTATGCTTTGGATGAATGCGAAAATGCCTGTCTCACGCCTGCTTCCGGAACGTATTCCACCTCAGACGGCGATGGTATTCCGCCCAACGTGCCCACTGATTTGCGAAGTCCCTATCAAACCGAGAGCGCCATTTTTCTGGAGTGGAACGCGCCAGGCCCTGCCAGTGACGGAGACGAAGCCGCCTACTATCGGATTTCCCGCAACGGATCGTATTTAAACATCGTGACCGAACTTCAGTATCTTGACCAGAATTTAAGTCCCAGCACAGCATATCAGTATGAGGTGTTTGCCCAGGACAATTCGGGAAACGTCAGTACGCAGGCAGCCACAGGTTCGTTTCAGACCTTTGATGTGCCAAAACCGAATACGATTCTGAGAGATCTCAACGCCTCTGTGCTCACCAGCACGCCGATTCGGCTGACGAACGGCATGAAAACATTGACCGTACAGGTGAGCACGACATCTGCTGTGGCTGAATTGCCGCCCCCGCTTATTCTGATGGAAAGCGACGGAACCGAATCAGAGATATTCCTTTCGGGCAATGTTCCGGGAACGCAATTTTCCGGCACATTGATCATTGATGATTCGGTTGCCCATGGCAATGCGACGTTTCAGCTGCCAGAAGGTGCGCTGGTGGATCTTGAAGGCAATTCAGGATTGAGTGATATTATTTCCGGCAGCACCGTATTTATCGATCAGATTGCACCCTCAAGACCCATGTCCCTGATGATTCGGTAAGAGTTGCCCGTCTGTCTTTTATCCAACAGATGCTTCATAATAAAAAAGCATTGAATCACGAATTTCAGGGATTATTCCCTGAATCATGTTTCGAACAAATCAGCATCGTTTCTCATCCGACTGTAAAAATCATTTGACTTCAAAGCGGATAATTTGTACTTTATTGGCCGATTCGGATCCTATTCGTTGAATTGCCCCCGTAGCTCATCTGGATAGAGCAGCTGACTTCTAATCAGCAGGTAGCAGGTTCGAGTCCTGCCGGGGGTACTCCATTGTTTTTATATTATCCCGCAATATTTTTTGTACTGGTTTAAAAACGATCGAATCCAAATATAAACCCCGGGTGTCGAGCAAAGCGAGTCCCCGGGTGTTTGCCATGAGGAAAATTTTGTTTCCCGGATAACAAAACAATGACAGACAGATATAAAATAATCAGTGATGATTATTCTGTAATCCAGGTCGATTGTCCATTGATATAATTTAAGGTATACGAAACAGTGTTTCTTGAACACATGTATTCCAAAACAGAAGTTTTGGAACGAGGAGAAAAGTCCGTAGGCTGGATTGAACGCAGTGAAATCCAAGGTACAGTGTTTATCAATGGTTCTGTCATTCATTAAGAATGTGAATAACAAATCTCTGACCCGATTTTTTATCAATGAATAAATTGATTTGCTTTTATGAAACATTTTTATTATAATTGATTAATATCAGCATTCACTAATACGACATTTTTCGCGCTGACTCCAATGAGTGATTATCTATAAACCGATCGCCCTGGATTTCACAATGCAGGGCGCAATAAATAATGGGCTTCATAGCCCTTTCTTCAGCAGTGTAAAAATCTAAAATGAAAAGATTTTAAACTTACAGCGATGAAACATCCTATTATTACTCCACATGCACGATTGTGAACTGTAATACCTGTTTTTCAACAGGATGCGTATTTTCAGTTGATCATTCAAAGTCTCAAGTATTGTCAGAAAAATAAAAGCCTGTACATTCTGGGTTATATCATCATGCCAATGCATATTCATATGATAACTTCGAATCGTGAATCGATATCCCCGTCAAGCATCATGTGCGATTTTAACCATCATACATCCACACAGATAATACAATTACTAGAAAAAAAAATACAAGCTTTCTGAATATTTTTAAAAAAGCAGCAGAAAATAAGTTAAAAAAGCAATCCATTAAAATATGGCAGGATGAATTTCATCCAATAGCACCTAAATCAGAGAAACGGTTTCAACAGAAACAGAATTATTTATATTATAATCCTTTTTATAACAAAAGGTTAGTAAGATTTTTGGCTTTGCTCGAAATGACATATATTTTGAATATATTATTGTTGTCGCACAGTCTCAGACATTGTGAACGAGAAAAAATCTGACGACTTAAATGCCATTTGCTGTTTATATAAACTTATATTCTTGATTTAACTTCATTCATCCAAAACTTAAGGAGTTAGATATGGAAAAGCGTTATGGCTTAAGAATGTTGGTGCTCGTCATACTCTTGATGGGTGCTGCCCGAATGGATGCCCAGGTACCCCAGCTCATGAATTATCAGGGGTACCTGATGGACTCAGGGGAGAATCCAGTGAACGGTGATCTGCCGATGGTGTTCATGATCTATGGTGTCGCTGAAGACGGAACGGCATTGTGGTCGGAAACGCACGAAAGCGTAACGGTGACGGATGGATATTTTACCGTGCTTTTGGGTTCGGAAACACCGATTCCAAAGTCTGTTTTTAACGGAGAAGATTGCTACCTCGGTATCACTGTAGGAAGCGATGCGGAGATGACACCAAGGAAGCGTCTGGTGAGTGTGGGATACGCGTTTCGAGCGGGAGAAGCGGACAGCCTGGGCGGATTCGGTGCGGCCAATTACGTGCGGAGTTTGGACGGTGTGCTTCCAGAAGATGGGGATATCGACCTTGTGGCAGGAAGTAACGTATCGATCACGCCGGATACAGCGAATCACAAAATCACGATTTCAGCCACCCCTGGCGGACAAGGGGGCGACATCACTTCCGTGGTTGCCGGAGAGGGTCTGGCAGGAGGCAACGATGCCGGTGATGCCACGCTGGATGTGACAGTAGGCAGCGGCCTTCAGATTACTTCCGATACAGTTAAACTCGATCAGACGTACACGGACGGCTTATACGTGAACGAGGGCCAGTCGAACAGCGTGACAACTGGCATGATCACACCGAATGTGGTGAGCAGCATTGATGGTGTTTCCAACGACGGGGGGAATGTGGATCTCGTGGCAGGAAGCAATGTGACGATCACGCCTAATGATGGTGCCAACACGATCACGATTTCAGCCTCAGGCGGAGGAAGTGGCGACATTACAGCCGTCAATGCGGGCACCGGCCTGGATGGAGGCGGCCCATCGGGGAATGTAACACTGGGTGTGGAAGTGCCTCTTCATCTTTCCAGCTCATCAGATCAGGTCATTCAAGGGACTCACACCAGCAGCGGCAACTACGGTTATCTTGGCCATAACAGCTACGGCGTATGTGGCTACAGCTTCAGCAACTGCGGTGTGTTTGGAAGGCGCGGTACAGGCCCCTATGGCTCGCTTGGCAGCAAGGACCAAGGTGTTTACGGTGCACATCCCAGCAGCGGCAACTACGGTACGCTTGGCAGCGAAGGCGCAGGTGCGTATGGCTCCAGCGACAGCGGTATCGGTGTGAATGGCACCAGCGTCAGTGGTACGGGTGTGTATGGATACAGCGCCACACATAAAGGTGTAAATGGCAACAGCAACAGCGGCTACGGTGTGTATGGATACAGCCTCAATGGTATGGGTGTATATGGTTACGGCGGAGATAGAGCTGCATATTTTGACGGGAGAGTCAGTATTCATGGCACTTTATGGAAATCGGCTGGATACTTTAAGATTGACCATCCTTTGGATCCTGCCAATCAATACCTGCAGCACTCGTTTGTGGAATCACCAGATATGATGAATGTGTACAATGGGAATGTCTTACTCGATGCCGGCGGTGAGGCTGTTGTCGAGCTGCCCGCGTGGTTTGAAGCACTGAACCGGGATTTTCGGTATCAGGTAACCTGCATCGGCGGTTTTGCTCCCGTCTATATTGCCGAAAAGATATCAGGCAACTGTTTTAAGATTGCCGGTGGACAGCCTGGAATGGAAATTTCATGGCAGGTCACGGGCATTCGCCAGGATGCGTATGCCAATGCCCATCCTATTCAGATAGAGGTTGAAAAAGAAGGTAATGAGCGGGGCAAGTATATTCATCCGGAAGAACATGGGGTCTCTGAAATGCTTGGCATAACCTACGAAAAAAGGATGATAATTGAAGAAGAACTACGCCGAATGGAAGACGAACATCAAAGACTGAAACAATAGGAGGAAAAAAATCATGTGTGGTAATAAGGTTATTAAAACCATCCTGTTTTTCCTTCTGTTTTTACCGTTGATGAGCGGTGAGACGGCGTTTGCCCAGTCCAGCGCAAACTACACCCTGTCGCGATCGGTTGTCGATGCAGGGGGAAATGTTTCCCAATCTGCCAGCTATGGTGTTCTGGACGTCTCGGGCCAGCCGTCGCCGGTGGGGGAGTGCACGGATTCGAACTACTGCCTGCATTCCGGGTTCCTGGGGGGTATCTTTACCACCGAGGCTTCGAGTTTCTGGACCAAGCAGTTATCCGGCACCCCCTCGAGTCTGTACTGCATCGATGCGGTCTCCGAACAGATCGGCTGGGCAAGCGGGGGTAACCGCACCATTCTTAAAACAACGGACGGCGGAGTGACGTGGCAGGATGCGAGCGGAAATATCGATGATTTGTTCTATGGTTCCATCGACGGGCTGGATGAAAACACAGCCCTGGTAACCGGCTACACCAATGCAGCCGGTCATTCCACCATTTTCAAGACGGATAACGGCGGCACCTCCTGGACCACAGTCTTTGAACCGCCGGGGTATATCAACCACATTATCATGTTCGATGCATTGAACGGAAGAGCCTGCGGGGATCCGGTCGATGATGTGTGGATGGTTTACGAGACCTCCGATGGAGGGGAGTCCTGGACGCAGATGGCCAATTGTCCTTCGGCAGAAGCCGGGGCGTACGGATTATTCAACGATGTGAACTGGTATGAGCCCACGGGCTGCTGGTTCGGTACCGGCAGAACCGACCCACCGAAAGTGTACCATACAGACAACGGCGGGGCCACCTGGATCCCTGTATCGGTACCCGATCTCAGCCAGGTCTCCTGTATTGCCTTCAATACCTCCGGAGAAGGTCTGGCCGGTTCCGGTGATGAGGGGGTGCTGATCCGAACGGTGGATAACGGTAACCACTGGGAGCCGGTCACTCCCCCAGCCGCCGGGACCATTCATTATCTGGCCTATTTTGACAGCAGATTCTGGACACTCATTAACGGAGAGATCTATTCCAACCCGGATCTTGACGGTGATTGGCGCCATGAGACATCGGCTTCGTCCAATCTGCACTGCCTTTCCCTGACAGGTTCCAACAGCACCCTGTCCGGCTGGGTTGTTGGCAATGACGGGATCATCATCCGGTATGGAACCGAATCACCGCAAGGCATCAATCCTGAATCAGACCTGATGGCCATTCCGTCTGAATTCCACCTTTTTCAGAATTATCCAAATCCATTTAATGCAGTAACCACCCTGCGGTTTACACTGGACAGACCGGGCTCAACGACATTGTCAGTCTTCAATCTTCATGGTCAGCTTGTTGAGACGATTATAGACCAAACCAGAAGCGCAGGACCGCACAACGTACAGTGGAATGCAGGCCGCCTGGCAAGTGGTATCTATCTGGTGCAATTAAAATCCAATAATCGGAAGGAAATTAAAAAAATCATTATCCAAAAATGATAACAAGGAGGCTTTACAATGACTCACGTCAAACACCCTTTGGTGATCATCATGATTATTCTTGTGGTCTGTTTTATTTCTTCAGATCCTATACGGGCGCAGGAAAATGTTTTTGGTCTTGACATCGGAATCGTTTTCAGCGGTGAAGACCTCATCTACCTCGACGATCCAATCGATACGTGGGTGGATCGCGAAAGTGGTCCTATTTTGAGTGGGCAGTATTACAGGAAACTTTCCCCAACGTTCATGGTTGGGGGCTACGCAGAGTACGAAGCCTTGAATACTGAAGGCGACGACGGCTCACGCATCGGTTTTGGATTGACCTATATCGGTCGTTATCCTGGCGATCTCTCCAATGGGCTGGGTTTCGAACTCGGAGGTACACTTGGCTTCACATTTGCCAATCTGGGGGATTTGGATTCCCAGTCCGGAATAGACTTCGGGATATTACTGGGTCCTGTCATGCAAATAAGTCCGAATATGCAGCTGGCGATCCATTTGAATGCTTTATATGGCTGGTACAGCGGAGGAGACGTTCCGGAAGGAGTACAGAACAACCGGCCGCCTGCTTTGAAACTGCAAATTTACCGGTCCTTTTGATTGCCCGGCAACTGGTCCCATGGCTTTTTCCAAGTAAGTTTGAGCGGGAGGCCTGATTGAAACAGCATTCATCAGATGATGTATGGCATGGTATCCCGAATGAAAAAATCGGTACAGGCTCCCAATCAAGTTGAGGACAGGCTTTGTCCCATGCGTGCACAGCTTTATCCGATCGTCCTGGATTTCACAATCCAGGGCGAAAGGGGCTTCATATCCCTCCTGATCTTCCCGGGTATCTTACCCGGAACGCAAACTGGGGGGATTCATAACCCACAAAACATAAGAATAACATGATGACAAGATATAGAATATTTAAAGATGACACTTTATATTGATGTGCCATTTCTAATGAAATGATTTTATAGCAGTTTTAAGTGTTATTTTATTCTTACATTGATCCTGTAGAATTACGTTGGTATGGGACAAGTCACATGCCACACGCTTAAAGGAAATTTGGAAAAATATCGAGCACCCGGCGTTCAGACAAACGTTATTTGGCGTGGGATGTATTAATAACAATATATTCAAATAATTTTTAATCAATAAATTGGAGATGATTATGAAAAAATGTATTATTATTTTTATTTCTATTTTACAAGCTGCTGTTTTATATAGTCAGTCTGATCCGTTATTAAAAAAAAATGATAATACATTTTTATCCACAAAAAAAAGTGGATTATCAATTGCTCTCTCCACCGATTTTTTATTTTTCGGGCCGGTGATTTCAGGTGAAATGTTTTTCCCAATAGGGAAAGGAACAAAAGCGATAGGGCTTTTTGCAGGGTATCGTTATATTAGGGGAGGTTGCGCAGCAAGAAGTTTATTATCTTGGTTACAAAGTTCATCGTATACAGTACCCATAAGTTTTAGATTTTATAATAAAACTGGGATTTGGTGGGGACCTTGGGTTGAGTTTGGTAAATGTGAATATTCTAGAGTTAAAGATGATCGGGTATTAGTAAGGGGTATTGAGGGTGGATCAAAACATATTTATAAAAATGGTGCAACATTAGAGTCAACAATTATGTTTGGACATTCAAAGCTTGAAGGCGGATTTCAGGAAACTGCCTTTTGGGTTCCGCTTTATATAACATTTCGGATTGGAGTAACAATTTAAAAAACCAATCTTGAAAGAACTCACTGTCAAACAAAATATGTGTGAAAAAAATCTTATAAAATGATTGTTGTACAGGCTTAAATCCGATCGCCCTGGATTATGAAATCCAGGGCGATCAGGAGTTTAACAAAATATTCTACTCAACCCTGTCTTACCTTCAAAAAAAGGAGAACAAATGATGAATCTATTCGATAAACGAAAGTACAGCATTTTCCATTCAATCGCAAAGGCCAGTAGTATCGCAGCTCTTGGACTTGTTGTGATCATAGGCATCAATGGATGCGGCGATGGAGACGGGGAACCTGCCGGCCCCGGAGACAATACGGATACGAACATCATTGAGATTACAGAGGATATCGATGAAACCACTTCCTGGCAAAGCAGTAATGTCTATCTTATCCGTAAATGGGATTTCTACGTCAATGCAACGTTGACAATCGAAGCCGGAACCATCATCAAGTTTCACCCAAGTGATGGTCCATATATGATGATGTCCGGAGACGGCACTGTCATTGCAGACGGCACCGAAAGCCAGCCGATCATATTTACGTCATATAGGGATGACGCTCATGGGGGTGATACCAATAATGACGGAAACGCCACTTCACCGGCAGCCGAAGACTGGGGATCTATTCATACAAATGCCACCCAGGGATCTGTCTTCGATTACTGTGAGTTTTACTACGGTGGCGGAGACAACTCGATGACGACCCTCGAGCTCTTTGATTCCCGTGCTACCGTAACCCATTGCACATTTGCCTATAATAAAGGCGGACCTAGTGGTGATTTTTACAACGGGGCTCTGGATGCATCGGACGCCAGATCCGGAACAATTATAACCGGCAATCTATTCTTTAACAACGTGATTCCGCTATCGATTGGAGATGAATACAATATCGACAATTCCAATAACTTCTCATATCAGTCGCAAACCAACACATACAATGGGATATTTTACAATACAACCGACAATATTACTAAAAATCTGATCTGGGCAGAAACTGAAGTGGCTTTCGTGATCGACGATAATCAGCTTATCATCGATGGGGTCGTTCTGACACTGGGTAACAATGTTGTCATTAAGTTTACAAACGGCAGCAATTTGTCGTTGTGGGATGACACCTCAAACCTCGGCAATTATAATGGTACCGGCGTTTATTTCACATCCTTCCGGGATGATAACTTAAAGGGCGATACTAATGGCGATGGATCAGCGACATTACCAGCGAATAACGATTGGGACGGTATATACAATAACAATATTGCTGTTTCTGAATATATGACATGGTCAAATATCTTGTATGACTCACATTAGATCGCCGGGTATCATGAGCGTGTGACATATCAAGGTAGAAATCGCGTGGCATGGCCTTCAGAGTTTGTGTGAAAACGTAAAAACCCCGGGTGTCGAGCGAAGCGAGTCCCCGGGTGTTTTGAAATACCTTGTTTTGATTGATCTTAATGCCTATTTAATAACTACTGGATCCAAAGGACACCTTGGATTTATCCCTTTTCACACAGTTACTTTAGAGCATTCCACCCAGAAAAAAGAACTGCTGTTAAGGTCCCCCGTCGAAGGATGAAAATGAAAGAATAGCTTATGTTGCTAAAACTGCTAAAAAGTACCATCAGGCCAGGGCGATCAGAAAAACATATACTACAAAAAAGAATAACTTGAGGAGATTGAATAATGAACACGAAATTGATCTTTTTATCGTCCCTGAGTACTATTTTGATCATTTCTGCCGCCTGTTTTTCTCAGATTGATATTTCAGCAAAGCTGACCCCTTCCGCCATTAATGCTCGTATAAAAGAGCTGCGCATGGGTGAGATTATCATAACGACAGAACCTGGGGCAAACGTTGAGATCCAACAGATTCGCCACGAATTCAGATTTGGTACTGCAATCGCAAATTCTGTTGCAGAGCAACACCCTAATGCCATGTCAGATCAAGATAGAAAAATGTATCTTAAAATTTTAAAAGAAAACTTTAACTTTGC
>JAFGCO010000051.1 GCA_016932575.1 bacterium
AATCCCTTTAATCCGATAACAAACATCACATTCGGCATCCCCAATCAGCAGCAATCTGTTCGTGTTCAGGTTTTTGTTTATGATTTACTGGGGAAATTGGTGAAGACACTGGTGAATGAAGAGAAAACTCCCGGATATTATACAGTGGCATGGGACGGGACCAATCAAATCGGCAACAAGGTCACTTCAGGATTATATGTGTGCCGGATGGAAGCGGGATCGTATCGAAACACAAGGAAGATGGTCCTTTGGAAGTAGGTTGCAGGTAAAACACCCGGGGTCCTTCGGACACCCGGGGTTTGGTCAAGGGGGTGGTGAAACCCCGGTTGTTGTGTCGCTTTTCAGACACATCACCGGGTGTTTGGGGGGGATTGAAGGTGAATTACTTTGGATTTGGAGAAATGGTTGAAGGTGAAACACCCGGGGTCCTTCGGACACCCGGGGTTTGGGAATTAAAATATCTGAAGGATCTTATCGAGAGATGTTATCTCTCTGTGCCGTATACAAGCCGGAGAGTATGTGAAGACGGTGAAGGTGATGATGATGAGGTGACTGGTTTCTTGTTGCTGGTTGCTGGTGACTGGCTGCTATACAGACACAAATTTCAAATGATAAAATCCAAATGACAAATGAATGCCCAAATCCTAATTAAAAATGTTATCCATGTTTGATATTTTAGATTTGGATGAATATTTAATTTGAGTCAGAATATATGTTTTATGAACGAAAAAATGAATCAAATGTGTCAATCATAATGATGAATGCAGAAAATAATGGAGCATCTAACCGGCAATATGATTTGGAAGAACGAACGGCATTATTTGGTGAAAAAATTCTTGAATTTGACCAATCGATTTCTCAGAATCCTATTAATTCTCCTCTTATCAGTCAAATTGTGAGGTCAGGAACGAGTATTGGAGCGAATTATATGGAAGCTGATGCTGCTGAGTCAAAAAAGGATTTTAAGCATAAAATAAGTATTTGTCGAAAAGAATCCAAAGAAACAAAGCATTGGTTGCGTATGATTGCAAAAGCAAATCCGGAAAAAGCCAAAGAAAGCCGAATGTTATGGCGAGAGGCGCATGAGTTAACGCTAATATTCTCAGCTATACTTCGTGCTAAGAAGAAACATTAAGTTTGGATTTTGAGTCATTTGGATTTGATTTGAAATTTGAGCTTTGTCATTTGACATTTAATACGTTTATATTTTAAACGGAAAACCAAATATGAAACACACATCCATTTTTATTATCCTTCTCAGTATATCAATGACTCTTCGTGCCCAGGAATGGCAGCATTATACCAAAACCAACAGCGGATTGCCGGGCAATGACATTCTGTCGATTGCGGTTTCTCCCAGCGGGGAGGATATCTGGTTCGGCCTGGGATATGAAGAGATGGAGATCGGTCAGGGATCCGGAGGACGGGGGCTGGCAAGATACCATATGAGCGCAGATACCTGGGAAGCCTTTAATTTTCAGGACGGGCTGATCAGTGATATTGTGGAAAAGGTCTTTGTGGGCTCTCGTCACGTATGGTTTTATACGGACAAAGGCCCCATGATGTATGATCTTGCCAATCAAACATTCCACCAGGTATCGGGTATCGGAAGCGTTCGTGATTTTGTATCCAATGATACGACCGCCTGGTTTGCTACTGGAAGCGGTTTGAAACAATACCATTTTAATAGAAAAACACTGATTAATATCACCACTGAGCAGGGCCTCATCAGCAATTCCGTGAATTGTCTGTCTATGGAAGGCGACCAGCTCTGGATTGGTACGGAATGCGGACTCCAGATTTATAATATTTCAACATTATTATTTGCCAATGCTTTTTTTGAAGAACTGGAATCGGCTGATATTCAGACCGTGTGTACAGATGCCTTTTATGTGTGGGTCGCCTGTCAGGATGGACTGCACAGAAAAGACCGGAAAACCGGGATCTGGGACGTGTATCTGCAGGGAAAAGAACTCCGTACAATGACTTCCGGACGAAACCGGATTTATGTTGTGATATCCGGAGAGGGGATTAAGGAGTATGATTATTCTCAACACAAATGGCAGTCGGTGAGTACATCGGGCAGCGGATTGAACAGTGCCTCCATTGATGAAATCGGGGCCACGCCCTGGGGTTTATGGGTGGGAACCGGCAACGGCGCCTGGCATTACAGGCCCTGCGAGAATCCCTGGTCCAATTGGGATGGCAGCGATATCGGCATGAGCGCGTTTTTAAACACAGTGGGCGCGGACAATCAGTATGTATGGGTGGGAGGGGCGGATGGTATCAGCAGATATAACAAGCAGGATCAGAAGTGGGATTATTTTAATGTCGGAGAAGTGACCGATCTTGAAGTGGGATCCAAGGGTGTTGTTTTTGGCGGACCGGACGGCAGAATAAAAACCATGAATAAAGAATCCGGAGAGATCATTTCTTCGGTTCCCTTGGATCCTTCCTTTAATAAGCCCATTGAGGATATTGAACTGGATGGAAATGAGATCTGGGTGGCTTCCTTTTTTGCCACATACAAGGTGGTCGGTCATTCTGTGATTGAATACGATTTTGAAGATTATCTCATTTGGGGAAACGGGCCCGCTTCAGAGGGCTGTTCCGCGCTGGCTGTCGGCGAGGAATATATCTGGTTCGGTCCCACAGAAAACTTATTCGAGGGATTTCCGCGTTATGAAAGGGCGACCGGTCAGTGGAAAAATGACATTACCGGATTTGACGCGATCATATCAGAAATTCAATCCGTTGCTGTATATGATGATTTTGTCTGGTATGGCTCATTGGGCATTGAACAGGATCCGGGACTTCATGTATTAAATAAGCATACTTTGGAATGGGACAGGGAATTTATTCAAGGGGATCTATTTTATCAGACCATATGGGCGATTACTCCGGATCCGTTTCGTAATCAGATCTGGTTTGGGTGTTCCTCCGGAGTGGTTCAATATGATTTTAACAGCCGGGAATGGAACGAATATAATGATGATACTGCCCTGCTGATTACCAATGATGTACAGGATATCGCTGCGGATCAAAACGCAGTCTGGTTTGTGACAGGAGGCAGCGGCATTGCGGGAAAGGAGGGCGGCGTCACCCGGTATGGAGACAATTATCCGCCTATGATTATCCACGCCCCTCAGAGTGAATCACACCCGGTGAATCAATCCATACATATTGAAGCGGAAATGGTGGATAACCTGCTGATTGTAAGGCCAATATTGCATTATCAACGGACAGGACAATCAACCTTCAATGAAATTCCCATGACCTACCAATTCGGCGATGTGTGGGCAGCGTCCATTCCGGCCGGTGACGTGAAAACAGAAGGCGTGTTGTATTATCTGAGCGTTTCCGACGGTTCCCGGGAGGGGTATCATCCCTGGATGTATCCTTCTTCGCCTGCGCATCAGATACCGGTTTATGATGATATTCCTCCGGAGGGATCTGTGGAACTTATGCCTTTGAGTGATTTCGCATATATCACAGATCAGGATACGCTTCGACTGACAGGCTCGGTTGACGGCACGGAAAGCATCCCGGTCATCGAGTCCATATTTTTTGTTGAGTACAACAGCCTGGGGATTCTCATTGCAGAAGATACCCTTTCAGCAGATTCCCTGAATCTTGCCGGCACAGACACGCATAAAACGTTTGATTATACTTTTAAAGCGCCGGATTTTCATTCGGGTGTTTCCGCTGTAGAAGTTCAGATGACAGTGAGTGAGTCGGACAGTGTGGAAGATCTGACATTCAGCTCAAATCGTATTTCCGTGATTGTGGATGAAGATATTCCGCTGGGCTTTATCAGTTTTCCCGGAGATCAGGCTGAGGTGGAAGCTTCGGTCCGTGTGATGGGAACCGCTTATGATTTGCATATGAAGGAGTATCGGCTCGAATATGCTGCGGGAGAATCACCCGCGGCGTGGCGTCCGATTCTGATCACGGATCCCAATCAAACCGTGGTCAATAATGTGCTGGGACAATGGTATACGGTTGATTTGCCTGATAGTGTCTATTCTCTGAGATTGTCTGTATTCGACCTGGTGAACCGGGTGACACGCGATACAGTTCTGGTTCATGTGCAGAAACAGGCACCTTTACCCATCGCAACCCTGATCTCTCCGCAGGACAGTCTTTATGTGAATGGACTGGTTCCGGTTCGGGGATATGCCGCGGGCGAATCCTTTGCCTCCGCAAGCCTGAGATTAACCGGTACGGATCTGGACTCGGTCGTATTTACCGGGATTCAAAAAATGGAGAACGAGCTCATCACATTGCTGAATACGGCTTCTTTTCCGGACGGGTCCTGTGAACTGATTCTTTCTGTGGCAAACGAAAAGGATGAGGTTGAATCAGATACGGTTTCTTTGATTATTGATAATACGCCGCCGACCGCTGCATTGACGTCACCTGGTCAGGATACGATCAATTGTGAAGTGCTGCTGGAGGGCGTGGCTGAAGATGTCAATCTGAAACACATGAATTTGAAATATGCGTCGATTCATCAAACCGATACCTCAAAATTTATTCCACTCTCAGATCATTTCGGTTTCTGGATGACCCTGCCGCTCGACGGGTGGCACACGGTTTATCTGACTGTTGAGGATCAGGGTGGTCTGGTCAGCACGGATCAAAAGAATTATTATATACACAATCCCTCTTTTGATATGACCTCGGGATTTAAAAAACGATGGGGACAGCATGAATTGTTAATCCCGCCCAATGGATACGCATCGAGTTCAATTTGTCTGATTCATCTGTATATGGAGGATTTTGATTTTCAAACAGGGGCATTTCATCCGACAGATTGTATTTTTGAATTGCGTTCAGATAAAGTCGATCTCACATTGAAAAAACCGGGAGTTCTTCAACTGTCTTTCAGCGGATTGGATATCAATCAGGCAGATAAAGAGAGCCTGGCTCTTTTTTACTGGGATGAACCGGAATGGGAATTCGCAGGGGGCACTGTCAATCCGTCGGAAGAGGTCATCATCGCTCCAGTCTCAAAGCTGGGCATTTACGGTGTGTTTGTTAATCTGGATGAATCCGTTTCAGCCGATGAAGAATGGAACATCGACTGCCAGCCCCGCGTGTTTTCTCCCGGAGGCGGAGGATATGACACACAGACTGCGGTTTCATTTTCGCTAAAAAAATCCATGGATGTCACGGTGAAGGTGTACAATCTCTCCGGCCGTCTGAAGAAATGTGTCCTTGAAAGCCGGAACATGAATCCCGGTATGAATGTCGTACATTGGGACGGACGGGACGGAAACGGTGCTGTTGTGCCCGGCGGTTTGTATATTGTTACAGTTAAGACGGATAGTAAAGTGATGAAGAAGACGGTAAGTGTGGTGAACCGGTGATCAGTGGCTTCCTGGGATGCCACTGAATAGTTGGGGTGAGTCTGATGCGTCGATATCATATCATATTTATTTTATTTGTCATCGTTATCCAGTCTTTATTATTATATGGTCAATGGCAGGGGGCCTGGCTGACATTCACAGTCAAGGACGGACTTTCCAATAACTGGATAAGGGCCATCGTTACCGATCAGGATGGCACATTATGGGTGGGTACGGATGAAGGAATCAGTCAATATCAGAATGGCATATGGAAGACCGTTTATCCGGACGATATTCCGATCCATACGATTATTTATCATGGCTGTTGCGACAGCAATGGTGCGTTATGGTTTGCAACGTACGGCCGTGGCGCCTGTCGTTATTATCAAAGTCATTGGGAATTATTTAATACTGTCAATAGCGGGCTTCCCAATGATACAGTAATGACTGTTATTGAGGATCATAAAGGATCAATATGGTTTGGAACGTTTGGCGGCGGTGCCAGCCGTTTGACAAATGGATCCTGGGAAACATATCATGCGGATAACAGCGGTCTTGAATCAAATCATATTCTGTCCATACTCGAGGATCGGGAAGGCGCCTTCTGGTTCGGAACTTATCGGGACGGTGTGTTCAGATTAAAGGACCATAAATGGGATCGCTTCGATACTGAAAACAGCGGACTGATATCATATGAAGTTCGGGATATCATGCAATCCAGTGACGGATCGATCTGGTTTGGCATTTGGGGAGCCGTTGACGCACCGCATGCAGGGGGGATCAACCGTTATCAAAATGGCGTATGGGAAACCCTCATTCCTTATGAAAGTGAGCTTGCAGGTCAGGGCATCTTTAAAATATATGAAGATCGTGAAGGCGCTCTGTGGTTTGGTACGGGGACAGATGGTGTGTATCGATATAAAGACGGTGTCTGGAATATGTTCAATACTTCTAACAGTGGCATCCCGGGTTACTTTGTGTCCTCTATATACCAGGATGATCAGGGTTCCCTCTGGTTCGGCTCAAACGGCGGTGTTTCCCAATATGAAATGAAAGTGTGGGAAGTGATTGATACAACACGGGATGAGACGACCGCAAGCTGGATGATGGATATCTATGAAGATCGTCAGGGTGCAATCTGGTATTGTAAGGGAAATGGTGTTACCCGCTGTGAAAATGGCGCATGTTATACATTTGATACGGGTAATAGCGGACTTGCTGAAAATGATGTCAGTGTGATATTCGAAGACAGTCAGGATGCGATGTGGTTTGGATTGTTTACACAGGGCATCAATCGATATAAAGACGGAAAGTGGCAGACCTTTAACCGGTATAACAGTGGTTTGGCCGGTTATAATGTCAGTACGATCATTGAAGATCATGAAGGGGTGATCTGGATAGGCACAACGGAAAAAAGTATTGAAGACCCTGGAGGTGTCAGCTGTTATTTAGGGAATACACAAAGCGCTTCAGAAGGCGACCTATGGAGGCATTACAATGTTGCCAACAGCGGGATTGTGAGTGATTCTGTCAAAGTGATTTTTGAAGACAGCCGGGGTTCGTTTTGGTTCGGTACGCCGGGAAAAGGGATCAGCCGTTTTATTAACGATGAATGGATTACCTATAACAGATCCAACAGCGGACTTGTTCATGATTATATTCATTCAATCATTGAGGATCAGGAAGGCAGCATATGGATCGGTACCTGGGGAACAAAAGAGGATTACGGAGGTGTGAATCGATTTTTTGATGGGAATTGGGAGACTTACAAGCCTTCAAACTGTGGTCTGGTATCACCCTATATTTTAGAAATGATGGAAGACAGCAAGGGGACTTTGTGGTTTGGAACCAATCTCGGCGTCAGCCGATTGGAAGAGGGTTTATGGAGCCGGCTGAATATCGAGAACAGTCACCTCCCCAGCAATATTGTTCTGGCTCTTTTGGAAGATCATCAGGGAGATTTCTGGTTTGGATGTGAAGGCGGAGGAGTTATCAAATACTATGGAGATGATACGCCTCCTGTGATTCGAATCACATCCACACCGGGCAGTCTGGTCGGTAATTCTACGCCGGTTTTCACTTTTCAGGCAAAGGATACACAAACACCGCAAGCTGACATTACATATTCCTTTGCCTTTGCCAGTTCGATATCCCAATACCCGGATTATTCGGCATTTTCTTATCTGACATTTGCCGAATCCTTTCCGCTTCTGACGGGAGAATATATATTTTATGTCAGGGCGCGAGATATTATGGGAAACATTTCTTGGCCGGCGACCTTTCCTTTCACGGTGGATATTATTCCTCCGACTGTGATTATTGATTCTCCAAAAGCAGGGAGCACTGTTTATGATTCGATTTCCGTTACCGGTTCTGTTTTTGATGATTCTCCTGTTCGTGACTTTGGTTATTACAGCCTGATGTATAAAAAGGGGGATTGGTCTGAAGACATTGAGGAATGGCATTCCATTGTCACTCACAACGGAAATGAAATTCGAAGCGACACATTGGGTATATGGGACGTGTCCGGATTAAGGGGATCTTATAAACTTCAGCTTTTTGCCACAGACAGCCTGGGCCATGAAAGTCATGATGTTGTGACTGTTTATATTGTCGATGAGATTGGCAGGATCGATCGCAGTCAGGGAGGAAAACTCATTGACGATATCCTGGGTATTGTAATTGACTTTGCTCCCAATACTTTTAAAGAAGATCAGACTGTCCAGATCGTTCAATCAGCCGATCAAAATCAATCGATCGTTGTTTTTGATATTTTCCCTGAAGATGTTCAGTTATTCAAACCGGCTACTGTCACAGTTACATATGCCGATTCGATATTAAACGAGCAGATTGATGAAAACAGGCTGGCAATTTATTATTATGATTTATCCCTGGACCAATGGAAATATACGGGCGGAACAGTGAATACTCAAAAAAATACGATTTGTGTGTCAGTGAACCATTTGGGCTGTTATGGTGTATTTGAGACAATCGAAAATGTATCATTCGAAACATGGGCTGACATTGACTGCCAGCCCCGTGTGTTTTCTCCCGGAGGCGGCGGATATGACACACAGACCGCGATTTCTTTTTCGATAAAAAAATCCGCAGATGTCACGGTGAAGGTATACAACCTCTCCGGCCGTCTGAAGAAATGTGTCCTTGAAAGCCGGAACATGAATCCCGGTATGAATGTCGTACATTGGGACGGAAGAGACGGAAATGGTGATATTGTGCCCGGCGGTTTGTATATTGTTACAGTCCAGGCAGGGGACAGAATGATGAAGAAGACGGTGTCGGTATTGAATAAATAGCAATATCTGTCTGGCCTTTCAATATGAAAAAGAAAGAAAAAAAGATTGAAGCCGGTTTAATTATATATTAAAAAAGGTTGCTGAGCTGAAATGCGCATGAAGATCCATGATATTATTTCCGTTGTATTTGTGGCTGCTTTTTGTCATATTTTCGCCCAACAGGGTTCCTGGATCACATTTAACAAGGATGACGGCCTGGCTGACAACGAAGTCTATTGTATGATTCAGGATAATGAAGGCGGCTATTGGTTTGGGACAGTGAAGGGTCTCAGCCGGTATAATGACGGCCTGTGGCAAACATATACTACAGAGAACAGCGGTTTATTAAACGATGAAATCTGGGCCCTGATTCAGGATCGTGAGGGTACAATTTGGATAGGAACCTACGGGGGCGGTGTCACCTTATACAAAGAGGGTTTGTGGGAGACATTCAGCCTGACTGATTTTATCGATATTGATAAGTATTATGTGACTGACATTTATGAGAGCCGGGACGGAACCATATGGATTTGCACAGACAATACGGGTGTCTGCGAATATAAAAACGGAGAAAAGACCAATATAATGGCGGATATAAGCGGTTTGGCTGATAATTCTGTCAGAGCAGCCATTGAAGATCATGAGGGCGCGATGTGGTTTGCCACGGCTGAAGGGATCAATCAATTGAATCCTGATGGATCCTGGGAAACTTATAATGTGCTGAGCAGTGATTTTTCTACCAATAATATCTGGTCCGTTGCCGAAACTCAGGCGGGCGCAATCTGGGCCGGCGGTGACTTGGTGATGAGTCGATTGCAGGATAATCAGTGGAATCATTACTTCCCTTTGAATTATGGTTTGGGCTCCTATATCTGGACAGTGATGTGCGATCATGAAGGCAATGTATGGATGGGGTCGAATGACGGTGCCGCATATATCAAGGGAACCAGTTTATCCGTCTATCATCAGGCCAATTCCGGGTTATGTGATAATTGGGTCATGAAAGTTTATGAAGATCATACAGGGAACATCTGGTTCTGCACCCGTGATGGCGTTTCGAGATATCAGAAGAATATCTGGGTGACGTACGATTCGGCCAATAGTCCCATCTCAGATAATTATATCCACAATATTCTGGAAGACTATGAAGGCAATATGTGGTTCGGTACCATGAATAGCGGCCTGGTCTGCTATCAAAAGTCAGGAGATTGGGTTTATTATAATGAGGAGAATGGGTCTCTGCCGTTCAATTCTATATTAACGATTTATGAGGATCATGAGCGTACGATATGGGCGGGTGTTTCCGGGTGGGGTGTTGTGCGATACGAAGAGGGTGAATGGCATAATTTCAACACATTTAACAGCGGTATTGCTTCAAATATGGTTTACGCAATTTATCAAGACCGTGAAGGTGTTATCTGGTTTGGTACGAATACGGACCAGTGGGGTTACGGTGGATTGACGAAATACAAGGATGGAAAATGGGAGACGTACAATACAGTCAACAGTGATATCTGCCATAATGAGATTTTCACAATCACAGAAGACGTTCACGGCAACCACTGGTTTGGATCGAATAATAACGGTGTATGCAAACTGAGTCCGGATGGATCCTGGGTAACAATGAATACGCAAAATTCTCCCCTTGAAAGTAATTTTATCAATAGAATTCTTGAGGACAGTCAACATGCTTTATGGCTGGGTACCTGGAATGGCCTCACCCGGTATCAAGATGATGAATGGTATACATTTACTATCAGCAACAGCGATCTTCCCAGTGAGTTTATTTTTGATATCATCGAGGATAATACGGGTGCCATTTGGGTGGCTACAGGCAGCGGTGTGGCTCGCTTTAAAGATAATTATTGGAGTATATTTCGTGTCGATAACAGCGGGATTATGGAAAATTATGTCCCTTGTGTCTTTCAGGATAAGCAGGGTGATTATTGGTTCGGATCAAATCATTCAGGGGCGACTTTTTACTCAGGGGATTATATGCCCCCGTTTATTGTCATCAAAGAGAAGCCGCAAAAGATAATCGGGAGTTCAACACCGTTTTTCTTTTATTATGGTAAAGATGATCAGACTGAAAATAATGAAATACGTTATTCGTATGCCATTGTTGATTCCGGTGTCAATCCGGAACAGTACTATGGTCCTTATTCATATGACTATTATCATTACAGTAATCCCTTAACAAGCGGGACGTATACATTTTATGTGAGAGCCCAGGATAAAATGGGCAATATCTCCGCACCGGCCCAATATACATTCTGTGTGGATATTACGCCGCCTGTGATTATTATTGAATCTCCAAAACCGCACAGCACAGTTGGATCGATTTTTTCCATTACAGGTTCAATCTTCGATAATTCGCCCATTCAGGATTTTTATTTTTATGGGGTCTGCTGTGGTATGGGTGAAAGTGAAAACGAGGTCAGTGTCTGGGATACCACAGGCATTTTTTATACAGAAATCCGAAATGATACCTTATGTACAATTTATACTCAGGGCAGACAAGGCACTTATCAGATAAAGTTTTTTGCGAGAGATTCTTTGGGACATGAAACCAAGAATGTTATGACAGTTTATATTGTTGAAGCTTCTCAACAAATCATTGCAAAAACCGGAGGATATGTCCGGAATGCTTCCAATACGGTTGCTCTCTCTTTGCCTCCAAACAGCTTATCTGAAAATACAAATGTACTTATATGCGGTGTATCGCGGGACAATCTCGATTTTCAGGATTTAGATACATACAGGTATTCTGGAATTGGTTATGATATTTTACCCAGGGATTTATTGCTGAATAAACCGGCAGGATTATGCCTGGCCTATTCAGATTCGAATTTGATTGATGTGGAGGATGAAAAAAGACTGTGTATCTGTCATTATCATGATCGTGCCTGGCGCCTGGTTGGCGGGACGGTTGACCGGGATGTGAATACAGTTACGGCCGGGATTTCCGTATTTGGACGATATTGTATTTTTGAAAATTTGAGTTCCAATATGTCGCCCGATCGATACGCGGGTATGCAGTGCCAGCCGCGTGTTTTTTCTCCCAAAGGCGGCGGATATGATACCCAGACAGCCATCTCTTTTCCACTTGAAAAACCGTCTGATGTAACTGTAAAAGTTTATAATCTGTCCGGCAGGCTGAAGAAATGCGTTGCTGAAAACCGGTCCATGAACGAAGGCGTCAATGTGGTTCGCTGGAACGGCCGGGATGAAAACGGTGCTGTTGCCCCCAGCGGATTATATATTGTTACGGTGCAGACGGACAGTAAAGTGATGAAGAAGACAGTGAGTGTGGTGAACAGATAGCTAGTCATTTGTATTTTCAGTTCAGGAGGAACGATAAATGTATCATCATAAACGGTTTTGCATTTGCATGACATTTTGCGTACTTCATGCGTTCAGCATTTATTCCCAAACCCGTGACCAGATTTTTGTGGGTGCACGGCCCATGGCCATGGGGGAGACATTTGCAGGTATCGCAGATGATGGAAACGCCCAATACTGGAATCCCGCTGGTCTGCCTCATATCAATCATTATGAGATAAATTCCATGCATGCGGATTTATTCAATACGGATATCAAAAATAATTATTTTGCCTTTATGGTTCCTTTTACGGACCGTATTGCTGTGGGATTGGATTGGTTTAATATCGGATTTGATGATGATGAGCTGGGTTACAGTCAAAATAAATTCGATTTATCTTTGGCCTACAAAGTTTCCGGCAGAATTTCAATTGGATCGAATATAAGGCATTTCAGAACGGAGACCCGCCTGGATGGTATGACAGAAGCCGATGGAACAGGGTGGGGAGCGGATTTGGGACTCCTTTATCTGTTTTCTCCAAACTGGAGAATAGGGATTATGGCGCATGATCTGATTGAGACAACAGTTCATTATAACGGAGGAGGCAGTGATAAAATCTATGGAAGGAATCTCCGTTTTGGAGCCTCCTATAAACCGTTTCCTGAACTGCTTGTGGCGACAGATGTTGATGATCGGATTCATCTGGGATCTGAATATCAGCTGTTTGATCTGTTTGCATTGCGCGCCGGTTTTCAGAAAGATCTGGTTACCCGGGAAAGCCCCACTTATTCCTTGGGAGCAGGATTCAAATGGCAATTTATCAAAATAGATTATGCTTACACACTTTCTCCGGTTCTGGAAAATACCAGCCGATTTTCGGTGGGTTTTTATTTTAACCTCTTTCCGTCCAAAGTAAGAATTCAGAATATACGGGTGAACGAGATTTTTCCCTCTCAATATAAACATTACATCAAGCGTCCTTTTGGAACCGTTTCACTGATTAACATCAGTGAAAGACCCATTCAGACCAAACTGAGTGTATTTGTTCCAAAAATTATGGATGAACCCACGGATACAACCATTATTGTCCGTCCAAAAATAACAGATGATTATGATTTAAAAGCCGTAATCAGTGATGTTGTTCTCGATATTCATGATGATGTGGCCAGTCAGGTTTCTGTAGAAGTTTCATATAAAACCGAGAGGAAAACCTATTCAGATAAATACAGTACGCCCTTGATTATTTATAATAAAAATGCCATTCAATGGGCAGAGGGCGTCGCTTCGGCAGCTTCCTTTATTACAACCACCAGCGATGGAGTGCAGAGATTCTCCAGACAGAGCCTCATCGATGCGCAAACAGAATACCGTACATTTGCTGATGATAAATTGATAAAAGCAATAAACATCTTTAATGCACTTCACCTTTACGGCATACAGTATATTGAAGATCCGTATTCTCCCTACAGTATCGTATCCACAACAAAAAAAGCTGTGGATAATATTCAATATCCGGTAGAAAGCCTTTCAAGAAAAGCAGGAGATTGTGACGATCTTACCGTTTTATATGCAGCAATGCTTGAATGTGTTGGTATTGAAACTGCATTGCTGGATGTTCCCGGGCATCTGTTTCTGATGCTGAACACAGAAGTGCTTGAGAATCAGCAGCTTGCTTTTGGTTTGGATCCAATGAATTATGTGGTTTATCAGGGGATGGTCTGGATTCCGATTGAAGTCACGCTGATTGACCAGTCTTTTTATAAAGCCTGGCATTCAGGTATTGAAAAATATTATCAGTATCATGATTTAAAGCAGATAAAAATTGTCCCCGTGCATCAGGCCTGGCAAGGTTATCCGGCTGTTCATGTTGATGCGGATATTGAGTCGGTGACACTAAATCCATCTATGCTTTCTCAGAAAATTCAGTCTGATATTAATCAAATCCGTCATGATCGTGAAGAATTCATCGATTCAAGGATCCTTCAGCTGAGTTTGTCTGATGAGGAGTACTTTAAAAGGTCAAATGAACTGGGAATTTACTACGCACTTTCAGGAAGAAAAGATGAGGCCAGCCAAATATTTTCAACAGCAAAAAAACGGATACCGAATGCGGCGGTAACGAATAATCTTGGCAATACTTATATGATTCAAAACATGCTGGATTCCGCATTGGTGTGCTATCAGAAATCTCTTGAGCTTGACCCGGAAGACGGCGGCACGTATGTCAACATGGGAATTACATTGCTCCTGAGCGGTGACACTTTATATGCGGACCGGATGTTTTCAGAGGCAGTCAAACACTATAAAAATTTGGTGGAACTCTATAATCATATCGGTATCTCAGAAGAAAAATCATCACGGCAGAAGGGCAAAATTGAGGATCCCAATGAAGCCGTACTGGTCATGAAGATCAATGAAGTGAAATCAGAGGAAAAAACAGGACTGCCTTCATTGGATATGACTTCAATCCTTGATAATTTCAGCGAATCTTATGTCAGGGGCAAATTAAGCCAGTTATTGACCCTTGATCAAATTGAAAAGAACCTGTACTGGAAGTTCAATTGAAAGTGATCCATATGAAAGGAAAGTATATAAAGACTATTTTACTGATGTTAATGTCAGGTTCATGCTTCACTCTCAGCAGCCAGATGATGCCGGAGATCGTTGTGCAGAGCAGTCATGTGAGTGTGGATAAGATCCATTTAAGTCCTGATGAGACCTGTGTGGCATCAGTTGGGGATCATGAAATACGGATATGGGACTATCGTACGGCGCAATTATTGGCGTTTAGATCTTTCGAATCAGGCGAAAATATTTTTTGGATTTCAGAAGAGTCTTTATTGCTGGTGCATTCGCACCCCAAAGGCTGGATAGAAATTGAGGAGTGGCGATGGCGCGAAGACCGATGTATCCCTGTTAAATATGGTTCAGAAATGATGCCCTGGGGCGTAATAAAATGCAATCAAAAAATACTCGTCGGGTATCTGATACAAACTCAGAGGGATGATCATAATCAAAATTGTGTGCTGGAATTAAGAGAGGCTGTATCGGGCGAATTGTGTATCTCAGTGGATGGACACAGCAATTTTTTTCAACGTATCCTGGGTTACAATGAACGTGAGGATTTATTGGTCACTCTCGGCGAATCGGCTGGCGGCCAGATCCAGTGTCTGGTATGGCGGGCGGGTGAAAATCGGATCATGAAGACAATTCCGATACCGGATGAGATGCATGGAACCTCTGTTAAAGTTGATTTGACTCCGGATTGCAAAACCCTCGTATTTTCAGGGAATAAAAAAGATGGGCATATGACGATGTTCTTTTCCCCTGTTCCGGACGGGCGTGTTATTGGTATTGAAAAGTTGCCGGCTTCGGATCGATGCATGATTCAGTTGCCGCCTGAAAATGACGGCGTTTTCTTTATTTCAAATCGTTTTGAGGAAAATCAATATTCCATCTGTCACCGGAAGTTTGACGATGATAAAATATCGGTTTTTTTTCATTGCGATTATCCGATGCATTGTTTTCGGATCAATAAAAATAAAAATGATATTTTGATCGGCACTGTGCAAAATTCTTTTCAGCATGCAAGTCTGACCCGGTACAGTTATCCGTATGGGGTAAAAGAACAGTCATATGGTGTTAAAACGCAGAGTGCTTTCGGGATTTATGGATATCGTTATAAGGATCAATGTATTATTGATGTGGATGAAGTGATCGCCCAGCAGTGGTCCGTTTCTGAGGCCCAGCCAAAAAAACAGTTTTTCATTGACTCCACAAATAATGCTATAAATGGCTTTTCTATATCCTCAAACGGGGAGTTTGTTGTTCAATATTCCAGAGACAATGAAACCATAATAAGACAGCTGGAATCAGGGGAAACATATCAAACACTTCCAGGGCCGAATATCCCCTCGCAGTCAAGAGTCGCCGCAGTGGGCAATAACGGCCGGTTTATTATTACCGGTGATCATGTACCACCTGAATTATACGGTTTTTTTAATACGATAAAGAAATCAAAGGATCGGTCTGAATCTCAAGCCAATGTGTGTTTATGGGATGCGCTTACTGGCAAAAAATTATTTGATCTGGATTATGGTGCTCCGGCTTACAAAGTCGGTTTCAGTCTGGATGGACGCTACTGTTATGCGACTGTGGGACAAAGGATCATTATTGAAAATGATAAAATGTCATCAAGACGGTATACCCTGGGCCATTATATTAAAATCTGGGAAACAGAGACAGGTATACTTTTTTTTGAATTTCCTGCCGGAGTGGTATGGGATCGTGGTCATTGCATCTGGGCATCACCTGTATCAGTTATTGCCATGAGTGAGAATAATCAATATCTGGCGTTTCTGTCGCTTGAAGGGAAGACCGGTTATTTAAATGTGATCGATTTGAGTCAGAAACAAATGATGATTAAAAAGCCATGTCCTTTGTCTTTTGTCGATTGTGCAGCCCGGCCCGCTTCATTATTATTCGATGGTACGTCTGAACATATCATTCTGGGAACCACGGATTCAGCTCCTTATCTGCAGAGTTTTGAAACAAAAACAGGCCATGTTGCCTATGTGTTTCAATCGCAGATGTGTCCGGTTCAGGCCAGCGGAAATGCCCTGGGTTTTTTTAATAAGGATCAGCAACTGGTTACTCTGGGGCAGGATAACAAAGTGCGAATATACAACATGCTTCGAAAAAGCATCCCTGTGACTGCACTCACTTTTTTTGACGGCAACTGGATTTCATGGGCTCCCAACGGGTACTTTCATGGTTCTGTGGAAGCAGAAGACTATGTGGGATGGAAATATAAAAATCAGATGGTTACTTTTAAGCAATTCAAGAATAAATTTTATCATCCTGATGTTGTTATAAAGTATATATCAGGAGATGCCGTGGGTGATGCAACTATTCAACTCCCGAATCCTCCTTCAGTAAAAATTGTTCAGCCGGCAAACCAGGATCGGTTTCAATCTTTTCAGTGCAATGTCCGGATTTGTGCACAAGATGATATTGAAGTCATGGATATCAAACTTTACATCAATGGAAAAGAGATTTTGAATGATCATCATCTTGATGCACTTGAAATAAATCGTTCTTCTTACGGAAAGCTGGAACTCACGGGTTCTGTTGCCCTGTACCAGGGAGTGAATAAACTGACAGCCGTGGCTTATGATAATGAAGGGAACATGAGTCAGCCTGCATATGTCGACCTTGTTTGTGAAAAAGAAAAGGGGAATGCATCCAGGTTGTTTCTTATCATGATCGGCATTGACCGTTATCATCATTGGGAGTATCAGGATTTGAAAACAGCAAGTCATGATGCAGTCGGGCTTGCGCAATTTTTCGGGGCTCAGGAAAAAAGATTATATGAAACAGTGTATGTGGATACCTTGATTAACGAAAATGCAACTCCTGAAAATATTAAATTGGCTTTTCAGGAACTGCCGGATATGTATGCTGAGGATGTGATCATTATATTCATGTCGGGTCATGGTGTTCATGGATCGGACGGAAAATATTATTTCTGTACTTCAGAATCGAATCCTTCCAACCTGATGAAGTCCGCATTGAGCTGGGCTGATTTTGAGAAATTTCTGATTCAACTTGATGCAGGAAAGATTCTTTTATTGCTGGATACCTGCCATTCAGGGGATATTTTAAACAGAGTGCCCGGAGATCGTTTTGCAGAACATATTTCAAAGCATACAGCCATCGTATTTACATCCTGCAAGGGTGCGGAAACAAGTTTTGAAGATCCGGAGCTTGGTCACGGGCTTTTTACTCATGTGATCTTGGACGGACTCAAGGGAAAAGCAGATTTAAAACCGGATGATTTAATCACCATGAGTGAATTAAAGACTTATGTCGAACTCAACCTGCCTTCTCTGGCAAAAGAGTATATTCAAAAGGCTCAGCGGTTGGGCCAGCTGAGAGGCACAAATGTCTCCATGACCCCCTATACACCGCGGTTGGAGCGGTATGCGGATTTCCCCATTGCAGTCAGGTTGCCATGATCATGTTAAAAATAACGACTGCCCTTTAAGCGAATGTATTAAATTTCAGTTTTTTGATTTTGATTTTTGTCGTCCAAAATATTGACCGATCCCCACACCGCATCCGACTCCAGTGGCAAAGAAAGCGATTTTTGCAGCAGCCGATACATCCGGCCATAATACAACCGAGAACGCTGCGGCGAATATGAAGAATAATACTGCTATTGCGATAAAGCTTTTTTGTTTTACCATTATATCCGATCTCCTTTTAAATAAGTATAAGAAATTTTTTGGCTGTAAAACTGTCTTCCTGAGCCGGATTGCTCTTTCTCACAGCGTTCCGCTTGGTACAGGGAAAATTTTTAAGTAAGCATGATGACAGGAGGCAGAGGCTCCCGGCTTGCGTACCCGGCGTCTCACCGGGTACGAGAAAAATTCAACAAGTCAAGTTTAATATTGTTTAGAGACGTTAATATTTTTTCAAAGAAAATTTAAAATACAGAATGCTGCTGACACTATTAAAAATATAGCGCATAAAAAAGCAAAATAGTCGCCCAGAACAGAGTAGATGGTTTTTACTCCTTTTACAGGAACATCTGATATCATCATATGCTCAGAACTGCTGAAATAATCCAATCTTGACAGAACTTCACCCTTAAAGTTAAATGACGCTGATAATCCATGCCCTGTTGACCTGACCATATTGAATCCATACTCGATTGTTCGGGACGCTGCAACAAAAGTATGGTAGGGTGAAATTTCTTTCCAGTCATTGCCTGGCACAAGCATCATATCAATGTCGCTTTTTCGAATTTGATTAATGAGTTTTGGAAAATCCATATCAAAACAAATGGCTGAACAAATTCTGCCATAAGGAGAGTCAAAATATTTTAGTTTTCCATCCCCATAAATCCTTTTTCCATACATCGGTTTGGCTTTATAATATTCAGCCACAACCTTCCCCTCCGGTGATATCCAGACCATTTTATTTTTAGCAGGCATCTGATTATTCCTGGCCTCCTCTGTGATCAGAGCCATTGAAAGACCAATGTAAATACTGTCTCTTGATGCGATTCGTTTAATCTTTTCAAGATAATCCTGTTCATTCTCGTGCCAGATCCCCAGTAAGGTTTCCTGTCCAAATATGATTTTAGCGCCTGCCTGAACAGCTTTACCACATGACTCAATAAAGCTTTGACCTATCTTGTCATATAGTCTGTCAAACTCTTCCGTTTCAGATATTGAATGAAATTCTCTTTCAAGGTTTTTATCTAATGTCACTGAGGCGATTCTTACTGTATCAGTCTTTTGGGATATTAAGTTCAACCTGATTTGCCCGAATAGTACCAAAATAAGTAAAGTAATGCCGTAAAGCAATGCTCCTTTTTGTGCTTGTTTTATTTCAAAACCATGATCCCATAACCAATTGATAAATGAGGCGGTCCAGGTTGTAAAGAAAATGATACCCCAGTTGCCTGTGACCGAAGCTATTTGTAAGATTGGCAAATAAGATTGCGTATGAGCCAATGAACCAAACGAGCCGGATGGAATTATGGATACAACAATGAAATCGATAACGACGACCGTTGAAGGATATACAAATGTCCTTATAATTCCTTTTATTCTGGCAGAGAGAATTCGATTTATAAGATAACTCAATGATGTAAACAGACTCATCATAAAACAGACCACATAATAAAAAACACCTGACATTGGCATCATTCCTTTCCAGATAATCATATTGGAAATCCATAATGCCAATAGGATGAGCAAGAATCCTTTGAATGGTTTTTTAGCACTGTAAAAATGGATCAGGAAAACAGGCGCCATAAACGTTGCGATCGGTAAAATCCATCTGCCGTTTGCAAAAATCAGAAAGATAAATCCTGTTAGTAAATACAGGAAAGAATATATTTTTTTATTGTTAACCAATAGAAGTCTCCTTTGTCATTTTGTTCAGATAATCTGTTTTATAGGACGCGCGCCATGAGCAAGCATCCCGAAGATTGTGTTCTAAATTCCACTTTCAAGCGGAATTTAGCGGATCGCTAAAGAGAGCCGCTGTAAATATGGGTATCGTTATGCGAACGTACCGCCCAATATACAAGCATAAGGACTCGAAATTGAACACGATTCCTTTAATAGAGTTAAGATTTACATGTGACTCAGCGTCTGACTTTGAAAATCGTCTATTTTCTCTCTAAAAACAGCAAACTTAAAATCACGTTCTTTGTATCTTGGCTATTTACTAATATTTTGTGGAATTAGAAAATACCCAAAACCGATTGTAAAGACTAAGTAAACAGCCACTATACCCCAGCCAAGGACATTTAATCCGCCCGAAAGTTGAATAACCACTGTAGCCACCAGCGCAATTGCATCATATATGAATAAATGCCAAATAATAGCGCGTCTAGCAATACAGTCTTCTGCTTTTCGGGCAATCCAGGTAAGAAAAAGATTTCCAAAAAGTGCGGCACCATATTCCCTCGCTGTCAGGGCAGCACCTGGGCCAAATGATGTCCCCAGAAGATTGAGTAATTGACCAGGCACAAACAACAGCAATGGACCAAAACCTAAACAAACAGCAGCCTTGATGATCATTAGTGTTTTGAATTTCATGGCTGTACTCCTTTTTTTGTATTTGTTTATAGCAAGCAGGCTAACTGGATTAAAACAAAACGAGAATCTTTTTTGAAAAAGCAATTCTCTAAAAGGCGATTCCACTAAAACTGTCAGGGTTTAAATTCCAGTTGAGCCAATTGTGTACGCCCGGCATGGGCGTGAACTAATGGGGTGAAAGTCCCCTTTAGGAGGATCACCGTAACATTAGTTAAGTTACGTTAACTATTAGTGAAAGGCAAGGGCGGCGTTGCGAGATTCCGTCTGAAGGAAGCCTGTAGCAAAGCAGCGATCTGACGAACAGGAACGTCATACAAGGCCAAGCCTGTGGGCGAGTCAGCCACAGATGACAAAGTCCAGTGATCCATCAGGTATGGTAAATGACGCAGATGTGCTGTGACAGTTCACGCTCCTTATCCGGGGAGATCTGTCTGATATGCATTGACATTGATTCGATTAATACCGGTTGGGGATATCGGATTCAAAGCCCTGGCGAACGCATGTGCTGTCCATGAATTCGCGCTAAGAATAGACAGCAAGTCGAATCGAATTGTCAAGGCGCCAACCAAGGTAACTTGATTGGTTAACCAGATAGAAGTCAGCAAAAGGCATAGTAGCCAAATGCCTGATGTAATAGTCAGGACAGGGTGAAGGCCTGAACATCGAAGTCAAGGAGGAGCATTGTCTCGCTCATAATTTGGCATTGATCCCTGAACAGGGATAGTCATGATCGTGGCGCGTAGATAACCGCCAGCCTTGTTGTGTGACAAAGAACATCTTGTTTCACAGGATGTCTAACAACATCCCTCGATGAATCGCCGGATGCGGACCCGCATGTCCGGTGGTGCCTGTCCCGTGAGATAATTAAGATAAAATACTTTGTTCTATTTGATTTTGTTATTTCAATTCTGATATAAAGTTATAAACCATTTTATGGTTTATCTCACGGGATAAAGGGCCGGGGGAGAAAAACCCCCGGCTACCCGATTTATACCCTGTACTCCGCTATTTGATCAGCAGCATCTTTCTGATTTGTGTATGCCTCTCTGCCTCCAGTTTATAAAAGTATACACCGCTGGAATGGTTACTCCCATCAAATGAGACACTGTGGTCCCCGGAAGATTGATATTGATCAATCAGATTTTCTACCGCTCTGCCCTGCAAATCAAAAATACCCAATCTGACCTGGCTGGATTTCGGAATGGTATACCGTATGGTAGTGACTGGATTAAAAGGATTGGGATAATTGGGATACAGAAGGGATACTTTTGGATTCTGGTCCGTTTTTTCAACCGGAGTGTCCCCTTCGATGTATTTGTACAGGGTGTTAATGGCTGTACCGTCTGACTTCATGCCGCCGAAAATATAAAACTCGCCGTCCATATCAACACCCGCCGCCTGAGTCAGGGCAACCGGAAGGTCGGCACAACGGGTCACGGTGCTGTCCTCCAGATTCAATTTCCACATATCGCAGAGAATAGTGTCTTCTTCGGCAATTTGAGAGCGATTGGTTTTGGGAAAAAAGCCATAGGGATGATCTTTGGGACATTGACCGCCGAATAAAAAGATATCCAAGGCCCTGTAAAGCATGGTGGTGTACATTCTGAGCATCACTTGGTTAAAACTGGCAAAACCGGCTTTGGGCTTCCAGTCCACAATGTCCCATGTGCCCCCGTCTGTATGGTAGACCAGATTACCCGTATGGTATCCCCAGGGACTGCCGTTTCCGCCACAAATATAAATGTCATTTCCCACAGCTGCGGAGCTATGCCCGTATCGGGGGCCCTCATACTCCCCCATGTCTGCCAGTTTTTCCATCCCAAAGGTATTCAGATAAACAACCCACAGGTCTTTAAAGATGGTTTCTGTTGCCGGATTCCGCCCCCCCTGGAGATAGGCCTTGTCGCCCACAACGGTCATGGTCGCCTCCGTGCGTGGTTTGGGCGTATCTCCACGACTGGAATCCAATTGTGTCCAGATCTGAGTGTCAAAGTCATAATGCCAGAAGTCGTTCAAACAGGTTGATCCCGAACTGCCGCCGAAAATATACATTTTCTCGTCGTAGATAAAGGCAGAGTGGTTTTTTCTTGGCGGGGGAGGATTATTTTGGGGGACTATACGTTCCCATTTATCTTCATCTTTATAAAACTTCCATAATTCACCTAAATCCAAACCTGATTCATCAGCACCTCCAAAAACAACAATTTCAGTGTCCATTTTAACTATGCTGTGTCCCCATCGTGGCTCAGGGATGTCTCCGATTATGGTAATCTCATCCCAGCATTCTGCTAAGAGCGGATGATTAAAAAGAACAATACCTGTCATTAATAAAATGACAGCGACAAACAGATTTCTGCCTTTTTTTGTTTCCATTATTCCCTCCATATATGTTTAAATTAAATTTTAAAACAACTCTAAAGGGTATAACCCGGCGATTCACCAGAGCCGAAGGCTGCTGGTGGAATCCCTTGATAGGAGGTCGCGAAGCGACCGAGTAGGGATTTCCGGTG
>JAFGCO010000052.1 GCA_016932575.1 bacterium
AACCATTGTGGGATTGAAATAGAAAATCGTCAGTTACGACGCGAAGGTCGACGTGGGTTTTAATCGAACCATTGTGGGATTGAAATATGCACATTGATTTATTGGTCTGAATATTATCAAAGTTTTAATCGAACCATTGTGGGATTGAAATTAGCCTTCAACCTATCCCACAACTTCGGTTGATTTTGTTTTAATCGAACCATTGTGGGATTGAAATGGGAAATAAATATAACAGAATTCGGAGCCGTAAAAGAGTTTTAATCGAACCATTGTGGGATTGAAATTAAAAATTTCTGCCCGAATTTGCGCCAGGTTGTATTGTTTTAATCGAACCATTGTGGGATTGAAATTCAGAAGCCTACGCACGAAGATACGGAATGCGTGCAGTTTTAATCGAACCATTGTGGGATTGAAATGAAATGTTGATCATGGAGAATGCAGACGCACCTGTGGGTTTTAATCGAACCATTGTGGGATTGAAATTAAGAACTTCGTTCCAGTCAATTGTTTTCGCGGCAGTTTTAATCGAACCATTGTGGGATTGAAATAGATTTATCTGATCAAAAGCGGCAATCCGGGATTTAGTTTTAATCGAACCATTGTGGGATTGAAATAAATCTAACCCCTCGCTATCGATTTTCGAATCCGCAGTTTTAATCGAACCATTGTGGGATTGAAATTAAGATTGGGTGCCATTTCTGCCACCTGTACTGCAAGTTTTAATCGAACCATTGTGGGATTGAAATTCGGAATTGTACAACATCAGCAACATTCGTTTTTGTGTTTTAATCGAACCATTGTGGGATTGAAATCACGCTTAAATCATCAACAAACTGATTAGCAATAAAGTTTTAATCGAACCATTGTGGGATTGAAATACACATAAAGCATTTGAGGGCGGTTTTCCAAAAGTGTTTTAATCGAACCATTGTGGGATTGAAATGAAAATAAACGTCGGTGTTGACATGATAACCTCCTAGTTTTAATCGAACCATTGTGGGATTGAAATTTTTTAAATTCCTTTCTAATTTAAATTGCTTGGTTAGTTTTAATCGAACCATTGTGGGATTGAAATCAAGTGTCAAGAGTAACTGTCAACTATGGCGTGGGCGTTTTAATCGAACCATTGTGGGATTGAAATGAATAAGTGTATTAAGAATTTTATAGCAAATACTATTTGATATCTGCATATGGTTTGAATCTTAGGTTTTCGTTGTTTAATGGTCGGCCAGGCCGGCCGAACTACATAAGGGTGATGGATCAGAAGTAGGACGACCAGTCTGGTCGCTTCGGGTTAGTGGTAAAGACGAAAGTAAAGAAAAGGTATAATCATACGGTTTTATTAAACTTTTTTTATTGCATTTAGATCAAAATTTTCATATAATCAGACATTCATAATTTTTCAAAAGTGGTTGACAGCTTTCGACGGGGGGGAGTTGTGTGCCTCATATTTTATTGATATGGCACATGCCCCATTCAATAAATAATATCCATTACCTATGCTCCGGTTGTTACTTCAATGATAAGTCGCAAGTAATTGACTTTTCTGCAGAGGAAGGAATTGGCTCGGATGAAATTACGCAACATTAAAATGAACGCACTTGCCGCGTTTGCTTTAATATTCGTTATTGTTTTTATTTTGTCGGGCATCGGATTATACTGTCTTGAGCACAATATTAACAAAAAATGTGAAAATATATTTGATGCATTCTGGCTTACGACGGTCTTTTTACTCAGCGGCTTTGAAGAATTCGGTCCGATATCGATGGGGGGAAGATTCATTTCTCTCTTCATTTTTATCCTGGGGGCTGCATTGATGGTCCTAATTACGGGTCACATTGCATCTGTTTTTGTTTATAAACGGTTTTGGGAGGCAAAAATGCCAAATCAATATGAAAAGCATATCGCTATATGCAACTGGAATGAAAGGGGAGATAAAATTATCAATGAGCTTCATGCTGAACAGGCTGAACCGGATACAGATATCATTGTTGTTTCTGACAAAATTATCAATGAGGATGAATTACGCAAGCATAAAGCTTATGAAAAGGTTTATTTTGTCAAAGGGGATCCAACACTTCATGAAACTTTAAAAAGTTCGCGTGTGCATCTTGCAAAAAGTATCATTATTCTGGCGGATGACGATTTCCCGGATTCAGATGCGAAATCCGCACTGATCGCAATAGCCATTAAAAGCCTGATGGGTGCTTCTGAGAATAAGCCACACATTGTTGCGGAGGTCATTAATCATCGAAAGATGCTTCATTTGAAGGATGCCGGAGTTGATGAGATCGTTTGTTCCACAGATTACGGATTGGGTATTCTGGCACAATGTACACTTTATGACAGACTCTCCGAGGCATATGAGCATCTTTTACAATATACGCCTGAAACCAATGAACTCTATATTGTCAGCGGTGAAAAATTTCCAAAAGCAGTATATAATAAAACATTTAAGGAAGCTTGTGATCTATTGAACAACAATCGTGATCCGAACAATCCGGCCATTCTTCTGGGTGTTCGACGTAATGATCATGTGATTCTGAATCCAATGGAGGGGTGGGAAGGCGAGGGAGACAAATTTGAGACTTTTCAGGAGGGTGACGCATTGATTGTCATGGCCTATGATCTCCCTGATTTGAGCCATTGGAAGTAAAAAAGGAATAAAAGTTACAATTTTCATGAAGGTAAACGAATGATAATAAAAAATTGTGTTGCAGCAGCATTTTATTTCCGGCTACACTGTCCTCCGGTTGTTTAATATATCAAAAGATCAATATGCCCAACTGTATCCATAAAAATAAGTTTTTTCCCGGGATTTGTAACGATCACGGGTGAAGCTGTTTTTGCCGTTTTATTTAACCTTCAGCCGAATAATTTCTTGCCTTAAAAATAAAATTTTTGTATGTTGGAACAACTGGTTTTCGGGAGCGAATCCAGATGATCAAACAAATGATTGATTCCAATGGATTATTCAAATTATTTAAGCATGTATTCATCCGGTGAATAGATGCTTTTTTTTATTATTTCCATCGTACAGGAAGGAGACGCCATGGCTTCACAATCATCCGGCCCCGCGAAAGGCCTGCCGGCCAATGCTTACACGCCCTTAAAAAAAGGTGAAAAATATATTCCCTATATCCCGGCCGACCAGTCACAGCATGAGGTGACCTTGCGCTCTGCGGGCATTGGCGTGATTATGGCCGTTGTGTTTTCATTTGCAGCCTGTTATCTGGGTCTGGTGGCGGGTCAGGTGTTTGAAGCGGCCATCCCCATTGCCATTCTCGCAGTCGGTATGGCTGGATTGTATGCAAGGCGAAGTACCATTTTGGAAAATGTTATCATTCAATCAATCGGTTCCGCTTCAGGTGTGGTGGTTGCCGGGGCAATTTTTACACTGCCCGCACTCTATATTCTCGGTCTGGAAGTGAATTTACTCCACACATTTGTTGCATGCACTCTGGGAGGATTTCTCGGCATTCTCTTTTTAATCCCGCTGCGCCGGTTCTTCTGTGCGGAAGAACATGGCAATCTGCCTTTTCCAGAAGCCACTGCCACAACAGAAATCCTGACAACGGGTGAAACCGGAGGTAAATCCGCCATTGTGCTGGTGATTTCCATGATTGTAGGCGGTATTTATGATTTTTTTGTAGAGGCCATGCATGTATGGCCCAAGGCATTAAGAACTGATGTACTGATACCTAAAATTGGTGCTGTTCTTGGAGAAAAAGCCAGATGGGTGTTGAAACTGGACGCCACGGCCGCTTTGTTTGGACTGGGTTATATTGTAGGTGTTAAATATGCATCGATCATAGCGGCAGGCTCTATATTATCATTTCTGGTATTTCTCCCATTGATTTTTCATTTCGGCCAACACATTCCGGCGATTATCCCGCCAGGCAGTGTGCCCATTGCAGAAATGAATGAATTGCAGATATTTTCAAATTATGTACAAAAGATCGGAATCGGTGCGATTGCCATGGCAGGATTCCTTGGCATTGCCAAGATGGGTAAAATAATCGTCAGTTCATTTAAGGTCGGATTGCAGGAAATCACCCATGGCACGCATGCGAGCAGCCAGAAACGAACAGATCTGGATATGCGGATCAAATGGGTGATTGTCCTGATCGTTTGTACGATTCTGGCTGCCTTTGGCGCCTTTCAGATTTTTGCAGCGCCTGCCGGCGGTGTTGGATTTTCTTTGAAGGTCGCATTGGTCGGTGTGATTATTATTGCAATTCTGGCGTTTCTTTTTACACCGGTGGCTGCCCGGGCCACTGCCATCGTGGGTGTCAATCCCGTATCGGGCATGACGCTGATCACATTGATTATTTCTTCTCTGGCTTTATTGGCAGTCGGTTTGTCCGGAACCGTGGGAATGACAGTGGCTTTGATTATGGGATGCGTTGTATGTACAGCCTTGTCGACATCAGGGGCATTTGTTACAGATCTGAAAATAGGCTACTGGCTGGGAGCAACGCCCAGAAACCAGCAGAGATGGAAGTTTTTAGGAGTTATTGTTTCTGCGATATCCGTATCTCTGGCTATTTTGTTAATTCACAAAGCATATGGATTTACCGTGGGCGGCGGCATTCTGGAAGGCGGCGTTGCCAATCCTGCGATTCCGGCACCCCAGGGAAATCTCATGGCTGTGATCATCAAGTCACTGATGATCGAATCCCAGATCCCTTATCTTTTATATGCAATGGGCGCTTTGATTGCGATACTGCTTGAGATGATTGGGATCTCTCCGCTGGCATTTGCCCTGGGCATGTATTTGCCGATTCAGATTAATATGCCGCTGTTGGTGGGTGGTATTGTGGCGCATAGGGTCAATAAAAAATCAGAACGAATGAAACAAGCAAAGAAGAGCAGTCCCAAAGAGCGCGGAACATTGATTGCGTCGGGATTTATTGCGGGAGGGGCACTGATGGGTGTGGCGGGTGCTTTTTTAAATTTGAATGAAATCGGCAAACCCATAAGGTTCATATCGATTGGTGTTAAATTTGTTCAGAAAGTCGTTGAGAATACCGGAAAACCCATCTGGAATATCGGGACGCATTTGCCTTATTATGATTCCATTATTGGTCAGCTGATCAGCCTGATCGCATTTGCGGGACTCTGTTTCTTCTGTTATTATTATGCGTTGGGAAAGAAGAAATAAATGATGAAGTATCAACAATTCACTGAACTTTATCAAAAGGGCCGGCTTTCCATGATTGTGAATCGAAGTATGGCACGGAAATTTTATACGCATATTCCCGCCCCATTGATTAAAAAAGAGACCGGCGAGTCACCATATTTTGAAAAATTGACGATATGGCTGTCCTATCTGTTATCTCCTGTAACCCTGCTGGCAAGCATTGCTCTGGGTTTTATGACGTTTGGCTGCTGGGGCTTTCTATCGTTATTCGGCTCTCTTTCAATATACGGTCTATTCGCCTCTGCTTCCTTGAAATCCCGTTCGCGATTGCTGGATATCAGCCTGCTTTTTATTGTGACGGTAATGATTCATATTTATAGTGATCCGGATCATTTTGAAATGACCCGATTTGCCTGTCTGTTTTTGCTTTCTCTATGGTGTATCCGGTTTGCGTACTGGGCTTCAGGCTATTTTTTAAAAGCATTCGTTTTGCGGAATGAAAAGGCTTATTCGTATTTATCGAAATATCTTGTTATCAATCGATTGGATGCAGAATAATGGTTGTATGTAAAAAGTGCGTATCCCGGTTGTCACGATACAGAAAAGTCCTGCTGAGATTCAAGGATTTGGGTTTTGTAAAAGTATTTTCAGATACCGTAGGAGACGCCACAGGAGTTTCATCTGCTCAGGTAAGAAAAGACTTTTCT
This sequence comes from bacterium, assembly GCA_016932575.1. GTDB lineage: Bacteria > Zhuqueibacterota > QNDG01 > QNDG01 > JAFGCO01 > JAFGCO01. The sequence continues at coordinate 5,851 of JAFGCO010000052.1, forward strand.
CTGTTTGGCATTGCCGGCAACAAACGAGGCGGTTACAATATTGACACTCTTCTGGATAAAATGCAGATCATCCTTGGAAAAGATCAGGTTCATGGAGTGATTGTCATTGGAGTCGGCAATATAGGACGAGCGCTGATTCAGTATAAAGGGTTTGAGAAAGAGGGCATCGCCATTGTCGCCGGATTTGATATCAATCCTGCGAAAATCAATCCGAAAGCACAGGTTCCTGTTTTTTCAATAAAAAATATGAAAGCCTTTATTAAGAATAAACAAATTGAGATTGCCATTCTTTCTGTACCGGAAAGAGCGGCTCAGGAAATTTGTCACAAGCTTGTGGACGCAGGAATCGTAGGCATTTTAAATTTTGCGCCGATTCGGCTTCAAGCGCCAGAGCATGTGGAAATCAATACAGTCAATCTTCAAGTCGAATTAGAAAATCTGATTTATTTCACTAAGATCATGAAAAAAAAATAATCGTTCGGAGTTTTCTTATTAAGGGATTTTTCAAGACTTATATTAATTCAGGGAATTCGCCATGTCTATGAGGCTGATTTTCAAAAAAATAGTTCCTATGATGCTCCTGTTTTTTGTTGGTTCATTTATCATTGCGAAGGCGAAAAATGAAAACCGGGAATGTATATTGATGGATTCAGGATGGAAATTTGCTTTCGGCCATCCTTATGATACTGACAAAGATTTTAAACATGCTACCGGATATTTTTCCTATTTTGCCAAAGCAGGATATGGTGACGGGCCGGCTTCGGCAAATTTTGATGACCGGGCCTGGAGAATTCTGGATTTGCCTCATGATTGGGCTGTTGAGCAGTCTTTTGAAAGTAGAGGAAGCCATAGCCATGGTTATAAGGCGATTGGCAGAAATTTTCCCGAAACCAGTATCGGCTGGTACAGAAAATCCTTTTGGATACCCGAATCAGATCTGGGCCGCCGGATTTCTGTTCAATTCGATGGTGTGTTTCGAAATTCATTGGTTTGGGTGAATGGATTCTATTTGGGACACGAGCCCAGTGGGTACAGCGGTTTTTGGTATGACATCACCGATTATCTGAATTACGGGGGTGAGAATATTATTGCTGTCAGGGTGGATGTGATTATGGAAGAAGGCTGGTTTTATGAAGGAGCGGGTATTTACCGCCATGTCTGGTTAATTAAAATGTCTCCCCTGCATATTGTTCATGACGGCCTGTTTGTTTTCTCAGACGTGTATAAGGACAAGGCGGATGTCACACTGTGTGCCAAAGTTGTTAATGAGGACACATCTGAAGCCGTGTTTGATATTCAGACGCTGATCATAGATGAACACGGACATACGGTTGCTTCGAAAAAATTGGAGAATCTGATCTTGACAAGCGGAAAAGAGCAGGAGTATACAGGAATCCTGCCCGTGAAAGAACCTGAACTTTGGTCCTGTGAATCGCCCTTTTTATATCAAATGGTTACAAAAGTCATAAAAGATCATTCCCTGGTCGACCGGGTTGAAACCTGTTTCGGGATCCGTTCGGTACGATTTGATCCAGATCAGGGCCTTTTTTTGAATGGCAAATCCGTTAAATTAAAAGGAACCAATAATCATCAGGATCATGCGGGAGTGGGCACAGCGCTTCCTGATGAGTTGCAGGTATTCAGAATCGATCGATTGAAAGCCATGGGATGTAATGCCTACCGCTGCTCCCACAATCCGCCTGCTCCTGAATTGCTCGATGCATGTGACCGGCTTGGTATGCTTGTGATTGATGAGAATCGCCTGATGGGAAGTTCACCGGAGCCGTTGGATCAACTCAGACGACTGATTGAAAGAGACCGAAATCATCCCAGTGTCATTATTTGGTCTTTGGGAAATGAAGAATGGGCCATTGAAGGAAATGTGAAGGGCGCCCGGATCGCATCAACCATGCAGGACATAGCCAGAGGGCTGGATCCAACACGCAGGGTAACAGCGGCAAGCAGCGGAGGATGGGGGCTGGGTATTTCCACGGTCATTGATGTCATGGGATACAATTATATCCGGCATGGAAATACAGACGAACATCATGCACGGTTTCCAGGACAACCGGGGATCGGAACGGAAGAAAGCACCACTCAGGGAACACGGGGTGTGTATGTGGATGACAATGAAAATGCCCATATGGCGCCAACCGACCGCCGGCCCAACGGATCGAGCATTGAAACCGGGTGGAAATATTATGCGGAACGCGATTATTTAGCAGGATTGTTTTACTGGACGGGTTTTGATTATCGCGGTGAATCCAATCCTTTCGGTTTTCCGGCAGTCAGCTCACAATTTGGAATTCTGGATCTGTGCGGTTTTCACAAAGATCCGTTTTATTATCTGAAAGCCTGGTGGACATCTGAACCGGTGCTTCATATCTCGCCCCACTGGAATTGGAAAGGCAGGGAAGGTGAGGAAATCCATGTGTGGATTTACAGCAATTGCGAGGAAGTGGAATTGCTCTTGAATGGTTCGAGTTTGGGTCGTCAGACGATGGAAAAATATTCACATTTGGAGTGGAAGGTTCTCTATGAGCCCGGTGTGCTCGAGGCCCGTGGATTTACAGGCGGGAAAACAGTCCTGACATATTGCGTGGAAACAACGGACGGTGCACATACCATCGCACTCAAACCACATAGATCCACAATAAAAGCAGATGGCCGGGATATTTCAATAATTGCCGTGCGAATCCAGGACTCAAAGGGCCGGCTTGAACCGGATGCAAATCAAGAAATCACCTTTCACCTGAAAGGTCCGGGTAAAATCATCGGAACGGGGAATGGAGATCCTTCATGTCATGAGCCGGATCAATATGTTCAAACTGTGATTCAGGTCAATATCGATAGCCTGAAAGCATTGGCGGTGGATGGCATGGACAACCGTCCTGAAGTAGCTTATGATTATGATGATTCGGAATGGCTGTCTGCATTTAGTGATGCATGGGAAAATCCTGATAAAAAGCAGACGCCAATCAAGGCCAGAGTGATTCGCGGCAAGTTTGACTTGCCGGAATTACCTGATAATGCGAAAGTAACTTTATTCTCAAAAAGTTTATGTCAGATGCAATCCATTTACATCAACGGCCGGTTTATTGCCGGAGACATACAGCGGGAAGCGCCGGATCAGGCCTATAAGCTGGATCATATTATTTTAAAATCCGGAAAAAATAGTTTTGCTGTGGTTGGGCCGCCTCTAATCAAGCGGCATCGATGGGAAAATCTCAACACAGATCCGGGAATTATCCAGGTGATTGTACCTCCGGCTGGATGGAAACGCAGTGCTTTTCATGGATTGGCTCAAATTATCGTGCAATCGGAACAAACACCGGGAAACCTTGTGTTGACTGCCTCTTCTCAGGGATTAATATCGGGCGTTTTGAATATAAAAAGCGTACTGAAAACAGAGGAATAATAAATTCGATTTACTATGTATTGCTAAAAAAACAGTTCGGACAGAATGGCTCATCGCAGGCTGTCGGTAAAAAGACATATTAAAAAGGTCAATGTGCAATGATGTTGAATTTATTGCCAAGATTGGGTCAATGATACATCATTTAGAGCGATACCCCATTTATTTTCAGGCAATAAAATTGGTAATTGTCAGGTATGTTCATTTGCGATCTGTATTATGAATGTTTAATCGAAACTTTGCCAGTAATTGCTGTTCGCCTACAGCCATATTTTCGAGAGATTGAGCCAGCTCAGACACTTTATCCAGTTCTTTGCTCATTTCTTTGGTGGATTCGTTTACAATTTCAACGGTTTTTACGTTTTTATCGCTGATACTGGCTACCTTTTCCATGGCTTCGCCCACCTGGTTGGAATACGCCTGCATCTGCATGACCATTTCTGCGATTTGCTTTACACGACTTTGATCCACTTCTACGAGCTTTGTGATATCTTCTACTGTTTGTTTCGCACCTTCTGTGGACTGGGTGGTTTCATGAAGACGGCGCAGGCTTTCGGACATCATTTTCTGAACCTGTTCAATGCCATTTCTTACTGATACCACCAATTGAATGGCATTTTGTGTGGCATCCCGGGTGCTTTTTGCCAATGTGCGGACCTCATTGGCAACTACACTGAATCCCTTTCCATATTTTCCGGCTTTGGTGGCTTCTATGGATGCGTTCAGTGCCAGCACATTGACCCTGGAAGCAATATCACTGATTAATTCAACAACATTGTCTATTTTGGTGGAGTGCTCTTCAAGATCTTCTACAATTTTTCCCGTTTCAGTAACAGAATGCTCCACAGTTTTCATGCTGTCCAGAGTATTCACCATGGCTTTTGAGCCATCGAATACTGCTTGAACCGTACGTTCAGCGGCTTTTGAGCTTTCTTCGGTTTTCCGATTGACCAGAGAAATATTTTGAAGCAATGCGCCTAAAACGCCTTTGGTTGCACTGATTTCTTGATTCTGAAGTACAGCCCCCTCGGACATGCCGCCCATGGCAGCTTTTACACTCTCGGTAGCCTGGGTGGATTGTGTCGCTGAAAATGCCAGTTTCTCACTCAGGTTTTTCAATTTCTCAGCCTGGTCCTTTACCGTATAAATTAAATTTCCCAAACTGGCTGGTTCTGTATTCCAGGTAACCACAGGCACACCGGCCTGGACGGCTTTGTTAATATAAGGCACCAGATCGCTATCCGAAGCCACAACGGCAATGCCGTCGCATTTTTCTTTCACCAGCTTTTCGATCCATGGCCCGTAAACAGCGGCGGAAATATCCCCTTTTTCTTTATTTTCTTTGGGGACAATCCATTCCACTTTTGTATTTAACGGTTTTAGAACTGCCGCTGCAGAGACAACCCCTTTACGGGTCTCCTCCCAGAATGTTGCCTCTGACCGCCCCAGTACAACGATCCGTAAAGGCTTTTTATTTTTTGTCTGGATGACCTTGGCCAGGCGCGTGGTGATTTCGGATGTTTGAATGCTCCCTTCACCGGGTTTCCAGAATTTTTGATAATTATTTTGCGTGACGACATCCATATGCGTCAATAGACGCGGCGTCTGGGGTATCCAGTTGCTTGTAATATGATTATAAAGATAGATGACCGGATTATAACCCTGCGCAATAGGATCCTGACTCAATGAAGCTGTAACGATTCCCTCCTGTAAAAACTCAACTGTGGTGGCCGACAGATCATGCGATATGATTTTTAAATAGTCATATTTTTTGTTCTCTTTAATATATTCCACACATCCCTCACTTGAATTGGTATCTGTGAAATAGACCCCCGAAAGATTGGGATGCTTTTTTAATAATTCCGGCATATAATCATAAACCCGTTTTTTGTTCGTAAGAGATTCAGAAACATCCACAATATGTATATCCGGGTGTTTGTCAAGAAGATGGGCCTCAAGGCCCTTTCGTCTCAGGTCGTGGCCAATATGCTTGAAACTGCCCAGAACAATGGCAACCTCACCTTTCCCATTTAATGTATCTGCCATGACCTCGGCACATCGGTTGCCCTCCAGAAAAGAGTCGGCACCGACAAAGCATAAACGCAAGCAGGGAATACCGGTGACTGAATTAAATTCCTTAACGCTGTTTTGAAGGTTGATCACGAGACTGTTGATCATTTGTATCATGGGAATGATTTGAGTTGTATTTTTTAATTTTAAGGGTTTTGATTTCAGTACGAGCTGCTCCGATAGATCTCCCTGTCCCAAGTCGGTTAAGGCTCTTGTCAGCTTTGGACAGTCTTCTGTATTCAGCGTTTTTCCGATTTCCAATACCCCTTTCATGGGATCGATATGCATTTGTCTTGCAATCCAGAATAGAGTCATTGCGCAAAAGAACGACAGAAATCCGATTATCCGGAAAATCAACGCCACAGGAAGCCTGTTGCTTAGGGCGTCCTGGAGTGCCATTCCAGATATCTGCAGGGCAAGGAGAATTATAAGAATCAGAAAAACCAGTTGTAACAATTTTTGTTTTCCAAACAATAGGTTTGGATCGTCTGACATCGTCAATCTCCTCATAATACTATGATGTATAATATAATAGGCCTTATTATTAATAATAACAATTTTTGTGCCAAACAATATACAATTTTTACGACAAGCGATCGTTGTCACAAGAGGTCGTTAAAAAAGAATGATCGTATATTCAATCTGCGGCAGAAAGCCTCTTATGACGAATAATATCTTGATATTGCTGGAGATATAAAATCGAATATTTAGAATTATCCGGATTTTGCAATCCATTCAACAAAAGAAAAAATGATTTTAAAGATATTCATGTAATAGATTATAGGATGCAGGGAATAAATTTCAGATTGAAATGGCGTTGATGAAAGAATAATGGCGTGCTGGACAGATCGATTCAGTATACAAAGAATCACTGATGGGATACACGGTCTGCGAATACTCTCAATAATGTCAAGGATTATGATATCTCTAAAATTTTATTGAATCCTTTTTGGAACCATTCCGTATTGTATAGTGATCATGAAGCATGCTTAATTCAGCACTCCTTCTTGAAATTGGCTTGCTTTTTCGAAATGGCCCCGGGGCTGCCTCCCTCGGGGCCATAAATGCAATATTTCATGAATCGTATATTTTTGATCGGCCCGCTGCGGACGCTCGGGGAAAGCAGATTTGTTATTGTATGTTGAAATTATAAAGAAAGTTGTAAAAAACAGGTTTTGATTTTTAACTTGGAAATGTCATTTTTTCACGAACTCATTGAATTTAAGAACTCTTTATTATTTTTCGTACCTTTCATTTTATCCAGCAAAAATTCCATGGCCTCGGTCATGGTTAATTCGTTGAGTAATTTACGTAATATCCAGATACGATTCAGGCTGGGTTCGGGAATGAGCAACTCTTCTTTCCGTGTGCCCGATTTGTTGATGTCAATGGCCGGGAATATTCTACGGTCGCTCAGAGCGCGATTCAGCTGCAATTCCATATTGCCAGTGCCTTTAAATTCTTCAAAGATCACTTCGTCCATCCGGCTTCCCGTATCAATTAATGCCGTGGCCATGATGGTTAAGCTGCCGCCTTCTTCAACGTTCCGGGCGGCACCAAAGAAACGTTTGGGCCGGTGCAGGGCGTTTGAATCCACACCGCCGGATAGTATTTTTCCTGAATGAGGGACAACAACATTATGTGCACGGGCAAGCCGGGTTATCGAATCCAGTAAAATGACAACATCATGCCCGTATTCTACCAGACGTTTGGCTTTTTCCAACACCATATCGGCCACCTGTACATGCCGTTCCGCCGGTTCGTCAAATGTGGAGCTGATGACCTCCGCTTTGACCGATCTTTCCATATCGGTAACTTCTTCCGGACGTTCGTCGATCAGCAGGACCATCATATGTACTTCCGGATGATTTTTCGCGATCGCATTGGCGATTCTCTGAAGAATAATGGTTTTTCCTGTCCTGGGCTGTGCGACAATCAGACCACGTTGACCTTTACCGAGAGGGGTCAAAAGGTCCATGACACGGAGTGTATAGTCGCGGGCGTCAATTTCCAGCTCGAATTTATCTGAGGGATAAAGCGGGGTTAAATTATCAAACAGAATTTTACTTTTGGCAATTTCCGGATTTTCGTAATTAATGGCCTCGACCTTGATTAAGGCAAAAAATCGTTCGTTATCCTTCGGTGGCCGAATTTGACCGGAAACCACGTCCCCTGTTCGCAGACTGAATCGTTTGATTTGTGACGGTGAAACATAGATATCGTCGGGTCCGGGGAGATAATTGGTATCGGATGATCGTAAGAAACCATAACCATCGGGCAGGATTTCCAGTACACCTTCGGAAAAGATGTTGCCATCGGCTTCGGTTTGCGTTTCGAGAATTTTAAAGATTAATTCCTGTTTTCGCAAACCCGAATAACTGGGAACATTCATTTCCTGAGCCAGATTATTCAGCTCTGAAATTTTCAGCTTTTTTAATTCTGCAATATCCATGGGTTCCTCTTAGATAACACTTTGTTGATATTATAAATTATTGTATATATTTATTTTAATGGAACATAAGATTATATCGGAGATCTATTTTCTATTGGATTTGATACAAGTGATATGAATACAGATATTTTATTGGCTACTTATTTAATAATCCTCATTTAAACAATGGATGGGTGAATCGCAACCTGAGCTTAAATGAAAAGAACACGGATTTTCTGGCTGGGAATTCACAAAATAATGAGCGGGTTTTATTGATTATCACTCAATCAATACAAACTTCTATTTTGTGATCACTTTAAAATAAGGAATAAATGGAATTTTGTCAAGCTTTTTATCTTGAGAAAACCTCATTTTTTTATTAACTTTATCTAACCAGCCGTTAGGGGTGTCCCGAGCGAATGGGACTGAGATGACACCCTTGGAACCTGATCAGGATGATACCTGCGAAGGGAAACGAAACAGTTTTTCCATCCAGTTTCTGATTTCTGCTTCCATTCCAGGTAAGAATCAAGGACACATATAAATATGAAAGGAACATAATGTTAGATGAAGTTGTCATTTCAAGAGCAATCCTTCAGCGGTTTTATGAAAAATTGTCTGAAAACCTGGAAGCGGATGTAGCGATTGTCGGCGGCGGTCCCGCCGGGCTTGTGGCCGGTTACTATTTGAGCAAATCGCGAAAAAAGGTTGTTATGTTTGAGCGCAAATTAAGTATCGGCGGAGGCATGTGGGGTGGTGGAATGTTATTTAATGAAATTGTGGTTCAACAAGATGCCCTCCCTATTCTGGATGAGTTACAAATTCGATACAGAGAATTTCAGCCCAATTATTACACGGCTGATTCCGTTGAGGCCGTTTCGACATTGACATCCAAAGCGTCCAAAGCCGGATTGATCGTGTTCAATTGCATGAGTGCGGAAGATGTCTTGATGAGGAAGGATCGTGTGACCGGGCTGGTGCTGAATTGGTCTGCAGTAGAAATTGCCGGTTTGCATGTAGATCCACTGTCTATGCGTGCCCGTTATGTCATTGACGCCACAGGACATGCCACGGAAGTGGTTCATGTGGTCAGGAAAAAAGTACCGGGCAGGCTGCTGACTGAATCCGGGGAGATAGAGGGAGAAAAGAGCATGTGGTCTGACCGGGCGGAGGCTTTGACATTGGAAAATACACGAGAAGTATTTTCTGGTCTTTATGTTGCAGGCATGGCGGCCAATGCAACGTTTGGGGGACCAAGAATGGGTCCGATTTTTGGGGGCATGTTGAGATCAGGCAAGAAAGCGGCTTCTCTGATATTAGAGAAATTGGATACGCAGGCCGGTGAAGGCAGTTGAATGACCGTGCTTGACTGCGGTTGTCCGTCAGGTGCGCATTTAACTGTTTTTTATTTCAAAATAGCGGATAATGTATGAAGGGGGCAGAGCATAAAGCAGAGTTCCGGTTTTATGAAGAACTCAATGATTTTCTGTCTTCGGAAAGGGTAAAATCCGCATTTTCCTATTGCTTCAGCGGGCATCCGTCCGTTAAAGATGCGATAGAGGCTATCGGCGTTCCCCACACTGAAGTGGACCTGATTTGTGTGAACGGTCACTCTGTGGATTTCAACTATCAACTCCGGCCAGAAGACCGGGTGGCTGTTTATCCGACGTTCGAGGCATTGGATATTTCTCCTGTTATTCGGCTGCGTCCCGAACCGTTAAGGCATCCGGCATATATTCTGGATGTCCATTTAGGAAAGCTGGCCCGATGGCTGCGGTTATTGGGGTTCGATGCAGATTATCGCAACAATTTTAAAGATGAAGAAATTGTTGAACAGGCTCAAAGGGAACATCGCATTATTCTCACACAGGATCGCGGTATTCTCAAGCGTAAATGTGTGACTCATGGGTACTGGGTGCGTTCGCGTCGGGCCAATCAACAAATTATGGAAGTACTCCGTCGATTTGACCTTCACAGACAGATCAAGCCTTTTACCCGTTGTCTGATGTGTAACGGCCTTGTGGAGAGAGTGGAAAAAACCCGAATTATTCACCGCCTGAAACCAAAAACAAAGGCCTGTTTTGATGTGTTTTATCAATGTCAGGGATGCGGGAAAATTTACTGGCAAGGTTCGCATTATGACAGAATGTTGGTGAAGATGAAAACATTGATTGATCATATTGAAGTTTAGGTTGGTGATTTATGCAGAAAATATTGATTCTTTCGGGGGTGATTCTTCTGATCATCGGTCTTTTCTGGCCGGTTTTGTCCAAATTGCCCATCGGTCGTCTGCCGGGAGATATTGCTATTGAAAAACCGGGGATAAAAATTTACATTCCTGTAATGACCATGATCAGTATCAGTATTATTCTTAGTGTATTGATACGGCTGTTCAGACGATGATAATGGTATTTTAAGCATACTCTTATAAGAGTCACAAACATTGACTTTACTTGAGAAAATCATGAGGCGACTGATATCAGACATTGTCTATTTATTTCCCCTTTGGGCGCTTGTTGCCTCGATACTGGCGTATTTACATCCGGAGCTGTTTATTCGTTTCAGGCCTTTGATCGTACCCCTTTTGAGTGTTGTTATGCTTGGCATGGGGTTGACACTGACATGGTCGAACTTTCGGGATGTATTTAAAAAACCGGGAACGATTCTCCTTGGCGTATTCATGCAGTTTCTTTTAATGCCTCTGCTGGCCTTCATTATTTCCAAAGGACTGCGATTGCCCTTGTCTGCTTTTATTGGAATGATCCTCGTCGGATCCAGTCCTGGAGGAACAGCTTCCAATGTTGTCTGCTATCTGGCAGGAGCCAATGTTGCGTTGTCTATCACACTGACCATGACTTCCACACTTCTATCCGTGCTGGCAACCCCTCTTTTAACATGGATATATGTAAATCAAACAGTGCCTGTGTCTGTAGGAAAGATGCTGATGAGTGTGTTGCATATTGTATTGGCTCCTGTGCTCATTGGAATTACGTTAAATTCTGTATTTGGAAGACGTTTAAAAAATGTAAAATCTGTTTTTCCATTGGTATCTGTTGCAGCGATTGTTATCATCATTGCGATTATTGTTTCGGTGAATCAAACACAGATTCAAACAATGGGATGGATATTATGTCTTGGCGTGATATTACATAATGTATCGGGTTTGTCAGCAGGGTACTGGATCCCGCGATTTTTAAAATTCGATGCCAAGACTGCCAGAACATTAAGTATTGAAGTCGGCATGCAAAATTCCGGTTTGGGTGTGGCGCTGGCAATTCAGCATTTTTCTGCTGCTGCCGCAATTCCCGGTGCAATCTTCAGCGTCTGGCATAACCTGTCGGGATCTATTCTGGCGGGCATCTGGCGATTGTATCCAGAAAGGGATCCACATTTTAAAGAGAATTTAAGTTGATGGAAGCATAAAAAAATTTCAGTCATGATTACCGATGCATTGAAGATAAAAATTTGTGATTATTAAAGAAGGAAGACAATCCATGCCTCAGCTGATCAAAAAACCGGCAATAATTCGAGCCTCAGGGGAACCGCCAAAACAGATCGAAGAATATATCGGACGAATCAGTTGTCATCAGGCGGATGTCAGTATTGCCCGAATGCGCAGCCCTGCCGGTTGGTCGGAACCGGGTCAGATACCCGATTTTGATGAATATACTGTGGTTCTAAAGGGATCGGTTCTGGTTGAATCCCGGAAGAACACAATCGATGTACATGCAGGTGAAGCTGTGATTGTAAAAAAGGGGGAGTGGGTGCGTTACAGTACTCCTCATCCGGGTGGCGCGGAGTATATTTCTGTGTGTCTTCCGGCTTTTTCTCCGGATCTTGTGAATCGCAATGAATCGTAAAAATTCATTTTTAACAGTATGATTAAAAAATAATCATTTTTGCCCGGGTTGGATATATGTATCTATTTTTCGATACAGAGACAAATGGGCTTCCGCTGGATTGGAATGCGCCGATTCATCAGCTGGACAATTGGCCGCGAATGATTCAGCTGGCCTGGAAGCAAGTAGATATCAATGGCAATATGCTTCAAGAAGCAGACTATATTATTAAACCTGAGGGTTTTGATATTCCTGAAGACGCTGTAAAAATCCATGGAATTACCACAGAGCAGGCACTCAGAGAGGGACTGGATCTGAAAACCGTTCTGATTGAATTTGCTTCAGTTATCGATCGTTCCGATGTTTTGGTGGCGCATAATATCAATTTTGATGAGAAAATCGTCGGTACGGAATTTTTACGAATGAATGTCTCACATCAGATGTTTCAAAAACAAAAGATCTGCACCATGAAACAATCCACAGATTTTTGCCGGATTCCGGGGAATTATGGCTATAAATGGCCCACCCTGTCAGAGCTGTATTTTACCTTGTTTAAAAATCAGTTCACGGAAGCACACAATGCGGCTGTTGATGTGTCTGCCTGCGTTCAATGCTTTTTTGAATTAAGGAATCGCGGGATTTTAACAGAATGAAGCTAAAAAACCCCGGCAATTGACTTGTCAGGGTTTTTTTTAAATGTCAGCTTTGTATATTACAGTTTTTTTACGCGTGTGGCCTGTAAACCTTTGGGACCTTCACCGATCTCAAATTCGACTTTATCCCCTTCATCGAGGGTTTTAAATCCCTCTCCTTCGATTGCTTTGAAGTGTACAAACACATCATCGCCTTCGTCTCTGGAAATAAATCCGTAACCCTTGGAGTTGTTAAACCACTTGACAGTTCCTGTTTCCATTACATCAATCCTTCATTAATGATAAAAGTCACGTACAACATGGCTTCAAACCTATATACTGCTTTAAAAATACAAAGAAAGCCTCAGTTTCTTTCCGTGATTTCATATTCCGGTTTTAATCGGATATAACAGTATCACCTGGCAAACCGATAGGTTTAAAAACACGGTACATTTAAATCGTGATTAAGTTACAATTTCCCGCTAAAAAAAGCAAGTAAAATTTGAACTCATGCCGATTTCATGTGATTTATAAGCACATCAAAGTAAGATTGTATTCTCACAATGAATAATTAAGATAACTTTATATATTTTATGGTACTTAGCCTTTTTATTGCTCTTCTTTTGACACTGTAATCTTCGATAATCCGGGTATTCTGTATTTATTTTATTGTTGCAGCCTAACCCCTAAAATACTCTGAATTTTAAAATATTGGAAATTCAATCATTTTATTGAGCTGTGTTGTATTTTAATTGTTCAGGAAAAATGAATAAATAATTTGACAAAAAGTCTAAAATAGATTATATTTATAGTATGAAAATTGAGACCATTAAGAAGAATGCCCAGCTGACACCGTATTTTTCCACCATCCGCGGTGTGGTTGAACTGTTTTATCCGTTTGTCGAAGGTGCTGTACATGACTTGAAATCAGGACAAATCGTTGCTCTGTTCAATAACTTTTCAAAACGATCCGTGGGTGACAAGTCTCCCCTCCATGAGCTTAAAGTAAGAGTCGATCAATTCCCGGATGTTTTTCAGCCCTATTACAAGATCAACTGGGACGGAAAAAAGTTAAAATGCACTTCGATTACAATCCGTGATTCCAAAAATATCCCAATCGGATTGATCTGTTTCAATTTTGATGTGTCGGCTTTCGGCGAGATGAGCCATGTTTTGCAGAATTTTCTTTCTGTCGGAATGAAATCCAGCAATCCGGTGGATCTTTACAGCGATAACTGGGAAGAAAAAACCCGGACATTCATAAAGCACTATCTCTATGAGAAAGGATTGATACTCTCGAAATTATCATCGCAAAACAAAAAAGATCTGGTACAATGCCTTTATGTTAAGGGATATATGAATTACAAATATGCAGCAAGGTATATCGCCCGATACCTGAATGTATCCAGAGCAACCATTTACAATTATTTAAAATGAGATCCATTTATCTGTGTCCTACGTGTCAAAAATAAAACAGGTCTATCAAAAAATTAGGCCCTATATCCGTGAAACACCCTTGTTGTATTCAGATTTTTTAAGTCAAACGACAGGCAATGAGGTATACCTGAAATGTGAGAATTTACAGGTGACCCATGCTTTTAAAATCAGGGGCGCGGTTCATAAAGTACTGTCTATGCCGAAAGGTCAGATTCAAAACAAAATCCTGGTGACTGCCTCCGGAGGGAATCATGGGCTGGCTGTGGCCCATACCGCCCGTATTCTGGGATTAGATTCCCTGGTCTATCTGCCGGTGACTACACCTGCTGTTAAAATTAAAGCGATACGATCCGTGGGCAGCCGGGTTGAGTTATCTGGAAATGCCTGGGATGAATCGAATGAACAGGCCATGCTCAGATGCAGGTGCGATGATTTTTGTTATATCCATCCTTTCGATGATGATATGATTATTCAGGGACAGGCCACGGTCGCCTATGAAATTTTACAGCAGTTGAAAGATGCTGATATCATCATGGCTTCCATTGGCGGGGGCGGTTTAATCTCGGGGATCGCTCAGTATATAAAAGCCAAACATTCAAAAATCAAGGTGTTTGGTGTGGAAACCCGCGGGGCGGATTCGATGGCACAGAGCATTCATACGGGCAGGATCGTCACCCTGCCACATATTTCATCCAAAGCAGAGTCTCTGGGTGCAAAACGTGTGACCGAACGAACCTTTCACATTGTCCGGACATATGTCGATGCCCTGTTTACTGTGGATGATGCAGAAGCAGCCCGGGATCAAATGACAATCCTCAATGAAGAGAAATTGTGGGTTGAACTGGCTTCTTCCTGCGTGGTTTCGGCTTATCAAAAATTTACAGCGCCCACCTTTAAAAATAAAAAAGTCGTTATTGTGCTCTGCGGCGGAAACGCCCCGGTGGATTTCGGGCATTCCAATGAAAAATGACCATCCACCTACGTTTTAAAGATACCATTTTACTGCTTTTATCGCTTGCATTTTATTGTGTCAGGTTGTAATATGCCTGTTGAATCCAGATTTGAGCTATGACGTTATTTGGAATTTCAATCCATGGATATTCAGCTCTCAATTTCAGCAGTGATTCAAATCCATTAATGAAAGGGGAGAGACATGATGAAATCATATGGTCGTCTGTATGGATTGTATATATGTCTTTTTCTTGTCGTCTTCTCAACAGCGGATTATGCACAATCTTCAGATTACTTATCCGGAACGGTATTCAGCGGAAACAAACCGGATGAGAATACAAAGATTTCGGGCGTCACTGTAAAATTATACGGATCCATGAACAGCGGCACGCTGGGCAGCCAGATCGGTAGCACCACCACCGATGGAAACGGCTGGTATTCACTCCTGGCCGTATCCGGATATGAATATTATAATATTGTCGAAACCGATCTTTCAGGATATCAATCCGTAGGTGCGAGTTCGGTCAGCGGCACGGTCATCAACAGCAACCGTATCCAGTACAGCATCGCAAGCCAGCCCCTTTCGGCGCAGACAAAAACCGGGAACAAATTCTGGGACAAACCGACCGCGCCCGCGAACCATTCACCCGATGCAGTCGATGATAACGCATCCACAAAAAAAAATACGGCTGTAACGATTTCTGTGCTTGCCAATGACAGCGATCCGGACGGCGATACGATCACCCTGCAGAGCAAGACCTCGGCCTCGCACGGCACGGTGATAAAAAGCGGCAATCAGATCATCTACACGCCGAATACCGGATACACGGGCACAGACCAGTTCAGTTACACCATCAGCGACGGACGCGGGGGGACAGATACGGCCACCGTCACCGTCACAGTCACTGAAGGAAGCGTACAAACAGGTTCCATAGGCGATTGGATATGGCTTGATCTCGATCAGGACGGATTGCAGGATGCCGGAGAACCTGGCATCGCCAATGTGACGGTTTCGCTCTATGATGACAGTGACAACATGCTGGCAAGCACCAGTACGGACGGAAGCGGCTATTATTTATTTTCCAATTTAAATCCCGATGATTATTATTTGATCGTCACACCTTCGTCCGGATATCAGTTTGTTCCCCAGGATCAGGGTATGGATGACACAATAGACAGCGATGCGGATGCCGCAACCGGAAGGATCGATGTGCTCAGCCTGACGGGCGGAGAAAACCGGGATTATATGGACGCGGGTATGACTGGTCCGGAAGACGGTAATTATGATTTCGGGGATGCGCCGAATAACGGATCCACTGATTTATATCCCACCACACTGGCTCAGGATGGAGCGCGTCATCGGATGGATCCGGATGTTTATCTTGGAATGCAAATCGATACTGAGCCCGATGGAATTCCCATGTCCAATGCGCTTGGCGACGATACAGATGGTTTTAATGATGAAGACGGCGTGGTCTTTACGTCACCCCTGATACCCGGTACTGTGGCCGCTGTGAAAGTTACGGCGTCCACATACGGGCTTTTATACGGGTGGATCGATTTTAAACAGGATGGTCAGTTTGACGTGGCTACGGATCACATCTTCACGGGTCAGGCGCTTTCTCCCGGCTCCAATGTTCTGGGTATTGCTGTTCCGGCTGATGCAATCCTGGGCTGGACCTATGCGAGGTTCCGTTTTTCAAAAAACTCAATTCTTGATCCGGAGGGTGAAGCACCCGATGGTGAAGTGGAAGATTATGCTATTGAAATTCAAGAATCCGAAGAAGGCTCTGTTACGATTATCAAAGAAGCCATACCAGCGGATGATACACAATTTATGTTGTGCACACATCATTCAAGCGGCTTCTTTAATATTCTATGCAGTTCCTTGTCGGATCCCTCCAATAATCAACTGTTTTTCTTCAATCCCGGTAATCTGCTCAGTGCTCAGGAAGGCACAGCGACAGGATGGGTACTGTCAGATATTCAGGTGACCGGTGACCTGGACAATGGATCCGTGGTGAATCTTTCCAACCAAGAGGTGACTATTGATTTTGATCCGGGTGAGAATATTGTGATTACTTTTAAAAATGAGAAATCCGATGAAGAAGGCTTTGATTTCGGAGACGCGCCCGATCCCAGCTATCCAACACTGCTTGCCAGTAACGGTGCACGGCATATTATCGATCCTAATTTATATCTGGGTTCCGACATCGACAGCGAACCGGATGGATTGCCCGCAAGCGATGCGAAAGGTGATGATCAGCATGGTTCGAATGATGAGGATGGTGTGATAATGCCTTCGATCGTGACGCCAGGCCAAACGGTTTCACTTAAGGTCATAGCCTCTGCATCCGGGTACCTGGCAGGCTGGATGGATTTTAACATAAACGGTAACTGGCAGGATCAGAATGAACGTATTATTACAATTAGTTCAGTAACGGCAGGGGTGAATCATCTGAGTTTTCAGGTGCCCGCGAATGCAGCTATAGGACAAACCTATGCGCGATTCAGATTCACCTCCTCTCATCACATCAGTGTTGACGGCGAATTGCCGGACGGTGAAGTGGAAGATTATGCAGTTGGCATTCAGGAATCGGGTACCGGATCTATCACCATTATCAAGGATGCCACACCCAAGGATGACACACCCTTCTGGATCACCGTGACATATGGCATCAATGGAGGGGTGGCACCCTATAGGGATCCGTCTGCCAATACTTCCACGATCACCAACGGTCCTGCCGGAATTTATGGAATCGGTGAATTTGTGACTGCAGGCTGGACGCTCAAAGATATTATTGTCGCCGGGGATACGGATAATGGATCGGTAATTAATATCGGGGGACATTCTGTGAATGTGGATCTGGATGACGGTGAAAGTATTACGGTGACGTTCAAAAATGAAAAATCCGATGACGCTGCATATGATTTCGGGGATGCGCCCTCGGGCTATCCAAGCGCCAGTCATCTCCTGGACGGGCCGTATCTGGGATGGCTGACGGGTGCGCCCGATGCGGAAGGCGGCATGCAGCATACTTCAGATGCGTCCGGCGATGACCAGGACGGATATGATGATGAGCAGGGATTCAACGTTTTTACAAGCACAACGCATGTTCCCGGCGGGTATTGGGGTGTGGATCTGGATATTACGCTGAATCAATGCAAGGGTTTTACCGTTGCTTTATGGATCGACTGGAACCGGGATTTCGACTGGAACGACACCCAGGAAGAAATTTTCAGTTACAGCACCTCCACAGCGTGGATGGGTCAGACTTTTCAGATTTTATCGATTACGGCCAATATTCCCTCGACAGTTTCTCCTGGCGATCTGTTTGCACGCGTGCGCCTTGCGGACGGCGAGAATGTCGCGCTGACGCCTGACGGTGCATTCGGAAAAGGTGAAATTCAGGATCATGTCATCCATATCGTGGAGGGACCTGTACCGGATCCGTCCGGCGGCCGTATATACGGAATGAAGTGGGATGATAAGAACGGCAATAAAATCTGGGATATGACTGAATCTGTTCTTTCGGGATGGACCATCTGGCTCGATCTCAATCAGAATGGCGTGGAAGATTCAGGAGACGCCTATGATATTACGAACGGTTCCGGTCAATTCGAGTTTTCCGGTCTGAATGCCGGTCAATATATTGTGGGAGAGAAATTGAAACCCGGCTGGATTCAGACCTGGCCCGGCAGTCCGGCCACGCATACCATGACTGTCGATCCCCAAAAGCCCGGTCTCGGGATTATGTTCGGCAATCAGCAGACCGGTCCCGATTCCGGAAGTAGTGCAGTCAAGTGGGATCAGTCCCTTCTGTTCGATATCATGAGTGACGATACCACCTGTTACCGGTCCAGGCGCGAGCCATCGGTTCTGTCCGAGTCGATCATGGCGGACAACTGGTTCTGCAACAATCCGAAGCCGGTCACGTGTATTCGCTGGTGGGGCGCTTATGAAGACTGGGAAAGCCTCGTGCCGCCAGAAAATGCACCGGATTATTTTCATATCGGCATATGGACACATACAACCGAGGATGAATCGTATGAATTCAGCCATCCCGGCGAGCTGATACTGGAATGGTTCCTTGAACGGAGTCAGGTCCAGGAAATGGGTATAAAATCTTATCACGATTCTGAGACTATGGAAAAACCCGGATCCGTTTTTCAATATCAGTTCAATATTGAACCAGCGGCCTGGTTTTATCAGGAGGGAGAGTCAAACATCTACTGGATTCACATTGCAGCCGCTTATGAAGAAATCCCGTCTGCCCATTCATGGGGCTGGCTGACCCGGGAGCACTATTATCATGAAGATGCGATGCGGATCAATCTGCCCAGCGATCCTCATCCGGGCGCAGTGTTTGAAGAGGGCATGCCGATCGGTTCTTATTGGGATATGGCATATATTCTGTTTACAAACGAAATGGAATCTGATTTTGATTTCGGAGATGCGCCGGATATCGGTTTCGGCACCACCACAGCGAAAAACGGAGCACTGCACCTGATCCGTCCTGATATTTATCTCGGCGAACAGATTGATGCCGATTATGACGGCCAGCCGCATTCCCGGGCAACAGGGGATGATGAGGACAACCTGGATGACGAAGACGGTGTCGAAATCATTTATCCTGCGGTTGTGGGCGGGAAACCACAGATTCAGGTTCAGGTTTCCGCGCATGGTTTTTTAAACGCCTGGATGGACGTCAATCAGAATGGGCAATGGATTGAATCAGATGATCATATTATTCAGAATGCCGAGCTGGAAGCCGGTACCCATATATTTGAGATTCCGGTTATTGACAATATTCAGGCGGGTGAATATATGAGCCGGTTCCGTTTCGGAAGCGAACCCTATCTGTGGTTCAGGGGATTTGCAATCGATGGAGAAGTGGAAGATCATCTGCTACATCTTGACTTTACCGGAGTGAATCAGACGGAATCCGTCATCCCGACAGAGTACCGGTTATATCAGAATCATCCGAATCCATTTAATCCATATACCGCCATCACTTATGATATTTCGGAAAAAACGGCTGTAGAAATCGCGGTATATAATCTGGCCGGTCAGCGAATCGCATGCTTGATCAATCAGGAACAGACACCTGGCATGTACCGGGTGATCTGGCAGGGATTGGACATGCATGGACGGGCTGTATCATCGGGTGTGTATCTCTGCCGCATGAAAGCACGATCGTTCCAGAAGACGACAAAGCTGATTTTTATGAGATGATTTCCAGAGCGAAAACATTACTAAAGAAAATATTTGGATATGCGGATTTCCGTCCGCTTCAGGAAAATATTATCTCCAATGTACTGTTGAAAAAGGACACGTTGGTCATCATGCCCACGGGTGCGGGAAAATCATTGTGTTATCAGATTCCCGCGTTAATATTCGATGGCCTGACCATTGTGGTCTCCCCCTTGATTTCCCTCATGAATGATCAGGTTGAGCAACTGAGAGCGTGGGGAATTTCCGCGGTTTATCTGAACAGCAGTCTGCCGAAAAAAGAATATCAATCCACAAAAGTCCGGATCCGCCGCGGTGAAGTGAAATTGCTTTATATGGCTCCGGAAACGTTATTGATGCCGGGCATTCTAACCTTTCTGCAGCATTTGACGGTTTCATGCATCACCATCGATGAAGCCCATTGCATCTCGGAATGGGGACATGAATTCCGGCCGGAATACCGGCAGCTGATTGAAATTCGCAGACAGTTTCCCAAAGCGGTGTGCATCGCATTAACAGCAACGGCCACTCCACGGGTTCAGCAAGATATTAAAACGTCTCTGGGTTTTGAATCAGACAATTCGTTTATTGCCAGTTTCAATCGGGAAAACCTCTTTCTGCAAATCATTCCAAAGACCGATCCCTATTTTCAGATCATCGATTTTCTTAAAAAATATCCGGATCAATCCGGTATCATCTACTGCTTTTCGCGACGTCAAGTGGATGACCTGAGTGCGGACCTGGCATCCGATGGAGTTTCAGTTTTACCCTATCACGCCGGTCTGGATGACACAATCCGTAAAAACAATCAAGAGGCCTTTATACGGGATAATGTCCGTATTATTGTGGCGACCATTGCATTCGGTATGGGCATCAACAAGCCCAATGTTCGGTTTGTGATTCATCACGATCTGCCAAAGAATATTGAATCGTATTATCAGCAAATCGGCCGGGCCGGCCGGGACGGACTCCGGGCACATTGTCTGCTGCTTTTCAGTTACGGGGATTTGCAGAAGATCAATTACTTTATCCGTCAAATGTCCGGACAAGAAAAACGGGCGGCCAAACAGCAGCTCAATGCACTGGTCAAGTTCGCTGAAAGCCGCACATGCCGCCGACAGCGGCTTTTGTCTTATTTCGGTGAAACGGTATCCTTTCAAAAATGCGGCATGTGCGATAATTGTCTGGGTCCGGGGAAACCTCTTGAAGACATTACGGCTCAGGCTCAGATGTTTCTTTCCTGTGTGAAACGGACCGGAGAATCATTCGGCGCCGGGCATATCATCGACATTCTACGGGGCTCCGAATGCAAAAAAGTCAAGCGGTTCGGTCACGATCGATTGAGCACATACGGGGTAGGCGAGGATTACAGCAAAAAAGCCTGGCAGCATTATTCCCGTCAGTTCATTGCTTTGGATCTTCTGAATCAAGACTCTGAACATTTGACGCTTCAGCTGACCGATAAAGCATGGCAGGTGCTCAAAAACCGGGAGCCGGTTATGGGAGCCCACATTCCCGTGGCTGCCGATTATTCCAAATTTAACAGCGCTGAGCCGGATTATGATCCGGAGTTATTCGATATTTTACGGAAAAAGAGAAAAGAGCTGGCCGACGATGCGGATGTGCCTCCCTATGTGATTTTCCCCGACCGCACATTAATGCAAATGGCGTCCTTTTATCCTTGCACCAAGGAGGCATTGGGACGCATTCACGGCGTGGGCAGGGTCAAAATGGAAAGCTACGGATCGATATTTATCTACTTGATCAATCGATACTGCGACAAGAAAAATATCCCGCTCAACCGGACATTTCAGCAATCCGAACGTGAAATGCGGCCATCGCGCAAAATGCGCCGATTTTTTATCGTGGGTGAAGCGTATAATAACGGCGAATCGATTGCGGCCCTCATGGAGCGGTACCGTGTGAAAAAAACGACAATTATCCAGCACCTTTATCGTTATCTGCAAAGCGGCGGGATGGTTTCGATCAACGGACTGATCGACCACTCCAGCCTGAATCCGTCCGATCGGCAGCGGGTTTTGGAAGCCTTTCATTCCCTGGGAACCGAACGTCTCGGGCCGGTTTATGACGCCCTGGATGGAGAGATATCATTTGATGAATTGCATTTGCTGAGGATTGTCTATTTGGCTGATGCCATGAATACCGTCGAAAGCGAGTAAGCATATATTCCGCGAAAGCATCAATCGGTTTTCTTGTCATTTCGATCCGCCGTTTTTTTGCGGAGAGAAATCTTGAATGATTCATAAAACAATATATGGTTAAGTCAATTTGTTTGTATGCGGTTGATAAAAAGCGGATTATGTTTGATTGTAAAAATTATATCAAAGATTGAAGAACTTTCCCCGAAAAATATATAAAATATCGCTTGACTTTAATAGCATCTTTTTATTAACTCAAATAAACTCCTTGAAATTTTTTATTTTTGCGAAATATAGCAAATAAAAGTGGGTTATAAAGAAAATCTATTGATGAGTTCAATCATCTAATACACAGACATTCGCCCTTAGCCATTTGATAAAGTCCCCCACCCGAATAGTTATTGGCGAGCGCATTCCGGTGAGGGAAGCTGCCTGCCGAAACGATGCAACGAGTGAATCGCGGACAGGACACCATCGGATTTTTGCGACATTTGAATATTTCGTTTTAAAAATCACAATAACCAAAGTCAATTTTATTTGAAAAGAAGGATTCAAATGCAAAGATTTATCTTGTATTGGCACATAATCGCATTTTTTTTGTTATTAACGGTTTAACTTCATTGATATCAAGAAAGGAAGGAGTTCTATGAAGAAATCAATCAAACGACTGATTTTGTATAAAGGTCTTTTGTTATTCTCAATTTTATTTGCCCTTTCAGCAAATGCTCGATATAATTTCGGGATTGGGATGAATA
Organism: bacterium; assembly: GCA_016932575.1. GTDB lineage: Bacteria > Zhuqueibacterota > QNDG01 > QNDG01 > JAFGCO01 > JAFGCO01. Next base: position 28,773 of record JAFGCO010000052.1, read on the forward strand.
TATCTTCGTTGCAAAAAGACAAGACCGCATGGGAGCCTTCTTACTTAATCTCTGTTGGAAGAATCTGGCATCTTTGGGATCGGGTTTGTCTGAGTGGTGATATAAGATATTTACATATTAAATCTATGTTGAAAGACAAGACAATCGGTCCCTATCCAGGTGGAACAATGGGTTATGTTTCATTTAATAATATATCGGTTAGTATACGATGTCTTGAATTTCCACTGGGTATTATATACAGCATCCCTTTTAATAAAATGAAATTGAATCTATTATTCAATACAGGCACGTCGTTTGTAATTGCAGACAATTCAAAATTTCATTATTTATATGAAATAAAGATTGATCCGGACAGCGAATTGTTGGATTCCTATGGAAATTACAAATACTACGATTACAGTGTTAATGAGGATGGTGAGAGCCTTTTGTCCCTGAATTCAGGATTTATTACTTCAGCCGGATTTGGCCTGGAATACGGACCTGCCGTTATAGTTTTACTCTACCAAATTCATCAGGATAAATTGAATCTTGTAAATCATGCGCTTATCAATGAAAAATTAAATTCAGTTATAATTTTACTGAAATATAATTTTTAATTTTATTTTTACAACTCGGGAGGGAAAAATGAAAAATTTAATTGTCATTTTATCTGTGATTGTATTAAATGGTCAATGTTTAAAAGTTCATTGTCAGCCAATCGTACCAGCACCATATGAGTTGAGTTCTGATAGAATGGTTGACTGGCAAAATGCCGGTTTGTTATCTGCCGATTAATTGTATGCTGTGCGCGTTTTTAATGTTAACGATTATAGTTCAATCCAGAATGCAATAGATGCGGCAGTTCAACAAAATACTGGGTTAACCATTATATATTTTCCTGTGGGTACTTATTATATAAATACACCGATTATATTGAACCAGAACAGCAATCCTTTACTTGATGGAAGTAATATTTTATTTCAGGGAGAAGGGTCTGATAGAACATTTCTGAAATTTACTGTGGGCAACAATAATCCTTGTTTCAAATTTTCTGGAAAAGTGGATCCATCGATAAACGAACAAGTTATTAATGCTGATATTCCAAAAAAAGCAAAGAGAATTTTGTGTAATAATGTTTTTACTAACAATGATTGTATTCATTTCTATGAATTCAATTTTGATGATTCCTATCAAGGAGGAAATAAAAAGTATGTAGGCCAGATTAATCGTATTGCAAGTTCATATAATAATTCCGGGTATGACTTGGTTTATGAGGCTTCAAAAGACTATAGCCAGAGCATGTTAAAAATCGTTAGGATCTTACGGATATGGCGCTATAACTGAACATAGCACAACAAATTGTTTAATTGTAAACAATATTTTCAGAAAATTAAGACATTCTATAGCGACTTGCTGTGGTGCGAACTGTAATGTCATTGCTTATAATTATTCCAGGGAGCAGGACTGGGATGAATGGGCATTAAATCCAGGGCTAGATATTTGTTTACATGGAACTTATTCATTTGGCGATTTGTTTGAAGGTAATGTTGTTGACAGGATAATGGCAGACGCCACACATGGCATGAATGGTCCGTATAACACATTCTTACGAAATCGGCATAACAATCAAAAAAGCGCTGCTTTTTTGAATTGCCATTACGTGAATTTTATTGGAAATGATAACATAAGTACTGTTGGCTATGAACAAGCTCTGGTAGCGCAATGGATTATTAACCTGATAGTCCCTTGTACTATATTAGGTGATTCAGAACATTACTTTGATTGCCATTTCTGGATGTATGATACGCCACCCAATTGGTCTGTATATCAAGGCATAACTCATGATGGCTGGTATGCTTATCAGGAATTGGGTGATGAATGGGCCAGTTATGTATTTTATCATTCATTTTTAAATGATATTTCATATTTTTATAATTCGCGTCCAGAATTTATTCCAGAGAGCTCCTATACTTGGCCGCCTAATGGTCCATGCTACAATCTTAACTATGATTTAACATTTAAACCAACAGGTTGGAGGATACCAGCAGAAGATCGATATCTTTTATCAAAGAAAACTTATTTTATTGATCCAACCCCCCATCCAAAGCCTGTCAGCGGCACCCAATACGGAGATTGGTACGGATGTAAAATAGTCAAAGGTGATGTGACTGTTCCAAGTGGTTCGACTTTAAATATAGAACATGGAACGGTTGTTGTGTTTGATGGCTATTATCAAATTACAGTTGCAAGCGGCGCAAAGATTATCGCCAATGGGACTGCTGAATCGCCAATTCTTTTTACAAACGCCTCTCAAAACCTTGACAACAAATGGAAATATATACGGCTTTTTGGCGGGGACAATGAATTCAAACACTGCACCTTCGAATACGGCCTTTATCCAGTATACTTGTATTATTGCACAAGCAGTGAAGGTGCGCCCAATCTGTTTGAAAACTGTGTTTTTCGAAATAATGCCAATTATGGAATTCGCTTCTATCGAAGTGTTGCGGAAGTGGTGGAATGTGAGTTTAAAAACAGTGGTTATATCGGCTTGCGCAGTTACTGCTCGGATGTCAATTTTACGGGAAATAGAATATATGACAACGACTCTTGCGGCGTATATTCAACCATAAGCAGCAATCTTGATTTTTACAGAAATGTGATCGAGAGCAACGGCAGCCACGGTCTCAGAACCAGCAATGCGGATCATGTCAATCTCGGTGAACCATACACTTGGCAGGGAAAAAATACCGTTCGAGACAATATCGGTTATGAACTCTACGCCGCGTCCGGAAATTCCACATTGGATCTCTGCCACAGCTCGGTTCACGGTTCAGGCGGCACGGATTATGAAGTTTACAATTATGCGTCCAATACCGAAGATGTCGATACCCTGGATTGCTGGCGCGGCGCGGACAATACCTGGCAGTATTCCGGATCGTTTTCTTTTGTGTACTGCAACAACGGTTTGCCGACCTGGGACGGCGATATTTTTACCAGCGGTCCACTGAGCAAGGTCTCCTTCCCGGTGGTCGAAAAGGATGATTTCCTGATCGATCCGTCTTTACCTGAAACCGAACAGATCGGGCAATGCCGAACTATCATTGAAGCCGCCCCGGATATAAAAGAAGCCGTGGAAGCGTTAACGATTCTTTACGGCATTCTTCGATCCGATTTCATCGAGAATGAATCGGGCTGGCGGGATGAATTCTACAATTATCTTGAGAATCTCTGGAACTCACATTCCAGTAAAAAACTGGGCCAGCGCGCGCTTCGTTATTTGATTAAATGGCATATGCTGGGCGGAAACGACGACCGGGTGATTGAACTCTCGAAAAAAGCCGTTAAAGTGCTGAGCAAAGAAGAAGGCGGTCTGGTGCTGGGCGATCTGGCAATGACATACTTGCATCAGGGAAATCTTGAAGACGCAAAAATATGTCTGGGCGCATTAAAAAAATCGTTCAGATGCGGATGCTGATTTTCTCTGGTTGCTGGAAGAAGATATTCTGGATGTGGAAAATCAGAACCGCAAGAAAGATCAAAATTTGAATAAAACCACTTTGGCTGAGAATACCGGTTCTATGCAAACCTATCCGAATCCAGGGAATCCGACGACATCCATTCATTACAGGTTGTCAAAAATAGGAAGAGTTAAGATTTATGTTTTTAATATGCTGGGTCAGGAGATTCAAGTGCTTGTCAATGAATAAAAAGAATCGGGAAATTATTTCGTTACCTGGCACGGTTTGGACCGATCTGGCAATGCCGTATCAAGCGGATTGTATCTGATTCGTATGGAATGCGCAGAAGATGTGATGACACGGAAAGTCGCGATTTTGAGATAATTTACTTAATTCTATTTGATTTGAATGAATGATTATGGTCCAGCTTTTCAAGAGAACGTCAATACCAATATAAAGGACTTGATTGTTAAACTTGTTATGTGCATCTTTTGTATACATGATGACTCCTTTTTTCATTAGATTGTGGCAGTCTTGTTTAGTGAAGGATGTCGTCACGTGTTGTCCTTTTTTATTATAATGTCTCATGATGAGTTGATAAAAACTTTTGATACATCTCTGTTTGAAGGGGTTGAAATTGAATAAAAGTGTGAAAATTACTCTTTTTCAGGAGTGAAATCTTATGAAATGTTTTATTCAGGGGGTGCTTGTCTTATTCGTTTTATTCGATATGCCGACATTGTATTCCCAGGTGATTTACTGCCGCAACGGCAGCACTGAAATCGGCATTCTGCCGGATGTGGGCGGACGTATAGTGATCTTGCGTCGGGACGGATGTGAAAATCTGCTCAAATCCGTTCCGGAAACCTGGAATGAACCGGAGTCGGAACGTCCCGTCCCGGATGCGCTTCATCCGGTTATGAAGGCCTATATGGGTCAGATTGTCTGGCTGGGTCCTCAATCTGACTGGTGGATTCAGCAGAATGTGAACCAAACGCTGAAAGATCAGGCTGCACAGTGGCCCCCGGATCCCTACCTGATTTACGGGAAGTATCGGATTCTTTCTCAGAGTGATTCCTCCATTCTCATACAGGGTTCAGAGAGCCCGGTGTCCGGTTTGCAGCTTCAGAAAGAAATCCGGATTGATTGTGATGGAAAGGTCCATTTTCTGGTCACAGGTCAAAATGTTCGGGATGAAAACGTGTGCTGGGATTTATGGTGCAACCTGCGGACATCCGGTTTCAACCGGTGTTATGTGCCTGTCCTGGACACGTCCGATATTCGGATCAGCCATGAGTACGTTGCAAAAAAAACAGTGCCTTATGCCATATTGAACGGGTATTTTACATTTATACCTGACATTTCATCGAAGGAGCGCCAAACCGCCAAGGCATTTATCTATCCAAATACCGGAAAGATTGCCGCTTTTCAGAATAATCAGGTCCTGCTGATCCATTTCGAAAGACTGAATCGTTCGCAAATTCATCCCAATCAGGGGCACGTGGAAATATATCAGGATACAGGCCCGTTTTCTGATGCACTTTTAGAACTGGAACATCACGCGGCGTATCTGTGCCTGTCACCCGGAGATTCCTTGTCGGCTGAAGAAGTCTGGGAAATTGTTCCTTACATGGGGGAGGCTTCACCGGATGCGCATACGGTGTTTTTACGATCGATCGAATAAGAATCGGGAATGCCAGGACACTTTTTTCATATATTCCACAAGTTATCCCAATGTGATTTTATCAGCCATAAAGCCTTTTCGTGATTTTTCAGCTCTCTTTCGTTCATAATGATGACAAATATGTGTCTTTAATTTTGGATTCTTGCAGCGATTTCAGCCGGAAGAGTCATCCTTACTGTTTAAAAAAGAAAGTTTATTTATGTCCGAAATTCTTACCATCCGATAGATGACCTTTCGCTTGTCATCCATAATTTCAGGATTTAAAAATTCCCACACAATTTCTCCGTCCCGCGTTACCGAGAAAACCCTGCCGGTCGAGGATTCGCAAATGAGCGTGTTTCCATTGGAAAGACGCTGATTGAATCCCCTTAAATCCGAAAAGAAATCTGTGGGCGGATCAGCTTTGTATTTCCAGACAATTTCATTGTTGACAGGATTGATTTCCAATATTCTGGAATAATTTCGGTTTGTCCCGTTGTCATAAATAAGAATATTGCCATTATTCAGCATGGTTGGTATATGCGGCTGGTCAAGTATGCCCGGCCCCCAGCTCCAGACGACCTCCCTGGTCTCTTTGTCCAATATAAAAATTGTATCTGTATTTCTTAGACAAATCAGATGATTGCCCTTTTGAAATCTTTTATCGGTCTCACCCAGGGGAGTTTCCGGTAAAATCTTAATTGTATTCAGATGATAATACTCCATAAATCCATTCAATCCAATGAAATTGTCGATTCTTTCAGAAAATATATTATGAAATTTGCTTATTGGAAAAGGTTTGTCAGAATCAAAAGAGTCTGTATATACCTTTTTCGATCTTCTGATTTCATATTCATTGGTTTTTTTAAATTTAAAATATAATTTTTTTACAGCAGAATGAATATTGACGATGATTTTGGAAAGACCATACTGCTGATCACAAAATCTTGGGGGATGCAGTGTCTGTAATTTATCCAGATTTGCGTAGCATGACCATTCGTCCAGTACCTTTCCATCTTCTGAAAGCCGTAATATTGCATCAAATCTTATTTTTCTTAATTTGTATATCACAGGCGGAAGAAATACGGGAACAAGATAAGTTCCGTCTGATAAAACTTCAACATCGTGGTGGGCAGGAACATGTTTTATCCAGAGCACATTTGAATTTTTGTCAATTTTTGCAATGCATTTTCCGGTACATACAGCCAGGATTTTTCCTTCGTCCAAAAGGTGAGCATATAACCAGTTTCCCTTAATTGGAGGGAATTGCCAGGAATGGATGATTTTTCCGTTCATATCAATTAAATGCGCATATTTTTCATAATCCGTATAAAGGTTATATCCAGGCTGCGTTTTATTTCTCTTGTTTGTAATCACACCGCCTTTTTTGGTTTCAACCGGATGCTTTGTCCATGACATATAGGGGAGTGCCCTTAATTTGCTTAATGCAATTTGTCTGTCCAACTCCTGGCTGGCTGGATTCTCTGATGACGAATGTATTACGATCAGCGTACCGATGAATACCAGAAAAACAGAGAAAAATATCAAAAAATATTTTTTGCTGGATTTGATGAGGCTCCACCCGAAAGAAATGGTAAAAAGAAGAAAGATAAAATTACTGACAAGACTCAAGGGATGGAATAAGCGGGGCGTCAGGTGATGATTGATCAGAAAACCGGCAACGACAAAGAATGTGATACATATAAAAATAATCCGATTGAATTTCCGGTTCGATGTCCGGATCTCTTCTCTTATATTTGGAGGAAGTACCCTGATAATAAAATGGCTTGCAATCATGGATGTCCATAATAAAATTGAAAAAATGAACATCAGCAGGGAAATACCAAAAAAAATATTAAAAAATGTAAAATTTAATATCAGACCCTTTATAAACACAAGCGCCGTTATCATCGTGAATATGAGTGAATTTTTTTTCAGATTCATTCGAATGCCCCTATCATGAGAATGATAATCATATCTTGATCCATATTGAATTTTGTCCTACGTGTTTACTTAATTCAATTTATCAATCCGATTCAATATTTGCAATCAATTATTTATCGAACGTTTTTAAAAAGATATTTTGTCGGCATAAAATTTAATCAAATTTTTATCCTCCTTTGTTCATTCAAAATCCGATGATTAATTCTAATGATAAATCCGGTTTACTCTTTTCTCTATGTACCCATCAGATTCAGTATGGGCGTCAGCCTCGTTTATTTCTATTTTATTAAGTGTCTTGGCTGCTTGATCACAGTTTGTATTCACCAAAACAGTGTCAAACATCCATTTTGAACCACTTGACATGCTGAGAAAAATATTGCCCGAGCCACCGGATGTTTTTTGAACTTTCAGTGAAAAAGAGCCCTCACCTTTTGAATGAATCTCATAGTGTTCATAAACAGCATATTGCGTGCTTCCTCCCCAATTCAGATCAATTTCAGCATTGGAATAGGTTGAAAGTTTATAAGTTCCTGCGCAATAATAAGTTCCGTTTTTTTGGTTTGAGACAGTCGCGCCTTCCGGACCGACCAAACAATCCACTGTAATAACATCCTCACCCGGAACGCCATATCCTGCCTCGTAGTGGTCGACTTGCCTGCAGAATTCCACAGGGAATCCTTTGCCTTCGCCACAGGTCTGACGAGAGGTATCAGGCTCATTTGTATTTTTCTTACTGCAGCCGATAAATGTGCTTATGAATATCAAAGCAACCAGAGATATACTTGACAGCCTTTTCATAATCGTACTCCTTTCAGTTATTGGATTTATACCCACAAAGCGGCCGGCATTATATTTTTTCGTATTCAAAAATATAAGTCTGTATTCCACCAAATGAAAAATCCCAATGAATCTTTATCAGATTTTTATTATTGTCGTAAGTAAAATATATTTTTGCGTTAAAATCATTTGCCCCATGAAAATATCCTTCACATATATTCCCGTTCTCATGATACTTCAATTCAATAATTCCCGTAAGCCATGAATCAACATTCTCCCAATTTGCTTTGACTAATTTTGAATTTTCATCATATTCATAAGATTCATTTCCAGCAGCGCCGTCAGTCCGTTTAAAAAATCTTTTCGTTAATTGTCCAAAATGATTGAATTCATAGGTAAAAACAGCACAAAGTCCATTTGAATATTTTCGATAGGATTTGGTCAACTTTCCCTGATGATCGTATAAATAGGTCGTTTCAGTTGAGAAATCGTCTGAACGTTCAAAACGTTTTGTTAACAACTTGCCGGTTTCATCATAAACATAGGTTATTTCTCCATAAAACCATCCGTTTAGTCCCTTGCAATTTGCTTTTATTAATTTTCCATTGTCGTCATATTCGTAGTTTGTAATACCATATACACTGTCTGATCTTTCAAAATGTTCTGCGACTAAATGACCTTGATTATCATATTCATAAATTTGGTTAGATGTCAAACTGTCAGAAAATTCACGATACTTGGCGATAAGATTTCCGTTGATATCATGTGTGTAAAAATTCAATGAGGCCCGGCTTCCGTCGTCCAGCTCCCAAATCGCTTTATCCAGAATGCCGTCTTCATTGTAATTAAATGTGGTCAATCCCTTTTCTCCGCTCGAATTTTCATAATAAAGCTGGAACAATTGATATCCTGTATTTTCAGGTTTATTTTTTAAGTAATATAAATGAGAGAAGCAAGATAAACACAAAATAGAAAAGATTAGTATAAAATAAAGTTTTATTTTTTTCATGTTCAGTTCTCGGCGTAAAATCTGATTAAAATTGTCAGGGAATATTATAACAGATTATTTCATTAACATCATTTTTTTAGATTGAATGAAATCTCCTGATTGAATTCTGTATATATAGACTCCGCTTGATATATTATTTGCATCGATATTCATTTCATGAAAGCCCGCCTGTAACTTTTTATTTACCAGTGTCATGATTTCTCTTCCGAGAAGATCGTAAATGGCTATTTTTGTTAGTGCCGTTTCCGGCAAGGTAAACATTATTGTTGTCGTGGGATTGAATGGATTGGGATTGTTCTGGCTTATTGAATATTCTGTTGGCATGTCTTCTTCTTGAATACCTGTCATATTGATAGAAATTTCGTTGCTATAGTCTGATTCTGCAGAACCTTTATATGCTTTGATTCTGTAAATATAGGCTTGACCTGGCGCCGCAGTTTTATCAATATATTCATTCCCGCTTCCTTTTAAGGTATCGAGTACTTTAAATTCTGTGTCCCCACTCAATTTCCGTTCAATCACATATCCATCTTCAACATCTGAGTTGTCTGTCCACGTGAGCGTGATTTCGGTCGATCCGCTTTGCCGTAGTTTAAAGCTTGTCGGCTTGAGAATGATCGTAAAATTCCACACATCACTCCAGGGTCCAGAGCCTCCAATGTTCCTTGCCGCAACTCTCCAGTAATATTTTTGCCCTTCCACAGTCCCGTTTATGCTTTCGATTGTGTCTGATGTTGCAGCTGATAATAATATCCTGGCAAAGCCCGGCTCGTCTGATATCTGGACTAAATATTCGTCAGCGTTTATTACTTTTCTCCACTGTAATTGAATACTGGTTGCCCGTCTTGAATATTTTATGGCAGAAACCAGTTGCGTCCTGGCCGGTAAAGTGATAAATGTCGCAAAGCTCGATAACTCGCTCCATGGGCCCAAAGAACCTTCATTGTTTTTAACCTGAATCCGCCAATAGTATTTTTGTGCAAATGACAAACCTGTGACTGCTTTTGTCGTGTCCATTAATGAATCACTTACGAGAGTTGTTTGAAATGTCGGATCTGCGGATAATTGGTAAAAATACTTATCGGCATTTTCCACCCGGGTCCATTGAAAGGTAATAGCAGTATCCAGTTGTGTTTGATGATTGGAGGGATGGATTAAAGATGCCCATCCGAGAAAAGAAGTGTCGTTGCCAAGTATCGGTGTGGTCCATGAAATCCAGGGAGTAAGGTCGGTATGATATGGACTGGTCGAGATGTTCGTATCCACATTATTGTTTCCCAGAAGGAATTTTTCCACAAATGCTTCTATTTCCGATATCTGGCTTTCCGGAACCGCGCAGTGCATATGTCCGCCGATGATGCTGAAGCCGAACCTGTCCGGGACTCCGAGTGCTTTCCAGACTTCCTTCGCGGCTTGACTGCTCACATATCCCGATTCATCCGCCAGCCATTCATAATCCGGATTTCCTGTCACCAGCAGTGCTCGGGGTGCTACCATAGCCAGCAACTCGTGATGATCGTGCGGGAGTTTAGAAACCGCATTAGCAAACCGGAACATATCCTCGATAAACCATGCCCGACTTGTACTGCCCAGCGTTTCCACATTCCCCAGGGTCTCCGAAACACGCCAGGCCGGGTAGCCTCCGCCGCCCGATTCCTGAGCAACCGTCAGTGCGATCCGTTCGTCAAAGGCCCCTGCAAATAGTGCCATTTTGCCGGCAAAGGAGCATCCGGTGACTGCCAGGTGCTTCAAATCTATGTTGAGATTCTCCGAAACCAGCTCCAGACCGTCGATGAGACGGCTTATTCCCCAGGACCATGCGCTGTAGGCGCCGATATAAGTAAGATCAGGATAAAGACTGTTGATCGGTTCATTGCCCCGGATCTGCGTATGGGCCATGACCTGTGTAAAGTCATAAGGAATTTGTGCAATACCGCGACTGGTGAATATCTCAGCCGGAAGACTGCCTGTACCAGAGCCGATTCCGATCATGGCAGGGAATGGGCCGTCCCCCTCGGGCAGGGTGACAGCCGAAGTCAGTGTGAGCGTGTTTCCATTTACAGTGATATTCACGGTGAGTGTGTTATCGGTATAGCTGGCCGTTATGTCGTCCGGGCGAACAGGCTTTTCTCCAATTTCATAATACTGGATCTCGGCTCCGATCTCTGCCCGCCGGTACTGCCAGTCTGACTTGTTCGAAATACGGCCTCTTCCATCGGACCACTCGAACGGATCGGGCAATGCCTCAATGGTCGGGAGGTCATCGATCGTAAGCATGTTAGGTGTCGGCCAGTCTGTGCCTGTGTTCTCAACTTCATAAACAGGAGGCATTTCCTGAGCAAATAACCCAGTAAATAAAAAGGCATTCAATAGAATGGTTAATGAGGGTTTTATTCTCATCACAGCCTCCTAAAATGACATTATTGTCTAATTGTTATTGAATATAATCATATATTTTTAATAGATAAATAAAATTTTTATAGATAAGACAGGCTGCTGACGGGGCTGCAATCACCGTGTATTAAAGCATCCGGACCAGGATCGAAGTTAAATTTATATATCATGTGAATTGGCTGCTGAAGCCTGTGTTGTACAAATTTTGGGATAAAATAATTATTAGATATGTGAATTTTAATGATCGGTTTGACACGGAGCGGTTTCAGTCAGTCTGATTCATAGTCAGGCACTTACATTTTTATAAAGCAGAAGGCGATATGATTTGTATATGGAAAAATTCCTGGCATTTCTTGCTCCACTAAAATATTTTCGGTTTATCTTTTTGATTTTCCTGTTATATTTCCAATGAATTAACCTGGAAATGAAATGATAATTTGTATCTAAAAAATGGATCAATGTTTTCCAGATGGGAAATCCAACATTTGAAAGAAATCCGTTGATAATATCCAGATTGGGAGCCGTTTCTTTTGTTATATCCATATCTTTTATGGGGATTAAGGGATATTGGGAGATGAATTCATAAAATTTTGCTAATTTATGTCCTCCTCCCAGAACGCTTTTTCCCTTTGCATCTGTTTTGAAAAAATCACATATCAGAAGATAACCATCTTTATTTAGCAATTTAACGGAATTTTGTAATGCTTTTTCTAATTTGATATATTGAAAGCTTTCGCTAAATAATATCATGTCATAACGATTTTCCGTCTGTATATTCTCAAAATCACATTCAAAGATATGACTTTGTTCTCCCAGTAACATACGAGCGCGTTCAGTAAGCACCGGGCTCGGTGATACGCAATCAACGCGATATCCTTTGTTTATCAACTCGAATGCCGATCTGCCAACACCGCATCCGACATCCAAAATCGTTTTAATCCCCTCTGGAATTTGGGAAATGATGAAATGACAATAATTTTTTTGAGCTTGAGGTAAATTTTTAAGATTGATATCGAGATCACCGGCCCAATAGCCATAGTGTAAATGTTCAGTATTAAAAAAATATTGACCAAGAATTAAACCAATCTCCAGACCTATATCTCTTGAATCGATTTTTTTTTGCTTATTCATTCGCCAGATTTTATAATAAATTAAAAATTTCTTAAACAGAATTTCATCAGGATGAATTTGATGAATTTTTACCGATTTTTTTAAAGTTGAATGATATTATAATGAAGAAAAGTTAATACATTGCGTCAATAATGTCAAGTGTTAATATGTTTAAAATGTATCCTCTGAGAATAACGCTGATCAATGGGTTCAGATACCAACGATAATTTTAATCACAAACACTTACATTTTTCCCGGCAGACGTGGCTTATATGTGCAGATTATCATATTGTGATATATGCTGATTTTTACTTGATCGTTCAGGGGTTTTTCCCCTGGACGGATAAACAAGGGGGCTCTGCCCCCGTTAATCATAATTATGATATAAGTGATGACACGGGGGCTGAGCCCTCCGGGTTTCACCCTCCGGGGTTCCCGGCGAGTCGTTTCTAGTCAAGCAGCCAGGCCAATGCTTTATCTTTGTCTTGAAATACAGAGATTTGATATCCCTGATTAAAACACACCGTTTCCAAGAATTTGAAGTGTCCCACATGCTCCGGCTTGATGATTTCCGCAATCTTGATTCTCATGATGGCTCCGATGAGCCGGAAGACCTTCGGTCGATGATAGACATCCGTAGTATTACCAATCACGCTTTCGATATTGCGATGATCAATTAAAGCATTTTTAATCCGATGGGTTCGCATTGTATGCGCTATGTCCTTGGCCATATTCAGCGAACCATCTCCGTCTGCAATGCCACTTGTAATGACTTCAATGTAATTGTCTTTATCATTTATAAGGATTTTCCACTTCATATCACACTGATTTCATTCTATTCGTTGTATTGATAAAATTATTGGTTGATTTTGGATTTAACAAGGGCGATTAAATATACTGAATTATTAAAATAAGCAAAATGCTTGAAAAAGTTATGGATACAAGGTTTATCAGGCATTGCTCAAACTCCTGTCTGGCTGACATCTTGCGTTACTTGAGCAACAACATTTGACGTGATTGGCTGGCTATTTCCCTGCCTGTATTTATTTCCATTCTGTATATATAAATACCGGAAGCTACATGGTCGTTGTTATCATTGCACCCGTTCCAGCTGATTTCAAAGATGCCTGTCGATTGATGCTGATTAATGAGCGTACGCACCTTTTCTCCCTTCAGATTGTAAATGTTCAACCTGATATCGGCGGAAGCCGGTAAAGAGTAGCCAATGGTGGTTAATGGATTAAAGGGATTGGGATAATTCGCAAAAAGTGTAAAAGTATCCGGGATATCACCATTGCTGCGCTCGACAACCGTGTTGGTATTATCTATTATTTGAATTAACTCAATACCTCCACCGGTACCCAGATTGCGGCTGTACTGTTTGTCCGTAGAATTGTTCCAGTGCTCGTGTACGCCCAGACTCTGCAAGGGGATGCCGTCGTTTTCCGGATCATAGACCGTGCCCGAAGGCGGATTGTCGGCCTGGGCCGCTTCGTGCAGATAATTATCGGGCGTACCTGAAGGCACGGCTCCCTCGGACCGTAAAAAGTCCAGCAGAACCGACTCAATGGCAACGCCATCCTGGCTCATGAACAAACTTGAGGCCGGCCCGCCATTGAAGGGCGCGGCCGACCAGTAGCGATAGCGAATACATTCGCCTATAAACAGCAGGGTCTTGCCGCCCAGGTCCTTATGACCCAGAAGATCGACCAGGGCATTGTAGGTTCCCATGGGGCGCATGGGAATGTCGGGGGCGAAATTGAGGGCGGATACGGCTTTATGCATATAGAACGGGCACCAGCCATGGTAATAATAAGCATTCCCCGGGGGGGGATCGGGATGCCAGACCGAGCCGAAGAAGTTCTTGGCGCAGAAGGTGACACCTGCCAGTTCATGGGGGCGAGGCAGGGCGATGTTGATGAGATACCTGGCCTCTGAGACCACAGTGGGCAGGCAGACCGTACCGCTGCCCGGAACGAGGTTCGGATCGCCATAATGGACCACACAGTCGGGATCTGGCACCACTTTTTCCCGGGTACCGGGATCACTGCCGGGACCGGATCCATAACCACTGCGGTCCGTGGCATCGCCTTCCGCCCAGCGTACGCCGGGAAAGTCTGAATGGCAGTACTGGTAGACCGGGTCGCCATGATAAAAGATGCAATCATAAAGGGTGATGTCTTCTTCCGGTACCCCGGCCTTGTTTACCAGTTGCCAGAGCAGGGCATGAACCGTTTGCGGACAGGGCCGGTTATCCTGACTGTCGGTCCATCGGTAGTAACGGGAGAAGATGTTGTTGACCTTGATGGCGATCCTGTCACCAGCCTGGTAGCCCACATCGTTTTGGTCGTAATGCGTTTGGTTGAAGTGCTTGAAGAGGGCTTCCCAGGACTCAACCGGATCATCAATGCCGGTGAGGTTGAGCAGTGCCTGCGTCATCATCCGCTGGGCCACTTCCGGATCAGTGCGCTCGTCTTCCCACCACCAGCCCCTTGTGCTGCCTTGATCACAGAGCTGGCTGTCATAGATCCACACCACGCGTCCGGGATGTATTCCTTTGGCAGTACCTACAGGAGTGTTGGCCGGATCTGTGGGGACAAAACTTGTGGTAGACGCAGCCACATCACGTGTATCAATCAAGGTGACAGCAAAGCAAAGCAGGACCGCTGTTGCAAAACAGATCGCCCCCACCACATACCGTTGTCTTTGAAACAGGCGACGGGCCCGATGCAAGATCAGGGAGGATCCGGCCAGTCCCAGCAACCAGGCAATAAAGCCGGCGGCCAGCGGTTGAGCCACCTTCTGGCAGGGATAGGTCGCGCGGCTGGGCTTTGGTACAACCCGGATGAGTACCCAAATAACAGAGGCCAGACCAAGAACAATCCAAAGCCATAAAGTTTTTCTTTTCGCTATTTCAAGTCTGGTTATTTTACCGGTTCGGGGGCACACAGTGAGCGGTTTCATTGCCAGTCGTCTGATTTTTGAAAACATGGGTCACCCTTGTTTAAATAATATTTTCGGTCATATTTCAAGTGTAACAAATATTTGTATTAAGTACAAGTTTTTTATCAATGAATTGAAATAGAGGGATCAAACCTTTAAGGATTTCTTGATTGATCTTCAAACTGTCAGAACGGGGATACCTGAAACCACCCGCTCTGCTAGCGGTCTTCGACCCAAAGAATCACAGAGCCGCCATTTTTGTGAATTTAATATTTCAAACCGAAGATTTCAACAAATACTTATTCAAGATATCGCCGCGAACAAAATTCAACTCAATTTTGCGCGAGATGAGCCTTGAATAACCCGATTATTATTGTGCCCCAAAATAAAACGTTTTTTCATCCGCTGCAGACTTTGTTATGCTGTTATTTTTTAAATTTAACTCCCAAATACATTCCTTTACCATTTGATATATGCAAATGCCTCACACCAAATATTAAAATTACTTTTTTATTTAATGGAATGTTCGTTCCAAAGCCATATCTTTGTGTGAAATTTAATAGGGTTCCTAATGGAGGAAATTTGTGTGAAGTCATTAAAATACCCGGACCCATTTCAGCATACAGATTATGACCATATAGCTTAATAAATTCATACCTGATCATTCCGGACATTCCAATTCCAAATGTTTTTCGTACTTCAAATTCTTGATTATCAGAAAACCTAAATCCATGAGGGTACATAACAAATAAATTTCCAACTATCGCAAAGCCATTGAGTAAATAATATGATTTTTCTGTATTAAATTGATAAATCGCAATGGGTGTTGCAATATCTTCACTGTCATATAATCCGGGGTGGTCAAAATTATTTTCTGATTTTATTAAGATCGCATTGGCAAGTAGCCGCGCTCACCAGATTCGAATGCCCCGCGTTTTTGTATTTTGCGGGATATATCCTTGATCCCAAGAGCGAAGCGGCGGTGGTGGCATTACAGCTCCCTGTTGAACCGGATATCAATCGACAGAATCCCCGCTCAGCGCGAATAATGCGATGCCTGCGGCGACGGAGGCGTTCAGAGAATTGATCCGGCCGGATTGGGGGATGGATGTGATAAAATCTGCCTGGTTTAAGATATACTGGCCTACGGACCGGTCCTCTCCGCCGATGATGACCAGAATTTTATCCGTGCATTTCTGCCGCAGTTTTCGGATATCCGTGTCTCCGCTTGC
This sequence comes from bacterium, assembly GCA_016932575.1. Lineage (GTDB taxonomy): Bacteria > Zhuqueibacterota > QNDG01 > QNDG01 > JAFGCO01 > JAFGCO01. The sequence goes on from JAFGCO010000052.1 coordinate 45,285, forward strand.
ATCCAGAGCAATAATCTGATATCCTCTGGCTTTGGCGGTTTTTACATACTGGTTGGCGGATGCGTCCTTGGCGATTTCCAGGAATTCCGTAGCGCCGGCCGAGACTTTTACCACGGACGGATAAATGTCCGGCACGCCTTTGAGAGAGAGCAGCACCGTGTGAAATCCGAAAATCTCGGCGCTTCGCAAAATACCGCCGACGTTGTGCGGATCCTCCACATTGTCCAGAAGCAGAATACGCTGCCGGTCCCAGAGATCCCCGGACGCGCAATAGGGATACGGTCTGGTTTTCAGCACAACCCCCTGATGCTCCCTGCTGGAGGACAGTTCGCTGATCCGGCCCTTGTTTACCCACTGTACCGGGATGTTCATGCGCTGCAGATAATCGGCGAGTTTGCGCATACGGGGGTGACCGGACGCGGATGTGTTCAGATAGGCTTCATAAACACGCCGCCTGCCCGCCCGGATTACTTCAAAAGCGGGATTGATGCCATAAATGTATTCCCGACCGGGCTTTGCCATCGTCGAATTCCGTATGACGGGTGAGGATGATTTCTGTAAATACGGTTCAGCACACAGAGTTTACAAACAAAACATGTAAATATCAAGCAGATCCTGCATGCCTGTCTGTATTTAGGACGTCCTGCAAATGCATGCGGACTGATATTCTCTGTCATCAGTGATTCTATTTTCTGAAGCCGGAAAAATATCTGCCATATTATTTTTTGCTTGCTTTTTATGTTTATAAGAATGATTTTATAAAAATGATAAATCTGATTTCGATAAATGCTCGTAATAATAAATGCATGCTTTCTGAACAACCCCAGGAAAAATTGCTGCCAGTCGTGAGGGATAAAGACCGCTTCATGAATACGGAACAGTTGCATGCGCATGTTAATGCTTTCGAGTAACTGTTAATTCACAGTTATTCACTCAAATATTGTGATTGAAATTATGTATTTTTATTTTATATTAATCTATATAACTATAATATTCTCAAAATGAATCGAGGGCAGCCGATTCAGTGCGCCCTTTTCAAATGGGGAAGACCACCCAGTCCTTGAAGTTTATTTTTGTCCTGTAACAATATTCATGCATCAGTGATGTCAGATGTCCATATGATTTTTTCATGAGGCCATCAATGTGTTTTAAGTGGCCGATCACAAATTTTCACATTCCGTAGATTTTTATTCGAATGATCCTGAAATTTATCCAGATAAGGAGGAATTTATGAAGCAGGTTCGGGGATTTATCAGTTTCGTTGTACTGATCTGTGCTCTTCTGTTATTGATGACTTCGTGTGAGTATGAAGGGCCGGATCCGGTGTGGAATCCCAATTATGATTTGGGGGGGAAGCCGGAAATCGACAGCTTGTATCCGAACGACATGGCAGTGGCCGGTATTTCACAAATTGTGATCAACGGACGAAATTTTTCTGCAGATATCAGTAAAAACACGGTTTATTTCGGCAATGCCGAAGTGGTCATCAAAAAGGCCGAGCCTGAACAGTTGATCGTATACCGACCCAACCTGGCTGCGGAAGATTTCGCTGTGAAAGTGGCGGTCGAGGGATCTGTTTTGCATGCGGAATATTCGCCGTACACGGTGGAATCGATCGGCGGATTGCTGACACAGGCCAAAGACGTTGGCTTACCCAATGCGCTCGCTGTGGATGCGAATGGCACGTTGTATCTGCATGTCAACAAAAAAGATCTTTACCGGGTGACCGAACTCGGGGATCTTGAATTGTTAATAGGCAATACCAAGCCCAGATCCGTGAATGACATGAAAGCCGGACCCGATGGATATCTCTATTTAGCCAGAGACCGGAATTTCATTTACCGGGTACAGTTAACGGGCGAAGAGGCGGGCGAGGAAAAAGAATTTGAAGAATTTGCAGCCGGTGCGCCGGGAAACATCAAGTCCTTCGATTTCACTGAGGATCTGAATATTTTGGCCGGTGGTGCGAAAACCGGATTGATTCGTATTTATCCGGACGGAACCTCTGAAGCCCTGGGTGTTTTTGAGGACCTTGACATTCAATCCCTTCGTGTTTACGACCAGTCGGTTTATGTGGCCGCGCTGTACGGCGGAGATGATCCAGCTGTTCCGGACGCAGGGATCTGGAAAACTGATATCCCGGGTAACGGCAGTGGTGCTGGCGAACAGATTTTGGTTTTGGATTGGGCAGAGACCGGTGATTTTTCGGAAACCCAGTTTTCAGATATCAATTTTGATATAAACGGTACGATGTATGTGGCTACGGACGGCGGTCCCGATCGTTCTCTGGATCCGATATTAATGCTTACCAAGGACGGAGAAGTCGACACATTTTATAAAGGCGGATTGCTTCATGGAGCCGCTTATGATCTGGTTTGGGGCCAGGATGCCAGGCTTTATTATCTGATAGATATCGGAGATGTTACCGTGTATGAAATCTATCGTCTTGGCATGGCTGCGGGCGGTGCCCCCCAGTACGGGCGGCAATAGGCCTCTTTTCAATCCATTGGAAAAAAAGCATAAGGAGAACTCTATGCGCTGGATTAAATATATTCGAATTTTCATGATCATTGCGTGTCTCTGTTTGGTCGTGCAAATCGGCGTGGCCGGTACCACAGGGAAAATTGCCGGCCGGGTGACCGATAAAGAAAGCGGGGATCCGCTGCCGGGTGCAAATATTCTTGTTACAGGGACCACGCTGGGTGCTGCAGCGGATATAGACGGCCAGTTTACGATTCTTCATGTTCCCCCCGGATTGCATACTGTTCAGATTTCTGTGATCGGATATGCAAAGGTGACGCTGAATGATGTGCGTGTACGTATCGATCAGACGGCCCGGGTGGATGTTCCCATGCAGCTGGAAGCCCTGGAGGGGGAAGCAGTCACGGTTGTGGCTGAACGCAATGTCATCAGGGAAGATGTAGCCACCAGTGTGGTTGCGTTTTCGGGGGAAGAGGTTTCTGAACTGCCCTTGTCCAATGTTCAGGAAGCGGTTGAATTGAATGCGGGTGTTGAAGACGGTATGGTTATTCGCGGTGGTGGCTCTGATGAAGCACTGTTTATGGTGGATGGTGTTACTATGCGCGATCCGCGTAACAATCAACCCATCACAGGAATTGCCCTGAGTGCTGTTCAGGAAGTTTCGATCGAACGGGGCGGATTCAATGCTGAATACGGCCAGGTTCGGTCCGGGATCGTGAATATTGTGACCAAGGAAGGGAGCAAAACCAGTTACCATGGCAATATCAACCTGAAATACAGTCCTCCGGCGCCCAAACATTTTGGTCCGTCTCCCTTCAGCCGGGAATCGATGTGGATCAAGCCCTTTGTGGATGATGATGTCTGCTGGACCGGTACCAAAGACGGAGCGTGGGATCAGTATGAATATCGGCAATATGCCGATTTTAAGGGCTGGAACCAGGTTTCCCAGGATTTGTTCAGTAATGACAATCCCGATGATGATTTGACACCAGAAGCATGTCAGCAGTTATTTTTATGGGAGCACCGCAGAGAACCCGTCACAGATCAGCCCGATTACAACATTGACGCCGGATTGGGCGGTCCGATACCGCTGATCGGAGATCCGTTGGGCAATCTCCGCTTTTTTGCCAGTTACAGGCGCGAGCGTGAAATGCTTCTGGTTCCACTGTGCCGCGATGATTATCTGGATTATGACGGCAGCCTGCAGCTGGTGTCGGATATCACCGGATCCATGAAGCTCCGGATTACAGGCATGAAAGGTAAAAGTTATAATGTTGTGATCAATGATGATGATCAGCGGTATTACGGCAACGAATTTGGTCCGAGCGGTGTGATCGGATGGTATCCGACCCAATTTGTGCGAACGCCGTATCAAATCGCCAAGGTGAGCGATGAACAACGGGCGGGTCGTATTTTTTCAGACGCCTGGTACAGTCATGCGGATGTGGATTATGAGTCGTATGCCATGAAATTGACCCATATGATAACACCGCAAACATTTTATGAAGTCAGTGTGGAGCATCTGGCCCGGCAATATGAAACCGGCCCGATCGCAGACCGGGATACGTCGCGGATTTATGAACCGATTCCCGGATATTTTGTGGATGAATTTCCTTACGGTTTTGTTACCCTGGGAGGCAATGCGATCGGCGGCACTTTCTTTGCGGATGGTCACATGGCCGAAGCACTCGATTCAAGCCGGATTTCCTCCACCACCCTGAAGTTCGATCTTACCAGCCAAATCAATTTTACCCATCTGTTGAAAGCAGGCGCAGAATTTGTCTACAATGATCTCGATCTGAATCACGGGCAGGCGAATTATTTTACCGGCAAGGTCATCAATGTGAAAGAGCATCAATTTCCCATCCGGGGTGCTGTTTATGTTCAGGACAAGCTGGAGACCAAGGGATTCATTATGAATATCGGTCTGCGAATGGATTTCAGCGACGCCAATATGGAATGGGTTGAGCTGGAAAATCCGTTTGATAAGAGGTACCTGACTACAGATTATGATCCGGATTCGCTATATAGCACCAAGGAAACAAAAATAGATATTGCATTCAGCCCGCGACTGGGTATCTCGCATCCCATTACGGAAAATTCCAAGCTCTTTTTCAATTACGGACATTTCAAACAGCTGCCTTCATACGACGAATTGCTTCGCGTGGGCCGTAATCCGGGCGGGGCCATGGTCGATTACGGAAATCCCAATCTCTCTCTTGCAAAAACTGTCTCTTATGAATTGGGATATGACCATGTGCTGTTTAATAATTACCTGTTTCAAGTCGCCGCGTTCTATCATGATATCACGGATCAGCAGTCTTATACCAATTATGCAAGTGCAAGGGGCGATATTACATATTCTGCGCTACAGGCGAACAGTTATGAAGATATTCGTGGATTTGAAGTGTCACTGCGAAAAACGGCCGGTCGGTGGTGGACCGGTTTCATGAATTATACGTATCAGGTCAATACATCAGGCTATTTTGGAAAGCAAAGCATTTTTGAGGATCCTTCAGAGCAGCGAACCTATGATGACAATACAAGGCGGCTTTATCAAAAGAAACCGATTCCCCAGCCTTACGCCCGGGTCAGCCTGATGTTTCATTCTCCCCAGGATTTCGGGCCTTCGCTTTTAAACATGCATTTGCTGGGCGGCTGGAATTGTAATTTGATTTATCACTGGAGAGCCGGTGAATTCATCGACTGGAATCCCAAAAAACAGCCGGATATTTATGATAATGTTCAGGTGAAGGATATTCACGACGCGAGACTGCGTTTTTCAAAAGTGTTTCCAATCAGGAACTTCCGTCTGATCGCTTTCTGTGAAATCGAGAATGTATTTAATCTTAAACGCCTTTCCGGTGCCAGTTTTTATGACTATAATGATTTTCTGTATTATATGGAATCATTGCATCTGCCGAAAAGCGACGATTATGACAATATTGTCGGTGATGACCGCGCAGGGGAATACCGTAAAAAGGGCGTTTCTTATCAGCCTATCGAACGTGTGGGAAATATTTACGATATTATCAACCCCGCCGGCAGAGCGGTTTATTATGACCAGAACACCGAACAATATTGCCAATATATAAGCGATGCAGATGCATGGGTCATTGTCGATCCGGCCAGGATGGACAAAATTCTGGAAGACAAGGCCTATATTGATATGCCCAATCAAAATTCATTCAATTTTCTTAATCCGAGACAATGGTTCTTTGGAGTTGAATTGTCATTTGATCTGAAATAAAAACCAATTTGAAAAATCTCATAGACGAGAGAGGTTATTTATGAAAGTATACGCGAAGCATTTATTCTATAAACTGTTGGCCGGTGCACTGCTCTTCAGCCTGTCTGCTGTTCAGGGGCAAGAGGTGACCGGATCTCACAGAATCAAGTGGATACGTGTCGGATCCCTGCAAAG
>JAFGCO010000053.1 GCA_016932575.1 bacterium
GCGATGGAAGAGGGCCTTCGTTTTGCGATTCGTGAGGGTGGCCGAACCGTCGGTGCCGGTGTGGTCGGTGAAATTGTTGAATAAATATTTGAAAAAGGATGGATCGTGACTGGCCAAAGTATACGGATAAAATTGAAAGCTTATGATCATACGCTGATTGACAAATCGACAGAGAGAATCGTTCGGACTGCAAAATCAACAGGTGCTGCGATTTCCGGACCGATTCCCTTACCAACAAGAAGAACCATTTATACGGTCAATCGGTCCCCTCATGTCGATAAAAAATCAAGAGAGCAGTTTGAAACCCGGATTCATAATCGGCTGATCGATATTTTAAATGCATCTCCAAAAACCGTGGATGCTCTGATGAAACTGGAGCTTCCGGCCGGGGTTGATGTGGAGATTAAAGTATGAGTTTTCTGTGACCGGTCTTTTCGGTTACCAGATAACATACGGTTTATTCAGGTTGTTTGTTGAAGGCGTAATGCAAGATGTGCTTCAAGTGTATTGAAGTAAAAATGTTTTTTGTGGTTTAACAAGTTTGAGTCAACTGGACGGAGATTATTAATGCGAGGCATATTAGGTAAAAAACTGGGCATGACACGATTCTTTGATGACAGCGGCTCGCCGGTTGTAGCGACTGTAATAGAAGCCGGTCCATGCACAGTGGTTCAGGTCAAAAAAGAAGAAAACGATGGTTATAATGCAGTTCAGCTGGGATATTTGGAACAGATGGAAAAACGGGTGACCAAACCATTGATTGGACATTTTAATAAAGCCGGTGTCTCTCCATTTAAGGTGCTTCGAGAAATTCGGGACTTCGATGAGGAGGTCAAGGCAGGAGATGTCATTCAGGTAGACCAGTTTTCCGAGGGAGATATAGTGAAAGTGACGGGTGTTTCTAAGGGGCATGGATTTACCGGTGTTGTCAAACGTCATGGATTCGGCGGCGGACCAAAATCCCATGGCCAATCTGATCGTCATCGCGCTCCCGGCTCTATTGGTCAGTCTGCCTATCCGAAACGGGTTTTTAAAGGCATGCGGATGGGTGGACGTATGGGAAACAAAAAACATACGATTCGCAATATGAAAATCGTTAAAATTGTACCGGAGAAGAATTTAATCTATGTTCATGGGGCCGTACCCGGAGCGCGGAATAGTCTTGTTGAAGTTTACTGTTAGTTTATATCGCAATAGATAGGGAATCACGTGGAATTAAACGTTTATAAGATTGACGGAAAACCATCGGGAGAAAAGGTAAAACTCCCAAAAGAGATCTTTGGTATCGAACCAAACACACATGCCATGTATCTTGGTGTTGTTACAGAAATGTGGAATAGAAGACAAGGCACAAACAAAGCAAAAAACCGTTCGGATGTCCGTGGAGGAGGGCGAAAACCCTGGAGGCAAAAAGGACGCGGCACTGCTCGAGCGGGCACAATTCGGTCACCACTTTGGGTCGGTGGCGGACGTGTTTTTGGACCATTACCAAGAACGTATCACAAGCAGTTGAACAAAAAGTTAAAAACACTTGCCAGAAAGTCTGCTCTGGCGCAGCGCGCCAGGGAAGATAAAATTCGTGTGGTAGAAGATTTTTCCTTTGAATCTCCGAAAACGAAACAGATGCAGGAGATGATAACAAAGCTTGAATTAAATAATAGCAAAATATTGCTTTTGGTTCCTGATAACGATCAGAATATCTGGTTGTCCGGACGAAACATACCGGCAGTGGATGTAAAAGAAGCGAAAAATTTTTCCACGGCTGATGTTTTAAATGCGGAATTGTTGCTGATACAAAAAAGCGCGATATCGAAATTAAGTGAGGTTTTTAAAAAGTGAAGGAAAAAAGAAATATCATCATTCGGCCCTTGATTACTGAAAAAATGTCAACCCTGCAAGAGGATGAAAACAAGGTGGCATTTGTGGTTGATTGGGAGGCCAATAAAATTGAAGTACGCAAGGCTGTTGAAAAAAAATTCAATGTCAAGGTGGATAAAGTTACAACCATGTGTATGAAAGGTAAGCTGAAAAAGATGGGAAGGTATCAAGGTAAACGTTCTCATTGGAAAAAAGCCATTGTGACATTGTCAGAGGGTTTTAATATCGATTTTTTTGAGGGTAGGTAGCTTTTATGCCAGTGAAATCGTTTCGACCAATTACTCCGACTCAACGGTTTAAGACGGTCTCAACATTTGAAGAGATCACAAAATCCACGCCCGAAAAGTCACTTTGCGTACCTGTGAATAAAAAAGCAGGGCGTAATAATAAGGGGCGCATTACAGTGCGGCGACGGGGCGGCGGGCAGAAACGCCATTATCGAATCATTGATTTCAAAAGGAATAAGGATGATATCCCAGCCAGGGTGGTTTCCGTTGAATATGATCCGAATCGTTCGGCAAGGATAGCGCTGTTATCGTATGCAGATGGTGAAAAACGATATATTATTGCTCCTGAAGGATTGAAAGTTGGTGATGTTTTAAAATCCGGCGAGAACGCAGAAATTCGAACGGGCAATGTTTTACCTTTAGGCAAAATTCCGTTAGGTACAGAGATTCATAATGTCGAAATCCAGCCTGGGCATGGAGGACAGATGGTTCGAGGGGCTGGAGCCGGTGCACGTTTGATGGCGCGTGAGGGCAATTATGTGCAAATCAAACTGCCATCCGGTGAGGTTCGAATGATTCGTATTGAATGTCGGGCAACCATAGGGCAGGTAGGAAATGTCGATCATATCAATATCAGTCTCGGCAAGGCCGGACGATCTCGATGGTTAGGACGACGTCCTAAGGTCCGGGGTGTTGTGATGAATCCTGTTGATCATCCGATGGGTGGCGGTGAAGGCAAGTCATCGGGTGGACGTCATCCAACAACTCCGTGGGGCAAACCGACAAAAGGGTATAAGACACGTAAAAAACATAAGAAATCAGATGCCTATATTGTCAAGAGAAGAAAGTAGGGAGCTCGAATGGCGCGTTCAGTAAAAAAAGGTCCATATATTGATGAGAAGCTGTCCGGGAAAATTGATCAGCTGAATAAAAGCAATCAGAAGAAAGTGATTAAAACCTGGGCAAGGAGAAGTACAATTCCACCTGAATTTGTGGGGCATACCATCGCCGTTCATAATGGGAACAAGTTTATCCCCGTATTTATTACCGAAAATATGGTGGGGCATAAATTGGGTGAATTTTCACCATCACGCATTTTTCGTGGTCATAGCGGAAAAAAGGCAGACGCTGCAACCCGCCTATAACCAAGGAGTTATTTTTATATGGAAGCGAAAGCTGTAGCAAAATATATTCGAATGTCGCCTCGTAAAGTTCGGCAGGTCGCAGATATGATTCGTGGAAAATCTGTGGAGGATGCCATCAACATGTTGCATTTTGTACCCAAACGGGCGTCACTTCCTGTTGAAAAGGTGTTAAGATCTGCAGTGGCGAATGCTTTGAATAAGGAAGAGGGATCCAAGCTGGATCCTGAAGATTTTCATGTTAAAACAATATGGGTAGATCAAGGTCCTACGATGCGAAGGTATAATCCGGGACCGATGGGCCGGGCTTCAATCATTCGGAAGCGGTCATGTCATGTGGCTGTCGTGGTTTCCGACGGTCAAAAAACAGAATAATCAGGAGGCAATTTTGGGACAAAAAACCAACCCTATTGGATTTCGGCTGGGTGTGATTCGATCATGGAAATCTCTGTGGTTTGATGAGAAAACATTTGCAAATAAATTGAGTGAAGATATCATGCTGCGGAATTATATTGAAAAGCGTCTTCCCAATGCAGGTATTTCTCAAATTGAAATTAAACGGACACCAAAACGAATTACTTTAACTGTCCATACAGCGCGTCCGGGCATTGTTATTGGCAAGAAAGGTGCTGAAGTCGACAAACTGAAAGAAGAGCTTCAGCGATTGACTTCAAAAGAGGTGCAGTTGAATGTACATGAAATCAAGCGGCCTGAACTGGACGCACATCTGGTCGCCGAGAATGTAGCCAGACAACTTGAATCCAAGGTGTCATTTCGTAGGGCCATGAAGCGGGCAATTACAGCGACCATGCGAATGGGAGCAGAAGGCGTGAGAATCTGCTGTTCCGGTCGGCTGGGAGGCGCTGAAATGGCGCGTCGGGAACAATATAAAGAGGGCCGTATTCCTCTGCACACGTTGCGTGCCGACATTGATTATGCCACAATTGTGGCCAAGACAACATACGGGACCATTGGTGTGAAAGTATGGATTTGCAAAGGTGAAATTATTGGTGCAGTTTCATAAAATGAATTATTGATAGAAAGCATCGGAGTTATTTAAAAATGTTAATGCCAAAAAAAGTAAAATGGAGAAAACAGCAAAAAGGACGTATGCGAGGAAAGGCCTATCGTGGCGCTACTCTTTCCTTCGGGACATATGGGCTGCGTGCTGTTGCTCCTGGCTGGATTACAAGCCGGCAAATTGAATCTGCCCGTATTGCTATTACACGTTACGTACGAAGAGGCGGAAAATTATGGATCCGGATTTTTCCGGACAAACCCATTACAATCAAACCTGCGGAAACCAGAATGGGAAAGGGAAAGGGGAGCCCCGAGTATTGGGTCGCTGTGATTAAACCGGGCCGGATTCTTTTTGAGCTGGAAGGTGTGCCCTTTGATACAGCAAAAGAAGCCATGCGATTGGCTTCTTATAAATTACCGGTAAAAACAAAATTTATTGCATTGATTGAAGGAGATGCTACTTCATGATTAAAATGGAAGATATTAAACAGCTTCCTTTGGAAGAATTGAAAATAAGGCTTCAGGATGCCGAGGAAGAATTGTCTAATTTAAGATTCCAATTGGCACTTCATCAGTTGGATGATCCGTTGAAAGTACGCCATATGCGACGCAGTGTGGCTCGTATCAAGACCGTGATCAGAGAATATGAGCTGGGATTGAAAAAATCCACACAATCCCAGAATTGAGGAGAACGGAATGACTGAAAGAGCAACAAGAAAAGCCTTTATTGGTCAGGTCATCAGTAATAAGATGGATAAGACGATCACTGTCGCTGTCGAACGTAAAGTCCGTCATCCTTTGTATGGTAAATATGTTAAGAAAACAACCAAGTTCAAAGCCCATGATGCAGAAAATGCCTGTAGCCAGGGAGATCTTGTGCGTATCATGGAAACGAGGCCATATAGCCGGCATAAACGATGGCGTCTGGTTGAAATTGTTGAAAAAGCGAAATAATTCATGTTGAGAACGAGGCAAATTCGATGATTCAGCAGCAAAGTAGATTGAATGTAGCAGACAATACAGGGGCCAAAAGCGTCCAGTGTATTAAGGTTTTAGGTGGATCCAAGAGACGATATGGCCATGTTGGCGATATTATTATCGTATCTGTAAAAACTGCAGTACCCGGGGGGAGTGTAAAAAAAGGGGATGTCAGTAAAGCGGTTATCGTTCGTACGAAAAAAGAAATTGGACGTAATGATGGATCGTATGTTCGCTTTGATGATAATGCAGTTGTGCTGATCAATGATCAACAGGAACCCCGTGGTACCCGTATTTTCGGTCCTGTTGCCAGGGAATTGCGTGAAAGGCAGTTTATGAAAATCGTATCTTTGGCACCTGAAGTGCTCTAAAGTATATGGAGAGGACTCTATGAAAGTGATTAAAAATGATACAGTCCTGGTTATTTCAGGAAACTATAAAGGGAAAAAGGGAAAGGTGCTGAAAGTTTTTCCAAAAGCAAACCGTGTGGTTGTTGAAGGTGTCAATTTCGTTAAACGACACACGCGGCCAACTCCCAAAAATCAGCAGGGGGGGATTGTGGAAAAAGAAGCACCGATCCATGTTTCCAAATTAATGGTCATCTGTCCAAAGTGCGATACACCCGCCCGAATTGGCAGAGAGGTATTGGAAGACGGAACACGTGTCCGGATTTGTAAAAATTGTGAGGAAATGATTGTCTCATCGTCTTAATTGATGAAGAGGAGTAGATTGCATAATGGCAAAAACAAAAGAAAAATATATACCCCGGTTACAGGAGAAATATTTCAAAGAGATTTTGCCGGGTATGACCAAAAAATTTGGTTATAAGAATGTCATGCAGGTGCCGAAAATTGAAAAGGTTGCTTTAAATATGGGTGTGGGTGAATCCACACAAGATGCCAAGTTTTTAGAGGCTGCCATCACGGATTTGACAGCAATTGCTGGTCAGAAAGCAGTGCCGACGAAAGCCAAAAAAGCAATTTCAAATTTTAAGCTTCGTGCAGGAATGTCTATTGGTTGCCGTGTAACATTAAGAAGATCTCGAATGTATGAATTTCTTGATCGGTTTTTAAATGTTGCGCTTCCCCGTGTGCGTGATTTTCGGGGTATCAGTGATCGTGGTTTTGATGGACGGGGTAATTATACGGTTGGCATCAAGGAACAGATTATCTTCCCGGAAATTAATTATGATAAAGTTCTGAAGATTCGTGGCCTGAATGTCACAATTATTACAACAGCAAACACAGATGAAGAAGCGTTTGAACTGTTAAGATTGTTCGGGATGCCTTTTCAGAAGCGCAACAATCAAGCAGCCTAACTCAAAGTATGGATATTAACCATAGGAGACTTGCGTGGCTAAAAAAGCATTGATCGCTAAACAAAAACGAAAACCGAAATTTAATGTACGAAAGTACAACCGATGCAGTCGTTGCGGTCGGTCTCGTGCTTATATGAGAAAGTTCGATTTATGTCGTATTTGTTTTCGTGAGTTAGCACTATCGGGTGAAATACCCGGAGTGAAAAAGGCAAGTTGGTAGTTAACTTATTTATTCCGACGTGTTAGTCGTAGGAGATTCTTTATGTCGATGAATGATCCGATTGCAGATTTTTTAACACGGATTCGAAATGCACAAATGGCCAAATTCGGCAAAGTAGATATTCCGGCTTCAAATGTACTGAAAGAGATGACCCAGCTTATGAAAGAAGAAGGATATATTCTGAATTATACATTTATTGATGATAATAAGCAGGGAATTATTCGCATCTATCTGAAATATGGTGATCAAAAAAGACCCGCCATTTCCGGATTAAAACGGGTGAGCCGTCCGGGATTGCGACGATATGTCAATGCGTCTGATATCCCCCGCGTATTAAATGGCCTGGGCATAGCCGTTTTATCGACTTCCAAGGGAGTGTTAACAAATAAGCAGGCCAGAAAAAACAATGTCGGCGGAGAGGTTCTTTGCTACATTTGGTAATTATTTGTCAAATAAGGAGTTAACGTTGTCACGGGTAGGAAAATCACTGATACATCTTCCAGAAGGTGTCCAAGTCGAAAAGAAGGGTCATGATATTATTGTGAAGGGGCAGAAGGGCGAACTGAAACAAGCCATTCATCCTGATATTAAAGTCATTATTGAAGAAAACACAATTCAGGTTGAACGTCCCAGTGAAAACAAATTTCACAAATCGCTGCATGGTTTGACACGCTCTCTCATCCAGAATATGATTACGGGAATGACCGATGGATTTGAAAAAAAACTCGAAATAGTTGGTGTCGGCTATCGTGCAGAAATGAAGGGAAAAACTCTGGCGTTGCAATTGGGTTATTCTCATCCAATCTATTTTATTCCGCCGGATGGAATTATTCTCGAAGTAACTTCTCCCACAAATATTACTGTAAAAGGAATCGATAAGCAGTTGGTGGGTCAAGTGGCCGCAAAAATTCGTTCGTTTCGGTTACCCGAACCTTATAAGGGAAAGGGTGTTCGATACGAAAAAGAATATGTACGGCGAAAAGCCGGTAAGGCGACAGCGTAATTACTATTGGTAAGGATTTTGGATTATGGCGAATCTTAGCGAAATTCGAAGAGTGAGAAGAGAAAGAATCAAAAGACGTATTCATAAAAAAGTAAGCGGGACTCCAGATAAACCCAGATTGGTTGTGTTTCGAAGCCTTAAGGGGATGAGCGCCCAGCTGGTTGATGATTCAAATCAGAAAACATTGATCACAATTTCAAGTCTTTCAAAAGAACTGGCACCGGAAATAAACAAGGCCAAGGGGAAGATTGAAGTTGCAAAGATAGTAGGCAAGGCTATTGGAGAAGAAGCCAAAAAGAGGAAAATTAATACTGCCATTTTTGATCGCAGCGGTTATCTTTACCATGGCCGGGTAAAGGCCCTCGCCGATGGTGCAAGAGAAGCCGGTTTAAAATTTTAGCCGGCCGAAATCATTTTAAAATGAGTGTGGATATTCAAGTACGGGTGTTAAATAAAGAATTATTAAGATCCAAGAAACGGAGTTACTGTTGGAAAAGATCAATCCCAGCGAGTTGGATTTAAAGGAACGCGTTGTTCACATTAATCGGGTTGCCAAAGTGGTTAAGGGGGGCAGGCGGTTTAGTTTTAACGCTATCGTGGTTGTTGGTGACGGTAAATGTCATGTTGGTGTCGGTTTGGGAAAGGCCAATGAATTGACAAGTGCTATTTCCAAAGGATCTGAAAATGCAAAAAAGGCTTTGGTACGCATTCCGATTATTAATGATACGATTCCGCATGCGGTACTCTCAAAATATGGAGCAGGGAAAGTGCTGCTAAAACCGGCCTCACCAGGAACCGGAGTGATTGCAGGAGGACCGGTTCGCGCGGTTGTGGAATCTGCCGGAATCCATAATATTCTCACCAAGTCTCTCGGTTCAGCCAATCCACACAATGTTGTCAAGGCAACCATGCAGGGATTGGAAGAATTGCGAGATGCGATGGCTGTAGCCAGAGAAAGAGGAAAAACTGTGAAAGAGATGTTTGAATAAGGATATTTTCCAATGGCAAAATTAAAAATTACTCAAGTTCGCAGTACAATCAAGCGTCAGGAAAACCAAAAGAGAACCATGACTGCTTTGGGATTAAGAAAATTACATCAGACAGTCATTCATAATGATACACCCCAGATTCGGGGGATGGTTCGAAAAGTGTCTCACTTACTGAAAGTTGAAGAAGTCAAATAGGATCTGTTGCCTCAGAGGCTTTGAAAAAAAGAGATAAGTATTACCGATTGTTATCGAGGATATTATGAACCTAGGAAATTTAAAATATCAGTCTGGAAGCAAAAAAAAGAGTAAAAGGGTTGGCCGTGGTCCGGGATCCGGTCATGGAAAAACATCATGCCGGGGACATAAGGGACAAAAATCGAGAAGCGGTGCAAAATCTCGTCCCTGGTTTGAAGGCGGTCAAATGCCTTTACAGCGCCGGCTTCCAAAAAGAGGATTTACAAATATTTTTAAAAAGGTTTATCAGGCAGTAAATTTGTCGGACTTGGAGAGTGTAAAAGCGAAGAATGTTTCACCAGAATCCCTCTATCAATCCAAAGTAATCCGGAAGAAATTAATTCCGGTGAAAATTCTGGGGAATGGGGAAATAAAAAAACCACTGGAAGTCAAGGCGCATGCTTTTTCACAAAGCGCTGTTAAAAAAATAGAAGCTGCCGGAGGAAAGGCGATTTTATTATGATGAAAAGCATTCAGAGCATCTTTAAAATCCCAGATCTTAAAAACCGAATACTTTTTACTATTGGGATTTTAGTGCTGTACCGCGTGGGATGTCATATCCCGACGCCAGGTATTAACGCTACTGCATTGACTGAATGGTTCTCCGCACAAAGCCGGAACTCTTTGTTTGGACTTTATGATATTTTTACCGGTGGCGCTTTAAGTCGTGCGGCTGTTTTTGGCCTGGGTATCATGCCCTATATTTCCGCCTCGATTGTGATTCAGCTGCTTGGGGCAGTGATTCCTTATTTTCAGCGTCTTCAAAAGGAGGGTGAAGAGGGCAGAAAAAAGATTAATCAGTTAACGCGCTACGGAACAGTATTTATTGCTTCCATGCAGGCCCTGGGAGCAAGTGTTTTTCTGCAGAGTTTGCCGCCGACTCAGTCCGGTTTAACGGCTGTTCCCCATCCGGGCATGGCATTTCGATTAATGGTGATGATTACAATGTGTGCCGGTACCATTTTAATTATGTGGATGGGAGAACAAATCACAGAACGCGGTATCGGTAATGGTATTTCGATTATTATTTTTGCAGGTATTGTGGATCGGTTCCCGACGGCTCTCGTGGATGAACTTCAACAATTAATTGGGGGCAATCGCCTGTTTTTAATGGAATTATTTGTTTTTGCGGTGCTTTTTATTATCGTTTTGTCAGTGGTGCTGGTGACAGAAGGCACCCGTAAAATACCGGTACAGTATGCCAAACGGGTCATTGGTCGTAAAATGTATGGCGGACAGGCTACGTATATCCCGATTCGGGTATCCGGATTTGGTGTGATGGCGATTATTTTTGCACAGTCCCTGATGTTTGTTCCCCAAACAGTACGGCAGTTTTTTCCGAACAGTGAACTGGTGCAAAACATTTTAAGTTATTTTGATTTAAGTTCACCTATTTATTGGTTTTTTTATGCCATTCTGATTTTGTTTTTTACATATTTTTATGCGGCGATTGCTTTTAATCCGGTCGATGTTGCTGAAAATATGCGTAAACAGGGCGGATTTATACCAGGTGTCCGTCCAGGCAAAAAAACGGCGGACTATATTGATCATGTATTATCACGAATTATGCTCCCGGCTGCCATGTTTTTTGCTTTTATTGCCATTATGCCCTTTTTTGTGTCTAAATATTTTAACCTGACACAATCCTTCTCGCAATTTTTTGGAGGGACAAGTATCCTTATCATGGTCGGCGTTGCTTTGGATACGCTTCAGCAGATTGAATCTCATTTGCTGATGCGGCACTATGATGGTTTTATGAAAACGGGCCGGATTCGGGGCCGGCGATAAACGACAAGCACTTTTAATTCGGAGCGGTTTTTGTTAAAGAAAAGAATTGTCTTATTGGGTGCGCCGGGTGTTGGCAAGGGAACCCAAGCCAAACGTTTGAAAGAACAGTTTCAGTGGGCCCATATTTCTACAGGTGATATGCTGCGCGAAGCGGTTAAAGATAAAACGACTTTAGGCATGAAAGCGAATGCCTATATGGAAAAAGGCGAACTTGTTCCTGACGAATTAATTGTTGAATTGGTCGGGGAAAGGTTAAGACGGAAGGATTGTCAGAATGGTTTTATGCTGGATGGATTTCCACGTACTGTCATCCAGGCAGAAAAGCTGGATGAGTTGCTGGAATCTATAAATGAAAAAATCGATGATGTGGTATCCATTACAGTTGAAAACAAAGCGATTATTGACCGGTTATCCAAACGCCTTGTATGTGACCAATGCGGTAAGGTTGTTGATCCAGACAAAGGATTAAATATAGGCGATCCTTGTCCGTATTGTCACGGCAAATTAATCCGCCGCAAGGATGATGAGCCAGAGACTATCGGACGTCGGCTGGAAGTCTATGAGGCCCAGACACGTTCTCTCATCCAATATTATCAGGGACGGGGATTGTTGAGAAGCGTTGACGGGTTGGGAGATTTGAGTGATGTGTATCAAAGAATTTGTGATTCATTAGGAATTGCATAGAGGTGTCGTTGATTTCCATAAAGAATAAAGAAGAAATTAAGAATATGCGGTTGGCTGCAGGCCTTTTAACAAAAACTTTTCAGTATCTAAGGAGTTACATCAGACCGGGAATTACAACAATAAAACTCGATCAGCTGGCAGAAGAAATGATACGATCAGAAGGCGGTATTCCTTCTTTTTTGGGATACCACGGTTATCCTTCTTCAATCTGTGTTTCTATAGACCAGGAAGTCGTTCATGGGATACCCGGCGATCGAGCACTTCAGGAGGGCACAATTGTCAGTATTGATATTGGTGTTTTCTTAAATGGCTTTCATTCAGATGCAGCCATGTCGTATGGATTGGGTCCATTGGATCCCGAAAGACGTAAATTGATGAACAGTACAAAAACAGCATTGCATCGTGGAATAAAAAAATGCCGGACCGGAAACCGGCTGTCAGATATCTCGCATTGCATTCAGTCTCATGTTGAATCGCAAGGATTCCAGGTTGTTCGTGAGCTGGTCGGACATGGCATTGGTCGCGAGTTGCATGAAGAGCCTCAGATTCCCAATTTTGGATCTCCCCATCGAGGTCCAAAATTAAAGCCGGGAATGACATTTGCCATTGAACCGATGGTCAACATGGGTACCCCGGACGTTTCAATCCTTGAGGATGGATGGACAGTACAGACCAAAGATGGTTTGCCATCAGCTCATTTTGAACATACGGTGCTGATTACAGATGGAAAACCTGAAATATTAACGATTGGTATTGAAAACGAACCTGAGGAAATGCATGGCTAAAGAACAGGCAATCCGTGTTGATGGAACGATCCAGGAAACGCTGCCTAACGCAACGTTCAGAGTGGAATTGGAGAGCGGGCACAAAGTGTTGGCCCATGTATCAGGTAAAATGCGTATGCACTTTATAAAAATTCTTCCTGGAGACAAAGTGACTGTAGAATTGTCTCCTTATGATTTGTCCAGAGGTCGGATTGTATATCGCTATAAATAAAGGAAGTTATCAGTTATGAAAGTAAGATCGTCCGTAAAAAAGATGTGTGATAAGTGTAAAATTATCCGTCGTCGTGGTGTACTCAGGGTAATTTGTCAAAATCCACGCCATAAACAGCGTCAAGGATAGTCATCGATATCGAAGGAAATTAAGGAGGTAAAGTGGCCCGTATTGCAGGGGTAGATCTTCCCAAAAATAAACGCATTGAAGCAGCACTTACTTATATTTTTGGCATTGGTTCGACCACATCCAAAAAAATTCTTGATGAAGCGGGAGTCAATCCCGATATTCGTGTTTCTGATTTGAAGGATGCAGATGTCGCAAAGATAAGAGCCGTTATTGACGCTAATTTCAAGGTGGAAGGCGCCTTACGCGCAGAAGTGACGATGAATATCAAGCGGTTGATGGATATCGGATGTTATCGGGGACTTCGGCACAGACGCGGGCTCCCTGTTCGAGGACAGCGTACCCGGACCAATTCCAGAACTCGCAAGGGAAGGAAAAAGACTGTGGCAGGAAAACGAAAACGCTGATCAAACGGGATTGTATTTTTTGATCTGACTGAAATAATGCGATTTTTTATGCATTGTTCAGATTTTTCCATTGATAAGGAGGAATAACTTGGCATTACCCAAAAGAGGCCGTAAGAAGAAAAAAGAAAAGGTTGAAGCTGAAGGTCAGGCGCATATTAAAGCAACATTTAACAATACCATTGTGACCTTAACAGATAATTATGGAAATGTCATTTCCTGGGCAACTGCCGGCAGGATGGGGTTTAAGGGCGCACGTAAAAATACGCCTTTTGCCGCTCAAATGGCAGCGCAAAATGCGGCCAAAGAGGCCATGGAACTTGGTTTAAGGCGAATCAGTGTTATGGTGAAGGGCCCCGGTTCGGGACGTGAAGCTGCGATTCGGGCGCTTCAGAGCGCGGGCTTAGATGTTATGGCGATACGGGATGTGACATCAATTCCTCATAATGGGTGTCGTCCGCCCAAGAGAAGGCGGGTATAGTCCTGGGGCAGAATAAGGTAAGTATGAAAAAGACTGTGCATAAAAGCAGAATGCTTATTAATAAAGGTTAAAGGAAGGACGAATGGCCAGATATCGAAATGCTGTATGCAAACTCTGCAGACGAGAAGGCGATAAATTATTTTTAAAGGGAGAAAGGTGCCTTTCTTCTAAATGCTCTTTGGATAAAAAAGCCTATCCTCCAGGTCAGCATGGAAAAAGCCGGAGGATTAAAATGTCCGACTACGGCCTGCAGCTTCGCGAAAAACAGAAAATCAAACGTTATTATGGCCTGCTGGAATCGCAATTCAGAAAAACGTTTGAGAAAGCCAATCGAAAAAAAGGAATTACCAGCGAGAATATGTTAAAGATGCTGGAAAGCCGATTGGACAATGTGGTTCTGAGGTTGGGATTTGCGACCTCACGGGCGACTGCAAGGCAGTTGGTCAGACATCGTCATTTCAGCGTGAATGACAGAAAAGTGGATATCCCGTCATTTCAAGTCAAACCGGGAGATGTCATTCAAGTCCTGGAGAAAAGCCGTAAAATGGAAGTGTTTCACAATGCCATGAAACGGATTAAAGAAGGGCAACAGTATCCCTGGCTTGAACTGGACAAAGCCAATATGAAGGGCACATTCCTGGAAATGCCAAATCGGGCCGATATCCCGGTGACGTTTAATGAAAATTTGGTGGTAGAATTGTATTCAAAATAATCTATAATCCGAGGAATTTTAATGAGTCGTTTAGCATTGCAAATGCCACAAGGCGTGGAGCGAGATGAAGCCACATATACGGACACTTATGGTAAATTTATCATTCAACCGCTGGAGCGGGGATTTGGTGTTACCATTGGGAATTCTTTTAGGCGTGTGCTTCTTTCGTCACTGTATGGGGCCGCCATTACCCATATAAAAATTGATGGCGTACTTCATGAATTTTCGACAATTCCCGGTGTGGTTGAAGATGTTTCTGAGATTATTCTGAATCTGAAGCAGGTACGTATTCGACTGAATAACAAACGACCGGATAAAGTGAACGTCCATCTCAAGGGGCCTGGAGAATTCAAGGCCGGGGACATAAAACCCAATGGGGATGATTTTGAAATTCTCAATTCCGATCTGGTTATTGCGACTTTAGACAAAGATGCGGATTTTGATATGGAAATTCGTATCGGCCGCGGACGGGGGTATTTACCAGCAGATGAGAATAAACTTCCAGATCAGTCAATCGGAACCGTTCCGCTGGATGCCGTTTTTAATCCAATCAAGCAGGTGACCTATAACATTGAAAACACACGTGTGGGCCATCGTACCGATTATGAAAAACTGACCCTCGAAGTGACAACGGATGGCAGTGTGACACCAGATGATGCATTGACTTATGCCGGACAAATTTTAAAAGATCATATTGAATTGTTTATTTCTTTTGATGTCGAACCTGAACCTGAAGAAGTTACGGAAGTCGATGAAGATGTCATCCGTATCCGAAAACTTCTAAAAATGAGCGTGGACGAACTTGAATTGTCCGTTCGATCCCACAATTGTTTAAAAGCCGCCAATATTCAAACGATTGGCGATCTGGTAAGGCGGGATGATTCTGAAATGCTTAAATTTAGAAATTTTGGCCGTAAATCTCTTCAGGAGTTGTCAAAAATATTGGAAGAAAAAGGGATTTACTTTGGTATGGATGTAGATAAATATTTAAAAAGCGAATCCTCGTGATTCTTATCGTATTGAGGAGATTTTAATTCATGAGACATCGTAAAACGGTTATAAAGTTGGGTAGAACAGCACCCCACCGTAAGGCGACTCTGGCGAATCTTGCAGCTGCGTTGTTTTTACGGAAGCATATTAAGACAACTGTGGTCAAAGCCAAGGCGACACGCCAGGTGGCAGAACGCCTGATTACACTGGCGAAAAAAGACACTGTTCATAGCAGACGTCTGGCTTTTAAACGCTTGAATCAAAAACAAGTTGTTAAAGTACTTTTTGAAGACATCGCCCCCCAGTATCAGGAGAGACCCGGAGGCTATACAAGAGTTATTAAACTTGGACAGCGGCAAGGCGACGGTGCCCAAATGGCTGTCATTGAACTGGTGGGATTTGAAACAGCTGTTAAAAAGAAAAAAGAAAAAGATAAAGCGAAAGAAGCAGAAACAAAAAAGAAAGATAAAAAGAAAAAATCAAAGGAAAGTAAAGAAGAAGAGACAACTGAAGAATAAATTGATATTGCAAGGTATATGATATCATCAATGGCCGGGAGCCGTTTTCGATCCCGGCTATTTTTATTTTTTGTTTAACAAACTGGATTTTTTCGCCAGTTCAATGTCCATGCCCTTTGAACTGAAAAAGAAAAGATCGCTGACTGTAAGTCCGATGGATTGTCGAAGCGGTTTCCAGTTTTCACGGTACGCTTCGTTATCTACAGTGGTTCCCTCATTGTCTTTATTCACGACCCTGACCCGATTCGGAAATTCACGATTGATCATAAATGGTGAATGGGTTGTGTAAATCACCTGGTTTTTCTCAGACAAGTTTTCCAGCAGTTTGGTCAAATCTTTCTGTCCGGCAGGGTGAAGGTGAAGCCCGGGTTCATCCAGTAAAAAGAGATATTCATTGTTTTTGGCTTCGAGGGTTGTGGCAATGAAATTAATATAAAAAGACAAATACCATAAGAATCCGAGAGAACGTGATTTGGGTGTATCATATACAGTTGTTGCATCGCTGAAGTCAACATACAACAGATCGCCATTAACCCGCAGCTTTATTTCAAGACTGGGTTCCTGATTCCATACCTCTCGTATTCTCCGGGTAATTTCTCTGCTCGTTTCTTCCACGGCTCGACGGCCTCGCATGGAATCCTCAAAAATGATGGATGGCTCCTCAACATTGCCAATTTTTAAAAGATTATTTTCTGTCTGAAAGTCCCTTCCGCCGTTTAAAAGGCTTTCTTTATCCACCCGGTCCCGAATGATGGGTATCGTGTCAAAATAGATAATTTTCGGCAGCAATGAAAAGAGCGGTTTTACGTTTCCAATTGTCAGGGTTTTATCGTTGGTTTGAATTTTATAATCGGTGATATTCGGACCTTCCCGCATGAGAATAAAAGAGTCCAGATTTTTAAATCCGTCATACATTTTTCCCAATTGAATGCGTTCATCTTTTGAAAATCCGGTGATTTCCAGACCAATCTGCGGTGGTTTCCCTGACTGATAAAATTCGGAATACTGACATGTGTGGTCAAAGTTCAGATCGTGATCTGGCAGGAATGTCTCGATAGCCTTCAGAATATTGGTTTTTCCCGATTCATTGGCACCAATAATGACAGATATCTTCGGATCAAGGGGCAGCGACAGACTGAGAATAGATTTAAACGCATTAATGTATACATGAGAAAGAATCATGTAACCTCCTTGACAAGAATATTCCTAAAATTACATATTTTCATTAAAAATGCAAGGGAAAAATAGGAAGATGCACAATAGGCCTTTCATCTTAAAAAGCGCAAAAAATATGGATTCATGATAAATAACTCAATATAAAGAAAACGGATTCGTTTCTTTTGGTTTGACCGGGACTGTTTCTGATTCAAACAGTTACTGTGTTAATTATAAAGTTCCCAGACATATCCTATTCTAAAGGATCGTCCGGGCACTCCGAATCCATCCGTGAATGCGGCAGATGTGTCTAAAATATTGTCCAGAGAAAATGAGATGATTCCATTTTGCATGATACGGAAAATACATTTGCCGTTTACAAGCCAGTCTGGCTGATGGTAAATAGTTAGAAGGTTTTCCAGTTCATATCCATAAAGGCTGTAAAACTCGGACCAGAAATGAGCCTGGATGACGATACGGCAATCCAGGTCATTGTCGAAAAATATATGGCGCGATGAGATTGTTGTTACTCCCCAAATGTCCGGTCGTTCAAGCATCGATGTTCGCTGTTCCGTAGCGCGGGAGAGATTGCACACCAATGATGCCTGAAAATGAGACCCGAGGGTGAGGCTGGTCTGTGTTTCACAGCCGTAATATGTCTGTTGTCCTTTATTCCGATATAGGATACGGCCATCTTCTTCATCTAATTTAAGCAGTTGATCGGATGTTCGATAATACCCGCAAATGGATGTGTTAAATGCAGGGCGCTGAATACGAATTCCCGTATCCCAGGACCACGCATATTCCGGATGTAATGATCCGTTGGAGGCCATGCGGTTTGAAAAATGGAGAAGTGTCCAGTGATCTCCATATGCAGGAGCAGTTGGAAGAAAATGCAGGCCGGTTTCTTCTGCAAGGGTGGGCTCCCGGAAGTTACGACCCAGTCCCAACCATGTGGTCAGGCTCGTGTCCCGATTAAAAATGAAAAGCCCCTTGCCAAAGATAAGAGATTCATTCCCCCGGCGGTGACAGCCCATCTGCAAGTCGATTACACCATCTGTCAGCAATGTCTGACGCATCTGCAGAAGGGCCTCCCAGTCCACACGGCGGGCATCAATCGTATCTGCCGAGAGGGACTGTTCTTCGACCTGGATCTGCAAGGCGCCGAAATTGTTCCTGAATGGGATCTGTTGTTCCACGGTCCATTGGTTTCGATGCCCCTGAAGCGTGTCTTTTTGTGAGGAATAGTGATCACGCAGACGATATTTTGTGTTTGTGTGATGCCAGCTCAGTTGAACCGGCCAGTTTCCATGATAAAAGGTGGAGCGGAGCATATGATCCGCCTGATCACGTTTTAAATTCGGATCCGACATGAAGACTGTGTCCAAGGGTGCCGTGACAGGATACTGGAGATCGGATTTGAATACATTATGAAGGATTGTGTAACCGATCCCGATAGCGGGGAATGGTTGCCACTGAATGTCGGATCGTATTTGCTGGCTGTGATGTGTATAGCTCGTTCCTTCGCCTTCATTATGCAGAAGCATTCCTGATAACAAGCTGAAATTATCAGTAAATTTTTGGCCAAAGGTCATGTCGAGATCACTCCACTTATTTGGGCCGGTTCGATACACGGCTTTTGTATAGGGCTGCGGCATATTGATTGATTTTGATTGTATGAATAGAGGCCCTCCCATGGCATTTTGTCCCGGACAAGCGGAAAGCGGATGAAGGCCGATGCTTTTCACCATTTCAACAGGGATCAGTCTTAAATCTGCCATGCCCGTTACCGGATCTTTGAGTGCAAATCCGTTTAAATTAATTTGTGATTGATACAAAGGAGAACCCCATATTCGCAGTCCTGCCCAGTTTCCACCGTAACCCAGATTTCTGTAGCGGATTCCAGGCAGATATTGAACGAGATCGCCGAGATGGCGGTAATTGATCTCGGGCGTCTGATCGATCTGAATCTGATGCACATAGATTTGTGCAGTCACTTCGGGAGGCCGGAAAGTGATCAGCAGAACACCTGCCATGACAAACAATGCACGATGCTTTTGAATCCACTGAACAAGAAGCGGGACGACTGTTATAAAAATGATCGTATTTACAATAAGGTGGGTCAGATACAGAGGGGCTCCTGCAAGCATGCTGACACACAGCTGATCATAAGGAACGCTGCTGCTTACAAGGTATCCGAGCGTCGTGAGTGCTGCAAATAATAATGTGCAGAGGAATCCTGCAAGTCCTGAAACGATGACCAAAGGTACCCCTTTTTTGATTATCAGATGCTTTGAAATGCCTCCGGCCGCTCCTGTGATGGTCATAGACAGGATCATTGCGATCAGAAGCGGCGGCGGTGCAATGCCCTGTGGATTCAGAATCCCGTAAATGGTTTCTGTTGCTAATCCGCCGAGAATACCGAACCGGATTCCCATAACATAGCCGCATAAAAATACGGTGGCTGTCACCAGTTCAACATTAGGAACAGCCATAAATGTGTAACCCAGGACCACACCCAGGGCAATAAAGGCGGCCAAAAGGACGTAAGGTTTCATGAATCAGAGCTCATTATCAAATAGAAAACTGACCCTAAGCCGGTTCAGGGATCAATTATGCCCAATATATTTATTCTTGGCATGATTGTCAAGCCAAAAGACCTGAGAAGAAAATCCGACCTTTAACATGATGCTTCAAAGAGACTTACCACATTTCATGCGACAGATTTTTGCCATCCGATCGAAACATCAAAGCGCCTTCATGATCGGTTCGATGGATTTCGATCTCCAGTTCAGAAAGTACGTGCAGTGTCGCGGGATCCGGATGGCCAAACCGGTTGTTTTTCCCGACGGAAATAATGGCATGCTTTGGTTGGACTCTGTTTAAGAATGTCTGACTGCTTGCCGTATGGCTGCCGTGATGTCCGATTTTAAGTATATCTGCGGACAGGGATTCAAACGACTGGCAGAGCCGGTTCTCTGCAGGTGTTTCAGCATCTCCCATGAAAAGAAACCGGTGTTTTCCAAATAAAAGCAGGGCCACGACAGACCGGTTGTTTACATTACGATGATGACTCATTGTTTGATCCGGAGAAAGAAAATAAAAATGTGCTCCAGGAAAAATCAGGCTGTCCAGTGCAGTGATTAATTTTATCGGGATTTGCTTTGTATGAATGGTCTCAAGCAGCTCGTGCATGGGTTTGCCGGAAGCGAGGGTATCGCTGACGATAAATTGATCGATCTTGAATGCATTGACCAGTGAAATCAACCCGCCCGCATGATCGTTATGCGAATGTGTGAGAATGACGGCTTCTATTTTCCGGATGCCCTTTTGATTTAAATAGGGGATCAAAATCCGCTTTCCGGTATCAAATCCGGCGTGACGGTCGCCGCCGTCAATGATCAGGGTTCGATGTCTGGGAAGGTGAATAACGGCCGCATCTCCCTGGCCGACGTCCAGCTGCACGTAAGTTATTTTTGAAGCAGAGCTGGTCAGAGCGGCGTGCCAGACCATCAGGTTCAGGAATATGACTGAAATAAAAATGAGCCGTTTTCTCCAAACGGGATGATGCCAATGAAAAATCAGGAACAAGGCGGACAGATAGAGACCGATATGGTAGTTATTGGGTGTCTGAAGAGTGATATTCAGATACGGAACGGTCTGCAGCATTTTGGCGATACACAACAGCAAACGGACAAGAATATCGGTGAATCCTGCATAGATTTCCGCGATCCATACACTGACCGGCGCACATAACAATACTGTAAATCCGTAGGCCACAATCAGAGCCGCCAGAGGAACAGCAAAAAGATTGGCCAGGACACCGAATACCGGAAAACGGTTAAAGGTTAAAACCACGACAGGCAGTGTGCCGATCTGGGCGGACAGGGAAACAAGAAACAGCAGCCAGAGGTTTTTAAATCCGCGGCGCTTTATGCACCAGGCATCCATTTGACGGAATCCGGGCAGGGTTTTCCACTTTGGATAAAAATAGAGGATCGAAAAAACCGCGGAAAAGGAAAGCTGAAATCCTGCATCGAAGAGCATAAACGGATTGATGAGTAATAATATGAGGGCGGCGACGCTCAATGTATTGAAAGGATTGCTTTGTCTTTCAAGATGCTGACCAGCGAGGTACACACAGGCCATGATGGTGGCCCGAACCACCGGCGGTTTGCTCTCGGTGATCAGACAGTACAACAACAGTCCTGAAATTGTCAAAACCGTACGCCAGGACTGCGGCATGCGGATCAATGTGAAACAGGTACATAAAAAAAGAAGCACGAATCCCACATGCAGACCGCTGACCGCCAGCACGTGAATAATCCCGATTTTTGCAAAGGATTCACGCATTTCCTCCGAAATATCGGTCCGGTCTCCGAGAATCAGGGCCTTGAGCAGGATTTCGGAGTCTCCGGTAAAAAATTGTTCCAATGTTCGCATGATCCATCTGCGTGCGGGATAGACACAGTGCCGGAGCAGAATGTGTCCCTTGTTCACTCCTGTCAGGACAAGCGGCGTCCCCTTTGCGGGGATGAAAAGGCCGGAAACGTTTCGCGTGAGCAGGTAGGCTCTGTAATCGAATCCGCCGGGATTTCGCCGGGAAGCCGGTGGCAAAATATGTCCGGTGGCAATGATTTGATCTCCGTAAACAAGAGAACCGGAACTCTCGCGGTAACGGGTCAGCCTTAAACGACCGCAGACAGGCAGCCATCCCCGTTGGGTGTAGACGCTGTCCGCAGCGAGCCAGTATACGGTTCTTTCAGGCCGGTATTCCGGATCTCTGAACAGATGCGCTTTGAATGAAAGGTCTTTATCAACCGGCAGGTTTGAAAGATGATTGGCCGGGTGCCAGTACGCCATATTCAGCCGCATCCAGCCTGTCATACAAATCATCAGGGCCAGTATCCAGGATCGTCCGAAATGAATTTTCCACAGAGCCAAGGTGCTGGTGAGCAGAATAAGAAGCACGGATATGCAGATCCAGCTTGAAAAATGCATCGGCCTGCATGGCCCGGCCAGTATGCCCAATGCAAGCAGCAGGGTGGTTTTCACAGCAGGAAGATGCTTCATAGAAACAGCACCCATAATTCATCAATTTTGAATGAAATTTTAAAAAGCAGCGACCTTTTATAATAATTAAAATGAAAGTAAAATGAAAATGAAAAATGCTTAAAATTCTGAAAAATTCGGGAATCTGCTTGATTTCGGCTGGATAAGTACTATATTGTAATATATTCCATTTGAGAGACATCATCCGGAAAACTGCTCAACAGAGGTTTCAGCCTGCCGCTGAAAAGAAAATTACCGTTATTCATACGGTTGGCAGGCTTGGTTTCCTGTCTGAAATGATCCCTGAGGATTGAAATCCGTCCTGTCAGGGATATCGTATTGACAGACGAATGCCTCTTAAAGTCGAAGTGAAATCAAAAAAGGAGAGACCGATGCAGGATCGATCTGACAGAACCGGGGTTTTATGGGTGATTGCGTTATCCGTGATTCTAAGCTGGTCATGGGTGCTGGCGGGAGGAGGATCGGACCGGACGAACGTGCCGGCGGATCTGAATGAGGGGATGGTTTGGGAAGCATTGGGAAGCGGGGTGAACGGAAGCGTTCGTACCATCGACTGCTTCGGGAACAATGTCTATGTGGGCGGAAAATTTACTATGGCAGGCGGTGTGCCTGTGAAAAATATTGCCAGATGTAACGGTCAGGCCTGGTCAGCGCTCGGGCCCGGGGATGAGGAGAACAGGTGGTATCGCGTAGACAAAATTGTGTGTGATGATGATGGTGAGGTTTATGTGTTAGGCTGTGATGACGTTTATTTACTTCCGTATTGTGTCAAAAAATGGGACGGGAGTGTCTGGAAAAACATCGTCTGTACGATAGAGGAGTCCTGGTTTAAGGATATGGATGTTTCACAAAACAGAGTCTATATTGGCGAGACTATTAAACCTGCTCCCTATAATAATGACTCTTGGATTTTTTATTATGAAGATGATCAGTATAGGCATTGGCTTGCACAATTAACAGGATATTATAATTCTGCTTTTATTTGGGATATTGAATTTCATAATAACAATTTATATTGCGCAGGAGGTTTTAATCATGTATCAGGATATTCAGGAAAAGTCGGCGGGCTTGCCAAATGGGACGGCCAGTCCTGGAGTGCTTTTGGAACCGGAGAAGGGGATGCCGTAAGCTTAATTGCTGCTGCCGGAGATAATATTTATGTTTATGGCTGGTTCACAGAAATCGGAGGGATTTCAGCCAATCATATCGCCAAATGGGACGGGAGCACATGGTCGGCTCTGGGTAGTGGTGTGAAGTGGTCTGTGAATGAGAAGGTTTCAGCAATGGCTGCTTCCGGTGATTTTTTGTATATTGCAGGAATTGAAGAGGTCGGCGGCGTGACAGTGCATGGCCTTGCCAGATGGGACGGCCAGGCCTGGGGCGCATTCTTCGGGGGCGGATTGAAGGGATCCGTGAGAGTGATTGCCTGTTCGGGTGACAATGTGTATATCGGAGGGGATTTTACTGAAATCGACGGTGTGTCCTGCAATAATATTGCTGTCTATCAACCCTATCAGGCTCAGGCGGATGTTTCCACAGTGCTGAGCGAAAGGACGCCGGAATCCCTGTCGAATCAAAAAGATTCATCCCTGGGCTGTGCCTGGATCGATTTTGACAGTGACGGCGATCCGGACCTGTTTACGGCCAATGACAACGGGGAGACGGATGCGTTCTATTCGAATACCGGCGGGCTTTTTTCATCCCAGGCCGCGGATCCTTTGACCGCGGAGGCTTTCAACTCCACCGGCGCCACCTGGGGGGATTTTGACAATGACGGCCGCCCGGATGTGTATGTGAGCCACAGGAACGCCCCCGGCTCTCTGTACCGGAACACCGGGAACGGCACATTTGAATCCGTCCCCCTGATGACGGATGCAGTTAATTCATTTGGAGCCGCCTGGGCCGATTATGATTCGGACGGATTTCTGGATCTGGTTGTGACCGTGTCCAATGATGTGAACCGGCTTTATCACAATCAGGGCGACGGAACCTTCATGCGAATTACCGAAGGCGACCTTGTCAATGATGTGGCCGCATCCCTAAACGCTGCCTGGTGTGATTACGACCTGGACGGCGACCCGGATCTGTTTGTGGCCAATGGCAGTGATGAAAACAACCAGCTCTACCGGAACAACGGAGACGGCAGTTTTTCAAAAATCACCGAAGGCTCTCTTGTGAATGATGTCGGTAACTCCTGGAGCGCCAGCTGGGGGGATTATAACGGCGACCGTTATCCGGACCTGTTCGTGGCCAACAATGACCAGCCCAATGCGCTATATAAAAATTTGAAAGACGGCACCTTTCAGAAGATCCAGACCGGTCCGGTTGTGACGGACAGCGATCATTCGCGGAGCAGTGCCTGGGCGGATGTGGACAATGACGGGGACCTGGATCTGTTCGTATCCAACCGGCATGATGACAGCAAATTGTACCTGAATCGCGGACTGGGGAATTTTGACCGGTATGTGATCGGCAGCGGCAACTGGCGGGGTGCTTCGTTCGGGGACATGGACCTGGACGGCGACATGGATCTTTTTGTATGCGAAGATGGCGGTTCCAATCACTTATATGCGAATACCGGGGGCAATGTCAATCACTGGCTTCAGGTCCAATGCATCGGAACCCGGTCCAATGCTTCGTCCATCGGCGCCAAGGTCCGGATAAAAGCCACCATAAAAGGGCACACTGGCTGGCACATTCGTGTGATTGCGGGCCAGACCGGATACGGCAGTCAGAACGAAATGATCGCCCATTTCGGGCTTAACAAAACAGAGAACGTGGACAACCTCCGGATTGAATGGCCCAGCGGCGCGGTTTGGGATACGACCGGTGTGGCCGCGGATCAGCGGCTGGTCATTACAGAGAGAACATCTGTAATCTCGAATCAACCTCCCCTTGCTGTCAATGATACGATTTCAATCAAGCAGGACAGCCTTGTCACGATTTTTGTTCAGCAAAACGACTCTGATCCGGACGGTGATCCGTTATTCATTCAGTCCCTCAATACGGCCGGGATCCTGGGAATCGCCCTGATCAATCCTGGCGACACCACCCTGACCTATGTTCCGGAATCCGGATTCACCGGTACGGACAGCCTGGTTTATGTGGTTTCCGATGAACACGGCGGACTGGATACGGCCTCGGTTTTTGTGACAGTGATTGCATTGAATCATCCGCCGCTTGCCGTGAATGACAGCCTGACCATTTCACAGGACAGTACGGTGGTCATTCCTGTTTTAGAGAACGATTCGGATCCGGACGGGAACGCGCTGTCCATTCTGGAAGCCGGAGATCCCGGGTCCGCAGGCACTGTGACGATTAATGAAGGAGACACGACCCTGACATTCGTGCCCGCCGCGGGATATCACGGGGAAGCGTCGTTTGATTATGTCATTTCCGACGGAAACGGGGGCCTGGACACGGCCACGGTCCATATCACGATCGAGCAATCGAGCCGGGTTTTGAGAACCGGGGGGATTCCGCTTGATTATGCGCTTTATCAGAACACCCCCAATCCCTTTAATCCGTCCACAGACATCCGTTACGATCTGCCGGAAGCCTCGGATGTCCGGCTCACCGTATATGACATGCTGGGGAAACGCATTATCCGGCTGGTTCAGGAGAAACAGGCGCCCGGGTGCTACCGGGTGACCTGGGACGGATGTGATGATGCCGGTCGGCTGGTGCCGTCGGGTGTGTATATTATCCGGCTGCAGTCGGACCGGTTTCAGCAGGTGCGGAAGATGCTGCTGGTGCGGTAAAAACGGGAGACAAGAAAGAAATGGGGAAATAGGGGATATACGGGAAATAGAGGAAATGTAGAGTCGTAGAGTCATTGGTTGAGTGACGGAAACGGAGCATGGGAGAGAAGGAGAGAGAAAGAATCAAGAGACAAGAATCAAGAATCAAGATAAAAGACAAAAAATTAAAGATAAAATCCGAAATACGAATATTGAAATCTTAAAACAAATTCAAAGCAGGAAATTCAAATTTCCTAAATTTTGAGAGAAAATAGTGGGATCCCTCCCGGATTAATAATTGCCGGGACAGGCCTTGTCAGGGGGAGCAAACCCCCTCCTCGATCCAGAGAGCGGATCGAGGTCCCCCTTGTCAGGGGGATAAACCCCCTACCAGCTTCGCTGGATCCCCCTTGTCAGGGGGATAAACCCCCTACCAGCTTCGCTGGATCCCCCTTGTCAGGGGGACGGGATTCGGACCGGGAAGGGCTATGACATATTTCCCCGGTTTGTCCCCGGAATATTTCAAAAAGCACAGATCACAAGCAATAGCCTGCCTTTTGAAAATCCTTTATATCCCTAATAATTTCAGTACATTAAATATATTTTTAAATTCGAGCTTGAACAAGTCTGCCCCAGAGGCATAGTTTATGCAGTAATTTCATTAATTGTATAGAGTTAACTGGAAGTCTCAAGTCCGTCATCTTAAATTGGGGGTTCCTGTTTTTATACTAGAAAAAGAGGATGAAGCGTTTTTATGAAAGGAAGAACCATGCGAACGATTCATTTTTATCCATGGATGATGATATTATTAATCATGATCAGCCGCTCTTTTTATGCACAGACCTTTATCCCGGAATCCGTGACCGACCAGACATCCACGGCGCCCCTTTCAAATCCGACACCCAGCAGCTATCAGCCCCGGTATATCAGCGGATTCGGGACTGACGATGCCTTTACCATCTTTTATGAAGACCGGGACAACGGCGGTCTGATTTCCCATGTGACAACCACAACCGGTCCCACGGGCTTCCCTGCATCGGGCACGGCCACCAATATCACCGACACGCATTTCTGCGTGAAAGACTGGCCGATCACCATCGATGAGGTCGAATACGCCTACCGCGGTTGGGGAGCCGTCGGCAACAACACCACCCATAAATTTTATGTGTCTGATGATATGAGCACATGGACCGAGGTTACGGAATTCACAATCCCCAATGCGGCTTCATTTACGGATGCACGGGGATGGGTTTATTACGGATTTCATGATGTGATTTTACTGAACGGCACCTATTATGCTTTTGGTGAATCCAATCAGAGCCAGACAATGATTCTTCGAAGTGCAAACGCCGATACCGTTTGGGAGGCTTTTGATTCGATCGGGGGATCACAGAGTTCCGACGGCCCCTTGCAGTTAAGAACAGGGATCACAGCGGGCTGGACCCCTTCGGGCAATTTCCTCGATCTCGGATACGACCGCGGTTATGCAAAGGTCCATGTGGACCCGACAGATTCCTACTTCTATCTGGCGATCAATACTGCGGCCAAATCCAGTTTATCCGATTCAGAACTTGAAACAGCTTTTATTAATCCGGATAACTGGACCTGGCACGACAACACCACCGGTGCTGCGGCCAACCCCATTCTGTCGACAACTGCGGAACATGATTTGCGGGAATGCTGGGTGGTCCCCAATTCGGACCCGGATTCGAACTGGGTGATTGTTTATGACGCGGATTTCGGATCCGGGGACGGGGGCAATGCACTGGGATATGCCCTGCTGGAGCCGCCGGTTCCGGGAGTCATAGCATCGATCAAGGTATGGTTCGAAGGCCCGTATACGGCAGGCGCTGATTCCATGAAAACGTATCTTTACGACAGCAGTTATATTCCCAAAACATCCCCGTATATCGACGAACGGATCGTGGATACGGTGCCCCCGAATGTGGTGGACTGGGTGCTTGTGGAATTGCGATCCAATGCCGATTCGGATACAGTGGCCCAAAAATCCTTCTTTTTAAGAAAGGACGGCTATGTTGTGGACGAGGACGGAACCACGACGGAGCTGGAAATTGAGGGAGTCACGAGCGGAGACTATTATATTGTGGTCCGGCACCGGAACCATCTGGCCATCATGAGCGATGTACCGCAAAGCCTGTCCAATGAGGATGAATAAAAAATAAGCTTCGGTCAATTCGGATTTTTAATGCGGAGATTTTCCGATTGCCAGGCAGCCCGTCCCCGCCAAATAGAATGGCGGGCAGGCCTGCCAAAAAGGAAAAGCGATAAGCTGGAGGGTTGATGTTTAAAACATCGTACCTTTTAGGGCAATTATGACAAGGCACTGTCTCTGGCGGTGGCAGTTGACTTTCTTGGAACTGACCGGACCATCTGTCCGGCACACCAGGGAAACAAACTGGCGGCGAGGATCAGCAGCCAGCCCCGAAATCCCGGATTGCTGACCTTTAAAACCGATGACAGTCCGGGTACAAACACGGCGCCTAAAAGCAGGACCATACAGATCACAATCGCACCCCACACCATCGGATTTCCAGAGATCTCGTTTTTCAAAAATTTAGAACCCCGGTCGCGCATATTAAAAACATGCCATAACTGATTGAATCCCAGGGTTAAAAATGAAACAGATACGGCCCGCCCATGATCCATCCTGAATATCATGAGTGAGACAGCCAGCGCCCCCAGCACGGATATTGTCATTAACAATCCGAAACCGAAAATATCCATCCACTGTCTGCGTCCCAAAATGGCCTCCGCAGGGGGCCTGGGGGGGTGTTTCATGATAGTCGGATCGCCTTCTCCCACACTCAGCGCCAGGGCCGGGAACACGTCTGTCACGAGATTGAGATACAGGATTTGCAGGGGAAGGATGGGAAGCGGCGCATTGGCGATGGAAGCGATGCCCACCGCAAGCACTTCGCTGACATTGCATGAGAGCAGAAACTGCACGGCTTTTCGTATATTGCCGAAAATAATGCGCCCCTCTCTGATGGCTTTGATGATCGTCGCAAAGGCATCGTCTTTTAAAACCATGTCAGCCGCTTCCTGGGCCACCTGTGTGCCGCGCAGTCCCATGGCCACGCCGATATCCGCCTTTTTCAGAGCGGGGGCATCATTGACTCCGTCTCCGGTCATGGCCACAATATCACCTTTCTGCTGGCGGAGCGCGATCAGATCCAGCTTTTGCTTTGGAGTGACCCTGGCAAAGATCGGCACATCCAGTAATTCCGATTTTTCCTGTTCAGACATGGACTCCACTGGTTTCATATTGGTGCTGTGCAGCACCTTACCGGATGTTCCGCGGGTCAGTCCGACCGCGTTTCCAATGTTTTTTGCAGTCACGGGTTGGTCCCCGGTAACCATAATCACCTGTATCCCGGCCTGATGGCAGGCGGCTACGGCGTCTTTTACATCCTCCCGTGGAGGATCCAGAAGACCCAGGAGACCGATAAAAACAGCATCCTGATAAGGATCGTCTTCTGTCGACCGGGTTTTTTTCATCGCCAAGGCCAGAACTCGTAATCCCCGCTCTCCCAAAGACGTATTGGTTTTCAGCCATTGTTGTTTTTCTTTTTGATGAAAAGGAACCGGTCCCCTGTCCGACCAAATACGGGTACAATCGTTAAGTACCGCTTCGATGGCCCCTTTGATTGAGACGCGATATCCATGGTCAAACCGGTTGAAAGTCGCCATGCGTTTCGATTCTGAGTCAAAGGCATCCTCTCGTTCTTCGGAATGATTCAGGCGGAACGCTTCAATGTCCATACCTGCTGTACGGGCGGTCTGAAGCATCGCGATTTCAAGGGGATCGCCGACTGCTCCGGATTCCCTGTCAGCCGGATTTGCCGGGAGCGAGGCGTTGTTGCACAGGATACTGATTTCCAGGGCTGTTTTCAAATTCGGTTCGAGCGTTTTTATCGGTTGTCCGTTTTTATAGAAAACATCACGCTGAATCTCTATATTGCCGGAAGGCAAAATCCATTGAGACACGGTCATTCGGTTTTCCGTTAATGTGCCGGTTTTGTCTGTGAAAATGACCGTCGTGGCGCCGAGCGTTTCGACGGCAGAAAGTTTTCGAATCAGGGCATTTTGCCTGGCCATCCGGAACATGCCCCGCGCCAGGGCAATGGTCGCTACAACAGGCAGACCTTCGGGAATGGCGGCCACAGCCAGTGCAATGGCGGTTTCGATCATCAGAAAAGGGTGTTTTCCGGCAGTCATTCCTGAAATGGCCACAACAAAGGCGATCATCAGGGTAATCCAGACCAGACTCTGGCCCATTTTATTGAGCCGTCTTTCGAGAGGGGTGCTTTCTTTTTCGGCACGCTGAATCATCGAGGCAATTTTTCCGAGTTCCGTGTTCATGCCTGTGGCAACCACAATGGCTTCGCCCGATCCCCGGGTCAGGGCAGTGCCTTTGTAAATCATGTTTCTACGTTCGGCCAAAGGCACAGCAGCGTTCAGGATATCCGGAGATTTGCTGACAGGAGCCGACTCGCCGGTCAATGCCGATTCATCTGCCTGCAGCTTCGAGCAGGTCACGAGGCGCATGTCTGCGCCGACCAGGTCTCCGCCCTCCAGAATGACGATGTCTCCCGGAACCAGTTCTTCCACCGGCAATTCCCGAACATGACCCTCACGCCTGACCCTGACAGAAACGCCTCCCAGTCTTTTCAGTGCTTCCATGGAGCGCACGGCCCGGATTTCCGTGATAAATCCGATCAGTGTGTTGATCACAATGACCGCCAGAATCGCAATACCCTCCATGGCTTCGTGAAATATAAATGCCGCAGCAGCCGCTCCGAGAAGCAGAAATACAATCAGGCCTTTTAATTGATTCCAGAGAATGATCCAGATGCTTTCGGGCCGGGATTCCTGAAGCCGGTTGGGGCCATAGATGCTGCGCTGTTCAGCGATTTGCGCTTCGGCGAGTCCTTGGGTCTTATCGACATTCCACTGTTTCAACAGATCATCTGCATCAATCATCCAGGGTTTATCATTTGGATTGGATATCATTTTTTTGCCGGTTTTTTCGTTGGGTTATTGAATTTTTTCAAAGATAAGATTTTATCCGATCACAATCAAGACAGATTGTGTTTTTTGGGAAAATGTTCTTGACATAAATGGCTGAAGTGGGTATATTTATCATCGCAAATCCACGGATCTTTTGTTGTATCTGTAAAGTTGTGTTCTTATAGATGACAATTGAATTGATCAGGGGCTGTCGGTAAAGGGCAATCGGTCAATCTGCCTGACCAGGTCACCCCGTAACGAGTGATTTTTGTCATATCGTGGTGCCCCCTCCTGGCATGTGAGTGAGGGGTTTTTTCATGCAGGCTTCAGGAACAGTTTATGATTTTATCGAAAGTTTCCATTCACGGATTTAAATCTTTTGCAAAAAAAGAAGAGCTGAAATTCGACGGCGGCCTGACAGTGATCGTCGGACCCAACGGATGCGGAAAAACCAATGTGGTGGATGCCATTCGCTGGGGTTTGGGAGAACAACGCCCCTCGGTGCTCAGGGCCGACCGGATGGACAGTCTCATATTCGGAGGCGCCCAGTCTGCCAAACCCCTGGGTATGGCAGAAGTCAGTTTGATTTTCGATAATTCCAGGCATATTCTCCCTATTGACTATAATGAAGTAGCCGTAACCCGGCGGCTTTATCGGTCGGGTGAAAGCGACTATCTTCTGAATAAAAACATTGTTCGATTAAAGGACATACAGGATCTGTTGATGGATACCGGCATTGGAGCGGATGCCTATTCGGTGATCGAGCTGAAAATGGTCGAGGATATTCTCAGTGAAAAGGCGGAGGACCGGCGCAAACTCATTGAAGAAGCCGCCGGTGTAACCAAATACAAATACCGGCTCAAAGCGGCCCTGCGAAAACTGGATGCAACCCAAACCGATTTGCTTCGTGTTAATGACATCATTCAGGAAGTCGACCGGACCGTGCGATCTTTAAAACGTCAGGTAAGCAAAGCGCAGAGATATCAGGAAGTCCAGGAGGAGCTGAAAGATCTGGAGCTGAATCGCGGCAGTTATCTCTATGATCATCTTCAATCAGAAATAGAACCGCTGCGAAAAGATTTATCTGCTCTTGTGAATCAGAAAGAGGGCCGGACCACGGAGATATCCAAAGATGAGACTGAACTGGAATCCTACCGGCTTCAGGTAACAGAGAAAGAAAAAGCCCTGATCGAAGTTCAGGAAGCGCTAAGTGAGATTGTAGAGCGTATTCATCGCCGGGAAGGAGATATCCGAGTGGGCAGGGAACGCACCGCTTCTCTCGAGGACCGTATCCAGCGATACGTACAAGAGATAGAAACCCTGAACAAACGACTGGATGAACAAAAAACACATCTTGAAATTGCCACGCGGGATCGGGAAGCCCTGCAGGTAAAAATAACAAGCACAGGACGCATATTTACCAATAAAAAGAAAGAACTGGAAGTATTTCAGCAGGGTCTTAATTTAAAGCGGCTGGAATTGAACCAGCACAAGAAAAGAATCATCAATTGTCTGGAAGAAACCAATCAGCTAAGCAGTGATGAAACCCAGCTGCGGGCTCAAAATGATGGCAATCGCGGGCGCCTGGAAAGGCTGGATGAAGAGGATAAGAATTATCATGAAACCATCAATCGCGTTCAGGTTTCTTTGAAAGCGATAGAAGCAGATTGTCAAAAGAAGCGAAAGAAACAGCAGCAAGTGAAAGCGAACAGAAACAGGATTCAATCTGAGATTGATCTGGTTCGAAAAGCCATAGAATCCCGGAAAGAACAATTTTTCAGGGATCAGGGAGAACTGGATTCTCTTCAGAGCCGTCTGGGATTTTTACAGAATCTGATAGAAAGCCGGGAAGGCATGGCCAGTGGTTCCCGGGAACTGATAAAAATGAAAGCCAAGGGTCTGGTTGGTGTACTTGCGGATTTGGTGGATGTTGCTTCAGAATACCGGCAGGCTGTTGAAACAGGCTTGGGAGAAGCCGCAGGTTATCTCGTTTTTGATAAAACAGACACAGCAGTAGATGCTTTGGAATATCTCCGTCACCATGATGCAGGTAAAGCGACCATGGTTTCTATGGATTTACTTCAATCCGGCAAGCATTCTCTCCGTCAGCCCAAAATACCTGCAGATTCGGATGTGATAGGATGGACCAATGACCTGATCACCTGTGATGCACGCTATCGCCCCCTGATGGATTATCTGGTGGGTGATTTGCTGCTGGTAAAAAATATAAAGGCCGCCCGCCGTCTTGTGCCTGTATTCAAAGACCATTTTATTCGGCTTGTAACAATGGATGGAGAGCTGATGACCACGTGGGGATATATCAAGACACGTGAATCTTCGCGGCAAGATACGGGCATGGTCGGCCGGAAGCGGCGTGCTGAAGAATTAACCGGGCAGATTGATCATATCCGAAAGCGGATACATCAGAGTGAAAAGGAACTCAAGAAAGAGAATGCCCGGCTTGAGTCGATGCAGCTGGAATTACAGAAAGTGAACACTGCTCTGTCTGATGTCGAGTCAGAATTGATACGGACAGAAAAAGATCGTGACAAATTACAGTTTGAAACAGAGCAGTCGGAATCGGGATTGCTTCGGAATTCAGATGAAAGAGCCAATCTTTTAAAAGCAATTGAGACGGGGAAAGCGGGTCTTGATAATATTCGGCCCCAGATGGAAGCCTTGCTGGAAGAACGGGAGAAACTCGAACAAAAGGCCAACCACGTACAGGCTGAAGTCGATCGTCTCGAGAAGGAGGAAGAAGCGCTCGAAGAAGATGTCCATCGGCATAATCTGGCTGTGGTGAGACTCAATGGCGAAGCCAAAAATCTGGATTATGATATTGACCGATCCAATAAATTGATTGAAGAAATTCAATCCACAATATCGCAGCGATCCCGTGAAATCGAAGAAGCCAAAGAAAGTATCGTCCGGTTGAAGGAAGAAACCGAACAATATGAAAAACGCCTCCTGGAAGAGTTCTCAGAAAGGGATGAAAAGGAAGGGCTGAGGCAGAACCGGGAGAGTGATTATCAGAAGCTTCGTGATGAGCTCACAGAAAAAGAAAAAGAAATCCGTCAGGTGCGCAGAGACCGGGATGAGGTATCTGAAAAAATTCATCACCTCGAAATGCAGATCAATGATTTGACGCACCGTGCGCAATCCCTGAAAGACAGTATCAGGGAGCGCTATCATGTGAACATTGAAACACGGACAACCGAAACTGATCTGGATGTGAATGAAACAGGCAAGCAAATTGACATATTAAAACAAAAACTGGATAATATGGGGCCGGTTAATTTGCTGGCACTGGAAGAATATGATCAGGAAAAAAAGCGTCTCGATTTTTTAATGCAGCAGCGCGATGATCTTTTATCCGCGGAGCAGACGCTTAACGAAACCATTCTGAGGATTAATGAAACCGCCCGGACGCGTTTCAATGATGTTTATCAAAAGGTACGAACGAATTTTCAGGAAATATTCAAAAGGTTTTTCAGGGGCGGGGATGCTGATCTGCTGCTGCCGGAAAGGGAGGATCCTCTGGAAGCGCGGATAGAAATCAAGGCGCGTCCCGCAGGAAAACAGCTCAGGGACATTGATTTGCTGTCTGGCGGTGAAAAAGCGCTGACTGCGATCTCATTATTGTTTGCGCTCTATCTTGTAAAGCCCAGTCCGGTGTGTGTTCTCGATGAGATTGATGCCCCTCTGGATGACGCCAATGTGCGGCGGTTTACGCGGGTGCTGGAAGAGTTTGCACAAAAAACGCAGTTTATTATTGTGACTCACAATAAAATGACCATGCGATGTGCCTCGTCTTTGTATGGTGTAACCATGCAGGAACAGGGTGTATCTAAAATTGTTTCCGTGAAATTCGCAGATGTCGACAACGATACTGGTCAAATCAGGGCTCAGGCTGCCGGATAATTTTATTGATGCGCAAAAAATGAATACCAATTTAAAAATGATAAGGATTTTGTTAAAAATAGCTTGACAATCAAGGGTTGATATGTTATAATATAAATCCGATAAACACCGCGGGGTGGAGCAGTTGGTAGCTCGTTGGGCTCATAACCCAAAGGTCGCTGGTTCGAATCCAGCCCCCGCTACCAAAACAAGAGGGATAGCCCAAAGGGTTATCCCTCTTGTTTTTATATAATGAGCGAATATTCGAACCGGGGTTCGACTGCGCATATAGCGAGTGGAGCAGCGGCAGTTGCGGATACGAGCGGATATCAATTAAATTTAATCCTTGCGCAGGGCTGGAGCCCGCCTGAGGCAGGTGACAGTCAATCCAGCCCCCGCTACCAATAAAAACAAGGGCTTAGATATCGATCATCTAAACCCTTTATTTTTTAATATTTGAGTTTTCCCGGCGCTATTCCCAACAGGCAGGAATTTGACACTTGATCTATTTCATTCATTTTGCATGTATTCGTACTTATAAGCTAAGGAATTGCTTTGATATAGGGGAATCGAACGCGGAATAACGTTCCATTATTGATATTCGCTTTTATTAAATTGCCATTAATTTGCTTTGTCAATAAATTTACTAGTGACATGCCCAGACCCTTGGAGTTCTCAATAGCAAAATCTGAAGGAGTTCCAATTCCATCATCACTAACTTCGATAATAATATCTCCGTTTTTTCTTTCCAGAGTAATTCCAATCGAACCCTTTCGGTTATCCGGAAATGCGTATTTAAGCGAATTGGTCACCAGTTCATTGAGAATAAGACCGACAGAGAGCGC
>JAFGCO010000054.1 GCA_016932575.1 bacterium
ATATTCGAGTACGG
Source organism: bacterium (assembly GCA_016932575.1). Taxonomy (GTDB): domain Bacteria; phylum Zhuqueibacterota; class QNDG01; order QNDG01; family JAFGCO01; genus JAFGCO01. Next base: position 15 of record JAFGCO010000054.1, read on the forward strand.
ATAAACCTTCCCGGAAATTAGCAGTAATAGGTGATTCAATAATTTCACCTGTACCGCCTGTCAATTTCTTTTGAGGTTTTGCCATCAGTCCACGCATTCCTGCCAGCTGCCGAATCTGCTCTTTACTGCCTCTGGCGCCAGAATCAGCCATCATATACACTGGATTAAATCCGTCATTTTGTTTTCGAAGTCGTTCGAAAAGACTTTCAGCCACCTGGTTTGTGGTTCTTGTCCAAACATCAATGACTTTATTATATCGTTCACCATCAGTAATAATGCCTTTTTCATACAGACTGCGTATACGTTCAACTTCAGACATGGACTTTTCTACCAGTGCTTCTTTTTCTTCCGGGATAATCGCATCATCAATACCAATGGTCATGCCCGCTGTCATTGCATGGTTAAAACCCAGCTCCTTGAGCTGATCTAAGAACACAACTGTACGCTGATTTCCGCAAACACTATAGGATTGTGCAATAATTTCTTCGATTCTTCTCTTTGTTAAAAGTTCGTTGATAAAACCCAATTGATCGGGAACCACCTCATTAAAAAGTACGCGGCCTGTGGTTGTATCAACGAGATTATCTTCGATACGTACCTTAATCCGCGCGTGAAGATCAATCTGATCGTCATTATACGCAATGATTACCTCATCTTTATCAGCGAACATCATTCCTTCACCACGGCTGCCCTTTCTCGCCTTGGTCAGATAATAGCAGCCCAGCACAATATCCTGACTGGGAATTGCCAGAGGACGACCATTGGCCGGGGAAAGAATATTATGACTGGATAACATCAGTATTTTTGCCTCTAATTGGGCCTCAAGAGACAGTGGCACATGAACAGCCATTTGGTCACCGTCAAAATCTGCATTAAATGCAGCACATACCAAAGGATGAATGGAGATCGCCTTGCCTTCTACAAGAGTCGGCTGAAATGCTTGGATGCCCAATCGATGCAATGTGGGCGCCCGGTTCAGCATGACCGGATGATCCTCTATGATTTCTTCCAGAATATCCCAGACCTCATCCCCCCGTTTCTCCACCAATTTCTTAGCGGACTTTACAGTCTTGACAATGCCGCGCTGTACCAGTTGTCGAATCACAAATGGCTTGAATAATTCCAGCGCCATCTCTTTTGGTAATCCGCATTCGTCCATATTTAATTCAGGTCCAACAACAATAACAGACCGGCCGGAATAATCGATACGTTTTCCAAGCAGATTCTGACGAAAACGGCCCTGTTTTCCGCGCAGCATATCAGAAAGTGATTTAAGTGGTCGGTTGCCTTCCCCTCGGACAGCTGCACGTCGTTTGCCATTATTGAAAAGAGAATCCACAGCTTCTTGGAGCATGCGCTTTTCATTACGCAAAATAACTTCGGGAGCACGTATCTCTAAAAGTTTCTTTAGTCGATTGTTTCGTATAATCACGCGCCGATAAAGGTCATTCAAATCAGACGTGGCAAAACGCCCGCCTTCCAAAGGAACCAACGGTCGTAATTCCGGAGGAATCACGGGAATAACGCCCATAACCATCCACTCAGGTTTATTGGGTTTTCCGCTTTCTGTTTTTCTGAACGACTCGACTACCTGCAACCGCTTCAGAGCATCTCGTTTTCTCTGCACTGAAGATTCATCTTTCACTTGAATCCTAAGTTCTTTGGCCAATTTATCGATTTCAACGTGCTGTAACAATTTTTTAATGGCCAGACCTCCCATGGAGGCTTCAAAAGTCTTCTCATTTTCATCATCATCATAGCTGTCAGATTCACGAAATTCACTAACCGCCTCGTAATATTCTTCCTCGCTGATCAACTGACCGCACCTGAATCCGGATTGACCCGGTTCGATAACCACATAGGACTCATAATAGATCACCCGTTCAAGCTCACTGATAGAAAGATTGAGAATATACCCGATCTTGCTGGGCACTGAACGAAAATACCATATATGAACAACAGGCACTGCCAATGTGATATGACCCATTCGCTCCCGCCGCACTGATTTTGTGGTAACTTCCACACCGCATCGGTCACAAATAATACCTTTATATCGGATCCTTTTATATTTGCCGCAGTGACATTCATAATCCTTGACAGGCCCAAAAATTTTCTCACAGAACAGGCCATCTTTTTCCGGCTTGTAGGACCGATAATTAATGGTTTCCGGTTTTGTCACTTCTCCCCGACTCCAGCTTAAAATTGTATCCGGAGAAGCCAGGTTCAGTGCAAAAGCGGAAAAATCTCTATTTTCAGGAGCGCTAATAGCCAAAATAATTTACTCCATATTTATTGAATATCATGACTGTTTTTGAACTTTACGATCGATATTCCTGCTACAACTTGCCAATCAAACAAATATATTCGCACATTGTCACCTCCCAATGGTGCGTTTACGGGATCTTTTAATAACCTTTTCTTATCGAAGCTCGATGTCCAGTCCAAGCCCCATCAACTCCTTTAGCAACACATTAAAAGATTCCGGAATACCGGGTTCAGGCAGACTTTCGCCTTTTACGATAGACTCATATGCCTTGGCTCTACCGCGAACATCATCAGATTTCACAGTTAATATTTCCTGTAATGTATTCGCTGCCCCATAAGCTTCCAGAGCCCAGACTTCCATTTCTCCGAATCGCTGACCTCCAAATTGAGCCTTGCCGCCAAGCGGTTGCTGAGTAATCAGCGAATAAGGGCCAATCGAGCGAGCGTGGATTTTGTCCTCGACCAGATGAGATAATTTCATAATATAAATGTAACCAACCGAAACGCGCTGATCGAACTTTCTCCCGGTGCGGCCGTCATAAAGCTCGCTCTTGCCATCTTCAGGAATACCGGCTTTTCTCATTTGCGCCTTGACCTCTCCTTCAGATGCCCCGTCAAAAACAGGTGTTGCATATTTGCATCCCAACAGTTTTGCTGCCCAGCCCAAGTTGGTCTCCAATATCTGCCCCAGATTCATTCTGGAAGGAACACCAAGAGGATTCAAAACAATATCGACAGATGTGCCATCAGGCATATACGGCATATCTTCTACCGGTACAATCTTCGCCACCACACCTTTGTTGCCATGCCTTCCAGCCATCTTGTCACCCACAGACAACTTTCTTTTCCTGGCCACATAAACACGAACCAGCCTAACAATTCCCGGAGGCAGTTCATCACCGACAATTACCTTGTCTCGCTCACGTTTTAATTTTTCATCGAGCTCAACCAGCTTCTTGTGATAGTTCTCAAAAATTTTATCAATAGTATTTTTAAGGGATTCAGCCCCTTCAATCCAGGGGGTGGTTCTGTCCAACTCATCGAAATTCAGTTTTTCTATAACATTCTCACTGAATTTGGTGTTTTTTTGAACCACCACACGCTGTGATTCGATATCCCTGACTGTGGCTGCTGTTTTGCCCTGAATCAGCGACTTGATTTTCTCATCTCTGAGAAGCCGTAACGCTTCCTTCTTTTGTCGGCCCTGATGATCAATCGCTTCCAGAACAGCCTTGTCTTGTTTCTTGGTTTTCGCATCCCGCCGTTTTAAAGAGAATATTTTTGTATCGATCACAATACCATTCATTCCGGGTGGTGCTTTCAGGGAAGCATCCTTAACGTCTCCGGCCTTGTCTCCAAAAATAGCTTTTAAAAGTTTTTCTTCGGGTGTAGGCTCGGTTTCTCCTTTGGGAGTTACTTTTCCGACGAGAATGTCACCGGCTTTCACTTCAGCCCCAATGCGAATAACACCATTATCTTCCAGATCTTTGGTGGCTTCTTCTGATACATTGGGAATTTCACGGGTTAATTCTTCTTCACCCCGTTTTGTGTCCCGAACCTGCAACTCAAATTCTTCGATATGGACAGACGTATAGATGTCTTCCTGAACAACCCGTTCACTGATAACAATGGCGTCTTCGAAATTATATCCTCTCCATGGCAGAAATGCCACCAGTACATTTCTTCCCAAAGCAAGCTCGCCATTATTGGTTGCGCAACCATCGGCGAGTATGGTTCCTTTCCTCACCTTGTCACCGACTGAAACCAGCGGTTTCTGATTAATCATGGTATCCTGATTGGTACGCAGAAATTTAGTCAACGGATAAGTCTCGCAGTCTTCTTCAATAAAATGAATAATATCATCTTTTTTCTTTTTCTTGTCTAATTGGATAACAATATGATCTCCGCAAACTTTTTCCACGGTTCCATTGACATCCGACACCATCAATGCTCGAGAGTCTCTGGCTGCCTTTTGCTCCATGCCCGTTCCGACAAAAGGAGATTCCGGTTGCAGAAGCGGTACCGCCTGTCGCTGCATATTCGATCCCATCAGAGCCCTGTTTGCATCATCATGTTCTAAAAATGGAATTAATGCTGCAGCTGCACTGACGATCTGATTCGGAGAGACATCCATATAGTGAACATCCTCGGGTTTTACCACCGGGAATTCACCTTTATATCTGGTTTTCACACGATCGTTCAAAAATTTACCATTTTTATCAATCGGTGCGTTCGCCTGGGCAATAATAAATTGTTCTTCTTCATCTGCACTGAGATATTCAATCTTATGCGTCGCCCGTCCTTTTTCAACCCGCCGATAAGGCGTTTCCAGAAATCCAAAATCATTGATACGCGCATACGTGGCAAGAGATGAGATCAAACCAATATTCGGTCCCTCTGGCGTTTCAATAGGGCAAAGCCGTCCATAATGTGTATAATGTACATCTCTTACTTCAAACCCTGCGCGCTCCCGTGTCAGCCCCCCCGGCCCCAGGGCTGAGAGCCTCCGCTTATGGGTCAATTCTGCCAAGGGATTGGTCTGATCCATAAATTGAGAAAGCTGGCTGGTGCCAAAGAATGTATTAATTACAGACATCACGGTCCGGGCATTAACCAAATCCTGCGGCGCAATCCGGTCGCTGTCTCCGATATTCAGCCGCTCTTTGATTGTGCGAACCATACGGGAAAGCCCCACACTCATCTGAGCAGAAAGTTGCTCACCGATAGTACGGACACGTCTGTTCCCCAAATGATCAATATCATCCGTGGTTTTCGCACCTGAACGAAGCGACAACATATACTTGATAATTGCTACGAAATCGTCGTTCGTCAATACGGTCATGTCCTCTGGGACATCCAGATTCAATCTTCGATTCATGCGATATCGGCCTACCCGTCCCAAATCGTAACGCTTGGGATTAAAAAACAGCCGGTCTATTAAACCACGAGCGGTTTCAAGATCCGGCGGATCACCGGAACGCAATTGCCGATAGATGGTTTCAATCGCATCTTTCTCAGACTGGACTGTGTCTTTCCGCAATGTATTGTTAATAACGTCGGAACCGATGACATGATCATCAGGGACCACAAACTTTAATTTGTCCACCTTCAAATCTTTCAAGCGGGCGATCAATGCTTCGGTAAGTTCACCGTCACGCTCGAGGACGACCTCTCCGGATTCTTCATCGACAATCCCCACTTCTTCCTGGCTGAAAAAGACTTTCCGGCCAATATAATCTCCGATTTTTTTGTCCTTCAGTGATACCTCTTCAATTAAATTGAAAAGCCGAAAAACCTCTTCGTCAGAAGAACATCCCAGAGCCCGAAGCAAGGTTGTCACTGGAAATTTTCGCCCCTGGTCCACATAAACATAAAGCACGTCATTGATATCCATCACGAATTCAAGCCATGAACCGCGAAAAGGGATAATCCGTGCTGAAAATGTTCTTGTCCCATTGGGAAATATTCTTTCATCAAAAAACACACCGGGAGAGCGATGAAGCTGGTTAACAATAATGCGTTCTGCACCATTGATAATAAATGTTCCCCGATCGGTCATATAAGGAAAATTTCCCAGATAGACAACTTGCTCAATCGTATCGACATAGTTGGTTTTTTCACTGTAGGGATCCCGAACGGAGAGACGTAACTTGGCTTTTAACGGAACGGCATATGTCATGCCCCTTTGACGACATTCCTCAACCGTGTATTTCGGTTCATCAACACCATATTCCACGAATTCCAACAGATAATTTTCGCGGGAATCGCTGACCGGAAACAAGGATAAGAATGCTTCCTGCAGCCCCTGAACCTTACGCTTATTGGCCGAAACGTCTCCCTGCAGAAAATCCCGGTAACTTTTAATTTGAATATCCAGCAAATCGGGGATTTCTCCAGCGGATTCTATTTTTGAGAAAGAGATTCTTTTTTTCATTTCTCTCTTCAAGAGGATCGTACTCCTTGTCAAGTAAAGTTCGAATTAATCTACTTTAACTCAACCGTTGCTCCGACTTCTTCAAGTTGCTTTTTAATGTCTTCAGCTTCATTCTTATTAGCGCCTTCTTTGACAGGGCTGGGAGCACCCTCAACCAAATCCTTGGCTTCTTTCAATCCCAATCCCGTAATGGACCTCACTACCTTGATGACTTGAATTTTTTGTCCTCCCACACTGGCAAGCACAACATCAAAATCAGTCTTTTCTTCTGCAGCCGCGGCTTCGGTAGCGCCGGCTGCTGCGCCAGGGGCTGCTGCAACCACAGGAGCTGCTGCTGTAACGCCAAACTCTTCTTCGAAGGCTTTGACCAGTTCTGCCAGTTCCATGACAGTCATTTTTTTCACAGAATCCAATATAGTCGCAACATTTTTACTGACATCTTTTGCTTTCTCAGCAGTTTTTTCTTCAGCCATTCTAACAGTCTCCTACATATAAATTAAACTTTTATCCCAAAATTATCTTGATCAGCCATATCATTCTCAATGATCAGGCTGCCCGACGATTTCGTCTCTATGGCTTATGGTCCTCATCTGTAAAATCAGGATTCCTTTGATTTCTTTATAGCATCCAGTGTAAGCACAAATTTTTGCAGCAGCCCATTAAGACCACTGACCATCCCCTGCAGAGGACTGTTCAATCCCGTTACGATTTGGGCCAGCAGTTCATTTTTTGACGGCAGCGCAGCAATTCTGGCAACTTTGTCCGGTCCATAAAAAATGCCTTCAAAAATAGACATTTTAATCTCAGGTTTGTCATTTTCCTTCGCAAACTTGGTAATGACCCGGGCTGGAGCAGACGCATCATCATAGCTATAGGCAATCGCCGATGGGCCATTAAAATACGCCTTCATTTCATCAAAACTGGTTTTCTCAGTGGCCCGTCTTGCCAATGTATTTTTGACAACTAAATATTCAACAGAAGATTCACGGCACTTCTGGCGAAACGCATTCATTTTCTTGACATTCAAACCCTTAAAATCTGTCACAAAAACACCTTTTGCCTGATTAAGGATGTCAACAATTTCTTGTACGGCCGCTTCTTTTTCTGGTCTTATCATTCCTGTTCACCTGTATCCTTGATATCGAAAATTAGTGTATGCCATCCAGCACAAGTGCTTTATCTAATGAAATACCCGGTCCCATGGTAGATGAGATAGAAATACTGCGTATATATTGACCCTTCAGAGCCGGTGGCTTTAAGCGCACTATCTGATCAATGAGTGTTTTAATATTATCGACCAGTTGATTGGATTCGAACGTACTTTTACCCACAGTTGCATGGACATTTCCATGCCGATCCACACGAAATTCAATACGACCTGCCTTTAATTGTTTTACCGCCTCCTTGACCTCAAAGGTGACCGTACCTGCTTTTGGATTGGGCATCAGTCCTTTTCTTCCTAAAAACCGACCGAGTTTTCCTACATCTTTCATAACATCGGGTGTGGCCACAATGGCATCGACTTCACACCATCCGGACTCTATTTTCTCAATATATTCCTCAAGACCGGCCATATCTGCTCCGGCTTCCTTGGCTTCTTTGTCTTTGGGAGCCTTGCAAAGCACCAGTACACGAACGGTCTTACCTGTACCATGGGGAAGCGTTACTGTCCCCCGGATCATCTGATCCGCTTTCTTTGGATCTACACCAAGACGGACGGCAACATCCACTGACTCGGCAAATTTGGTGTTGGCCATTTCTTTTAAAAGTGCAACTCCGTCTTCAAGTGTGTACTGCTTGTCCTGCTGCAACTTTTCGAATGCTTTTTGAAATCGTTTGCTTCTTTTCATGGATCAATTTACCCCTCGACAACAATGCCCATGCTTCTGGCAGTTCCTTCAATAATTCGCATGGCCATCTCGATATCATTTGCATTGAGATCCGGCATTTTGGTTTCGGCAATTTCTTTAACCTGTGCCTTGGTTACCTTACCGACCTTGTCTCGATTCGGTTCGCTGGATCCTTTTTCCAAATTGGCCGCCTTTTTCAATAACACGGCGGCCGGAGGTGTTTTAGTAATAAATGTAAACGAACGATCAGCATAGACCGTAATTACCACAGGAATAATCAATCCCTGTTTATCCTGAGTCTTGGCATTAAAAGCTTTGCAAAATTCCATAATGTTCACACCATGCTGTCCAAGCGCAGGTCCAACCGGAGGTGATGGATTCGCCTGTCCGGCCTGAATTTGCAATTTGATCATGCCTATTACTTTCTTTGCCATTTTTGCCCCTGCTACCTATAAATTTATTTTTCCAAACTGACCTGGAGAAAATCCAGCTCGACAGGTGTCGAGCGACCAAAGATACTGACCATAACTTTCAACTTCTTTTTTTCGTGATTCACATCCTCTACAACACCGGAAAAATCTGTAAACGGACCATCAATGACTTTCACCGGATCGCCTTCTCGAAATGGGACATCAAACACCTCCTCATCCCGGCGATCCTCAACACGGCCAAGAATACGCTTGACTTCATCTTCCTGTAAGGGCACGGCCTGATTTTTAGGACCAACAAAATTCGTTACGCCCGGTGTGTTTAAAACAAGATGCTGGGTTTTTTTATTCAGCTCCATCTCAACCAACATATAACCCGGGAAAAACATCCTATTCTTGACGCGCTTTTTACCATCACGCATCTCAACGACATCCTCAGAGGGTATAAGCACACGAGCAATCTGATCCTGTAAATTCACACGCTCAATCTCATTTTCCAAATATTTTTTGATCTTCTTCTCGTGCCCTGAGAAAACATGTATTGCGTACCACTGCAATAAATCACCTATTGAAAAATAATTTTTAGAAGCTGGCTTAAAATCCAATCCACACCAAAAATAAATGCGGACAGCACCAGACATAAGGCAATCACTACCCAGGCTGATCCGAACAACTCTTCCCGTGAAGGCCAGCTTACCTTGGATAATTCATTCCCCACATCACTAAAATAATTCGTTACTTTTCGAATCATTGCTTTCTCCCTAAGAAAAAGCAGGCCTGGAGGGACTCGAACCCCCAACCCCCGGATTTGGAGTCCGGTGCACTAGCCAATTGTGCTACAGGCCTAAACACCAATAATTCCGAATACCAGGACATCACCATTTGATTGATTACCTGGTTTCTTTATGGACCGTGTGCTTATTGCAGAACCGACAGTATTTTTTAAATTCCACACGGCCGCTATGGATCTTCTTATTTTTGGTCGTTGTATAATTTCGCTGCTTACAATCGACACATTCTAATGTGATAATATCTCGCATAAAATCTCAACCGTGTGATTATTTATTCAACAATTTCACCGACCACACCGGCACCGACGGTTCGGCCACCCTCACGAATCGCAAAACGAAGGCCCTCTTCCATCGC
>JAFGCO010000055.1 GCA_016932575.1 bacterium
GACATAAAAATTCCCATCATAATTTCTTACGGCGGCTATTTCATCCACGCCATCATCATTAAAATCGCCCGCCGTAATTCCTGCCCAGTCCGAGTTCGGCCCATTACCCCTATAGACGGCTATTGGATCAAAATATTCTTTATATAAGACCAAGTTTGCAAGACCCAGAAAGTCACTGCCGCCTAACCACTTTCCTTGCTCATAAATCGCATTCTGTGAAAACATGTCAGCGACAATTTGATAAATATCTTTATGATACCGGGAATAATGCAACCACCTTCCTATTCTTAAATCTAAGCTGTTATCTCCACTGCCATCAATACGATAATGTATATATAAAGGCTGTTGATAGAGGCTTTCGGTAACAATCGATGCAAATCTAGTTGTATCATCCTGGCTGAAATTTATGGAACTCATAATTTCATCACCATGTATATAGCATAAACGCGAAAAATCAGCACAAATTGAACCATGCGATATATCTTCGCATTTATCAGGTTCGTACTTTTTCCAATATTTCCACAGATATTGATCACCTGATATCTTTAAATCCGTATGATATTTAAATCGATAAATTAAGCATTTCACTTTTTGTAAATAGGAGGGATTCCCATTAGCCAGATACATCATCAGTAAGGTCCGTCCCATCACCAGTTGCATATTTATAGGCAGTATCCGACCGCCAACACCACCCTTAGGCCAATTCGCAAGATGTAACCATGAAACATTCCTGAATTTATATCCAAAGTCTGATACAGACCATTGATCGTCATGTGCAGCAATTACTTTATCAACAATCGTAATGAAAGTATCCGCAATTGCGTTATATGTTTCTCCAGTGGCAGGATAAATGCTATCTTGAAGACATAGATTATTTTTTACCAGTTGTGCAAAATCCGCAATCGGGTAACAAATCATGCCACTTCCGACAACCTTTGCATAATCATGATATACCCCAAGAGAATCATTAGTTAATAGATGAGTATTCCAGGCTGGCCCCATTGTCACATCAATTCCCCTTGAAGGATCAACAATATAAATACTGTCATCAATATTCCCAATCACATTCTTTGCATGAAAAATCAATTTATTTAAATAGTCCGCATCATTGGTTGCCCTGAACATGGATAAAAATGCCATCATGGCATAACTTTCATTCCAGGCAAGAAGACCAGTTATATTAGTAGAATCTGAATAGCCTACACTATTGTGATGCGTATTCGCGTCAAAGGCATCTTTGAATGTCGATGAATAACTCGATGAAGATATTAAAAAGATTACAGCTGATATCCTGAGTATTCTGTAAAACATTTTATGCTCCTCATTGAATGGATTGCCTGTTGATACAAAACCTACGAGGTCTTGAAGACCTCGTAGGTTTAATCCGATCTCTCTTGCCCTTCTACCTTAGCCAATCTTTCTTCAAGTTCATTATTCTTTTCAATTTGAGCTTGAAGTTGTTTGTTAAGCTCAATAATGTATAGTATCTGCTCCTCAAGCTTCTGTAGCAGCTTCTTCTGCATCTCACCCATACTCACACCATTTTCCTCAACCTCTTCGGCAGAGGGTATATCCGGCAAATGCTTGTGCGTTTTAATATGGTCTTCAACCTCGGCGAGTGTTGGCAGGGCATAGCCAGGTTCAAATACAAAGTCGGGCGCTGGACTGAAAGTGGCAACCACAATTTCCTTGGCCCATATTGTTCCGTTCACATCCAGTCTGTGATTAGGCGAGTCCGTACCAATACCGACATTTCCATTCCTTTCTACTAACATTGTCCCTGATCCGATTTTAACATCTGCATCATTTTCTATTATGAATGGATAATTACCACCTGTATAATTCCCTTCAATCTTGAATGGATAATACCAAACTCCTCCATTATTGACTTGGATTATATATTCCCCTGTACTCGATAATCTATGATTCCAAGTTGCATTTAAATCAACATCATAAACTTCAAATGCATTATACGGATTAGAACCATAAGTTCTAATTGTACCATTTACATCCAGTTTTTCACTTGGACTTGTTGTCCCAATCCCCACATTACCGTCATCATAATAAATATCATCATCATTTTGCTCCCAATCTCCGCTAAACAAAATACCACTCAACAACAAATTCAGAACCATCACCCATAAAATGCGCATATGCATATCTCTGCTCCTTTCTTTAATAAAACCTACGAGGTCTTCAAGACCTCGTAGGTTTGTATTTTCTCTTATTCAAAACCCTTCTCCATAATTTCCTGGATCATGTCCTTATTCAGCTTCATATTATGCAGCTCATAATAGCTTTCTTTACCACCAAACCAATCCAGAACTTCATCTCTCTGAAGATTTGTTGGCTTTTCTTGTAAAATTGAATGATAAGACGAATAAGGCCATTTTCTATAATCTCCAATGAGTTGATGCCTTTCTGGATTTTGGTGTATATAAATGATCAATTGGACAAAATATTTCTCTTTTGTAATGACTTTTCGTTTAAATCTGTTCTGAAATAAACTGCCTGTTCTGTTAAACTGCTTATTGATTGACTTTGCGTACGCATTAAAAAAATGACCAAATCGCTGAACTGCATTTGATTCATTATTCCTGCAACATTCATTGCTGCTTTTTACCCTTAATGATATATGAAAATGATTTTTTAATAAACAATATGCAAAGGTATCCACCACCGGAGTTACATATTTCTTGAATAATTTCAGAAAATATTGATAGTTCTGATCTTCGATAAAAATATTTTCTCCATTGTTCCCCCGGTTATAGATATGGTAATAATTCCCGGGTTCCAGTGGAATTGTGGCAGACATTGCTTTCCTTTATCATATAGGTTTGTTTTAATATGTTAAGGTATTAAACCTACGAAGTCTTCAAGACCTCGTAGGTTTAATTCGATCTCACCTGCCCTTCTACCTTAGCCAATCTTTCTTCAAGTTCATTATTCTTTTCAATTTGAGCCTCGAGTTTTTTATTCAGCTCAATGACATAAAGTGTCAGCTCTTCGATTTTCTGTAAATGCCTCGCTTGCATCTCCCCCAGATTCACCCCGTTTGCTTCCACCTCTTCGGCAGAGGGAATGTCCGGCAGATGTTTGTATGTTTTGATATGGTCTTCTACTTCGTTGAGTGCGGTAAGGTCATATCCGTCTAAGAAAACAAAGTCAGCTCCGGCAGTAGCAGTCACCTTGATTTCACGGCAATGAATATTGCCCTTTACCGTGAGCATTTCGTCGGGTGTGGTGGTGCCGATGCCGACGTTGTCATGAATATAAAGACCCGTACCAAATTCCCAGCGTTCGTCAATAAAGTCATAAGAAAATTCTTTCGACCAGTCTGCAGTACCATTGGGGAATGGAACCCAGTATAGTCGATTCCCATCATTTGTCCAAACCAAACGAAACAGATGATTTCCAAATTGAGGTTTAATTTGAAATATTTTTTGACTGGAACTAACAATATCTAAAGCACTTTCCTGGTTTGAAGTTCCAATGCCCACTTCACCAGTATTATTGATACTTAATCCTGTTACCCAGTTTACTGTTTGACCACCCTGACCATCACTTACAAAAAAATTCATTTTACCATCATTGAATTGAATGCGTGACGCACCTCTAGATCCTGAATAATTATAGACATTTTGCACATCATCCGCAACGGCTCCTACAACAATGTTCGCCAATCCCTGTCCACCTGCAATATCAACTGACAAATCATTACCGTTATGATTTCCAAGATGTAAAACATGATCCCCAGTTTTTTTCAAATCAAGATAATACATTGATGATTGTGTCCCAATCCCCACCTTATTATTCGTCCAGGTAATCCCCGAATCCTCAACCCAACCATCTGCTGCCAGGCATATCCCCAAAAAACCTAATACAATTACCAAAGCCATTGAATGCAAAACTCGTTCTCTCATAGTTCTGCTCCTTTAATAAATTTTTTATTTCTCTTTTAAATCTGTATTGCTATCAGTATTGCCTTTTACACACCAATCACCGATAATAATGATAATGGCGGTTTGTGTAACAAGGGCCCCATACTTTTAATAACATTTATCCCCTCAAACATACGGAATAAAGGATTGGAATAAAAAAGAGAATGTTCACAACTTAAATTAATGGAAAATGAGATTTTTCACATGACTGTTGATTAAAATTAACGTAATTATTAAAAAATGCAAGCTAAAAATCAAAATTTAAATGGTTAGCTGTGCTTGCGGAGGATTCATAATAAAACCTACGAGGTCTCAAAGACCTCGTAGGTTTTCATTTTCACTTTCAACATATATCCTGTCTTAGCTAGAAAGGGGTCTGCTTTCTCTTTGAATTATTATTAAAAAGGAATACCGTTACGGAAGACATCTATCGGGATAATAATCCACTTACCCGACTGCCATCTGATAATGATTTTATTAAACCAATCCATGCGATACACCACTTGCTTTATTCACTCAATTATTGTAATTTATTTTTCAGGAATAATGCAAATACCCAAGGAGCGGCATTGAAAAAAAAAGTGATAAAAAAAGCGGGATGGTCCGGTTTCCTTTTGATTTTTTGCGGTACGGCTTTATGGATCGTGCTCGGCAATCGTGCTATGAAGCAGTCCTCTGATACAATTAAAAATCAGTTAATTCAAACCATAGACACCACAAAGACATTTCTTGATGAGGTTGATTTGTCCAGCTGCCCCGAACCGGTTCAACATTATCTTCGCTATGCTATTCCTGAAAATCAAAAACGGGATATCCTGGTGCAGCTGAAACACGCTGGCTATATTCAAATCAATCTCGACACTAATTTCTACGAAGATCCAACCTGGAAATATCTGATTGCGGAACACATCATTCGACTGGATCAACCCGCTTTTTTCTGGCAGGGCATGATTCATCTGGGCTGGGAATTCTGGCTGAAAGGCTGGTATCTATACACCCGTGACAATCAACAAATGCTCTGGACCTGGATGGGTTCATTCCCTTTAATAAAAAGAAATGAACTGCAAATAAGGATCAACGGTCTGTGTCAATTCTTACTGCAATTGCCCTGGTATCCAACGGCTATGGGACCTTCTGACTATCTTCAATGGGAAGCCATTGATGACACCTCGGCCAGAGCTATTATTATATCAGACGGGATAAAAATAAGCGGCGTATTTGATTTTAACAGGGAAGGTAAAATCATTCGTTTAATCACAGACAATATGTCAAGAACAACCAATTCGGGCTTCATCCATGAACAGCGTATGGTCAAGTACGTTCAATACCGGAAGAAAGACAATTATTATTTACCCAGGCGTATGTACTTTTTCTGGAAAACTCCCGAAGGATGGGTCAGTGATGCGGATTTCCGATTGGAAGAAATCGTGTATTACTAAATGCGAAACAAGTTTTCTTAAGATTCGTACACCTTGTTGCTGCGACGTTTCATTGTTCAGGGGAGACCGTTTTCATGCTGAAAAAACAACAGATATTGCTCGGGATTGTTATCTTATTCCTTGCCTGCAATGTGGGACTGAATCGCTCCATTACCATCGAACCCGAAGAGGTGGTCCGGAAAGGTCCGAAAGCGATTAATGGAAATATTGTCATTGGCGAAAGGGCCAGGGTATCCGGGATTTGTACAAGTGTCAACGGTTCGGTGCATATTAAAACCGGTGCCGCAATTCGCGGAGCGGTTTCAGTGAATGGAAGTATCCTGCTGGTAGACAGTGTTCAGGTATATGGCAATATATCTTCGGTAAACGGTGGCCTGATTACAGGAATTGGAACGTACATTCAAAAAAAAGTCAGGGTGGTGAATGGATCTGCAGAACTGAGGGGCACATGCATTGACCGCAATATTGAAATATCAAACGGCCACCTCACCATTTCTGATTCCAGTCTCATCAAAGGCAGTATTTTTATCAGAAAAGCTCAGCACCCACTAACCATCACGATTGAAAAGGGCTCATTAATCAAAGGGAATGTACATGCGAAAACCGGAGAGGCCCCGGTCAGGTTGATCATTCGTGATAACAGCAGGGTGATGGGAAAAACAACGCACGTGACCATGGTGCAGGAATAAAGACACAAGTATTTTTTTATTTTCAATTCAGATACTATGAGGAGAGCCCTCTAAAATAAACGATTGTATTTCATGACTCCGGTACAATATAAGACGGGTCCATACTGGTCTTGTATTAGGATGATAAAATAAAAACATCTCAAAGTAACCAGATACAAAATGAATCGGATTTGATAAAAAGAGGATAATTGATGAAATCAATCGGTCTTGCTCTGGGCGGCGGCGGCGCACGGGGATTTTGCCATATTGCCTTTTTAAAAATATTGGACGAGCTGGGATTGAAACCAAAAATTATCTCCGGTACCAGCATCGGAGCAATTATCGGCAGTTTTTATGCTGCAGGAATGTCTGCAGAAGCAATGGAAGATATGCTGGAAAGTATCGGATTCATAGAAATAACAAAAATGATGGATTGGAACATTTTAAAAGATTCGGCACTTTTTAAGGGAAAAGGTATAGAAGAATTTATTGAAGAAAATCTGCCGGTCAATTCGTTCGAGGCATGCCAAATTCCGATTAAAATCGTGGCCACCGATTTCTGGCATCGGAAGCAGATCGTATTCGAGTCCGGTGACCTGATTGAAGCCATCCGTGCAAGCATTTCATTACCTTTGATTTTTGAGCCCGTAAAACATGGAAATCAAATCTTAATTGACGGAGGGGCAGTCAATCCTGTTCCATATGACGTGATTCAAAATCAATGCGAACTCTGTATTGCCATTGATGTTTCCGGAAAACGGGAGCCAAAGAATAAAAACCTTATGCCAAACATGTTTGATAACGTCCTGTCTACTTTTGAAATTATGCAGGATTCAATCCTTGAAAATAAAAATCAAATAAACCGTCCGAACATTTATATTAAACCCGATCTGGTAAATGTGGGCGTTCTGGACTTTTTCAAGTTCAAACAGATCATGCAAAGTGTCAGTCAGGATGCTGCTGATTTTAAAACGGCCATTGAAAAGGCCTGTTTTCCAAGAAAAAAGAAATTTTTCATTTTTCACTAAAACAACTGTTAACCTGAATAAGACACCGGGTTAGAAAACATTCACAAATTTTGATCATTATAACAATTATGGAAAATACAAGGGTTTGTTTTCTGGCCCATATTGATTCCGAAAACGATGGAGCGTTCTAAATGATTCTCAGATCTATTTATCATTCTCTTTATATCTCTCTCTTTTTTTGTTGTCTATTCAGTATTCGGGCCGAAACGACCCATGAGCAACCGGTTACAGGTCGTGTCCGCGGAAAAGTCATTGACGAAAACACAAAAAAACCACTGCCAGCTGCAAACATCATGATCGATGATACAGAGCTGGGTACAGCTTCCGACGAACAGGGAGAATATGAAATCAAACATGTACCCTCAGGAATTCATCAGCTTCGTTTTATGATGATGGGATACAAAAACCGCGTGGTCAGCAATGTGGTTGTTAATCCCAATAAAACCACATGGCAAACCATTGAATTAACACCCACCGTTCTTGAGACCGAGGGAGTGACGGTAACGGCTGGCTTTTTTCATTCTGCAAAAGATGCGGTTGTCAGCAGTCGCAGTGTTGATTTTGAAGAAATCCGTATGGACCCGGGATCGGCCATGGACATCCAGAGAGTCATCCAGGCACTTCCGGCCGTTGTTTCCGGATCAGATCGGACGAATGAAATTATCGTACGGGGCGGCATGCCGGGTGAAAACTTGTTTGTCATGGATCATATTGACATTCCGAATCCCAATCATTTCGGTGACCAGGGGACTGGCGGCGGACCGATCAACATGATTAATGCCCACATGGTACGGCGTGTGGATTTTTACGCGGGTGCATTTCCGGCCCGATATGGAGACAAGGCCTCTTCGGTGATGGATATTTCTTTAAGAGAGGGAGACCGTGAAAAAGTGACGGGTCATGCATTCATGGGCATGTCAGGAGCAGGCGGTATTGTGGAGGGTCCGTTTTCCGGAGGTAAAGGAACCTTCATCCTGAGCGGGCAGAAGAGTTTTTTGGATCTCATTATATCCTCGGTCGGCCTGACTGCGGTTCCACAGTATTACAGTCTCCAGGGAAAGGTGAGTTATTATATTAACGCCAACGATCGGATTCGTTTGAATGGAATCTACGGGGACGATCGAATCCATATTGAAGATTCGGAGGATGATGCCTACAGTCAGGGTGCAGAGAATGTACGCGCATCCAGCCACCAATCCGCAGTGGGCATCACATGGCGGCATCTGTTTGGCGGAAAGGGATTTTCCAGAGTCACGATCTCGCAGACAGCAAATCATTGGAACACGGACGTATACAGGGACAATGGAACCCGGTATTATCGGAATTTGTCTGATGAAACAGAGCGTACCCTGAAAGCAGATATCACCTGGCAATCGAGCAAAACGCTTGAATGGTCAACGGGCGGCTACTTGAAACAGGTTCCGTTTAATATTTTTCAATGGTCCGAATCAGACACCCTTTCTGTATACGATTGGCCGGATCATCCGAACCAATTCCTGAAGGACACGCTCTATTATGAATTCCTGCAGCGCGCCGATCAGACAACATACAAAGCGGCCGCATTTATTCAAGCCAAATACCAGCTTCTGTCCCGATTATCGACAACCTTCGGCCTTCGTTTGGATTATTTTGATTATACGCAGAAATATGCTCTGGACCCACGGCTGGGATTCTCGTTCGATTTATCAACGGTCACATCCATCAACCTGGCACTCGGCCGGCATTCCCAGTCACCGTCATATATTGAAATCTCCGGGTATCCTTCCAACAGGAATCTTGATTTTAAAAAAACGCAGCAAATCATCGTCGGTGTCGAGCATTTATTCCGGGAAGACATCCGTGGTACGCTTGAAGTTTTTTACAAGGATTATTCGGACGTTCCTCTGGGAATCAGCGGTCTTACATCGGATCCCTATGACCACTCTAAGGGACGTCTGGTGAATAAAGGACAGGGATTTGCCAGAGGCATCGAGTTCTTTCTCCAGAAAAAATATTCCCGGCACCTGTTTTATACTTTGAGTTACTCCTATTCACAATCCAAGGGATACGATCCGAGAACGAACGTCACCTATAATTGGGATTATGACTACCGCCATGTGTTCACCCTGGTCAGCGGATTCTTATATGATTTCAGAAAACATGACTGGTATCAAAAACTTAAAAAAAATTTGTTCTATAATTTAATTGACTGGGCGCTTCCGATTGCTGATCAGGTGGAAATCGGTGTTCGGTGGCGCTATCTCGGAGGTCGTCCCTATACAAAGCTGACTTATATGGATCGCTATCATGTATGGACAACATTACCTGAAACACCCTTCAACACCCTGCGTTATCCGGCATATCACCGGCTGGATCTGCGAATTGATCAGCGTTATATGTTCAAAAAATGGAATATGGTCACCTACTTTGATATCATGAACATTTATGGCAGGGATAATATCTGGGCATACAGATATTGCAGCGATGGTAAGAAAAAAACGATTTTACAATGGCAGATCTTCCCTGTCGGAGGAATCACCGTTGAGTTTTAATGAAATTGGTAGAATAGTTAATCACGGTTCTTTAGTAAAATGAATATAGTGACTTAAAGATGCATCATTTATGAATGCGTTTCTGAAAGTAAAACTGATCGCACCCGATCCATCTTAAGGGAGGCTTGTTATGAAAACAATGATAAAACATAATAACAACATGTTCTGCTTATGGCTCCTTTGCAGTATACTCATCGGAGCAGTTTTCCATTGTCAAAAACAGAAGATCCCGGCAAATCTTTATATACGTGAAAAAGCTGAAGTCTATGTCACTGCAAAAGAAACCGGTCAGCGGTTATCAAAAGAAAAGCCTATAAAATTTACAGAGCATCTCCAGCCGGTAGAAAATGAAGCAACGCTTATAATCGATGCGTCAAAAACTTTTCAGACAATGATAGGATTCGGTGGCGCATTGACTGATGCGGCTGCTGAAACCTACTATCAACTGCCCGGTGATAAACAAAAACAAGTGCTTCAGGATTATTTTGATCCAGAAGAAGGCCTTGGTTACACCTTTTGCAGGATTCCGATTCACACATGTGACTTCTCAAGCGAGAGCGGGTCGTATGCAGAAGTGGCAAATGATACGCTTCTTGAGCATTTCTCCATTGATCGTGACCGACCCTACCGTCTGCCATTTATCAAAGCAGCAATAAAAGCAGCCGGTGACACGCTGACCTTATTTGCATCTCCCTGGAGCCCTCCAGCCTGGATGAAAACCAACAACAGCATGTTGCAGGGCGGCAAGCTGAAAAAGGAATACCGGCAATCCTGGGCGGATTATTATGTCCGGTTTATTCGGGCGTATAAAATGGAAAACATTCCCATCTGGGGATTGACTGTTCAAAATGAGCCCATGGCAGTACAAACATGGGAATCCTGCATTTACACAGCACAGGAGGAGAGAGATTTCGTGCGGGATTATCTGGGACCCACTCTGGTGAAAAACGGACTGTCTCATGTTAAGCTCATGATCTGGGATCATAACAGGGGAATTTTATATCAACGAGCTAAAGTCGTTCTGGATGATCCTGAAGCATCAAAATACGTCTGGGGCGTGGGATTTCACTGGTACGTGGGCAATCATTTTGAAAATGTCCGGCTTGTCCACGATGCATTTCCGGACAAGCAGCTCGTTTTCACCGAAGGATGTGTGTACTCTTACGAGGGGGAACGGCTGAATGAATGGCATTGGGGAGAACGTTATGGAGAATCAGTACTGATGGATTTAAACAACGGATCTGTTGGCTGGGTTGACTGGAACATATTGTTGGATGAAAATGGCGGTCCCAATCATGTCAGTAACTACTGTTTCGCGCCGATCCACGGGAATACACAGACAGGAGGTCTTCATTATATGAATTCCTATCATTATCTGGGTCACTTCTCTAAATTCATCCGTCCAGGCTCCAGGCGAATAATCGCTTCTTCCAATGACGACCAGCTGCTTACTACAGCTTTTATCAATCCGGATGGCAGGATCTCAGTGATTGTTCTGAACATGACAGATGAAGCTATCCCCTTTCATTTATGGATGGAAAGCCGTTCTGCATCTGCCAACAGCCCGGCTCATTCGATTATAACTCTTGTCATGTAAAGAGAGCGGGCCAGATCATTCGATGCATCAGGACATATCTTTTGCAATGGTCATTTTATCATTTCGAAGAAACGATTGAGAAAACATTTCGGACTTTTTATCATTTCTCTTACCAGAACGACCATGGGTGTTAATATTACAATGAGATGAATTTGAAATAATTCTTCATTTAATCCGCAGCATTTTCATTACGTGTAGATCATCCCCTGCCTTCATCGTACAAAAATAGAGACCGGTTGATACGTGCCTTGACCGGTCATCAGCACCCTCCCACGAAAGTAAATACCGACCCGGTTCCTGCAACTTGTCCACCAGGGTGTTAATCTGCCTGCCAAGAACATTATAGATCTGAATACGTACATGGCATACTCGCGGAATCTCATAAAAAATGACTGTGGTGCCGTTAAATGGATTGGGATAATTTTGCCTCAGACGAAAGACTTTCGGCATTGTTGCTTCAGCGACAATGCCGGGCGGAGGCGGCGGCAAATTTCCGTGCTTTGTAAAAAAACCGGAGGCAATCCTGCCCTCAGATTTGGGAAGATAAAAATAATCTTCCCTTTCGGAATCAAAAATAATATAACAGTCTCTTGCAATAGCAAACCAGTATCCCCGTCCCGGTTCGATAGATTCAGCAGGCTCATACGTTTGCAGTTCGGCATCCCAGGCATAAACAGCCACCATGCTGTAACCAGGGATCGTTTGAATGGATGTGACCGGAAGAACTCTGGATATGCCGGATACAAGGTGCCAGCCTGGTGTGAGATGCATGGAATCCGCATAGATGGGTGCGCCCTGAACATCATCCTCGAAAGGGATTTCGGTCTTCAACCAAAATCCCTGCCTCCGTTGAAGGGTATCTGCCTCTCTGTAATGACACATGTCCGCATCCCAGACATACGCCCGGGTGCCCTGTGAAAAATTATCTTTCCAATTAAAAGCACTCTGATTGACTGAAATGCCGACCAATTGCCAGCCCGGATAAAAAAACAGATATTTGGATTCTGAAATCACACCCCCACCAAAGGCCCCCATATCATTTCTTAGCGTGCCTGCGGCCGGATAAAGTGCAAAACCTGCTCTTTCAGGATCCTCGACGTCCCGGTAGTCTGAATCAGGATGTCCTGCGTCAATACAGGGTGAATGTGACTGCAGCGTAAAAAAACCACGATCAGGATCTGTAAATGCGGGATCTTCGGTTAGGTTGCCTTCACCAATCTGAATCGTGGGTGTAATTTCACCATACGAATAATCCTGAGGATACAACACACACCAATTGTCTGAAAGTGTATCCACGGTGGTGTATTGAATTGTTATCATATTGTTACTGCCATCCAGACTGATCTCATTTCCCCGGCTTGCCTCATTCTGCCACAGAATGCTGTTTTGCATGATTAACGTATTCATCCCTGCGAGACAGATGCCTCCGCCATGATCCGCTGCTGAATTTCGGCAGATTAAGGCATTGGTAATTCCACAAATCTGGCCTGACATGTTCAGATACATGCCTCCCCCACAGTCATAGGCATGGTTATTAAAAAGAAGAACATTTCTTATTGACAGCTTCGACTCCTCACCGGGAGACAGAGTAACGTAAATCGCGCCGCCCCGGTTTGCACTGTTTGATTCGAACCGGCAATCCCGAATGGTGACATCCGAATTTCTGCTGTAAATGGCTCCACCGGATCTGCCCCGGTTGTCTGCAAATCTGGAATGACGAACCGAGGCGACGCTTTCGTCCATGAAGAGGGCGCCGTCTCCGTTCAGAGACGAATGATAGGCATTGGTGGGATATTCGTATAATGGACGCTCACAATGCTTGAAAACACAATAAGAAAATGCATTGCTTGTCTTGCTATGGATCATATTAATCCCGCACCAGATTCTTGAGGGATCGAAACTGCAAAAATAAATCGAATCTGCCACGCTGCCTTCTGCTTTCAGACATCCGTCCGATTCCACGGTCAGGCTGAAATCATCCATGAAATAACAGATGACACCGGGTTCAATAACCGTTGTTTTTCCGGATGGAACAGTGACATTACTATAAATGTGATAGGGGCTGTTTTTCTTTTCAAGCAGCGCCTTTAACTCACCAGATTCGATATCTGTGCCAATACGGGCACTGCCCTGTACGATTGCAAAAACATTATCCGGCAATGAGGAAGCAATAAACAGGGTGTCCTGATAACTCAGAGAATACCGATCATCCGGATCGAACACGATCTGAACACTGTCCATTTGACCCGGCAGCACGTTAATGGGGAACCGTACGGGCATGTTTTGATTTGCTGCATTAATAAACTGAAAATAATAGGCATCCGCAAGACGGATCCGAGTAATCTGAACTGACTCTGTTCCACCATTCAATAAATACAGCTTTTCATTGACCATTTCCGGTTGATCTCTCTCACCAAAATCGAGCCTGAACGGATCAACCGACAGAGCAGGTCCGGATGTTGTCTGCGCATTTTCCGTGCCTCCGTATACACCAAGATTCACACGAAATCCATGAGGAAAAGGTTCATTGGCTACCGGACACATCGGATCACCTGCATCAATGCAGGGAGACAGGGAAGACAATTGGAAAGGAAGTGTTGCATTCTCATTCCAATTCGGATCTGAAAAAATATTGAATTTTCCGAGATTTAAAATTATCTGGTCATTATTCTGCCAGAGTTTCCAATCCACGGCCATGGTATCAAAATTTGAATAATCAAGGTCAAACATGTTCAGACCGTAATTATCACCGTTTTCCATTCCATTGGTCTGATTTTGCCAGATAATGGTATTACGAATCTTAATATGACTGTCTGAATTTAAATGAAAAAGTCTGTTGGACCGATTTTCTGTAAGGGTTCCATGATATATCGAAAGTGTGGATTTATACAGTGAAATGAGCCCGTATCCTTCAACTTGATTATCTATTATGAGCGAATGATCCATTCGTAAATTGGAATCAAACGCTTGAATCACACCGTCGTATACCTTGTTCCGTGTAAAAACACAGGATTCCAAATATGCTGATGAGCCTGAAAAATCCAGAACACCCTGCCATTGGGATTGATTATAATCAAACCGGCAATGGCTGAAAAAGGGTGAACATTGACGAATTCTTAAGACACCGTCCGAAATATTATCTTCAAAAATATGCTGAATCTGGCAGAAAAACAGGGAATCATCTGTACCACTGTCCGTAAAAAGCAAACCTTGCCAGTGCCGGGTTGAATCCATTGCATGAATAAAAACTGGGTCGCTTGATACGCCCTGGCATAAAAGCTGGGCTTCTTCACCAATGATCCACATATAGTTGCCGGTAAATATAATCTCAACACCCGCCTCGATTACCAGGCTGTGACTTTTTGGAATTTCAATAGAACTGAAAATAAAATATGGTGATTCATCTTTGGTCCAGATTCCAGAGACATACTTTTCCTGAACAGCTGTGCTGTTTTCCTGAATTCCGTAACCGGTTAATACGCAGGGTAAAAACCGGGATCCATTGTCGTAATTGATTACCAGATCGCGGGCATATTCTCCTGTTTTATCAGGTTGAAATTGTAAATAAATTGACCGGGTTTGTCTGGGAGCAATCTCCATAACTGTGACCGGGGCAGCAAAATCGGGAGTCGCACTTGCTATAAAGGGATGTGATACTTGTATATTGTTTACACTAATCTGCAGATGACTTGTATTCATCACTGTCAATGATAATGTTCCCGAGGACTGCCCGACTTGAACAATACCCAGATCAAGAGAATCTGTACCGAATACCAGTTCCGATTGTCCTAGGTCCGGTTGAATATTCACTACGCCACCTGTAATTTCATTGTAAATCGATCCCAGTGATTCAGGTATATGAAACCAGGCCTCTCCAATCGGTATCGGATTTTTGGAGCCCGAGCCATAATTCAAATGATAAAATCCATCCGTATTATAACCGTCACAAACCACTGCATGTCCGCTCAAATCAGATCGGATGCTCAAAATGGCCGGCAATCCGTTCATCATGTTGTTTTTCAACTGACGATAAAATTCGGCTGCGCTGTTATCGGTATCAAAATAAATATATTGGGCATTGACATATTGAAATTTATCCCTGAATGCCTCTGCAGACTGGTCCGTACCTGCACTTGATGTTGCACTGGAAAAATCCATTTCCACTGACACACCGCAGGCAAAGCTCAACGCAGCAAAATCATAATCATCAAAGCCGGTCTGATTTTGATATTTTTCCCGAAGGATTTCCAGATATTGATTTAACCGGAAAAAGGATGGAAAATCTGCAGATGTCGAATCTTCATCGATACAAATGGCACGGGTTAATGTAAAGTAACGGTCAACTGGACTGAAATTAAAATAATTCATGCGCCGATGATGATGAATGATCTGGGCCATGGCCGTTGCCACACATCCCACGGCGCTTCTTTTGCCGTTAAATGGATCAATGGGACAAAAATCATTGAACGGCGACAATTGGCTGAAAAGTGTTTCTATCCATCCCCCTGTGACAGTGGTTCCCGGTTCCGGCCACTGTTGCAACGGTTCGGATTCGGCTAAATCCGGCGTGAGTTGAAGCAGCTCCTGCCAGTCCGCTTCATGATTCAATGGGTTTGCATCGTCATTTCCGGATCGATCCGTGAAAGATCGCTGAAGAGATCGATGGATTAAATGACCGATGGGATTGTTCAGGGTGGTATCCGCCTGCCAGTAAGAAGAAAACGAGTAGGCGATGACCGGCGGCGAATCTGTTTTATATGAAAATACGATGAATCCTTCCGGGGATAATCTGACAACATAAGCGGCCTCTTCTTCCTGCCGGTTTCTGATAAAATACGGCTCAATGCTTCGAACCTGCGGTACTGATGATTTCTGCAGGTCGGAATATGTTAATGAGACATAATCGTTGATAAAACGATTCGCTGCCAGCCTGATCTCATCAGGCTGGACATGCCGGGCAAATAAACCATAATTCAGCAGTATATAAAAAACAAAAAAATGACCAGGAAGCTTGTTGCGTTCATAAACAAACATGGCAGTGAATTCCACAAATCTTTTCAGCCGCCAAACAATGGCGGATCTTGGGTACTTGAATATAACAAATTTATTGGAAAAGGAAATGGATAATTTGAATGGACTGTGATGCCATCCTGTCAAACCAGCTGTCCCGGCCAGGCCGGGACAGCTCAGAACGCCAAAACATGAAGGGAAGAAAAATATAATCTTGAAAAATGTCTGGACCTTATTGTTAATTCAGCCGGAGGGTTAATCCGGCAAGCACTCTTTCTGCTTTTATAGTTTCATGTGTACCCCCCGGCGTATACCCGTCCACCGTATCCCGATTCCATACACCCCGGACATAGGTTATATGGAGGGACGACATTGCATCCACACAAATCCCGATCCCGCCGCTGAAATAACGCTTATTCAAAGAGGGATCCGCATCATATAAGGGAGAAGGGACAACCCGGTATCCCCCCCGCAGTTTCACACTGCTGCCCGGCACACGAAGCTCCGCTCCAACGCCCCAGGCCAGTACAGGCCGGAATTGTTCAGAAAACAACGGATTCTGAGATAGCAGATCGGAGTAATCGGCGTCCATGTCATAACCGCCGGGTTTCTCGAATTTTACCTGCGTCCAGTCCCGATAATTGCATGAAACAGCCAGCAGCAATTGCTTGAAAGTCAGGGCAGCGCCTCCCGATATCTGAAGTGGATAATGGATGATATATTCCCAATCATTGGTTCCCAGATCCATTTCCGAAATATAGTCATCATCAAAAATAAGTGCGTCGCTTTCGGACCAGGTTTCATGAATTCTTAAATCTGTGGGTAAATCCACAGACGCACCCAGACGAAATTCATCATTCACATGGAATAATCCCCCCAGTTTTAATCCGACT
This sequence comes from bacterium, assembly GCA_016932575.1. GTDB lineage: Bacteria > Zhuqueibacterota > QNDG01 > QNDG01 > JAFGCO01 > JAFGCO01. The sequence continues at coordinate 17,108 of JAFGCO010000055.1, forward strand.
CCGGAAAATTCGGTACTGATATCTTGGTGAAGTTCATAGGCATAAAAATCAGCTGGGTAATTGAAATATTCATCGTATATATCGTCCTGATAAAAGTCAAACAGATACTGATACTTTCCTGTGATAAATTGAATGGTGGCACCCAAATTGAAACTGGGAGACATAGCCAAACCGGCACCCAATGCAAACGCGCTCAGATTCCCGTTCTCGGATATGTCTTCAGACTGAAGCACATTGCGATCAAAATAATACGTCTGTGCATTGCCCCAGTCATCTTCTAGTTCAAAGGCCAGTCCGCTGTTCTGGGAGTTGAATCCGCTGAAATGCAAAAAACTGTCGTAATTTTTAAATCGGTGATATCCCAGCCCGAACACAAAACTTCCCCTGGTTGTAGGAAATTTATATGCCAGTCCCAGGGTCCTTAGTTTGGTGTATATCTGTCTGTCAATTTGTGTGGTTCCGGAAAAACTGGCCTCATTGTTTAAGTTGAGATGATATAGGTCCCCGGTTATTTCAGATCTGGAAAGCAGGGCAAGTCCTGCCGGATTCCAGTAAATAGCGCTATAATCATCAGCCACAGCAGTAAATGCGTTTCCCAGGGCCGTTGCTTTCACACCAATCCCTTCTTCATTTTCCATAAAATTAATGGCTTCATCCGGTGTTTGAGCATTTAAAAATGCAGTCAAAAAAATTGCTGAAATCATTAATGTTATTTTAAACATGATGCACCTCCTTGTTATCATAATCCTTGAGGATTGTTGACTGTCATCTTCGTCTGTTCGAACTGCTGCTTTTTTCTGACTTTTTCTTTGTCAAGGATGATCGTTTCGTGGACCGGGAAACGGATCGGCTTTTCTGGTTGCCGGCTCCGGAGGTCTTTGAATTCCCGGAAGAGGATCCGGCAGAAGACGTATTCGGCTTTTGTTCCGAAGATGATGGGGATGACTTTTTGGACAACTTATTTTTATTGGACACAGGGCTCGACTGAGATGAACTGCGCTTTTGTAGCGTGCTGGAAGATGTCTTTTTCGATACAGACACAGAAGACCGCTGAAGCACTTTTTTTCTCACAGACCTTGTTTCCTGTATTGCATTTGATTTGGATGTTGGTTGTTGGCTGGATTGGGACGATTGAACTTTACGGACGCTTTGCATGGATGAAGAAGACCGCTTGTTGGATGTTTTCAATACGCGGGATGTCGGTGTGGAACGACGATTCGAATTGCGTGAAGGTTCTGCAGTTCCGTTTGGAACAGATGGTGAAGCAGAAGCTGCCAATCGAGAAGTGCCCTGCCTCTGGTTTGTATTTGAATCGCTTCTTGAAGTATTTTGATTCATCGCGACACGGCTGCTTCTGTTTGGGCGTTTCTGTGTACTGTAAGATTCGTTTCGATCCATATGAACAGTTCGGCCAGCCGTACCGGATTTATTCAAACGGGATCCGGAGGAAACACGGCTCTGGTTTCGAACCACCGATTCTCTTGAGGTTGAAGAACGAGAAGCCATCCCCGTTTTTTCTAAATGCGGAGCTTGCCGGATACGATGCTCACGATAACCGAACGTTCTCTTTGTAAATCCTGCGGGAGTATGATACATTCGATGATCCTGATGCCAGGTGCGAGGTGAATTCCAGGCATACCTGTAGGGAGAATAAAATACAGCCGGATGCCAGGATGGATAAGGATAAGCGGCCCACCCGTAGTGATACCATGAAACACTCCAGTAAGTCGGGTGATACGACACATTCCACCAGGGATCATAGTACGCATACCAGTACCAATCAGGCCACCTGACACAAACATTCACCATGGGATCATCGCAATAGATATATTGCACCCAGGGGGGACGGTGTATGGGTACATAATCGTACCAGCTGTTGTAAACAACAACCTCAAAATCCTCATCCTCATCGAATTCTTCTATAACATATCCTGTGGATATACTCGAAGGAGCATGAAACACAGAAAACGAGGTGTAACAACCGCTGAACAGAAGGGTAGAAACACCTGGAATGCATATTATTAAAAATTTTATTTTTGATAACATGACCGCCCTCCTTTCAAAAAGTATGAAAGTTCAATGAATAGAACAGTCAAATGCTATGCCAAAACAGAGTAATTGGAATTAAGTATTTATATTATAATTAATTAGGTAAAGTATGAAATGAAGCAGGAAACGTAATAATGTAAACTATATTTACATAATAAAGAAATAGTGTTAACATAAGTTACAATTCATCTGGATCAATCTGATACCGTTTTAATTTTTTATACAGCCCGACACGACTGATTTCCAGCCTTTCCGCAGCTTTAAGCACATTGCCTTTAGTATTATTAAGAGCATCCGTTATCATTTGTTTTTCCAATGCCTCGACATGGTCTTTCAGTCCATGGAATGACTCGGATTTAAAACTCGTTTTGGAATGATGAAATCGTGGTGAAAGCAGTTCAGAGGAAATGGGGTTTCTATCTTCTGCCAGAGTCACGGCACGCTCTATTTCATTTTCCAGTTCCCGTATATTGCCAGGAAAATCAGCCTGCTTTAGCAACATCAGAGCGTCTTCCGTCAATCCGGAAATTGGCTTATTAATTCTTTCAGCGTATTTCCTGATAAAGAAATCCGCCAGCTCGGGAATGTCTTCCCGCCTTTCACGTAACGCAGGAAGTCGGACCGGAAACACACATAACCGATAATACAAGTCTTCCCTGAAACGGCCAGCTTTAACCTCTGCCTCCAGATCCTTATTTGTAGCTGCGATAACTCGCACATCGGTATTTATGCTTCTTGGACTTCCAACAGGTTTGATTTCTCCCTCCTGTAACACCCGCAAGAGTCTCAGCTGCATGGCCGGAGAAGTATCCCCGATTTCGTCTAAAAAAACCGTGCCTTCATGCGCCAATTCAAAAATACCCTGCTTTCGGGCAATTGCGCCGGTAAAAGCACCTTTAACATGACCGAACAGTTCGCTCTCCAAAAGCGAATCCGGCAGGGCGCCACAATTTTGTGCGACAAACATTTTTGTTTTCCGCTGACTGTTAAAGTGGATTGCCTTTGCCAGCATCTCTTTCCCCGTGCCGGTTTCACCGAGAAGAAGTACCGTAGTGGGAGTATCTATGACTTTGGAGATGAGTTTAAATACATTCAACATCTGCGGACTGTGACCGATCAAATGATGAAAATCGTATTTTTTTTCCAGATGCTGATGAAGCTGTACGTTTTCCTGTATAAGCATTTGGTTGGCAGCCTGTAATTCGGCCGTAAGCTTTCGATTTACCTGAATTAGACGGTATCGTTCCACTGCCCTTTGAACCAAAAGCAACAATTCATCCGGTTCCCATGGTTTGGAAACATAATAAAAAATATGCCCGCGATTGACGGCTTCGATAGAAGCCTGAAGATCTGCATAGGCAGTAATAAGAATACGTATTGTATCCGGCTGTAACTCCAATGATTGAGATAAAAATTCCACACCGGTCATTTTAGGCATACGCTGATCAGCAAGAATCACTGATACCTTATGCTTCCTTAGCTCGTTCAGTGCTTCCTGGCCATTCCCTGCGCGGTACACCCTGTATGTCTCCTTAAACAGACACTCCAGGGAATTAAGTATTTCCGGCTGGTCATCAACAATAAGCAAGGCATCTTTTTTCATGAAAAATCGACATTTTAATTGTAAATAATTATTATATTCAGGCTGAATTTGCTTCGATTGTTACATTAATAAATTAACTTTCGATTTTTATATATTTGAGCTCATTCATTCCTCTTGAGTCTCTGCTCTCAATTTCCCCGCCAGTCCTTTTTTCATAAATGTAATGGTTTCTTCGCGACTCCTGGCCACCCATGTATATATTCCCTCATACATTTCATAACTGTTTTTGGTAATGGTTTGCTGAAATCTTACTAAATAGAGGATTCTGTTATCCAGACCGAAGAAAGAAGTTAACGTCCCATAAATATCAAAATAATCCCCTTCATAGTTATTTTCTCCACTGGATAATTGAATTTCGTGGACAAACTTAGCGCAGACCTGCCCGTCCACAAGTACATAATCGGACAAAGTCACCTCTCCGGTCCCCTGTAATTGTTGACCTTGATAACTTATTTGAATTTCATAACCTTCCTTTTCACTGATTTTCTGTATGGATTCGGGCATGCGAAACAAAAGGTGCAAATATGCACAGTCAGAACTTAAAACCGATTGAATCCGACCATTTTCCTGCAGATGCCGGACATGAATATCTGAAATCTCGACCGCATTATCGGGAGCAAACATATTAAAAATACCCATGTCATATTCTTCTGATCGCTTACAGTCGGTGAAGGAAATATCCGCATTTCCGTCTCCGAGGCTTTTTATTGTCATTTTACCGGCAACACGGCCGCTGCTTGCAAAAGGATCTCTGGTTTGATTATGGATTTGATCCATATCTGGATCATAGGCATTCAGGCTGGCTGCCTCCTTATAAACTCGTTCAAAATCGTATTGAATGTTCTTTTTATTTTTAAAATTCAACTGATAAACATGAAATCCATCGGATACTGAAGCTTGACGGAAATATGTAAACATTTTATTATGCAGTGCGGGAATTTCTTTGGCACCTTTTGGAATAAACATTGGAAGAATCAATCCAAAAACGACCACACAGATACCGGCAATAATCACCCATACGGGCACACCGCGTTCCCGAAGTGAATCATAGACTAGGGTCAGCAGGTTATGATTGGTATGAATTGAAGGTTGTAACGCATACCCGCATTCTTCACAGGTTTCCTGCAACAGCTGTTTTTTACGGCACTTTGGACAGATGATAATCCTTGAAGCTGTTTCAGAAGGAAGTTTCATCTGGTTTTTAATATACTCCGGATCCATCCACTCGATGGTGCAAATCGCGCCGGCTTTAAGAAAAGCCTCCCGATATTTCATTGCTTCTTGCCGTTTGACGTTTTTCTTTATGGTAACGGGCTTACCAGAAAACAATTGCTCAACAGCCAAATCGCTCAGCTTAAACCTTTCAGCCAGGCTTTTTTTAACAACCTCCATATCATAACCAAGAAGCACCTTTCCCTTGAAAACGACTTTTACCAACTGTCCTTGCATAAATCTGCCTCACTTCTTTACAATCTTCTGTTTGGTTGAAATAAGTGTGATTAAAACGACCGCTCTCTTTTTGAAAATACCGCCTTACATTATGCAACAAATATAATTAAACAAGCGAATGAATGCATGAAATTTAGACCTCTCGGAATCAAAGACTTTACCGCACTGTATCAGCGAATACATAATTACCTCAAGCACCAAAAAAATAAAATGTTATAAAAGGCTTTTTATTACTTTTATCTCAAATACAATACAGCTTTTTTTCTCAGGTTTGATTGTTTAAAACCTAATATGCCTTTAAAATTTTAGGTTATATAATTGTATCACATATGTTTATTTTGCAAAAACATTGCCATGTCTCCAAAATTACCGTGGTAGAGTCATAATGACCTCGGTGCCTTCTTCAGGATTGCTGTCAATCCTGATTTCTCCGCCATGTTGCTTAATGATTGCATATGAAATACTCAGCCCCAGACCAGTACCTTCACCAACATCTTTTGTGGTATAAAAAGGTTCGAAAATATGCGGCAATATATTCGAATCAATTCCACACCCATTATCCCGGATTCGAATTTCGCACTGCTGACCGGTATCCAGTGTCTCAATCCAGATGTCACCCTGTTTATAAATGGCTTGTGCTGAATTTGAAAGCACGTTGAGAAACACTTGATTCAGTTGGCCGATATTGCACTCCAGTATTCCTGAGGATTGAAAAGAACGGTGCACCTGAATTCGGTTTGATAACCGCGGGTGAAGTATCATTAGACAGGTTTCAAGGCCCTCATGAATGTTTGAACGCTTACGTTCCGCCTGATCAATATGTGAAAAACGCCTTAAATGCTCTACCAGTGTATTGACCATACGGCTCCCTTTCAAAGCGTCTTCAATTAAAGATTCCATATCGTTATGAAATTTTATCGCTTTAGCACCTTGTCCACTAAAATGCCGTTCTATTTTTTTTAAAGAGGCTTTTAACTGTTTTAAATTGGCATAGATAAAACCCACCGGATTATTCAATTCATGTGAAATGCCCGCTACCAGTTGACCCAGGGAAGCCATTTTTTCAGAGTGAATAAGCTGAGATTCAGTTTGTTTGAGTTCATCATAAAGCTGTTGAAGCGCCTGATTTTTCTGATCCAGGTTTCGATTTACTATTTCCAGTTCGCGTAAATAGGATTCACGGACCTCTGCCGCTGTCAGCTGTTTTATCATATCGTTCGATCGACGCACATAGGCATTGTTCTCTAAGGCGACGGCTAATTGATTGGCCAAAGCCCTGAACAGCGCTTTCTCTTCTGAACTGGCAGTTTTCATGGGCCGGTTTGTCCCCAGTGTGAGCAGTCCAAAAAATTGATCACGCTGAATTGCGAGAATAATATCAGCCTGGCAAATTTTAAACATCATACTGTCTGGATATTCCTCGAACAGCAGTATCTGTTGCTTTTGTATATGCTTGATTTCGGTCTGCCAGGAGGACTGCTGAATTACAGAAAAATCAATCTCGCATCCCTGACAATGATGATGATAAAACCGCTTTTTTGAATCATCATAGAGCAGCATACAGCTCCGGCTGTATTCCGTTGTCTGCGTTAATCGATCTGATACAAGAGCTAGAAGCTCTTCATCTTTGTGAATAGTGGTCACACGATTGCTCAATTCGATAAGCACATTCCGATATTTTTCACGATCCCGGCGAAATTGACGAAGACGTTCACCATAAAGAAGCAACATGACCCAGAAAACGAACACCATGCCATTGATAATAAACAGTTTTGTGGTCAGTGGATAGGGATTCAGAACAGTCATCACAACCATGGCAAATCCCAAAAAACCGGTCACAACGACACTGACAGTACCTCTATGCCACTGATAACGCTTTCTACCAATCCATATAATCATTACCAACATTCCGAAAAACATCACTGAAAATAACAATTCGATCCAGAACCTTTCACGCAAAGTCAGCCTATAAATCCGCTGCCGAGTTTCAATCCACCAGCGTAAAAACGCTCTTTTTTCACAAATCATTATTGACCGACCTGCGGGTACATTTTTACGAATCACAGTCTGTCCGCAGGGAAACTGCACATAAAAATCCACTAAACGAACAGTATCCAATCCAAAATGAAGGATCAAATCGTTCATAGACAGATACCCCCCTCCACCCTCAACCTCACGAAAACCAAGCAGGTATTCTCTTTCCCCCAGATGTCCTGCTGAAAAAACAGCGGCTTTGGCACCAATAGCATCCCTGTTTGATCCCACACCCTGAAGACGAATTTCAAGAAAGGAAGAATCGTTTTGTGGATTCAGAAAAAGCAGACTGAACGTATCTTTGTTGGCAACAAACAGGTCCATATCTCCATCGTCATCTACATCTGCAACTGCTGTACCTGTGCTGTAAGCCTGTTGGGAAGGCAGTCGCATATTGTCTGAATAATTCATTTCAAAAGTTCCGTCTTGACGATTTCTGTAAAATCGATTGGGACCAATATTTGTAATAAAAACATCGGGCCATCGATCATGATCAAAATCCGCAATCACACATCCGTATGACATGCCAGAATCGTCCAGCCCGGAAATCCGGCTGATATCATGAAAAATCCAGTTTTCAGAACCTGAGGATGTCTCATTCCGGTAAATAAAATTCTGCCCCTCCTGGTTAGTAATAATCAGATCGGAATCTCCATCGATATCAAGATCTCCAAAGCAGGGGGCATTGGTACTGAACGATTGAACCAGGGACGGCAGTTTTAATAACATTAATGTAAATCCCCGGTCTCCGTCATTACGATAAAACCGATCAGGTCCATACCAGTTACATACATACAAATCGGGATCGCCATCCAGGTCCACATCACAAAATGCCGCCCCTTGACTGACGTCCTGTTCCTTAATTCCCCACGCTTCGGAAGACTCGATAAATTGATTTTTCCCTGTATGAATAAGCAGATAATTGGGGAAATGTTCATCCGTAATAAACAGATCCAACCAACCGTCACAATTCACATCCGCAGTAATAACGGCATTTGCATCCACCGGAGGAAAAAGCGGCAGTTGTTGATCGACTGTCGTAAACCGAAGTTGTCCATCATTCCGAAACAGCTGAATGGTTTCTCCCCATCCAGTCAGCATCACATCACCGTCACCGTCATTATCAAAATCTGCCAGCACGGTGCCCAATTCCAAGTTCAGGGAATCCATGGGCATTAAATTCCCTCCCAGACCTGATTCTACAGTGGCATCCTGGAATGGAAATCCCGGTCCCTGGTTAATTAAAAGCCGGTTCACGCCGCGAAAACTGACAAGATATAAATCAGGTCTGTGATCCTGATTCAAATCTCGAAATCCAACACCATATACATCTTGCACATCAGGAATCAGGCGAGCCTGCTGGGGTGCCGAAAACATGGGAAAAATGCGTTCATGATGCGTTTGGGAATAAATGAACGGGGAAATGACTGAAATAATAATGATTATTTTAATAAAATTAAACTGAAATTTCATTTTATATCGCCAACGGATATCCAGTTATCTTCTATGCTGTCATTATTATTTCAGTAAAAGCATTTTTTTACTCTGACTCTCCGCTCCGGCCGTCAGCCTAAACAGGTACAGGCCGTTACCGACCGGGAGATTTCGAGCGTCAGTGCCATCCCATAAAATCTGCTTTTCTCCCGGGGTTTGGTTTCCATGGAGCAGGACCTTCACTTGTCTTCCTTGAATATCATACACACATAGCTCCACTTTAGATTTCTTATATAACCGGTAATGAATAACAGTGACAGGATTGAAAGGATTGGGATGATTTTGTTTCAATTCAAATCGAGTCAGGAGCCCTTCCTTTATCTCAGGATCGATTTGGGTCGGAATGAGGTTCAGGTAACGTGAGCACTGAATAGGATCCGTTCTTCCATTCTGGGCCCCCTCATACGCAAAACTGCCGTTCTGTAAAAAATGAAAAGCGTAGTAACTGATCTCAAAAGGATCAATCGTGTTCAGTAAGGGATTATGAATACGAATGACACCCATGACAATTTCTTTTCCGCATACTGCGCAAAGATGAACGCCATCCATATCCAAAAATTCCGCGTAAGGTCCAGTCGGATTTGGCTCAGTGGGCAGGGATTTTAGGGTGTTCGCAAAGCTTATGGCCAAAGCCATACCTTCACAAAGCCCATCCTGATCCGTATCTGCCTGACCGGGATTAAAGCCAAAATATTTCTCTTCATCGTCTGTTAGCCCGTCTTGATCCGAATCTTCCTGAATAAACAGCATATGAGTTTTCATCGTCCGGTATAATGAAACAGCGTCTATACGCTGGTTTTGATGGGTTGTACCGTTGAATGCGAAACTGCCATGTGCCAGAGCGTGCAATCCTATAAACGGAATCTGGCAGACACGCTGATTTTCCGGATTGGTGATTGTGATGGTGCCCATATTACATGTTGATCCGCATATTTGACATTCTTCCAACCCCCAGACAGGCTGAAATTCAATATGACTATGAATTCCATCCGGCTTTTCCTTAAGGCTGGGAAACATCCGGATCAGTTCCTCTGCGATCTGTGCTCCGTCTGGAACACCGTCACCATCCATGTCTTGATTTTCATTGGCAGCTGCAATCCACAGACTGTCTTCTTCCGCTTCGGTTAATCCATCCCCGTCCGAATCTTCGTTTACAGGCAGCATATGCTTTGGGTCATACGGAAATAATATTTTCTTTAATGTATCTATATTGACTCGTTGACCGACAGCATTGGGACCCCAGGAAAAATATCCCGTTTCCATAAAATGAAGCCCCAAATACGAAATATTATACTCAAGGTGTCGCAGGGGATTGACGAGAGTCATATACCCCATATTGATGGACTTGCCGCATTTTTCACATTCTACAACACCCCGCATCATGTGTTCAACTTTATATGTCCTATTATCCTGAACTGTATTTGGCAGCGAATCAATCATCGCTCTAAATAACTGTGCATAAATGCAGCATGCCGGATCTAAATGATTATTGTAAGTGCCAAGACAGATTTCCTCTGCATAGGTGAGTCCGTTATTATTGATATCTTCCGGTAATGGAATAAAGTGCGTAGTGTCGGCAATACATTGTGCGGATAAGTCCCCTGTTGAAAGCACAACAGCAGCGGCCGCTTGCCATATTCTTCTAAGCCGGACAATCTCCGGTTTCCTTTTTCCCCAACGGTGCTCGTTGCGGTTCTGAACCCGGTTTTTAATGGTTCTGTAGTGGCCTATCAGTTCAGGTGTGATCCGGCATCCGTCACAGGCCCAATGAAACAATAATGACTGATCTTCCTTCCGGAGACGATTGGGAGAATAAGGATGCAGGATAAATTGTTGAACACAGCATGATGGGTACCCAAAGAGAAATCCTTCGAATTTCTGTGTAACCGGATCCCGACGAATCGGCGTATTTTTAAAACTTTTATAATAATAATCGACATAACGGGAAGACATACTGAATACGGTTTCATATACACAATGTTTTAAAATGGTTTTGCGGGGTACAATCTCAACAAAAAAACCCTGACGTCTGAGCCATCGTAATGTTCTTTCATCCATCAGTTTTTCCCAGCGGCTCAACGGCTTGAGGCGCTCCCTGGTGAGCTCAACAAGATAATAAAATTCAAAATTGTTGTTATTGAGTCGGAGAAAAGACATAACAAAATGCCTATAGACTATTTTTCATTCCACCACTAAGGAGGTGTCGGAAACATATACCTTAATGTTGTAACAACAAAGACACCTGAATAATGAGCAATATCAACTAATTGCTATATATAAAACCCACCTGACATCCTTCTGAATGTCAGTTTTTAAATCTGCCGGATCGGAGTATATGGCAATGTAAATGTGTCTGCGACATGTGCATGAGTGACATGACCATGAAAAATATTTACACCCGTTTGTATTTCACGTGATTCCGCCAGGCATTGTTCAAATCCTTGGTTTGCAATTTTTTGAATATAAGGAAGGGTAACATTGGTCAACGCTATGGTTGACGTAAACGGTACTGCACCCGGCATGTTGCTCACTCCGTAATGAACCACATCATCCACAAGATAAGTGGGATTTTCATGGGTTGTCGGATGGATGGTTTCCACACATCCTCCCTGGTCCACGGCCACATCCACAATGACTGAACGCTTTCTCATGAGTTTCAACATATCCCGTGTAACCAAGTTTGGTGCCTTGGCCCCGACAATCAATACGGCACCGATCAGCAGATCTGTGAGGGGCAGCAGTTCTTCAATATGATAACGATTAGAGCATACGGTCAGAACATTCTCAGGCATAATATCTTCCAGATAACGTAGACGGTTCACATTGATATCGAGTATATGAACCGTTGCACCCATACCTGCAGCAATCTTTGCTGCATTGGTTCCCACAATACCTCCCCCAAGAATGGTCACAACAGCCGGAGGCACACCGGGCACGCCCCCCAGAAGAATCCCTCTTCCGCCATTAAAATGCTCTAAAAACCTGGCACCTTCCTGTGTCGCCATGCGTCCTGCCACCTCACTCATGGGAATGAGCAGAGGCAGGCTCCCGTCATTCAATTCAACGGTTTCATAGGCAATGGCAATGGCCTTGGTATTTAAAAACGAACGGGTTAATTCTTCACTGGCAGCGAAATGAAAATACGTAAAAACAATTTGTCCGGGGCGAATCATGGTCAATTCAACAGGCTGGGGCTCTTTTACCTTGACAATCATGTCCGCGGTTTCAAAAATTGCATTAGGTGTTGGTGCCAGAAGCGCACCGCTGGCTTTATACAAACTGTCCTCAAATCCACTGTTCACGCCAGCGCCTTTTTGGACAATCACCTCATGCCCGTTTTGGATCATTGAGGCCACACCGTGTGGTGTCATGGCAACACGATTTTCAGCAGGCTTGATTTCTTTTGGAACGCCGATTTTCATACTGTTTTCTCCAATCTGATTTCTAAATCAACATACGGACTTTGAAAATTTGTGTCAAGGGATTATTTAATTCATTTCAATCACTGCCTCTCTGTTCAAAATTCCCAATAGAGATCGATATTTATCCGGAAATTCTTATTTTAATAATCAGAACGAATGAAACAGCAGACGATGAATAAACATAAAACGGATAAAATCGGCATATATGAAAAAAGTATGGGTTAAGTTGTATTGTTAAAATTGTCAATCGACTGTTAAAAACAGTAACAATTAAAGGGTACACATCCGGATTTGCCTGTTATGTCTGAATTGCCGAATAATTTCTGATTCTATAATTCTAAGAATGATCGATATCTCGGTTGATCTTCTTTAATTGCTGTAAAATCATATCTTTGGTAATCACTTCGGGCAACACAACAGGATCAGGCTGATTGGGCAGATAAAACACGTACAACGGCACACCAGCCCGATCAAATTTTTCAAGCCATTCCTGAAGCATTGGATTTTTTCGTGTGTAATCTCCACGCAGTAGCTGAACATCCTTCTCTGAAAATGCCTTCTGTATATCTTGTGTAAACAGTACTGCTGCCTCATTGGTTTTACATGTCAAACACCATTCGGCTGCAAAATCAATAAACACTGGTTTCTTTTCAGCCCTGAATTCTTCCAGAAGCGCCGGTTGAAATACATACCAGTTCGGATGATGCGGATCCCGGACAATCCGGCTTTCCTTCACCTGTGTTTTCGTGAAAACAGGCGGTTTCTCAAAGCGTAAAAAATATATACCGGCAGTTACCGCAATAATCAAGGCAACAATAATTGCACCCAACCGAATTTTTCTGGGTCTGTACGGAACCGCATACATACCCAAAATCCAGCAGGCAAATGCTGTAAACAGTAAAAACCAGAGGATTTGAATCACCTTTCCATCCACCAGAAAATAGACAACTCGAAGCAAATAAACGACGGTGGCCATCAGAAGAAACGCCATCACCACTTTAAATGTATTCATCCATGGACCAGGTCTGGGAATCACTTTCGAAAAAACCGGGAACAGACCGATAAGAATAAATGGAGATGCAAGTCCGAATCCAATGAACAGAAAGCTCAATATAATCATCCAGGGTGTTTGTGTGAACGTCCAGCCCAGTGCAGCGCCCAGCAAGGGTGCAGTGCATGGTGTGGCTAGAAGTACGGCAAAAATACCGGTCACAAATGATCCCCAATGGCCGCCTTTTCTGCTGGCCCGTGTGACCGCATGAGATCCTGGCAACTGGATAATGAACACATCAAACAAAGACAAACCGAATACCCAGACTAAGGTCAGCAATAACACAACGAACCTGATATTTTGAAACTGAAATCCCCACCCCACACTCTGTCCAGCGATTTTCATGCCTGCAACCACGGCACCCAAAATCAAAAATGACAGCACAACACCCCCTGTATAAGCCATAGCCCCCTGAAATATCTCTTCGCGATTATCGTGTGCCGATTTGACAATACCAATCAATTTAATGGAAAGAACCGGCAGTACGCATGGCATCACATTTAAAATCAATCCGCCCAAAAAGGCCAGAAACAAATTGAAAAAAATGACGGACGCTGAAATGGGCAGGCCGTTCTTTTCCGCTGCCTGATTAAAATTTTTCAGAGCATCTTTAAAAACAATTTTGAATTGAATGGATTCTGGGGCAAGACAGGCTCCTGCTTCCGTGCAAAACTGGTAACCGGCCTCTATGAGAATTGAATCGGGCAAACTGGCTGAAGTATCTGAAAATGAAATGTCTTTCTTTAGGATGACGATCCCATGATAAATGGTATTTCCTTCATCATCTCTTTCTCCAGGAGGATACCGGGTTTCACCAAACACGATGCCAGGAACAGACTCCGCATCCACTGTCATGAAATGAAAATCTTCAAGGATCACCTGATGTTGGCGAGGGGGAATATTGTAAATAATCCAAAGTTCATTACTTTCAATTCGGCCGGATACCCGAGGCAGTGAAGACGCATCTAAACCTGAAGGCAAATCATATGCACAAATCAATTCTGTGAAAAAAGTGACTACAAGAACACACAAAATCACGAACCAAGGATTATATTTTGGATAGGACCATATATTCATATAAATTCCAATATTTATTTTAATCATTATTGGTCATTCTTGCTTTATTTGCATCGGATTAACATGATCTTTTGTCCTTATTCCTTCGTAAGCTTAGATATCACATCCGGCTCAGTATCACGTCACGCCTGATTCAAAAAAACACCTTCAAGAATGATCTGACTAAACCATCTGCCGTAAATTTTTAAAACTCCGCTCCCAGAGTAAAATAATGCATGGGTTTATTGGAAGTATTATCAATATTTGTGTTCCACGCCGCATCATACCGAATCAGTAAAAATCCCATATTCAACCGGAATCCAAAACCAAAACCGGCTTTTAAGTCGTTAAGTTTCAAATCACCCATATAGGTCCTTGAAACCGGTTTCCAGGCTTTGTTCACATCCCATGCAGAGCCCAAATCTGTAAACAGGACTCCCCGAACGTTTTGAAAACCCAAAGGCAGCGGCCAACCCAGAATGAGATATCGGATAAGAGGAAAGCGAAACTCAACGTTGGCTAACATAAACCGGGTTCCAATCATCTCATAATAACGAAATCCTCGAAGTGGCGTTTCAAAACTTGAAAAGAAAAACAGTTCTTCCATGCTTAGTTCGGCCACAGAACTGCGATTATATTGATAATTAATCCAGTTTGACATTCCGCCAAGGAAAAAGTGCTGCTGATTTTTTCCTCCGGACATGCCGCCCGCCAGACGCAATGCAAATGTGTAGTCCCGTCCCAGGCGCAAATACCGACGCACATCACCCCGAACAGTCCAGAAATCCAGTCCTGTGGACTCACGAATCAATGGACTGTATGTGAATTGAATGTTGGACCGTCCTCCATTGATAGGCCCCACCGTCCCCCATAATACTGTATCTGTCGTATATCCCAAATTCATCAAAACCACACGGCGCCTTGAAATCACACCCAGTTCTTTTTCATATTTCCCGGTCTGCCAGTAAAGAGCCAGTGGATCAATGGCTACACGCTCTTGATCTATACCCAAAAAAGTCACATTCGCGTCCATTCGTCTGTAACGGTCGAAAGGTCGTGAAGAGGCCAGACTCAATCCATAATTCCGTGTACGTATATATTCATACCTGAGTTCATAACCTCTTTCTGTCAATTCATAATAAGAATAATAATAGGGATAGGAAAAATGGAAAACTGCTCCACCAATATCCACCCGTCTCGGCAGATAAAAATAGCCAACCTGAAAATTTGAATTTTTGAAATTATAAAAAAGATCTGTATAGAGACTGATTTGATGATTTCCAAGCAGATCAGAAAAAACAATCATGGATGAACCCTGTAATCCCCAAAACTGACTGTACCCAGCCCCTCCGGTGATTACATCCGGGGTAAATCGTATTTTGTAGTCCTTTGTGATATATTCTCCGTTTTCTTTAAATTCGCTGCTGTCTAAAAAGGCAGTTTCCGTTTCTGCCTTAGGGTTCACTTCTCCCTTGCGAAACCGGTCGTCAAACACAAAATGTTGAAAACCTAAGCCAGGCGGAGCCATGGATTCTTCTTTTGGAGTTGCATCCACAGTCGTCTTCTTAATCTCTTCATGTTTCTCCTTTACAAATGCGGTGGCCATAGGCATCACGCTACCGGGCTCAATATCCAGAGGATGGGTCATCATATAAATATCATATCCACCTTCATAAAAACCTGTAAAGGCCATACGCGATCCGTCCCGCGACCAGGAGAGTTGTGAAATTCCTGTAACAAGATTAGTAATGGCGTAGGATTCATCCGTGTTTCGATCGAATATATAAATATTATCAATACCACTGCGATCTGATACATAGGCAATTTTATCACCTTCTGGTGAAAAAACCGGGCTTTTCACATTAACCTGTTCCCGGGTTAATTGATGTATATCTTTATTTTCAATATCGACCACATATAGATCATATTGCCGATAATCATGATTTTGTATTTCAAGGTCATCCGGAAGATGATTTAAATAATCTCCCCGGTCACTGACAAATACCAGCTCTCTTCCCGAAGGCGACCAGGTCGGATCCATATCACTAAACAAATCATCGGTTAAGCGTTCCAGCCGTTCATCCGATAAACGAAATAGATAAATATCCGATTGTCCACCCTCAAGTCCCATAAAAGCAAGTATTTCTCCATCATGAGACCAGGAGGGTGAATACATACCGTCCAAGTCAAACTCATACTGTTGAAGAATCTCACGCGTCTTCACATCCAAAATATAAAGCACATCCCGTCCTCCACCCTTTGCCGCAAAAACAATACGATCTCCATCCGGAGACCAGTCCATACCGGGCCGCAGCCAATGAAGCTGTTCAAACAGATCAGACCTCTGGCCCTTGATTAATTTTCCCATATCTTCATTATCCACAGTCCTCATCAAATGAATATCAATGTAGTCTGATTGGTCTGACAGATAAACCAGCTTGTCTCCTTTAGGAGAAAGTGAGGGTGATCCATTAAGAAAATGTCTTTTTTTTACATGATCTGTCAATTGCTTTGCAATATCTTCCGGCTCATCCCGTCCCTGGATATCCGGCCAGTACCTTTTACGCAGATACTTGTGCCATCGCTTTGACAACTCCTCCGTGTCCATGCCCAGAGTTTGTTTTAATCCACGATTAATGCTTCTTGCCACACGAATTTTTCCTATCATCTCCCCGATCTTGGGACTTCCGTATTTTTCCGCAATATAATTCATCAGGGATTGTCCACCCTTATATACCATGAATCCACTCATATAATCAATGGGTGGCACATATCCATGCAATGTAGCGTCACGCATAAACATATCACTCTTCGTGTCCCATCCCAGGCTTTCATATTCCGCCAATCCTTCCGCCAGCCACAACGGTACTTGAAAACGTGCCATGCCTGTGACCACAGAACCCACACCTCCGCCATAAAATATTTGAAACATCACTGCATGGGTTAATTCATGATGAATCACATGACGAAAATCTTCATAACTGCCCTGAAAGGGAATCACTATTCTGTCCTTGAAAACTTCCGTAAATCCCCCAACGGATTCTTCAATATGAGAATATGTCACGTTCGTTTGCTGAAACTCATTGTGTGTGTTGTAGATTAATATAGGAATTCGATCTTGGATGTCATGCTTGAAATCCCTTTTGAGCGCTACATAGCTGGATTCAGCCACGTCCGCACAAAATGTAGCCAGATGACGGGTTCCTCCGTAATAATATACATCAAAATGTTTGGATTGTACATATTTCCAGTCAAATTCCCGATATTGCACTTTGTTTTTACCAAATCCTAAAAGCATAACCGGCAACAGGATCAATTCTATGATGCGCCGCAATAGCATTTTTTCGAACTTTGAATGTTCGTTGCCAGACATGATTTTCGCTCCTCTATTTAAATACATTCAAATCACCCAGTATATCAGATCTTGGAAATAATAAAATATTTCCATAGATGCCTTCATATACCTTTTAAATCATAATTCAGATTCATCTTTCCACCGTTTTATCCTCCACCGATCATCCCAACACTTTCTTAATGTAAATTCTGCTCTTCCTGTCACATGATAATCCGTTTCCGCTGATACCAAGGTCAAATCGAACTGTTTGCTAATTCTGCTTGTATCTTCACCACTAAGCTCATAAATTGTTGAATGCCAAATCAAATCAATCATCTGAAAATACCGAAAAAGCCTCCCCGTGGTTCTTAACTCTGTGTCCCGCGTCCATGTGATATTTTGACCGGATGTTCCCATTTCAGGATCGTAATATTCAAAAACAAACGCCGTATCTAAAAGTCCGCTATACAGAAGGGAGTCCTTAAATATATAGGAGACTTTGAAATTCTGCAGTACTTCCTCTGGGCTCTTCTGCTCTGTTACAATCAAGCCGGCAGATTCAAGAGACCGTGTTAACTCAGGAGCAAATGGATTCCAGCAGGCAAGATATACTAATCCTACAATGAATATACCCGTATGGAAAATTCTTGCTTTCATTTTGACTTACAGGTTTAACGTCATTTCATATTAAAAGTTTCTTCTATAACAACACGGTTTGAATGATATCAACGTGATCTGTAAAGGGACTTCCTGGTTGGTTTAAAATAAAAAATCAATATTAAAAACAGGCTTAATATTCCGGATGATACGAATATGATTAGTATAATTCTAAGACGCCTTTTTAGCCCATGTTGTTGACAATAGCCTTTCCAAATTCGGAACACTTCAACAGGGTTGCCCCGTTCATCTGCCGTTCCAAATCATAGGTAACCTTTTTTTCTTGAATGGTCTTCTCGATCGCACGAATTACCATATACGCAGCCTCATTCCATCCCAAATATTCCAGCATCAATGCTCCTGAAATGATTACTGAACTCGGATTCACTTTATCCTGATCTGTATATTTCGGGGCTGTACCATGTGTGGCCTCAAATAGTGCAATTTCATCACCCATATTGGCGCCGGGAGCCAATCCCAGTCCGCCCACCTGTGCTGCGCATGCATCCGACAGATAATCACCATTTAAATTAGGTAATGCGATTACATCATATTCATCCGGGCGAAGCAGGGCCTGCTGAAACATCTGATCCGCAATGCGATCCTTAATCAGAATTTTTCCTGTCGGCATATGACCATTATACTCATCCCACAGTTCTTTTTCAGTAACAATTCGATCCCGAAATTCATCCTTGGCCAAATCATATCCCCAGTCTCTAAAAGCGCCTTCAGTGAATTTCATAATATTACCTTTATGTACCAGCGTTACTGACTGCTTCTGATGCATGAGTGCATATTGAATTGCCTTTCGAACCAGCCGTTTGGTCCCGGTAACACTGATGGGCTTAATTCCTATTCCAGAATCGGGACGAATCGATTTGTCCATTTCCTGACTTAAAAAATGGATCACTTTTTCAGCTGCCGGTGTTCCCTGTTGAAACTCGATGCCAGAATATACATCCTCCGTGTTTTCCCGAAAAATCACTACGTCCAGTTTCTCCGGATTCTTTACCGGACAAGGCACACCCTGAAACCAGCGCACCGGACGAACACAGGCATACAGATCCAGTTTTTGACGAAGACCAACATTCAGGCTTCTGAAACGGGGCGTCACCCATTTTGAACCACATTTTTTACAGGTTTCCGGTTTCCGGCCATTCGATCCGTTTTGCTCTGCAGAACAGGTCAGACAAACATAATCGAATCCGCCAACAGGTGTAGTCAAGGGTCCTTTTAGGGCCACAAAATATTCCCGAATTGCTTTCAAGGTATCCTCCGGAAGCACCTCTTCATTACCGTACAACTGAAGCGCGGAGAGCCCTGCATGAATCTCAAACCAGATGATTTTTTTTCTGCCGCTGTAAGACATTTTAACTGCATTATCTAAAACTGGCTGGGCAGCCCGCCAGATATCCGGGCCGATCCCATCTCCCCGAATAAAGGGAATGATAGGCCGGTCCGGAACCCGTATTTCCCCTGCTTTAAATGTGATTTTATCTCCGTCTTCTGGAGGCGTGAGCTTATTGAAAAGGTTCATAAAAATCTCCATCTCAATGAGGAAAAATCAAACAGTGAATCAATCGAATTCGATGGATATATATAGCCACCGGCTAAAAAAATCGAAAGATATTATAAGTATAACACATATATAATATTTATTTAATGCTCAATAAATCGGATTTGGTTAAGATCCGTTCAAAATCTTTTTTGTGTAAGATAGAGAGCCCCCTGCCCGAATCAATTGCAAATCCCGCTTCGACATCGAATGCATAGCCTTTATTTCCACTCCCTTGGTTTTATTCACTATCAGGATGGGTGTTTGCTCAAGATGGGAAACGTCGATTTCCAGTTCATCTTCCTGATCGATATTGTGATAGTCCTCTGTATTTTCAAAAACAAGCGGAACAATTCCAAAATTGATGAGATTGGCCAAATGAATTCTTGAGAAGGATTGGACTATAACGGCCCTGATCCCCAGATACATCGGAGCCAATGCCGCATGCTCCCGACTCGATCCCTGTCCGTAATTCAATCCCCCCACCAAAAACCCGCTTCCCGCTTTTTTCGCTCGTTTTGGAAATTCAGGATCGATCACTGAAAACACATACTCGGAAATCGCGGGAATATTGCTGCGCAAAGGCAATATTTTCGCTCCGGCCGGCATAATATGATCCGTGGTAATATCATCTTTAACTTTAAGTAAA
The DNA here is from genome assembly GCA_016932575.1 of bacterium. GTDB lineage: Bacteria > Zhuqueibacterota > QNDG01 > QNDG01 > JAFGCO01 > JAFGCO01. Next base: position 37,461 of record JAFGCO010000055.1, read on the forward strand.
ACCCGTCCGGTTAATTTGGCAGGCAGAGCAGATTGCATGGGCAGAGGCTGAATATTCGGTCCGCGCTTTATTTCAATCTGATCCGGATAATCTGCAGGTTTTAAAATCATGGAATCATCAATAAAAAATAGTTCGGGCATCTGATGGGGGCAGGCTGTTAATCCAAGTTCCCTCGGATCTGTGATCTTTCCTGTCAATGCTGCGGCTATTGCAGTTTCCGGACTGCAAAGATAGACTTTGGCGGATTTTGTGCCACTGCGTCCTAAAAAGTTCCGATTAAATGTTCGTAATGTAACCGCTTCACTATTAGGAGCGAATCCCATTCCAATGCAGGGACCGCAGACATTTTCTAACACACGTATACCAGATTCAAGTAGTAATTCCCAGGTTCGATTTTTAACCAAATTTAAAAGTACCTGACGGGAACCCGGTGCAATCGCCACAGTCACATCTGGATGAATTTTTCTACCTTTCAGCATGTGTGCTACTGTCATTAGGTCCTGATAACTGGAATTTGTACAGCTCCCGATAGCTACCTGGTCAACAGTCATTCCTTCTATTTCTCGGACTTTGCACACATTATCTGGCATATGCGGTTTGGCAATCATGGGTTCAAGCAAAGAAAGATCGATATCCAGTTTTTCATCGTAACTGGCATTGAAATCCGCCTCAATCGCAATCCACGAACCTTCCCGGCCTTGCGATCTGAGAAATTCATGTGTCTGCTCATCACTTGGAAAAACCGATGATGTCGCGCCCAATTCAGCTCCCATATTCGCAATAGTTGCCCGTTCTGGTACAGACAATGTCTTAACACCCTCTCCCGTATACTCCATCACCTTGCCGACCCCCCCTTTTACCGTAAGGCGTCTCAGGATCTCAAGAATAACATCTTTGGCAGAAACAAAAGGATTGAGTTTACCTGTCAGATGAATCTGAACCACACTCGGCATTTTCATATGAAACGGCTGACCAGCCATGGCCAATGCCACATCTAATCCCCCTGCACCAATGGCCAGCATTCCCAGTCCACCGCAGGTAGGAGTATGGCTGTCTGAACCCAGAAGTGTCTTTCCCGGAACACCAAACCGTTCTAAATGAACCTGATGGCACACACCGTTTCCCGGTCTGGAAAAATATATACCAAATTTGGACGCTACAGATTGTAAAAACCGATGATCGTCCGCGTTTTCGAAACCGGACTGCAGGGTATTGTGATCTACATAGCTTACAGACAATTCGGTTTTTACCCGTTTCAGCCCTAGAGCTTCAAACTGAAGATACGCCATCGTACCGGTTGCATCCTGGGTCAGTGTCTGATCAATAAGTATGGAAATTGGCGATCCTGCAACCATTTCGCCTTCAATAATATGTTTTTGAATAATTTTTTGTATCAAGTTTTTTGACATAAGGATTTCTCAATGATGATTCTTCATATTAAATTATTTATCCAGGTATCGTTTATTCAGTTTTTAATTTTTAAAAACCAACAACAAAAGCCGTCTTACAAAATTTAAAAGACGGCTTTATAAAACATTCAATATTTCAAATATCCTTTTTTACTCTGCGCCCTCTTTATGATTTGCTTGGTTTCGCCTTTCCCAAGTATTTAAAAAGTTACATGGACTGGGAAATCCGCTCCCGGTCTTTTTTACTGGTCAAATTCATCTTCCGGAGTATTCTCCAAACAGTTAACTTCCCCACTTTAATACTTCCATGTTCCTCAGAATTCAACTCTTTTGCAATCTGTGCCGCATTCCAATCCAGATTACTCAAAGCCATCTCTCTTACTTTATCCTCAAGAGCACTCCCGGTGGTTTCTTCTGGAAGTTCAGGGATCATGGGCTCATCTTCCAGAATAGACTCCTGCTCATCTTCCGGCTCTTCGACATAAGTACTGACGCCACCCTCACTATCAAAATCACGAATCGCTTGTTCCACTGTATCATAGGCTTTTAGAATATAATGAAATTCCAGCAACTCGAATACTTCGTATACATCCGGAATCATTTTCGCCAGTTTAAGATCACCCCCGCGCTCCCGAATGCCTTTAATCTCACTGATAAAAATTCCCCATCCTGCACTTGAAATATAATCGACATTACCTAAATCAATGATAATTCGAAAAACACCGGCTTTAAGAAGGGAATCCAGGGCACGTTCAAGCTCCGAGGAAGTAGTTGTATCAATATAGCCACCTACTTTTATTATCGAAATATCACCTTGAAATCCTGACTTCTCCACGGAAACCTGTATGCCTTCCATATGCTTTCTCCCATTATCTCATCTTTACAAGATATTCTATCATAATTTAATAGAATTCTGTGGTTAAGTCAACTTTTTTTATTTAATCTCAAACCATATTAAACAGAGCGTTGCCGAATCACTTTCTGCATACGTTTAATTCGTTCGATAATATCACGTCGATATGGATGACGCTTGAGTACTTCCCCCCATCTCCAGACAGCTTTTTTATAATCTCCGCAATTCGCATGAATAACGCCCAGATTTTCCAGAACATCGGTGTTATCCGGATCCATTTGCCGTACCTTCTCATAAGTGTCTTTTGCCTTTTCTAATTGACCCAGTCGGAAATAAGCATCTCCAAGACACTGGTAAGCTTCGACAAATTTACCGTTCATTTCAATGGCCTTGCTGAATTCCTCTATGGCTTTTGCATATAACTCCTGCCGATAAAACCATTGACCTGATTCAAGATACCTTTGACAATGCAAGTCCTGAGCAGCTGAGGATGCTTTTTGGGTACGCGCGGCTTCTTCAGCCATTACTGGCACTTGTTCGAAATTCAACAGATTAAATAAATCCTCGAAAGATTTTTCTTTATCCTGATCGCCACGTCTTTTGCCGGGAACTGATGTGCTTTTCGATCGAATTTCCTCTTCAAAAAGTTCATCCGCCACAGATCCACGAACGCCGGTACGATCATCCTCTAAAGACACGGCTTCTGCTTCTGATTCTGTATCTTCAATAATTGAAGAAACATCCGTTTCTTGATAATCTTGTGATTCTGAAATCCCATTTACATCCAATAACTGATCAACAAGCTCATTAAACGGACGAACCTCCTCTTCTTCGGACTCTTCATCAAGTTCGGCATTCTGATTGTGTAGGGCCTTATGAAAATCTATTTTTTTCTTCAAATCATCTTCCGTGAACAGGTCCCGTGACATGTCCTGTTCAGCATCCCTATTCTCCTCATGAATATCCAAAAGATTGATCGCTTCTTCCATCTCAGACGAAATTGTATCTGATGGTTTAGCATGTTCGAACTTTTCCGGAATATATGATTCATAACTTCGGATTGATTCCATTTTTTTAGGTTCTTCCTGTTCAACCTCTCCAAAAGATTCAACAGATTCTGTGCCTTCTCCCAACGGGCTGTAGTATTTCGGGCGTTTCACACCTGTGTCCATAATGACCTGACCATCCAAACTTAAGAAAGGCGTGCCTGGCGGTTTCATCCGTTTGCCCCTTCCCCCGCGCTCAATAAACGCCAGGCGAAGTTCCTTGGTATTCAGCCGGCTACGAACCAGCTCATCATAAATACGTTTTTCATCAATCTGAACCTTTCCATATTTTTCCGTGTTCAACTCTTCACTAATTCTTTTAGGCCCGAATTCCGGATTTTGTTTGATCACATCCAAAATTTTCGCCTTATCTTCGATACTGATATGTCGCTCCTCAATCTCGGAACGCTGTATTTTTTCCTTTAATCCTTCTGAACCCTGGTCCAGATAAAGTTTGCGATACTTGTAATAGGTCGATGTGGAAACCCCGACCTCACGACAGGTATCTTTCACGCTTCTTCCTTCATCATCCACCATCCGCATCAAACGAACACGCATATTATAAAGAACATCTTCTGCACGTAGTCTCTCACGAATAGCGACAAGTGTAATATCATCGTTCTGAGCATACTCTTCTGTGAAAGTAATAATTTCTTCACGAATATTTTCGACAAGGGGTTTCACCTTTTTATTGCCAAACTTACGGATTGTCGTTAAAAATCGTTCATCACCAAAACGCTCCCGATTTGGATTCATGGCTTCAGTGATTCCGTCTGTATAGATAATCAGCACATCATCTTCCCTTAATTGCAGTGTGTCGGACTGTATGGACCTGCGAAATAATGTACGATCCGGAAGGTTTATGCCGATAGGAAATCCACGAGGATTAAGATAATAGCTTTTCTTGGTTTTACTGCGATAAAGAATCATTGGATTATGGCCGGCACTTGCATAATTGATGGTTCTATTTTGGGAATCCAGAATAATATAAAAAACCGTGACAAACATACCCCGCTTCATATCATTCATTACAAAATCGTTAACACGTGCCAGCACATCCGCCGCGTTTTTATTGCCTCTTGCTTCAGTCCGCAAAGCCGTCCTGATCATTGTCATGACCAACGATCCCGGTACACCTTTGCCCGAAACATCGGCCACAACAATACCCAAAGTATCATTGTCCACTTCCACAAAATCAAAGTAGTCACCGCCTACTTCCTTGGCTGCGTCATAATAGCTGGCAATTTCGTATCCTTCGATTTCAGGGAACTTGTCCGGCAACAAGGTGTGCTGAATCTCTTGGGCGACCTGCATCTCTTTCTGTAATCGCTCCTGTTCTGCCAGATTTTCCTGAGACTTCCGAAGCTTATCCGTAATTTCGTTGAAGGCGTGAGCGATTTCACCGATTTCATCTGTAGCATTGAACTCAATGGCATCCTGAACCTCGCCACGTCCCAAGGCGCGCATCCATAATGTCAACCTTCTGAATGGATTCATTATCAAATAGACAAATCCGAAAACTGCCAGGCAACCAATCAACAAAAAGGCGCCATGGGTAATAATAACCAGTGATTTTGCTTTCAATACTTCTTTGTCAATCATTGGCTTATTGAGCAACAGATGTGTGGTCCCAATCCGGCGATTGACACCCTGAAGCATAACTTCAGCATTCAAATCATAAACCGAAGGGTATTCATTCCATGAGTATACAAACAAATTCTCTTCGATTTTCTCGATTCCCTCCGGTTGATCATAGTGCTCAAATAAAATCATTTCATCAAGGGCTGCCTGAATCGTACTGGTCGTATCTACAATCAATATATCCAAAACAAGCGGTTGATGGCTCTGATATACTTCCCTGATCAGCGTGTATAATTCCCAGGTATTTTCTTCACGAAGCAATTCAGGTGATTGAGTAGCCACCATTTCAGTTAATGCTCTTCCGATTTCCAGATTTTCTTTCCGTATTTTAGATTCCTGACCCCGGTAATCAAAAACAAACAAAGTAACGATAACCAGAAAATAAAGAAGAGAGGCCGCTAATGAATAGCGCAACCGCATACTCATACCCATTTCAGGAATCACAAATGGTTGCCGCTTCTTGATGTCACGATATTTGGTCAACCTAAGGACATTGCCTTCTTCGGTTTTAAAATAATCAATCTTATCAATCACGCGCCGTATGATAAAAATACCCAAACCACCCTTTTTACCAATGTCCACATAACGTTGCAGATCCGGATCTTTTACCTTTGTTGGATCGAATGTGTGCCCTTGATCAATTAAAAGGATAGTGACGCTTTTATCACGGATAATCATCCGAACAGTAATAAATCCTTCCCAGTCCCGATATGCATGCCGGATAATATTGGTTCCAGCCTCGTCGATAGCCAGCTTGAAAGCATTAATCACGCGTTCCGACACACCGTATTGGCGGCCGACCTCTGTAATAAAATCCCGCAGTTCGCCCAGATACTGAATTTGAGCCGGAACCTTTTTATCAAATTGTTTGGATCGTTTAAACATAGATCATCGTTCCGTTTTTACTCTTGCTCTGATTGTTGAATTTTTCTTTTTACTACATCAATTGATTCAATAATTTTTATATTTTTCGGATCCATTTCCAATGCTTTCTCCCAGGCAGCCAGGGCTTGATGATATTTTGCTTCACTATACAGTCGCAAGCCCTCAGCAAATTGCTTTTTTACATCACTGCTCATTTCCTTTTTAACTCCGATGGAACGCGCGCGAGCACTTCGATATAACTCACGGACTTGTTCATTATTCGGTTGTAATTGCAGGGCCTTTTCCATGAAGTTGGCAGCAGATTTATAATTACCTTTTTCATAGTTTTCCCGGCCAAGCTGATAATTATTGATAAAGTTAACCGTATTGTCCAGACGTCGTATTTCAACCATGACTTTATTATGCAGTCTCTGATTGTTTTCTGTCTGCGTTCTGGCCCGGTCCAATACTCGACGCGCCTGAGCAATATTCTCCTGACGTATGAGGGAATTGGCCTGAGCAATGAGTCTGTTCACTTCCTTTTCAAGTTCGACCTTGGCTTTCTCAATATAACTTTTAATCTGCTCATTATCCGGATCCCGGCTTAATGCTTCCTCCCATCGCTGAATGGCTCTTTGGAAATCAGCTTGATCCAACGCTTGCAGACCTTCTTCATATTTTTCCCGAACAAAGGCCTTATCCCGCCTCTGTGATTCTTCTTCAGCACTCTGTTTGCGTAACTCCTGTTCCCGTTCCTGCTGCTGTACCCTTTCTTTGTCTTTTGTCATAGTAAGGTATTTCTGCGCTTCTGTATTATCAGCATCTTCAGATAGAACACGGCTGAAAGTAAGTCGTGCATTGAAGTAATCATTGTTTTCAAAATATTGCTTCCCCAGTTGAATCCCTTCTTGGATTCGTTTCCTGCGTTCTGCTTGTTCTCTTTCCTGAACTTGCTGTCTAATCTTTTGTTCTTCCGCTTCCTGAATGGCTCGTTTCTGATCCGGAATACTCTTTCCCAGAAATAGAGAAAGAGAAAATCGGTGGCTTCGCGGAAAGATCCCGGGGTCACTGGTTGGAGACGAACCGTAATCGATTTGAAATCCTTTCCATCGAAGCCCGCCGCCAAAAGTAAATTCGCGATGATCCATCCCCATCCTCAGAAAAGCCAATCCCCTCCAATTGAATTCTGTTCCGATGTGATGGGTGGCATCTTTATAAGGATGTTTTTCAAAATCCCAAAGAATTGCCCAGGCATTGCTGTTTCCAAAGACAAACCTTTTTGCAAAACCTGTTCGATAATACGTTGGCAGGCTTTCTGTTGAAGCTCCCAATTTCATCCTCGGCCTAATCAAATTTTTAACGTTAAGCCCCCAGTAAAGGTGACGAAAAATCCCCCCTTGAACCGGCGCATGAAAATGAAGTCCAGCGTCTAAACCAAATCCATTGGTATTATAGGGGCCCAGTTCCTGACGGTTGGCTTCAAAATTCAATCCAATAGAGAGACCGTAAAAAAGATGATGGGCATAAGCGAGAGAGATTTTTCCTTTCCAGTAATCAAATTCACCCATGTAAACAGGCACATTGTTAATATATTCGTAATTTTGTATATCCGTTAAACCTATACGTGCAATACCGAAACCAAATGTACCGGCAGTTAATGTTGGATGAATATAACTGATAAAATGATATTGGGTTCCTTCAAAAATTGTGGTTTGTGAAAGCCCGATGCATTTTTGATCGATAACCACCATTCCCCCGGGATTCCACAAAAATGCACCCATATTATCTGGATACGCCACAGCAGTACGTCCCATGCTCATATCTTTGGCGCTAACACCTATGGCATCGAAAAGACTTTCAACACCGGCATCCCCTTCCCGGGTTTCCGCGTACAGCGTTCCGCCAATTAGCAATAACAATAACCAATTGAATATTGAACTTTTCATGGCATTCAGCATCATTTATTTAACCACGGCAATTTTAAACTTACCTTCAACGCCTGCATCCGTCTGCATAAACAGCCAGTAAACACCATTCATTACTCTGCGGCCTTTATCATTACACCCATCCCATGTCAGAGTTTGTGGCCCCGACGCAACATCCTTGAGGCTGTATGACCAAACTAGATCTCCGACAAGTGTGAAGATCTTAAAATTCACATCACCACTTTCAGATAAATGATAATAAATGGTCGTTTGCTCACTAAAAGGATTGGGACAACTCCATAAATTTGATTCAGTTTCCGGGTTATAGATATATTTAGCGTCCGACCGCATACTTGCCCATTCTTCTTCGTTCTCCCCAATAACAGGTACTGGATAGGCCGACTCGGAATCTTTAGCTGAAATATAGCCGCTGTTTTTCAGATTCAGCCGGAAATATCGCACATTGACTCCTTCTTTAATATCTACAAATATTGACACCTTAGGATCTCCGTCCACAGATACAAGCAGAAGCCTCGAAAAAAGGACCACGACCGGATTTTCTGACGAAATATCTTCAGCAATGCCAAAAAATTCTTCTGGATCTTCCTCATTCACAACACAGGCACGTGAAATAACTGACTGTGGATTGGTAATGGGATTACCGAACCTGTCCTCAATATCAAAACGTAAAGCATCCACTGTGACCTTATTGCCACCACGAAGACTCTTGTTATCGAATTTTAATGTCATCATTTTCACATTATTCTGACCTGGAACAACAGATGAAGCAGCACCACTTAATGAATCCTGAACCACCTTCAGCAGATAACTTTCTGTGTTCACGGCAATGGAATAACTGCCCTGATTCTGTAAAACATGGGCGGGATTATTGGTGTTCTCATCCAGGGGCAATTGAAAAAATCGACCCTCGATTTTACTTGCTGAAATACTTGAAATAGAAGGTGCTATAATCTCCCAGGAGACGATACCGTCCTGAACCGGTTTTTCCAGGACGCCGTCTGGTGTAGAATACCCTCTGGGTAAAGGTCGAATAGACACCATTGCACTTCCCAGTGTATCGGCTTCTCCAGTATTTGTTACAGTCGCCTGGATTGTAAATACGGATCCCGGCGATAAGCTGCCATCTGCAGCATCAATTGGATCAGTGATTTCCATATAGAGTTTCAGGGCTGCTTTAGAAACAGTTGTCACTTCAATAGGCATCACCGGAAAACCGGCGACCGGTACCGATGTTTGAATTGCATCAACACCATACGTGTTGACTTGAATAAGGGCCAAATCTGATGTAACATTCGGCGCTTGAACCAGCCATGAAACAGTATCCCGCTGGGTTGAAGATTCAAAATTCACAGGTTGACGTAACTGACTGTGCTCGATATATCCCTCAGGCAATTGAAGCGTAGCATGAATATCCCGGGCATTTCCCCAGCTGATCATCGCCTGAACCGTAAAAAATTGATCGGTCGAAAGCGTGTCATCCCTGGCTCCTTCCGGTGAGGCAATTTCAAGACTCGTTGAAATGTAACTGTTGACTGTTGTAATAAAAAACGGTTCTGTGGGATCACTGGAAATTAAAGCCTCTGAATTGGTGTTCACATCCCTTGGTTTATAATACCAGCTAATCGTAAAAGCCTGGGGAGAAAGTGCATTTGAGGGTGCCCTGATTTGCCAGGTAACACGATCATTGGATTTTAAATGCAGTGTATCCGATGAAACCAATGAATACTGCGCAGGGGGATAAACCTTTAAAATACCTGAATTATCGATATCAGCGTCTCCCAAATTTTGAACCTCAGCCGTAAATGAAAAAATCTGTCCTGTAGAATAGGTATCCAGAGGCGAAGACAATTGTATCTTCAATTCCGCAGGAGATTGAATTATCACATTGGCTGTTGAATCAATAGGGGGTCCGGGATTAACAGAATTTCCGGAAAGCCGATAGGCAGCGGATTTAATCATGGAGACAAACTTTTCACCGGATAACAGAGGATTTGGAGATGCTGTTAATTGAAATTGTACTGTTGCAGATTTTGATGGGCTCAAAGAAGGAATCCATCGATACACAGAATCCTCAATGGTTGACTGTCCATTTTGCGAGAGTCGAACACGCACATTCTCAACTGACTGTCCCAGTCCGTTTTCAACTTTTACAATAATATTAAATGTTTGATTTGTATTCACATAAGCAACATCGGAAACCATGTGGACAGCTTCCACTTTAGTAGATATAATACGCAGTTTCTTTTCCGCAGTTACCGAAATATTTGCTGTTCCTGAAGCATTCAACTGCCGAGAGGATTTATTCTCATCGATCCCGGATAATTCTGCCCGGACTATAACATCCCCTCCCTGACGGCCTGTCGCTGTAATTCGATAGGTTAACGTGTCTGTCATTCCGCCTCGTAATATCAATCCGCCGCCCGACAGTTGAACAGGCGCAATAACCGTATAATCTTCCTGCAACTGATCATCGATGAAAAACCGAATATCTGTTGAATTCGGAGATTGTAATATCAAATTTCCCTGTCCCTGACCAGGATTCGTATTCGGATTCCGTACGACTACCTTCACTTTCCATTCATCGACCCGGCCGCCGAGCAATTGTGTCTCAGTCGGCCTGACAGAAACCACTTCAAATTTCGCCGGATTCTGAATCACTACCAGACATGAGTCATCCATCGGATCAACACTTGCCAGCGGAAATCGTGTATTGTCTGCGATACCGGCACCACTAATCACAATAATTTCAGATTGAGTAGGAACTGATCCTGCAATAATTTCGGTATTCGCCTCTTTCTGCTGTCCTCCGGAAATATTGCCCAACATCAGCAGGGGAGGTAAAATCGATCCGCCAGCAGACTGAAAGTTCAAACTGGCATCAATAATCGCATCTCCACCTGAATTTTCAACCTGGATAGCAATGGGAACTGTTTCTCCTTTATTGACTCTTGGAGAATTTTCTGACATATTATGCACACTGATGATTCGAAATGACGGAGGTTCTTCGATAAGCACGGTTTTCCCTGCCGCAACATTTAAGTTTAAAGTTCGACCCGTATTTAATTCTTCTCCTTCTAAAAAAGCCTGAATCGGACAATTACCCAGTTCGCCAGTTCCGGTTTGTGCAATAGAATAAAGTAAACTGTCAATCTCTTTACCACCCAAATACCAATCCCCTCCTGCCATATTTTCTGGCCACCCGATCATCCAATTATTTCCAATGCCAAATGAAATACCCGTTCTGGCAATATCCGAATCCACCAGTATTTCGCTTTCGCCGGAATTATATACGATTAAAGTAACAAACCAAGGTACCTGTTGTCCCCGTGTCACTTCGTTCCGTGATAACCTGATTTCAGGAATCGACAATACTGCTGGTTTCTGCACAGTCAGACTGGTCGTTACATCGTTGGGAGATAACGGATTGCCCGTATCCGTATCAACCAGGTAGATGGATCCTTCCAGTGTCATCGGTCCTGATGTTTTACCAGTGACATCAACTTTTATTAAAAGCGAATCAATACTTCCTCCGGTCAGTAACGTTGCACCGCCTTCCCAGAATGTTGTCGGATATTGAATTGTATAATCACTCTGTACAATACCATTCACCTTCAATTCCAACCTGACACTGTCCAGACGCAGTGTAACACTGCCATTATTTTCCACGCCCATCTTGACATACCAATCTCGTTCCTGATTGGTAGTAATGGTAGTCAAAATTCTTGTTGTGTCAGCTTGAAGCGTCTGAAATTGGATGATCCGGCTTCCAGGCCCTTCGACAACATCGAACAAATTCGATTGTCCGCTCTCGCCTGTGGTTGCCTGCACAGTTAAGCGGTTATTCTGGAAAACCTGTTTCACTGTAATATTACCGATCCAAACGCCGCTCTCAAACGGTCCCGGCTGTGTTGGCTGTACTGTTCCCGTCAGATCCGTCAAATGGACACTGCCTGTAAAACTGCTGACCACATTATTACTGGCATCCCGGGCAGTCACCCGAATCTGACCCGGTTCGTTTTGAATTTGTGTAGGCACAAAATCAAATGAAAAATGATCAAGATTGCCTGATGCAACTGTCAGGGTTCCCGTATTGTCAGAAACCGACGCGTTGCTTACAGCTGTCGCAGAAATATCCCCATATCCCGGCGCAGTAGGAACAAAAGAAACATTGGATACATTGGATACATTGATTTGGGGCGTCAGCGTTCCTGAACTGCTCCAATCACAGAACTCATCCTGCCTGAAATTTCCATAAAAATCATACCCGGCAGAATAAAACGTGATACTTTGGCCTGCTATCATCGAGAGTGTCGTTACTTCATTTCCCACACCGCCCCCCGAATCTCGAATTTTCAGCCTGGCCAAATCACCATAAGTCACTGTGATATTGCCCTTGGTTCGGATTACAGATTCCGCCTGTGCCTGAAGTGACACACCGCTCTCGGCCAGCACCAATATTTGATTGGCCTGGCCTGTTCCATAACTCACATATATATCATTGAACACAGGCTGAGCCCCGTTGGATGAGTTGCCTGCTCCTTGGCTTGCAGTAATCGAAACCATACCAGACCAGGCATTATTGTAGCTGTCATGAGCATTGGTGATATATAGAGGAAATGATTGACCAGCGATTTGTGTATTGGCGCAGGACAGAGTAAAATCTTCAATCTCAGCAGTATTTACTAAAATTGCCGCACTTGATTCACTGACATCCGGATTCGGGCCCTCATCGACAACCGTTATAAAAAAGGAACCGGCTGTCCTCAGCTCAAAATTGGAACCGGCCAGGGTCACGCTGCCGCTGCTGTAAGGACCAGTATACGGATTTGCGGAATCATAAAATAACTGGGCGTGAGGATCTGAGCTTTCAAAAAAAACGGACCCATTATAATTTGTTTTTATATTTCCAAACGCATCATAGGCGATCAGGACAATTCCTGATGAAAAAGCCTCCCCGGCTGTTACAGATGAAGGCTCACCTGAAAGGTTAAACGCGTATAATGCTCCAGGATTGACCAGCAGGGAAATAGTCTTTCTGATAATACCGCCTGATTGACCTCTCAAAATCGTATTTTCAGTGTCGGTTAAAATTTGCTGTGAATTACCTGCGCCTTGCGTTACCGAAATGTCATTTAATGACGGCGGCGTTCCATCGGGTGCATTTCCACCGCCTTGACTGGCATCCACACTGATTGTTCCTGACCATGGATTATCATAACTGTCCACAGCATTTGTGACATTTAAAGTGAAACTTAGCCCTGCTGTGACTGGTGAACTGGCCGACAGAGTAAAATCGACCAGGCTCGCATGATAGACAGTAATGGGAGACGTATACCGAACTGTGCCACTGGAAGTGCCCCTAAATTGAGTTGTTACTGCATTGGTTAATATAATCCCTGATTCAGATCCCGATCCGTCATTGACTGATATTTGTGCCGGAATTGTAGGTGGATCACCTCCCGGGGAATTTCCACCGCCGCTGAATACGTCAATGTTTACATTGCCCGTAAAACTGTTACCCCATTCATCCACCGCGTTAGCAACATTTAACGAAAACGCCATGCCCACTGTTTGCGGTGTTGAACAACTGAGTATGAAGTCTGTTGCAGGACCGGATTCCACATCGATATTTGCAGTCGTATTTGAAATGGAACCATCTTCAACCCGTAAAGTTTGTGTGCCTTTTGTATAAAAAATAAAGTCTGCAGCACTAAACGTCTTTTGTCCGTATGTCCAACCCGTCCCATCATCTGTAGGGACAGTCGCACTGGGATTTGTATCTGATGTGTACCAGTCTATACTGCTTGAATAATTAGATTTTCGATTGTTATATTGGTCCCTGGCTGTTACAACAATATCACTCGGGATGGCACTGCCGGCATTTGCAGTTGCAGGAACTCCGTAAAAACTGAAATGGTGCAAGGGCCCAGCATAAATAAAATCGGGAACCGATCCATACTCAATCTGCGAGCCACCACTGTCTTCAGTCCGTAATGTATAATAATATGAATCGGATTTTGTGGGATTGCAAACAGAAGAAATTTGAATGTTTTCTGGACCCGGAGAAGTCGCTGTACCTCCTGTCCGTGTCAAAATTACAGTCGACCCGCTCAGAGATATTGTGAAGCTTCCATCCATGGTTGAAGAAGATGCGGAAGTTACACCTGTGAGAATAAAATCCGGATGATAGACAATGGCTATTCGGCCATCGGCTGGAATGGAAGCAGTGGTTGTAAACTCAAATATATGATAGCCTGCCTGTGCCACAACACGAATCTGCGGTGTGATCGATAAATCTACCAAATAACCGAATAAAGTGTACGGCAATAAAAATATGATTAAAAAAAACAGTTGCCGCCACAAAGGACAGATCCATTCGAATTTTTTTCTGGATGTGCTCATGTAAATGTCCTGATCATAACCTTTTAGAGATATTCAAATTATATCAGCAAAATGCATACCACAAACCAATTTTCGGAAATACTGCATAAATTTTGTTATTTTATCAGCTCGATGACCGATAATTGACCATCCTTATTGAAAAAGAAACTTGATAAATCGAAAGAAATCATCTGCTAAACGCTCGGCTTCATGTATCTGATCTGCATATAATGCTTGCTTTTTTCCCCGATTGGAGGCTTTATAAAATTCCTGAAGTGCCTTCTGATACAACGCTCTGCATTGAACCACGTATCCCATACCCAAATACATCCTGAACGGCATATGATTCGGATACTTTTGTGCAAGACATTCCATTTTACGAACATAATAGTCAACCACATCCGGATTTCTTCCCTCATTTCCATAAATAAACTTCAAATAAAAAATCTGATGAATCCCGAAATCCATCGGTTCTTTGAGATGATGGATCGTGTTTAAAATCCACTGAATGGCAGGCTTGAACTCACCATCTCTTAACTGTCGAAGCACCGGCTCCATATCCTTGCGGGATAATTGTTTCGAATATTTCAGGGCGTCTGCCAAATGATTGGCACAGAACCGAATCACCGATTCACGGGAGGAAATCTCATCATGGGTAAGACGATGATTCACCAGCTCCAAACTGCTCAATGCCAGATATAAATGGGTTTCTGATGAATCATGAGACAATTTTAAAGCTTTATTGAAATCATTAAACGCCTTGGTATATTGTTTTAGAATTAGACGGGCTTTTCCCCGCTTAAGCCAAAGGTGGCTCTTTTCCTTTGATGTCAACAAAACAGGATCCAATATATCAAGGGCTTTCCCGGGCTTACCGTTTCGTATATAAGCCTCACTTAAATGCTTCACAATTTCCTGTGAATCAGAATTGATCTGATACGCCAATTCAAACACTTGAACAGCCTCAGTGAAAAGACCCCACCGTAAATAAAGACACCCCAAATGCTTCAGACTTCTAACATGTTTGAGTGATCTTACTTTTTGATCAATTTTAAAAAGAAATTTTAGTGTCTCTAAAGATTCCTGATGCTGTTGAAAAATCCATTGTTGCAATACCTTATCGTTAATATCTGCGGGCATGGATAATCTCTCTTTGGCTAAAACTTGCCCCTGCTCAAAAAGAGTAATCACAGCAAGCCTGTCTTTGAAACCGCCGTGGGTTTGTAAATGCAATGTCCGGTCTCCGAGCCTGAGATTGTCACTAAAATTAATCTGTGCCATAAAACAGATACATCCAAATCATACAAGAATTCGTAGACAATGGGGGAGACAAATAAAGATAAGCGATCAAATGGCGAGACTGCCATTTCAAGAATACCATAAAAATATGATTTAACTCCCCCTAAGCGATTCCGATGTTAGCAATGCCGTAACAATTGTGCCTTCAGTTTTTAAAAACACGCGGTCGACAGCTCACACCGACGCCAGCATCAAACATATTGAAGAAACATCGACAATATCTTGTACGTTGCACCCTCTCGATAGATCCATGGCCGGCTTCTTCAATCCCTGAATCAACGGCCCCAGGGCTGTTGCCTTTGCCAGTCGTTGAGTTAATTTATAGGCGATATTGCCTGAATCAAGATCTGGAAAAATCAAGACATTGGCCCGACCGGCAACGGGACTTCCCGACGCCTTTTTTTCTCCGATGGCTTTCACTAAAGCAGCATCGGCCTGCATCTCGCCATCTAATATGACTTCCGGTGCCATTTTTCTCGCAATCGCGACAGCCTCTTTGACCTTATCCACACGCTTATGAGAAGAACTGCCATACGTGGAAAAGGAAAGAAAAGCGACAACCGGCTCATTTCCTGTAAGCAGACGGTGTGTCCCTGCAGATGTAACAGCAATACTTGCAAGCTGTTCCGGATTCGGATCCGGTACGACGCCCGCATCCGCATAAGTCAGCATTTGAGGCCAACCTGGTACAATCATTAAAAATATACTCGACACCACTGAAATACCTGTTTTTAATCCGATACAATGAATAGCGGCTCGAAGCACATCGCCAGTTGTATTGGCTGCGCCTGCCACACTTCCATCTGCATCTCCGCAATGAACCATCATCGCACCATAATAAAGCGGACTTCTCATCATTTCTTCCGCTTGGGAACGGGTTAATTGTTTATGTTTGCGAATAATCAGCAACTCTTTGATATACTCATCGAAACGATCAGAGCTGTTCGGATCCTCAATTCGAATCCCTTCAAGAGAGATATCCGAATGATTCGCGTTTTTATTTAACTCGTCATAATTCCCAAGAAGCGTAACTTCGCAAAGCCGCTCTTTCACCATTTGAGCGCCTGCCCGGAGCATACGTTCATCATTGCCCTCTGGGAGCACGACATGCCTTTTCAGTGATTTTGCTTTACGATGAATTTCCTGTACAAAGGATGACATATATAAACATCCCTGAGATTATGGCTTTTTTTCCGTAAATTTTTCTGAAAGCATGGCAACAACCAATGATGGTAAAAAACAGTCCAATCTGCCACCTAACCTTGCGATCTCTTTTACTAGCGTCGAATTGAGGTAAGTATATTCTTCACTTGGCATTAAATATACGGTCTCTAACTTCGGGTCCAATTTACGATTCATCAATGCCATTTGAAATTCATATTCAAAATCAGATACGGCTCGGATACCTCGAATTATGGCTGAGGCTTGCATTTCATGGGCAAATTGCACCAGCAAACCCTCAAACGTCATCACCTCAACATACTTAATGGCCTGTATTGCATCCTCTGCCATTTTTTTTCTTTCCTGTAGATTAAACAATGGCTTTTTCCTGAGATTGTCAGAAACCGCCACCACAATATGGTCAAAAAGGCATACTGCTCTTTTTACAATATCGAGATGCCCATTGGTAATGGGATCAAAAGTCCCTGGATATATAGCAATACGTTTTTTCAACTGATTCATATAACGATTTTATTTCCTCAAATTTACAAATGGCTGTAAATATCAGGAATATCGCTTGTCCGATGTCGTCTCTTTGCGATCTCTATAAAAATAAATGTTCCCTCAGCCTCGTTTTTGATAAATTGATACCACACAATGCCCGAACTTTTTTTGGCGGACACATCGAACAGATGCATTTTCATTATCTGGATCGTTATCCTGATGTTCAATAATAAGCTGTCCGTTATTTCCCACCAAATCATGGGCGTATACTGACATGACAATCCTGCTTCTGAACGACATCTTGAAAGGCGGATCTGCCAAAACATATTTGAAATCCACCTGCCTTCCGCCAAAAGAACCGAGCACCTTAAAAACATCTCCTCGTATAATCGACGAGCAATCTCTAAATCCACATAGTTCAAGATTCTGTTCAATCATATGAATATTAGACGCAGACTGCTCAACGAATGTCACCCATTTCGCTCCACGGCTCAAGGCTTCGATCCCCAAAGCCCCAGAACCAGAAAAAAGATCCAAAACCCCTGCGCCCTCAATATTTGGTCCGATCACGGAAAATATAAATTCTTTAACCCGGCTTGTTGTTGGACGGAAAACCAGCCCTTTTGGACTTTTTAGCTTTCTGCCTCTGGCGACCCCGCCTGTTACCCTCAGCATGAATCCATGTTATTTTAAAAAAACATTCATCAGAATCTTCACATCACCGGCTTTGATGCAGGCGTTTGTGTTTTTCCAATTGTTGCCATTAAATCCAGTACCAATTTTGCCTTTTGCGCCTTGAAATCATTGAGTACTGCAGGAGAAATTCGAATTTTAACCGGTTCCCAATTTCCCTGAAGGGTATTCAATGACTGAAGAAAGGACAATACTTTAGTCCGGTCTCCTTCCAGTATCCATTCATAGTTCACCTGCTGTTGCATGCCTAGCGGCTGGCTCGATCGCTTTTTCTGGCCGATTTCTTTCAATCCCTGCTGTTGTATCTTGGTCTTTATTGCATTAATAAACGCACTTTCAGTAGCAAAGGAACTGCCTGTTGCTCTGCCTGGCTTTTCGGAGGGAATTTTACCGGAAATCACACCAAAATAAACTGGCTGCCCGTTGATTGTATGCATGTCTTCCGGGCTCGCAATATACGAGTCGGCTCCAGCAAGATTTTTCAGACGCTGTCCAAATGTCTCGGATACTCCCTTGGAATTCGATGCATATTCAACTGTAAACCGGTCTTTGTCAACCATCAGCATAGCAAATTGACCCTGTGCAGTCAAATCATTGAAAATCTTCGTAGATGCCAAAAGACATAGAGACACAGGAGCCGATGATATTGATCCTGGTTGAGCGCCAGACGCTGCTGCCGAATCAGTAACTGCAACACCTGGTTGTCCTGCCTGAGTTGGCCTGCTCTGCGATCCTGCTCGTTCACCCCTGGGTTGTGTTGCTTTTCCGGAGGTTTTGGTGACCGATTTTTTTGTTAAACTCCCGGGAAGTGAAAACAATTCAGGACGAAATATATAAATAGCGGCGGCCACAACAACTATTAGCATGAACAGCCAAAGCAAGGGAGAAACTTTCCTGCGTTGCCCTCCACCTAAAACATAATCATCATCATCGAAACCGGCTTCACCCTCATCTAAGTCGCTTAAATCTTCACCCATTAGTGACTCATCGTCTAAATCATCTCCTGGTAAATCTTCATCGAATCCCAGGGCATCATCCAATGATTCGGCACTCAAATCCTCTCCTCCGAATCCGCCTTCAAAGTCTTCTCCTGATTCGAGATCGCTGCCTCCCAAATCTTCTCCAAGATCCAATCCGCCACCGTCATCAATATTATCGAAGGATTGATCTTCTTGTTCTTCCGTCGGCCCTTCATCTTTATCATTATCTTCCATTTCATCATCATATAAATTAATATCAACCATGGACCCATCCTCCAATTAGTATTGATTGTATCAAGGTATTATTTCTGAATCAGTTGTGGGTGATTTTTTAAAAGCATTCCAATGGTCGCCGCAAACCGTTCCGGAAATTGTAGTATCTCTTTGGATTGAGCCAACTCCGGTGGTAAAGCAACTTTTTTTAATGGATTCAGTTTTTCTATCGGAATCGGAAGTGCCTTTTCCAGATTCTGAATAAGTGCATCTGTTAATGCATTTCCAAGAACAAACAATTTTTTCAAATCACCCAAATCCTGACCCAATCGATGCCCAAATATTAAACGCCGTAATTCTTTTTTAACAAGATCCACCAAATCTGAAGATCCCAATGATTCCATCTTGGGAAAATGAATACGGTGAGATAAATAATAATCCTCTTGTAAAATAAATGTGAACAACAGACCGGATCCCTGGACACTTAGTAAAGCCACAATATCTTCCCTGTTGAATGTATAGTTCATTTGCAAAGCACGTAGATGGGAAAATATATCAATCTCTAATTCATGGAAAGAACAACCCGCGCTTTCTATGAGTGTTCGTAATGCCTTGAGTATAGATTTGCGAATCAGCACCAGTAAATAATATGGATTTCCAGAAGATGTCTTGGCTGGTAATCGCTGATAGACCATGTGAAATGCACTCTGCGGAGAAAGCAACAATTGTCCGGCTTCCCACTTCATTTGAGCGTCCAATGCCGAGTCGTCAAAACCCAAAGCCACTGGAATCCGTTTGACTTGAACCATATCTTCGCCAATAATAACACTTGCTTCCCGACCTGAGGCTCCATTTTTCTGAATGAGATTTTCCAGCGCATCCCGATGAACTTCAAGGTCACGAGCATCTTCCTGAAAATTGATCAACCCAAACGGATGTACCAGTTCATGTGTGCCCATAGTAGTAATATTGCCATCCGCCAGAGACATTATAATAAAACGTTCTCTCTCTAAAGAAACAGCTACTTCAGAATTTGCTGACTTTTCAGTCAATAAACTGACTCTTTTTTATGTAATGAATGTCCTCACAGATAAATTTTCCCTGCTATCATGCACATAAAAAGCATCATAGATGAAAAACTAACTATGGATATTCAATTAAGTACCTGGTTTTGCCCAACTCCTTTTTGCATCCTTATTGATCAAACCATGTGATTCAATTTTTTTTGCACCAAATACTCTTTCAAAAAAACCGGGTTTCAGAAATATCTCTTCGATTTCACCTGTCTCCGGATTAACCTGCTTTATATATGCCTTTTTAGCACTAACCATTTTTACCAATGGAAAACGCAGTACAATTCTTTCTAATTTTTCACCTTTATATAACAACGCAATAGGTGCACGAATACCAAAAATGTGTTTTTCATATTCTTTATCTTTAATAGGACAGGAAATACTAAATCGCTGAATTCTCTCTGTAGTATCAATATCAATTATATAATTTAAATGGACTTCAGGGCATTTTGAAACACTGTCCAGCAATGTACTGCGGAAAAGAGGTGTAACACCCAATGCAATCAGGGCCGATCCCTTTTTCGGATCATACTGATCAATCTTTTCCCACAAAGCATGATTATCCGGCAGATCAAGGCTCTGAACCAGCGTTTGTATATCGCAATCGATCACATTTTTCCATAAAACCGCTTTGTCCAATTTATTCATGGCACTTATTTTTTGTTTTAACTTCCTTTCTTCTTCTGTCCAAAACTCATAACGCAAGTCATTCCAGACGCCCTCTTTCAGCTCACTCCAAAATTTATCAAAATCTCTCCGTTTTCCATCCAGCCAATTTTGTTTGGCGTCAAGCTCCCATTCGCCCTTTCGTTCAAGCTCCCATATCTCATCAATTTTATTGTTCACAAATTTTTTATTTCTTTTCTGCCAATCTGAAAACTTAGCGTCCTTCAAGGAATCAACCTGGGTGCGCCAAAGCGAATCTTTAACTGCTTCAAAGGCTTTAATAACAGAATCGGGCTTCCCTTCTCTATGCTCAGCTATCCATTCTTTTTTGGTTTCCATTTTCCATTCGTTTTCGATCGTACGCATCCAAACATCTCTGTTTTCCTCTTTCCATCTCTCTCCTTCTCTCTTCCATATTTTCTTTTTATCCTCTTTCCAGATCAACTTTGACTCTTTATCCCAGAATTCTTCTTGAAAGTCAATCCACATAGAATCCTTTTCTGCATCGGACATGGCATCCATTTCTTTTTCCCAGGCTTCTTTGGCTCGTTCCTCCCACGCATCCTTTTCCTCCGGACGCCACACATCTTTCTTCTCAGCCACTTCAATTACATTTTCCAATTCAACGAACAGTGTGTCCCGTAAATACTGCCATGCTTCTGTTTCCTGAATCGGAGTACCGCGACGCAAAGCTTTTCTTGCACTGATTTTAGAGCTTCTGGGAATGGTTGTATTTTCAAAGAGGGTCCAAAAACCGCTCTCCCCCATAAGTACTCGCCAATCGACACTATTGTCAAGCAGCTCGGATATATCGGTTTTTACCAGATCCTTCTTTAAATCGGCAATCATCCGATAAGACAATGAATCCCACTTGGTTAAATTACCCAAGGGCAGACCTTTGTCAATTCTTGATCTGATCAGGTGGCGTAAATCCTGTGGCAGAGATGTTTCCATCACCATCTGTTTAAGCACGGGTTTGGTGACAATACCGTCCCATTGGACCAGGGTGTCTAATGCCATCAATAGGCTGGTATCCTGCTTGATCACGCTCAATAAGTGCTTCAATGTATCTTCATATGTATTGACGACATTTAAATACTGATATTCCATCTGCTGTAACGCTTCCATTCGGGACCGGCATACATTTTGAAATTGTTCTTGTTCATTCCAAATTTTCTTTGGATAGAGAATTGTAAATAGGAGTGCAATCGTAAGAACGACGATTCCAAGCTCTAGCCATAAATTACCTTTTGGCCTATCTGCCATTATTATTCCTCCTTGATTGGATCAATGATGATATTATTTTCTATGCTTTTTAATGTCTTCGGACCAATACCTCTGACTTTTAACAATGCCTCCTTATTTTGAAATGCCCCTTTCTGATTTCGATAATCCAGAATTCGCTGTGCCATGACGCTCCCAATACCCGACAGTTGCATTAATTCTTCTAACGAAGCGCGATTAATATCTATTTTAACAGTATTTCTGGCTGATAATGCATCCGCATAATGCGGCTGTCTTTTTTTTATCAAATTATCAGATTGCATCGAATTTCCGGATATGGGAACACGCTGAGGACGTTCGCTCGCAATATCCGGAAGTGGCTGAACATGTTCTCTGTAAATCCACACGCACACGCCTGAAAAAAATCCGATACTTAAAAATATTAATACGCGTTGCTCATTTTTTGTAAAGCACAGCATACTTATTCAAATACACTTCAATATCAAATGTTTCAAGGTTTTCAAGGAACAACATCTTTTTGATGAGCCAATTTCTGAAAAAGCTGTTTTGTTTCTCTTGATATTTTCTTGGGTGTCCAGACCGCAATGCGGACAAGTTGATCACCCCGACCTGAACCATGAAGATGGTGAATACCTTTTCCCCTCATGCGTAAGATTTTATTGGACTGCGTACCCGCATCAATCTGCAGCTTCGCTTTTCCGTTCAGTGTAGGGATTTCAACTTCATCTCCAAGAACTGCCTGTGGCATACTGATGTTTAATGTATAAAGGATATCGTCTCCATGCCGTTCGAATTCCCTGTTTTCCAGTTCTTCAATCACAACATGCGCATCTCCCGCAGAGCCGTTTTTTTGCCCGACGTCCCCTTCACCACGCAGTGTAAGATAATTACCGGTAGCCACCCCCGCCGGAATTTTTACATTGATCATGCCTTCACCATGAACCCTTCCTTCTCCATCGCACGCAGAACAGGGTTTCAAAATCGTCTTTCCTTCCCCACGGCAATTTGGACAGGGGCCAATATTCACAAACTGACCAAAAAGCGATTTGCTAACCTGCCGAACCTGTCCGGTTCCATGACATTGAGAACAGGTTTGAATGTCCTTAAGTGAAGCCGCACCTCTGCCGTCGCAGGAATCACATTTGACATATCGTTTGATTTTGATTTTCTTTTCAACACCAAACGCCACTTCTTTCAAAGACAGCCTGAGACGCACCTGAAGATCATTGCCCTTCTGTGGACCGGTTCGGGCATGTGAAGCACCAAAAATGTCCCCCAATCCACCAAAGCCACCAAAGCCTTCCATAAAGGTACGCAGTGCATCTGACAAATCGAATCCAAAGGGATCGAATCCCCCCCCGGGAACACCTCGGAGGCCGTCATATCCAAATCGATCATACCGCTGCCGTTTAACAGGATCGCTGAGCACTTCATATGCTTCGGCTGCCTGCTTGAATTTCTCTTCAGCACCTGCATCTCCCGGATTCTTGTCAGGATGGTATTTTACAGCCATCTGACGATAGGCTTTTTTTATCTCCTCCGGGCTTGCGCTCCTGGGGACGCCTAGTACTTCATAAAAATCTAATTTTGTCATGATAAATCAATATTAATTATTTACTCACCAACACCTTCGCATGACGAATAACACGGCCATGGAATATATATCCCTTTTCATGCTCTTCAATCACAATGCCAGGCTCCACACCTTCCTTTTCCATCTGTAACAATGCATCATGCATGTCCACATCAAATGGCTTACCCACAGATTCCATGGGAGACAATCCTTTTTCCTTCAGCGTTTTCGTCAACTTCTGAAGTATCATTTCGATGCCCTGACGAAAGTCGTCCCCTTTACACGAAATTTTCAAAGAACGTTCAAGATCATCCACAACAGGAAGAATCGCCTGCAATAAGGCCGCGTTCGCCGCTTCCTGCCATTGAACACGCTCCTTTTCCATGCGTTTTTTTATATTATCCATCTCTGCCAGCATCCGGAGCAAGCGATCCTGAAGCGTTTCTTTCTCCTGCTTTAATGTCTTTATTTCTCTGAGTAAATCAGCCTGTTTGTCTGACTTTTTTACGCTTTTTCTTTTCGATTTTGTTTTTTCAGATACCCTGTCAACTTTTTTCGATTTATTCTTTGCCGTTGATTTCGATTCTGATACTTTGGTCATATGATAATTACTCTTTATAATGAATTTATATGATAAAATCAGCTCAGATGTCCGCTGATGGTTCCAGCCATTTTTTCCACTAGCGGCATAATTTTACTATATCGCATACGTTTGGGACCAATGATACCAATCGTTCCTGTATCCGATCCAATCCGGTAGCGCGCTGAAACCACACTAAAAGGCTCTAAACGTGAATCCTGATGCTCTTGCCCAATCACCACCTGAAAGGATTTCTTTTGCTGCTTTAAAATGTTGGACAAATTCTTCCGGTCTTCAATCACTTCAAATAATAATTCAAGCATTATCTTATCTGAAAATTCAGGCTGTGAAAGAATATTATTGGTGCCAAATATTCTTACATTGAGCGGTTCGTTTATATTAAAAATCTCTTCTGCAGAATCAATCAGTAACCGAATCAGTTTGACATTAACATTCGAAGCATTCCGGCAACGATCCTGAATACTACTCTTGATTTCATGGAGAGGCAGACCGGATAATCGTTCATTCAAAACAGACGCCGTATTTTTCAAATCCTGTTCCTTTAATTTCGAATCGATCTGAATGACAATCGTCTTTACAGAACGGCTGCGCACATGAATAACAACCAGGACCTTCTGTGAATTCAATGAAATCAATTCCAGTTGATCGAAAATCGCATAGCTGACAGAGGGTGTCAACACAACGGCCAGTTCATTTGAAATCTGACCCAATATCTGGGATGCCTGCTCCAGTATTTCGTGGATATCCCATTGCTTTTTAAATACATTGCGAATGCATTCCTGTTCCCCGTGGGTTAATTTTTCTCTTCGCATTAATGAATCAACGTACAGGCGGAATGTCTTGTCCGTTGGTATTCGTCCTGCGGATGTATGAGGTTGGTTCAGGTATCCCCTTGCTTCCAAATCGGCCATTTCGTTTCGAATCGTGGCCGTACTGCATGACAGTGCACCCTTCTGTCGTACAACAAAATCAGAGCTTACGGGTACAGCTGTTTGTATATAACTGTGAACAATACATCGCAATAACTGAGTTTGTCGTCGTGTAATTCCCTGCATTTTTCACCACATAAATCACCCTGCTGCAAAAGAGCAGGGTATAAAATCGAATACGCTCCAGAATACGCAAAAATCAACACAACTTGGCTCTATTCCATAAAATAATAAAGCCAAAAAACCAAATAAAGTTAAACATTTTTCCATATTGAGTCAAGGTAAAAATATTTATTGTATTTAGGATGAAAATATGCACGTACAGATTGATCAATTCCCTGAATCATAGCAGACATCGATATCACTATTAACAAGATTATTTGATATCTCCCGTGCCCTCAGGTTTTTAAAAACCGTCTTACACTGACAATGCTGCCCAGATATCCAAGAATTGAACCTAAAATCGGAGGGAAGAGATAAATCCAAAAAGATACATGTAAAAGTGTCGGAAATCGCATCCGAATACAAGAGACGACCATCCAAATAAGAACTGTGCTGATACTGCCTCCCATCAAACCCTGAAGCAAGCCTTGAATTAAATACGGCCTCCGAATAAATGATGGGGTTGCACCCACCAGCTCCATAATCGCGATTTTCTCCTTTTGTGCATAGATGGTTAATCTGAGAGTGTTTGAAACTAAAAATAAGGTGGCGATCCATACAAAGATACAAAGAATCAGCGTACCGATAAACAAGCCTCTTCGATACTGATGCAACACATGGAAAAGCCGGCCCTGATAAATTACTTCATCCACACCTGCTTTTGATTCGAGACAGCTGACCACACTATTGGCCTTTTGTGGTGAGTGGTACGTGTCTTTCAGATAGACATGAAATGACGCTGGTAAAGGATTTTCACCTAATATTGAAAGAGGATCCTCACCAAATTCATTCTTGAATTGCTCCATCGCTTTTTCGGGTGAAATATAGTCTACGGCTTTGACTCCCGGACACTGAAGAAGTTGTTTTTCCAGGAAGGAAATAGACGAGTCGCTCAAGCTGTTATCAATAAATACATCTAAACGCATCTTTTCGTGAAAAATGCCCACAAACTGCCCTACATTTGTGGTTAACAGTAAAAAAAATCCCAGAAGTGTAAAAGTAATCGCTACAGTGCTCACAGTTACAAAGGTAGCAACGCGAGTTCGTCGCAGCCCTGAGAATCCCTCTTTGACAATATATTGAAGATTGAGAATCATGGCACGACTTTCCCTTCGTTTAACCTGACGATTGTTATCGCATGGCCGCTTTCGGGCAATTCCTTATGGGATGCCATTAAAACTGCTGTCCCCTTTCGGTTAATCCGGAATAAAAGCTGCATCACATCCCGTGTGGATTCCGGATCAAGATTCCCCGTAGGCTCATCAGCAAGCAATACAAACGGCTCATTACTTAACGCCCGGGCAATGGCCACGCGCTGCTGTTCCCCGCCGGACAATTCAGAGGGCATGGCGTACCGTTTATGGCTCAAACCCACTTCGGCCAGTACCTGAAAAGCCCGTTTTTTTATTTTTCTTCCGGGAACACCAGTCGCCCAAAGAGCAAAAGCAACATTTTCATATACATCACGATCATCCAGCAGTTTAAAATCCTGAAAAATCACGCCAACCTTTCGGCGAAACAACGGAATTTGGCCCGGTCTAATCTGACGAGACCGGTAATCCGCCACTTTCACCGTTCCCCTTGTTGGCTTTAATTCCATATGAATCAGTCTTAATATCGTACTCTTTCCCGCTCCGCTTGGGCCGATCAGACACACAAACTCACCCGCTTTGACACGAAGATCTATATTCGAAAGAATGGGATATTTATCTATATGATACCAGACGTCCTTTAATTCGATCATTATTCCCTCCGACAAAGCACTACATGAATCCGTTCTGAATGGTTATTTCCCGGCTCAAAGGTGAAGTCATCAAAATGTCCATAATATTCAAAACCGCAGGCCTCAGCCTGTTCAATATAAAATGATACAGGATAAATCCACTGTTTATGATGTTCGTAATATATATTTTTTTGATTATCGATCAAGATATTAAATTCCGTATGCTGGCAACTTTTTCTTGCATTATACCAGCATTGTCTTGTATAGTAAAATCCATTCTCCCGCCCTTTCTCAGTATAACCAGCCCAGCACTGTTTCACGTGATGTTCCGTTACAATATCAAAGACCAGAATACCATGAATCCGAAGCGAATAAAACAATTGGCGGAAAACTTGGGTAATTTTATCTTTCGGTATATAATGAATCGTATCGTATAAACAAAGCAGCGCATCCCAATTTTTCACTGCGGGTTGGCACAGATCACCCTGCCAAACCCTTTTCATTCCTTTTGATCGTGCCATGTAAACCATCGGCAATGAAATATCAAATCCGGCGGCCCAAAAGCCTCTCCGTTTTAATTCCAGGACCATTGATCCGGTGCCGCATCCGACATCCAGCACAGAATGAATATTTTTACCAAATTTTTTAAAACATTCTTCAATATAATCCGCCCATAAACGATAATTGACATGGGACATCAAATCATCATAGAATCCGGCAATGGCATGATAGGGTTTATTGATCTGCCGTTTCTTAAATGGATATAAACCGAAAGTTCTCATTGATGAAAATGATCCCAGCACTGAAAATTTAAAGGGGTTGTTTCACCATTTATTTCAATGATAACGCCTTC
The DNA here is from genome assembly GCA_016932575.1 of bacterium. Lineage (GTDB taxonomy): Bacteria > Zhuqueibacterota > QNDG01 > QNDG01 > JAFGCO01 > JAFGCO01. Next base: position 65,276 of record JAFGCO010000055.1, read on the forward strand.
TGAAGCTTTTCTAATGTCTCCAATTTTTTGAAGAGTTGAAATACCGTAGTACTGGTTGGATTCGAGTCGATAATACGCCTCCGGCTGTATTGTAAAAAGCAATTCATATTCTTCACCGCTCTCCATGACAAATGATAATATTGAATGTTCTCTCTTTTCAATCCAGCGCAGTGCAGAGGATGCAATCGGTACCCGATCTGCGAATATCCGGCATCCCACATGGCTTTCCCGACAAATATGGTGGATTTCAGAAGACAATCCATCACTGATGTCAATCATGCTGGTTACGCCTCCGTGCTTTAAAAGTTTTCTGGATTCATAAATACGAGGCACCGGCTTGAGAAACCGTGTTCTTGCATCGTTGTATTCCAGATCATTGTTACCTTCTGTCAGAACTTCCATCCCGGACCTCGCATCACCCAGGGGACCTGTCACACAGAGATAATCTCCCGGCCTGGCGCCGGATCGTTTCAATGCGCATCCTGATTCCACTTCACCTATCACCGTGATCGTAATGATACTGTCTCGAGGCAGCCGGACTGTATCACCCCCAACGATCGGACACTGAAATGCATGACTGCATGCATTGAGGCCTTGATAGAAATCGTCTATTGTCTTAATTGTCCAAAAATCAGAAATGCCCAGAGAAACGATAGCACATACAGGCAAACCGCCCATAGCCGCCACGTCACTGAGATTGACAGCCAGGGCTTTCCAGCCCAAGGCTTCGAATGGCGTGTATGATAAATCGTAATGAACATGTTCAACCAGGGTGTCGATCGTAAAGATGGTTTCCCATGCGGGATTGGGTTTGATCAGGGCTCCATCATCGCCAATCCCCAAACCAATCCGATTGCTATGGAAAGACAAGTGGGATCGGAACCGCTTAATCAAACCGAATTCACCCACATCTGACAGACCCACTCAGCCCTCCATGACTTTAACCATCATCCTGCGTTGACGGGGGCCGTCAAATTCGCAAAAATATACAGATTGCCACGTACCCAGCACCAGACGCCCACCCGTAATCAGCAATGTCAATGACGGACCGAACAGGCTGGATTTAATATGGGCTGCCGAGTTGCCTTCCATATGTTGATAATCGTCTCGAAAGGGAATCACTTTATTCAATTCATAGAGAATATCCCGAACCACCGAAGGATCCGCATTTTCATTGATTGTCACACCAGCCGTAGTATGGGGTACCCACACAACACAGAAGCCCTCTATCACGCCACTCTTTTGAATTACAGATTGAATTTGCTGATCCACAATCACCAGTTCTGTTTGGGAATTCGTTGAAATTTTCACTTCCTGAATCATACTTCAATGTAAAAAAGGCCTTACTTTTTTCCAAACCATTTTTCATCTGATATAGGATATCTACTTTCCGGTCACTTTAATGTCGCCATTCACTGTTTGCAATTGAATGGAACCCGATCCATTACCAACCACACCATAGAATGTTGTCTTCGATATTCTTTGCTGGTGAACTTCCAGCCCGTCAACAAAAATCGACCCATTGGTTACCTGAGCTTCCATCACTGCAGAAAAGACACCCATGGTTTCGAGTGCGATATCCCCATTTACAGCAGCAAGAATGCAGTACCCCTGATCGGGAAGGATCATTTCGCAATGGATTTCTCCATTCACAATCGAAGCCAAGCAGCTTCCTCTGATATTCTGACAATCGACTTCACCATTCACAAGCTCCGCCTTTACCGCATTTGTCATATTGAGAACGATAAGATCCCCATTGATTGAAGCGGCAGTAACAGTCAATGATCGAGGTAGCCGAACATGATAATCCACTTCATAAGATCGTCTGTTGGATTCATTGGGCTGCTCTGTTTTCACGCTGAGCACTGAATCGCTGGTCCGCACTTTCACCTGAAGCAGGCTGAGATGATCATCCGCATCCGTCTGTGTATCTGACCGGACAACACGATCGCCCCAAATCTCTATTGAATCACAGTCCGTTCCCGTTATCTCTATATCACCATTGATTCCCCCTATTTCAAACTCGACAATCTTATCCGCGGGAACCTGATAACTGAAATGTTCAATCGCCGAGGCATCCAGACTCATATTCAAAGAATCAGAAACAGAGCATGACATGATTCCCAGTGTGACCCAAAGTGTGAGTCCGATCCAAAATAGTTTTACACTTCTTGCAAATAAAGACATGGTATTCTCCTTTCAAAAACAATCAGGAATCAGACATTAACCGGTCCAATGCAGCCTGTATTTTCTTTTTCCGGTTGATCAACTTTTGTGAGGTATCCGAATCCTCAATCTGCTTCAGGGCAGTACGATAAGCATCACATGCGCGTCCGGGTTTCTTCAGGGCCTCAAAAGCCTGTCCCAGATGGAAGTGGATCTCGCCATGGTCAACAAGAGAAGGATACCGCTCTAAGATTTTATAAAATTTCATAATAGCATTTGTATAATATTCTGCGGCTAAAAGTGCCCTTGCACCATTGGCTTCCAACGACCAATCTGATTTCTTAATCGAAGAATCGTCAATCGGTTTTATCTCTTTTTTTGTACCGCGCACCACGCTCACATTGGTAATATGAATTTTTTCTGTCGATTCCGGGACATCAAGCGTTTCCACTTTTTTTGACATCAAATAAAGAAACAGTTGCCGCTCTGTAATGCGCCGCAAATCACTGACATCCAGCACCGCGTTACTGCCCAGAGTGAAAATCGATTGATCATCGAGCTCAAGTACGACTTTGGACGCTTCCCCGGAAAAAATGGTGTCCATAGGCTTCAGGTTCATACCGATTCCGGCAGAAATCCAGTCTTCTTCCAACCCACGACGAATACGAATATCTCCTTGGATTTGACGAATGCGCACAGCTGAGGATGTCACCTGAGCACTTATCATAAGCGCTATGCAAAACTGATTGATATGCCTTATCATCACCGGCCCCTTTTCATATTATTTAACGTTGATAATTTTCACCCAGCCTTCATCCAATCCCTGACGTATCACCCCTTCCTCCATATACTGGGTGGCAGCCGCCTTCCAGGCAGTTTCAAATCCAGCCTGAATCAGAGTGGTTTCTACAGGAATCCACAGGGTTGAAACGCCTTCCCTGTTCTTCCGAACAAGATAGCGTTTTTCATTGCTGGAAATAATACTGCCCTGCTCCGGAACAACACTGGAATCAAAGATTAAATAGACATGACCCTGAGATATTTCGGGATCCCGCACATCAATAAATGCTGTTGAAATACCAATACTTTCTAATAAGGACGCATAGAGTACAACAAGATCGTCGCAATCACCCGTTCCCAGAGAAAGTGTCTTGGGTGCAAACTGGACACGGTCGTCCCGATCAAATGGTATATTGGGATCGCTTTGATACCGGATTCCTCTTTTACCCAGTGTATTAAAAATTAAACGGGCCTCCTGAAATTTACGGTCTGCTCTATTCACCGATACCGAATCGGATTTCAGCATGGATCGACTTAACAAATGAATTGCCTGATCATCAGGAGTGACAAATACAGTCAATTTATCGATCTCACCATTCCAGGCATTCTTGCTGTGTACGACAACCTGAGCGCTGTAACTTTTTCGTAATGTTGTTCCGGCTCTCGCTTCTATCTCAAGATCTATTACCGCAGGTTCACGATTTTCAGTTTTCAATAATTCGGGTCCAAACAGTAAATATACTGGAATATCTTTTGATTCTCCCTTTGGAATTTCAATAAAGCCACTTTGACGCACGCCATCCGTATATCCGTCAATCCAGGAATGCAAGTTGACTTCTATTGAATAGCCCGCCGTATTCTGAATGGTGACGTACGCCAGTGGATACATATTATAGAACCGGTAATATGCCGGGTAAATATCCTCCACAATAACCTTAACCATTTTCACATTGAAAATTTCTCTTTTCTTTCCCCACATGAAACAAAATCCAAACCCAAATTCAAAACCACTGTTGGGATTTGTTGTTGAAAAATCCACAAAATGGTATCTTGAGATAAAATTGAGGGCAAACCAGCTGGACAGTATCACATGGGCGCCCGCTCCGCTATACATGCCAAAATCGAAATCGGATTGGGTGGAAACATTCGTGTTTTGAATGTTATCGTTTTCAACAGCCGTGTCGACCAGCCAGTAGGTGCCTGTTCCTGCGCAAACAAAGGGCTGAATGCGACTCTCGAGACGGCTTGTCAATAAATCATACCTCACCCCAAACACCAAAGGAATCATCACAGAAACATGAACATTTTCCTCATATTGTTCCTTTTCCACAACCTGCACCTTGGCCACCGAACCCAGACTGCTCTCCATAAACCAGTTTTCATACAGACGAGAAAAAAAAGTGAGGGAAGCACCCGTACCTTCTACGTTTATACTCGATGTATTATCTGTTGCATCAACCCGAATATTCATGGTCTGATCGTTGATTTTCCAAAATCCGCCTCGAATCCCGAGACCTGTCGAACGGGTCATGCCTTGTCCATACATTGAGGTTGTATGTAAAAATAGAAGGACAATAATAAATACACCGGGATTGTAACGGTTATTGATGCAGTTTTGTGATTTTTTCATGTTCGCTTTTAATTGCATTGTACGCCTGTAAAATATTTTGATCAACGAATTATATATTGACTTTCTTAATTTCACTAACGTCGCCATGAAAATGCCAGACCCATACCTATTTCAAATCCGCTCAAATTATTTTCCGGATTGAAATTAATGAAATGATATCGCATTTCTACATGAAAAGCAAGCCAGTCTGTCAAAAGAAAATAATTACCCGCTCCCACAAAGGCACCTGCTTTGATGCGATTATTCACTGTCACTTCATCGTCCATTAATGAATACTGGATCTTATGAACATGGGTAATAACATAGGGTCCGCCTCCTGCTGAAACATACGGTAAAAACGGGCTTGTGTTCCGGTCAGAAATAAGGGAATATGCATATCCGAAAAGAACGGGGGAAATCACCTGTACATCCACCTGTTCGGAGAAGAGCCCCTCTTCCACAACATGAACATGAACAATGCTTCCAAGAGTAAAAGTGATATGTCCCCTTTCTCCTGATCCGGAAAAAAATGTAAGAAATCCTCCGACGCCATCGACATTCACCTGGCTGGTAGCTATTTCTTGTGAATTCACGCGGATCATGTCATCTTCTCCCTGTTGATGCCAGTAACCACCCCGAAAAGCAATCCCCGCCCTATCCTGAAAATGTGATCCAGCGTATGCAGAAACACTGACCATACATCCGATTACCCATAAAATTTGTTTCACTTTGTGTTGCATCAGATCCTCCTTTAACATTAAACTGTAATTTAATTAATTTTTTAATCAGTGCCAACTTTAAGTTTTCTATTTAGTAATCCCGGAATCATCTTTTAAAACTCCACTGTGATTCCGACAACAGGTAGAAAAGAAAACTGATTGTATGTTTCAACCCCGCCATTGCTCTTGTAATTATACATCCAGATGTTCTTTTGATTATATATATTCATAATATCAAGATAGGTGACAATATTCCAGCCTTTAAACATAAAGCGACGGTCCAGTCGTAAATCCAATCGGTGATAAGCCGGAAGTCTATGTGCATTTACCGTGACATTTTCATCCAGCAGCCATGTCTGATATTCTTGATGATAATTCGGACGCGTATAGGGCCGACCTCCCAGATATCGCCATCTGCAACTGATTTCCACCTCATCACCAAATGGCAGCAGCCAGCCAGTGAATTTATATATCAGTGTCTTTTCGAGTTTTTGATACCATTTTTTATCTTTCAAATGCAGCTGAATGCCACCAATAGCCGTAAGCACATGCCGGTAATCATAATCCCAGTTGAAATAATGACCATTTCGAGGATCCTTTCCCTTTGAAATCGAATACGCGTAACTCACAGTGAAATGTGTGCTGCCTGTGGGTTTTTTCTGTAAAAAGAGCTCAATCCCTTTGGCAAATCCTTCACCCTTACTGACACCTCGACCGCTGGACACATCAAATGGATCAGGCGTTAATTCGGCAGTTCCAATCGGCACCTTATCATAGCCTTTATAGAAAAGTTCAACTGTTCCGCGTATGTCCTCTCTGAAAAGATGAGCCATTCCGAATACAACCTGGCGAGTGCGTTTGTAGTCCAAATCTGTATTCAAAGGATGTGCAGTGATTTCTGCATAACCGGGTGTCTGGGATTGCTGTCCGACAGCCAGGTTGACAGAGGTAACCGGCGTGACATGATAACTGAGCCCCAATCGGGGATCAATAGCACCGTCACCAATAAAATGAAAATAATCCCCGCGTAATCCCGCAGAGATTGTCCATTTTGATGAGGGATGCCATTTTCCGTGAAAATAAGCCGCTGCTTTATAATCATTGTCATGTTTTTGCTGAGAGAAGGAATCATACTCATGATGAATCTCTTTTGAAAGAATTGCTCCCGAAGGATCCAGCTCATGCACAAACAGGGTATCACCCTGCATCCATTGTGTAATATTGAAATGAACATCCTTAACTTGAATACCCAGCTGGAGTTCTGCACGAGATGAAGGTAAAATAACCAGCTCACTCTTTAAGGTACGCTCTGTTTCCATTGAGCGGTTTTTATAATTGGGCAATTCATTTTTCGTTTCCCAGATATCCCATTCTGCTTTTACCTGGGATAATAAGGTTTTTAAATACCCCGTTTTTCCAAGTAAGCATCGCCATCCCAATCCATATACCTGCTGTCCGCTGTTAAATTTCCAGATATAATAGTCATCAGAAACATTATCAGGATTATCTCCGTCATCTCCCTCAATATCATCTGATCCGTATAGAGTGTTTAAAATCAATTTGTTGTTTTTACCAATATCATAAACCCATTTGGTTTGAAAACTATAATAGTGCGGGACTTCCTCCATGCCGATATTGCTGAGGATCAGGTCGATATAGCTTCGACGGCCACTGATAAGATACGAGCCTTTGCCATTAAAGAGGGGTCCTTCGGCACTCAATCCGGCGCCAGCCATGCTCATATATGCATGCCCGGTGAATTGCTCACGATCTCCTTCACGCAGGGAAATATCCATCACAGAAGACGCCTTATCTCCATATCTGGCCGGAAATGCTCCCGCATAAAAATCAATCTTACGAACAAATTTCGAATCAATCATATTGATCGGCCCACCACTGGTTCCCTGGTCAGCGAAATGATTCGGATTGGGAATCTCAATATCGTCCATAAGGAACAGATTTTCCCCAGGCATGCCACCGCGCACAATGATCTCATTGCTGCCATCTCCACTGGAAACAACCGCAGGAAGCGCCTGCATGACACGCTGAATATCTTCTGCACTACCGGGATCCGACTGGATTTCCTGAAAATCCACACTGCGGCTGCTGACAATCGCATCCCTGGCAGATGGAAAATATCCAGCGGTCACTGTGACACCCTGCCCCTCAATAATCGTTGTTTTCATCTCGATCTGCTGCCAAGTGGTGCGTCCCGGATTAACAATCACCTGATTTACAATTCTGGATTCGTAGCCCATCATCATAAATCGGACATTATAAATTCCGGAAGGCACATTCATGATGACATACTGCCCGGACGTATCCGTGGCTGCTCCCAAATTACTCCCTTCAATAATAATATCGGCTGATATCAGGGGCTGACGGGTTGATTGATCAATGAGTTTTCCTTTGAGCTGGCCAAATGCGGCTTTCTCTTGTTTCGACTCTGCATATAGAATGACCTGAAGAATAATGCATACCCAAAAAACCGTTTTGAAATAGGTCTCTTTGTATTTTTGCTTCATGAATCCTCCATTATTTTCTGAATTGACATTCGACCATTCGACAATCAAAGACAATGCCAAAACATAAAAATGTCTTAATCTAATTGATATTATTGTTTTTAAATTGGTCGAATGTTCAAAGGTCTGATAGAGTTCAAATGCGGAAATGCGGGATTTTTCCGCGGAATCTTAATAGTCAACGTGAATCTGAAATATGTCGCACTATCCGACAGAGTCCATACGACGGACTTCTTATTGATACGCCAATATATGGAAAACAAGGCCGCATGAACCTACCCTCACGGGATCTTTTAACATAGATGAATCGATAAAATCCATATCTCGGATTCACTTGACAGCTTGAATTTCCACTGGCGCTTTAAGTGACTCAGCCGGTTTTCACAGAATCCTGAAACAAGATTAAAGTATAGTAGGAATGATTTTTAAATGGGGACTAAAGGACTTTTATTGTAAATCATCATACAGTAAGATTTATATCTCAATTTATCAGGCATCCGCATTTTGTTTAGGAAGATATCATATTGACGGGATAGAAGGAAGGTCATCCCTTCGTGTTCCATTTCTTAAAACAAATCCTTATCACCTTTTGATGCTCTCTGCTTTTATCTTTTACAATCATGACACAAAAAACGAGACCCGTTATTAAAATGGCTATTCTCTACCTTCCTCTTCCAACAGCCGGACCAAGGCTTCAAAATACTGACGGATAAGCTCCTGATAATCTCGCGTATATCCTGCTTCATTGAGCCTTAAAATTTCTCTCATCAGTTGATCTCGAATTTCAGACCGGTCTAATTGCAATGGCCCTGGGCTTTGCCTTATAATGTCACTACCGCTCTTGGCTCGACGTTTTCGACTTACATCCCGTTCATGAACAGAATGCTGGGCTTCCAGCATCCGGGAAAGTATCTGCTCCTGACGCTCAATGGTCTTTTGCGATGCCTGATTATTTTTCAATTCATGGATCACTTCTTCCATGGCCTCGATCAGGTTTCCAAGACGGCCTGCTATATCCGAACGCTCCCCATAATCACGCATAAGCTGTTCCATATGTTTTTGTATTGCGCGCTGCTCGGCTGCCAGACGCGACATGGCTGCCTGTTGCTGCAGACTGAGTTCTCCCCGGCCCAACATATCTGACAACTTTCGATTCAAGGCCATCTGCTGTTCGCTCATACTGCCTATCTGCATGATAAACTGATCCATGCCCATCCCCCCCATACCTCCCGCCTGTATATCACCCAGCATGTCTTGCAGGAGGGCGGCAGTTTCGTTCAGTGCACCCATGGCCTGCGCCTGATGACGGCTGACGCCTCCATTGGATTGTTGCATGGCTTCTGCGGCTTGCTGCATACGGGCTCGGGCCCGACCGATGGATCGCCCCACTTGAGGCGACATCATAATCATCTGTGTAGAGAGCTGATACAGTGAATCTGATATCTGTTTTGCACCCTGCATCATAGCACCCTGACGGCGAATAGACTCGGAGCTTGAAACACCTCCCTGTCTCATCTGTTGCATTAAATTTTCCTGGGATTGTGATAGCTGCAGAGTTTGAAAAGCCGTATGTTGAAGAGCCTGCAGCTCCCTCTTGTTCTGCTGACTCTGCATGGATTGCTTCACCTGATGCAGAGCTTGAGATATGCTGGAAAGATTTCGGGAGATTTGTTGTCCCTGATGGTGAGCGGACTCTGTCTGCTGTTCTGAAATCTGTTTGCTCATCTCTTCCATTTGTCGAGAAAGTGGCTGCCGGTTCAGAGAATCCATCAATACCTTCATTTCATCACTCGGCATGTTGGGGATTTCCAGCATCGCTTCAGATAGGTTTTGCATGGCCTTTTCGAATGATTCCGCATCTTTCTGCATTTCAGATTCTTGATCAGCGAGAGAATCGGAGGGACCATCCTGGGTTAAAGATTCATTGACAGCTCTTTGTTGATCAGACATCTTTTCTACCCGCCGGATCATTTCATCCACTTTCTGTTCCATCTGAATTTTTTTAAGAAGAGAAATGGTTCGTTCAAGAGATTTCAGCAGCATCTCCTGGTTGATTTCCATATTTTCTGTGGCCTGCCGAAGCGTCGCCTGATCTATCTTTTCAAGAGATTCCTGTAACTGTTTCATTGCTTCTTGAAGTTCCGGAGTGGCAATCTCCTGAAACAGGTTCTGAAGCTCCTGGTATTTTTCCAGGGTTTCCATGGAAACAAGATCATTATTTTCAAGTTTCTCAATCATTTTATTGACTTCATTTTCCAGTGCATTCACCTGCTGTTCAATCTGACTCTGTCGTTCCACTGCTTCCTTTATTTCGCGTTTTTCTTCCCAGGGGATTTCACGATTGGCCTTGATATCCTCGGATAACTCCTGAAGTTTTTCATCCAAAAATTGTCCTTCATCCGCTATTGATTCAAGCGACTCGATTTGATCATTTTGCATGCGTGTAACGTCTTTGAAAATTTCCTGAATGGATGGAAACCGGGCCGTGTAAGTATCACTGCGTCCACGTTTTGGACCCGAAATTTGGTCATTGTCCCAGACCTCAAAAAAATAAACGACTCGATCCCTGGGCAATAGCCCCAAGGGATCAAGATCCCATTCATAATTTAAAAGCAACCGACGCGTATTGGGAAAATCAAAATTAACCGGAGAATATACAGTATCCAAGGACAAGGACTGTGAACTGCCTTCTCGACAGATCCAATGGGCCAGTCTGACCCGGGTCAGTCCAAAATCATCTTCTGCTTCGAGTGAAAGGGGCAACCTCATTTGCTCATCCAGGTCCACATCTTTGGCAGGTGCGGTAATTCGAACAACCGGAATCAAATCCGTACGCACCTGAATGGCATAATGAATGGGATTGGCATTATCAAGTCCCTGAGTATCTGTAATGGCGATCCAATAATGATCCGGTTTAAAAACTGAAATCGCATGCCCCGCATTTACGGATTGGAAAATAGTCATGGATTGCAATGGTTGGTTCTCGAACATCAAGGACGCTTTTTTCAGAGGATGACTGGAAGTTATTTTCAATTCGGCCCGCGTTCCTTTTAGTGCATGAATATCTCCAATATTGGATTCCAGAGATTGTGCGGGTATCCCGGTATATGCAGGAGAAAAGAGTTGAACTTGAAGACGGCGGACCACCGGACGCTCACGAACATTCACATGGAATTCGGATGATTCGAATTCGCCGCTCCGGATGCGATAATCAAAAGACCGTTGAACCGAATGAATGCGATATTGAAATGGCTTTTTCAGGCGTATCTGCCTGGGTTGATGATCTGCTTCCCAGGTAACAAGGTCAATGTTATCCGGTACCTCTCCGGATATGTCCACGACGATTCTCAAACTGTCTCCCTGTATCAATTGGATATTTCCCGGATAGATAATCCATTGGAAAGGGATGGATTTTTCAAAGGTTCTCAATGGCCGACAAATTCGATAGAGCGCCCCGGTCATGGATTTTGAAAAAAACAAGGTAAGCAACAAGCCCGTCATTAGCAGAATAATTAAATTTCTTAAAACAGGAAATAAGAGGGGATAGTAAAAGGCGGTTCTATAATCGAGTGATCGGGTTTGTTGGTCTATGTCCTTCAGAGCAGATTCAGCCAGTGAATTCGAAGTGCCGTCCTGATGTAACTCATGGTCCCTAACCACCTGCAATGCATCAATCAGCCGGTCACGGATGCTGGGAAACGTTTCGCCAATTTTTTCCGCCAACCAGTCATCAGGGGGCAATTCTGAGTGAAATAAAGAAATAATTGGCAGAAAAAAAGACCATACCAGAAACGCCGTCCCGCCAATCGACAGAATGACAGCGAAGATCATCCGAACGGGCTTTTCAAATCGGAATATGAATTCCAATAAAAGAACAGAAACGACGAGAACGCACAACACAGACGCACCAACCAGAATTCGAAAAACAAACCGCCGGATTTTCAGAACCTGTCTTGCCCGATGAAGCCGCTGAAGTTGTTGATAATATGTGTTCGCCATTGTTGAAAGTTGAAATCTAAAAAATGGTAGCGCAACGGGAATCCGTCGTTTGACCAATAAAATAAATTTTAATGTATGAGTGCCCAGAGGATAATATTGGTCCCCATTTTCAAGGAAGCCTCCCTTTTTTCTGGAGGATCATTATACATCTGGGGATCAGTCCAGCCGTCCGATAAATTGCATTCATAGGTATAGAATATCATCAACCGCTGTTGATCATCAAATATGCCGAATCCCTGAGCCGGCTTATTGTCGTGTTCATGAATTTTTGGCAGGCCGTTTTCAAAACGAAAAGGTGTCCTGTAAATATCATGACTGAACGGCAACTCGACCAATTCCCGGTTTGGAAAGATCTGTTTCAAAGCCCGGCGAAAATCTTTATCCAATCCGTAATCGTCATCCACATACAGGAAACCGCCCCTGAGAAGATAACACCTCAAGCGTTCTGCTTCCGTGTCATTAAAGGAAAGCTGTCCATGTCCTGTCAGAAACAGGATGGGATAGGCAAATAGGGACTCGTCCATTAATTCTATCTGGGCTTCCTGATCGTTTATGTTTATTAGAGTGTTTTGCTTGATGAACCGTGCGAGATTGGGAATAGCCGAAGGATCATTGTACCAGTCTCCGCCGCCCCGGTATTTAACCCGTGCAATCACCACGTCAGGGGAAGCAAACCCCTGAGCCTGAATATAATTCCAGAATGAAAAAAGGATTGCTCCATATGTGATCAGACGGTTTGTCATATTTCTCCGGATGGATGAAATAAAATCCATTCTAATACAATTTTAATCCGATCAGGATTACCATGGTAATCGCAACAATAATTTTGGTTATTTTGCCACTGACAGCACCAAAGAAGGCCCCTAAACCCACCCGAAAAGCGCGCCGTGAATTGTTTTCATGCACAAATTCAAACGTCATGGCGCCCAGGAAAGATCCCAGAAAAGCTCCAATCAGGGTTCCGAGAACAGGCATAATTGGTGTGCCAATGGCTGCACCAGAGAATCCACCGACCATAGCACCGATCATACCCCATCTGGACCCACCAAATTTTTTAGCCAGAAGGGCACCATACACCGCTTCTAAAATTTCCATTATCACAGCCATAACAAAAAGAATGATGATAATACGTATGGAGATTTCTTCAAATCCGGTAATAAGGCCATAAATCAGGGCAGCACCGACAATAATAAAGGTTCCTGCCACACCAAAAGGAATGATCAGTATGCCTGCGATCAAGACCATCCAGAACAGGATAATCCCCAGTATTTCCCACATAGCTGTTTGTATCCCAATTGTATTTACAGAACAATGATTAATTAAAAATAAGTGCGAAACCGTTTCATAAATATGTCTTGTCTTTTAATATTACCGTATCGTCATCTCCACAGAGGGAAGCACTCATAAATTATACGAATAACATTATCCGATGCAACTGTTTTCTTCTGATAAACTGCGATAATAAAAATGCTGTCCATAATGTACAAAAAGAACGTCTAATAAGAAAGCCCCGGAAACAGAACCGGGGCCAAGTAAATCCATCTACTGATTTTCCAATATGTCTTCTTTGATCTCAATATAGAGATCTTTTTTTAATTCATCGATCCATTCATTGAGTATTTTTTGGTGTTTCATATTCAGAGCCATATTTTTCAGATCTTCATAATCATCATTCAGGTTCAATTTTCGGGCCGGTTTTTTCTCTTCCATTTTAACCAGATGATAACCAAAAGGCGTTTTAAAGGGTTCGCTTATTTCGCCTTCTTTCAATGCAAAGGCCAGATTTTTAAACTGCTCGATTTGAAGCATATCCACGGGCAGCCATCCCAGATCACCACCATCTTCACGTGTGGTTTCATCATCCGAATACTTACCGGCCAGTTCAGCAAAATCCTCGCCGGCCCTGGCCCGTTCTTTTAATTCCTGCAACGTCTGAACAATTTTACTTTCATCAACCTCAGACGTTTCCAACCGTATCAGGATATGTCGAATATTTACACGATCTCCCCGCTTTTCAATCATTTGGATGATATGAAATCCTACCGGGGTTTCCACTATATCCGAGATCTCTCCGTCTTCCAGATTGAATGCTGCTTCCTCAAATTCAGGATAAAGAGTTCCCCGTTCAACAAATCCCAGACTCCCGCCCCTGCTGGCTGTTCCTGGATCCTGAGAATATTTTTTGGCCAGGATTTCAAAATCCTCACCGGCCAGAAGCTGGTTTTGGATTTCTTTGATTTGATCGAACGCCTCCTGACGGGTTTCTTCACCAGCCTTGAGATTAATAAGAATATGACGCATACGAACCGAAGGTTTGCGTTCCGGCAGGCTGTCCTGCATGGTTAGAAAAAATTGTTCGACCTCATGCCGGGAAACATTAACGGATTGCAGTTTTTCCATACGCACCTTTTGAACGATGAGCTGTTTGCGTACTTCATCTCTGTAGTCACGTTTGATTTTTTCAATGGACATACCGAATTGTGCTTCAACACGTTCACGGGATCCCAGTTGCCGGATAAATTCCTGAATTTTATTTTCAAGTTCCGTATCCACCTGCTGGTCTTCAACCGTGATCGTATCCTCTTCGGCTTTTGCCAGTAGCACCCGTTCTGAAATGAGATTTTTAAGCACCTCGTCTTTGAGTGTGTTCATCTGATCTTTCTGCTTTTGAGGATCAATGCCCATCTGAATGGCAAATCCCTGAGTGGTCTGCATCAATTCCGAATAAAGAATTATTTCATCACCCACAATGGCCACGATACCGTCTATAAAATCTTCGGCCATGAGCATCGCCCCCATCAGGCATCCGATCAAAATCGGCAGTTGTTGTTTTTTTCGCAAAAGATCTCCTTTAAACCGTTTATCAAAAAAGCTGTCTGTTTTTCGGACCGTGTTAATAAAAACCGGACAAAATTAATCTGTGATGATTTCTTCTGTTTGAACAGAATCAGAAGGCTGTACAGCATCCGGCGGCTGAAACACAAAATATTTATTTTGATTTTGCAGCTGATAGAGCAGATCATAATAGACCTGACCCTCTTTAATGACACGTAATCGCTGCATAATTTCAGGCTGGACTTCCGCTAACGAGCGAGACTCACCGGCCGAACGGTGTTCCAGGACTTTGATAATATGGTATCCGAAAGGACTCCGAATCACTTGTGAAATCTGATTTTTCGACAGACGGAAAGCCTGCCGTTCAATTTCCGGTATTAAGTCCCCTTTTTTAACATACCCCATATCACCACCCTGGGAAGCGAATGCATCAATAGACCGCGATTTTGCAACATTGTCAAAAGGTTCGCCCGTATTGATTTCCTGTAATGCCAGATTGGCATCTGAACGGCTTTTACAAAGGATATGCTGGATCCGCACCTCGGTTTCACTGACTGTAAAATCAGAGATGTTCTGTTCGTAGTAAGATCGAATCTCTTCTTCGGACATTTTTATTTTCTCTTTATATGTACGATCCAGCAATTTGTTGATCAGCAATTCTTTTTCAATACGAACGAGCTCATCCTGAATATCTTCTGTTTGGTCCAAATGCTGACGCAACGCTTCATGATAAAGCAGTTGCCTGTGAATCCATCGGTCAACATATGTTCTTTCCTGATCCGGCGGATATCCTTCTTTGTTCATTCGATCGTGGAGCTCCTGCCTTGTCAATATAGTATTTCCGACCTTGGCAATGATATCATCATCACTGATTCTGGAACCGCATTGAATAAACAATGTCAGAATTAGAACAAACAGAATCCCCTTGTAAAAAAAACACTTCATGATGATTCATCACCATAATAAGATTCTAAGATTTCTTCTAATTTTGCATCATCAGTCATAATATTAACGGCAGCACGTTTGTCTTCAAGCCATTGACTTTTCCGTTCCCTTTTAATATCGTTGGTCAAATGGATTCGAACCCGGCCTTTTATTTTTTCAAAGGGGCGGGGACTTGGTGCTGTACGCTCCAGTACCTTGATGACAGAATAACGATTCTCCCTCAGTTTGATCGGGCCACCAATATCACCAACAGAGAGTGAATCCGCATAGGCAAAATGTTTGGGTTTGCGTTTCTTTGTCACATTCTCTTCAATCCCCTGATTTCTTTCTTTTCCGGGTTTAACCGAATATTTTTGAACCAGGGTGGAAAAACGCTGACCCGCCTTTGCCCAAGCGACGATCTGTTCAGCAAGTTCTTCTGTTTCCACCACAATTTCCTGGAGTTGGTACCTTGACGGTTGTGTATATTTGTCTTCAATATGTTCTCGATAGTATTGGACAATATCCTCTTCCGAAGGATCAATGGTTCCCCATATTTCCCGCTGGATGAATAACTGAATCATTTTTCTCTCATAAGCCTTACGTACTTTCTTTTGCACATCCGGATATTCGTCGAGCCCTTTTTGCTTAGCTGTTTCATATAGCAGGTCTCCCATAAGCAGATTGTCCAGCATTTTTTCAAAAGTCCGCATCCTGGTAATGCCCCCACGAATATCAGGTTCTACCATAACCTGTTTTATCCAATGTTCGAAATCAGAGACCTTCACCTCCCCCCCCTTGTATGAAAGCAGAGTCATATTCCGAATGGAATCAGGCAAATCGGCAAGTCCTGTCAATACCGAGTCCGTTATAAACGTGTTCCATGTTATTATGATTTGAAAGACTGAATCTATATTTTCGTTGTAAAGCTGGACTTTTTTGCTTTCTTTTAACTTATCCCAGTATTTACCGGCATATTCATTGATTGCCTGACGTTTGTGTCTGGCAATAGCTGATTTGATGCCTTCTCGAGCATCAAAGTAAGGTTTTTGATCGATGTTCTGAATCTCTTCTACTTTCAGGATATTGAAACCTTTTTTTGTTTGAATGATATCCGAAATTTCGCCTTGTTTCATAGAAAAAGCTGCTTCCTGAATCGGATCTCCTATATCCGCGTACTTTAATGTGCCAATCAATCCGCCATTGATTGCTGTCCGCCGGTCCTGAGAATGTTTGGAGGCCAAAAATTCAAAACTTTCTCCATTCCGGAGCTTCCGTAAAAGTGCTTCAGCATCTCTTTTAATGAGGTCAACCACAACCGAATCGCTTTGGGGTGGTACTTCTATTAAAATGTTTCTAACCACGACCTGGCGTCCGGTCTTTATATAATAATCCCGAATGTCCGATTCGAGCACATATTTATTGACGATTTCATGCTGATAAAGTTTTTGTATTGATTCCTGTATTTCAGCACTTTGTTTTTCGGCCAGTACGGTTGAATCCTGATCATAACCGGCTTCATACGCACCCAGAAGAATAAGCTTGGAGTCAATCATCTCTTTCAGTTCTGTTTTCAATTTTTCCAGATCTTCTTCAAAGGACTCGCCCTTTCTGAATCTGGTATTTGCTTCCCGAAAATCTTCAACCGAAATGGTTATCTGTTTTCCGATACGGGCCAAAGTGGCTTCTTTTTTTCCACATCCCCACATAACAGGAAGTAACAATGCAATAGTGACACAAAATGCTTTCCAGTGTTTAATCATGTTTCCTCCGATATTGAATTGAATGATTCACAGATGAAAAATATACAGAATTAGCCCCAGCTTTGCAACCATTTTTTAGTGAAGCTCAGACGATCCGATTCAGGAATGTCAAGTTCCAACCCCAGTCCGTGATGTGTAAAAAAACGAACCGGAACGGAAGAGCTATCGGTAATCCGGTGAAGAAAACAGGACAAGGTCTCTGAATTATCCAAAATTTCTGCCAGCAGCGGATCAAAAAAAATCCGGAGTTTGTCGTTTTCAATCCGGATTTGCCGGATATATTTTCGTCCGCCAAAAATCTGCAGATCGAAAAGCCCAAGCAGATTTTCGGCGCTCTGAGGCAAAGGGCCAAACCGGTCCCGCATCTCATCTGAGAATAAACGCAGGTCCTCTTCAGATGCCATGTTGGAAAGGCGTTTGTAAAGATTCACCCGGATACTTTCATCCGGAATATAATCATCCGGAAAATAGGCATCTTCGTCAATTTGAGCCTGGCAGAACGGGTAATGGGTTTTCGGAGTGGGCTCTCTGAACTCTTGGGTTTTTAGCTCTTCCACGGCCTCTGCAACAAGCCGCGTGTAAAGTTCAAACCCAACAGCATCCATGTAACCGCTTTGTTGATAGCCCAGCAGATTACCGGCCCCTCGAATTTCCAGGTCTCTCATGGCAATTTGAAAACCAGCTCCAAGCTCTGTAAATTCTTCAATCGTGCGTAGCCGTTTCACTGCTTCGGGTTTCAGTCCCTGCAAAGGCGGCGTGAACAGATAAGCATAGGCTTTTTTATTGGAACGGCCTACACGGCCACGAAGTTGATACAATTGCGAAAGACCGAGACGGTCCGCCCGATTAACCAGCAGCGTGTTTACATGCGGCATATCCAATCCGGATCCCACAATCATCGTCGCGACCAGACAGTCATATTGATGCTCAACAAAATCGACCATGATTTTTTCCAGAACCCGCTCATTCATTTGTCCGTGGGCAATCGCCAACCGAATACCAGGTACAATACGCTCGATCATCCTCGCTACGGTATGGATGGACTGAATACGGTTATGAACAAAAAAAATCTGTCCCTGTCGATCGAGTTCTCGATGTATGGCTTCCTCAACAATTGCTTCATCAAAAGGCATGACCTCTGTATGGATTGATAATCGGTCCCGGGGTGGGGTATTGATCAACGACATATCACGAATATTTACCAGAGATAAATTCAATGTTCGCGGTATCGGTGTAGCAGACAATGCCATCACATCCACTGTTTCACGGAGTGATTTTAACCGTTCTTTATGTCTCACACCGAACTTTTGTTCTTCATCGATAATCACCAGACCCAGATCTTTAAATTCGACATCTTTGGAAAGCAATCGGTGGGTGCCGATAACAATATCCAGAGTTCCCATATTTAATCGTTGGACAATTTCAGACTGGGCATTTTTGCTTCGAAACCGGGAAAGCATTTCGATTTGAACCGGAAAACCGGACAGGCGCTCCAGAAAGGTCTGATAATGCTGCTGGGCTAAAACCGTTGTCGGAACAAGAAGCGCCACCTGTTTTCCGTCATTTACAGCCTTGAATGCAGCACGGACGGCAACTTCTGTTTTACCATACCCCACGTCTCCACAAATAAGACGGTCCATGGGCACCGGCTTTTCCATGTCTTTTTTCACATCCCGTATGGCACGAAGCTGATCCGGTGTCTCCTCATACACAAAAGCGGCTTCCAGTTCATTTTGCCAGACCGTATCCTGGCTGAATGCATATCCCGGCCTGGACTGTCGTGCTGAATAGAGAGTGATCAATTCCCTGGCAATTTTCTCAACAGATTTTTTTGTGCGTGATTTGGTCTTTTCCCAGACGTTATTTCCCAGTTTGTTCAATTCAGGGATACTGCTTTGCCGGCCGGCATATTTCTGAACACGTTCCATCTTATCGACAGGCACATAAAGCATATCCTCATCTTTGTACCGGATGGCAATACATTCCCGTTCTGAATCCGCTACGGTGATCCTTTGCAATCCCTGATACACACCGATGCCATGATCAATATGAACGACAAAGTCACCTTTCGAAAGCGCAGTCATTTCACGTATTGGTTTACCCGCAATGCGGAAACGTTTGCGCGGACGGTAGTGATGAAACCGACCGAAAATTTCGGATTGAGTCAGAACGATCAGCGAACGGTCCGGGATACGAAATCCATACCTCAGGGGACCGGAAACCACATGACATCCGGAAACGGGATTTTCTTTTAAATCAAGAAAATCTATCATCTGTCCGGTTTGGCGTGGCGAATCACAAAACAGATAAACCTTTTGCTGATGATCTGACCAGGTACTGATTTGATTTCGAATGCTTGAGGGAAACCGACCCATAGGAGGAATAGGATGCACATCCAGCAGAAGACCTTCGTGAGGGGATGTCAGTGTATGATGATGGATGATCCTTAGATTCCTTAAACGGTTTTCCATGGAGGCAACAGTATCGATAATGCCTGCTTTATCCTGATCCGGATTTTTTCCGGAACGGATTTTTTCCCAATCTTCAATAAAAATCCAGGGCATATTCTTAAAGTAATCTATAAGAATTTTGCCTGCTGAATATTCGGCATCCGGGGATGCAATAAGTGTCAGTTGTTCAACTGTCTTGATAGATCGCTGGGTGTCAATATGAAAGGTTCGCATAGATTCCAGTGTATTACCAAAAAACTCGAGCCGATGAGGGGGTTCCCCCGTATACGGGAAAATATCCAGAATACCTCCCCTGACACTGAATTCCCCGGGGCGTTCTACCATGGTTTCCCGCACATATCCGAAATCGACCATTTTTTCAATAAGATGTGCCAGATCGAATTCCTTGCCCGGTCCGAGATGGAGCCGGGTGCGACAAAGCCATTCAGGATCAGGCAACCTCTGAAAAAGACCTGATCCTGATGTGATAACCAGGGTTAATTTTTCTCCCAGCAGATCCCTGAGTACTTCCATGCGCATACCAGCCTGCCGCGGATTCAGGGTAATGGGAACATTACGATCTTCAAACACAGGAAAAAAAGCCACCTCTTCTTCTCCAAATACGGCCTGGGCCTCTTCTGCCAGTGCTTCTGCAGCATCAGCATCTGGAAGGACGACCAGGCCCGGCCCAAAAGAAGAACGTATGAGATCAACAAACAGGAGACGACTGGAACCTGTCAGATTTTTCAAAAAGGACTGTTGATTATTTGAAATGTGTTTAAAAAAATGATTATCAATTAGATAGGATGATAATATTTCTTGAACGATCGAAATTGAATTCATTATAAAGCCAATTAAATCAATATGTTACGCTGTTTTATTGTTCAGTACAACATAAACTACATATCGTTCCAGATCTGGAAAAACATCCGGAAATGGTTTGAACGCTATCCAACGGGCCTGAATAATGCTTCGACCCTTGATTCTTTTCGGAAGAATTTTCAATTCAGTACTGGCATCCGGTCCTTTCAGGGCAACCACTGTTGCAGTTCCGGGTGTCAGATAAGGAATACTCCATTGAAGCAGGATTTGAATTTTTGCAACAGCCCGGCTGCATATCCAACCCACAGGATTAATGTAATTAACTAAATCTTCCGCCCGGCCAACAAAGATATCGATGCCCGTCATATCGAGATTCTGTACCAATCGCCTTAGAAACAAACCCTTCCTTCGATTGGACTCGACCAGAACAAGATCAATATCAGGACGGATGATTTTAATCGGTACTCCTGGAAAACCGGCACCGGTTCCCAGATCGAGCACACGAAGACCGGCCGGAAAGGGAACGGCGCTCAACAGTGCGAGTGAATCGATAAAATGGCGAAGCCCGATTCTGGATTCGTCATTTTTTGAAATAAGATTTACACGGCCATTCCACGCCAGCAACTGGGCATGATAATTCTGAAATTTTTCCAAAGCGTCTGCAGGGGCGTTTAGCCCATCCAGGATTGCCTTCAGTTCCTCTTTATGGTCCATGAGAAACGACCTTCACCGATCCTCTCGAAATTAATACAGCCAATGCAGAGATGTCAGCCGGCGATACTCCGGAAATCCGGGAAGCTTGTCCCAGAGAGCGTGGGCGGATTTTTCCAAGCTTTTCCCGCGCTTCTTTTGAAAGAGCCTGCATATGTTCATAATCAATATTATCCGGAATTTTTTTTGATTCAAGGGCCTGATACCGGACGATCTGATCATGCTGGCGTTGCAGATATCCCTCATATTTGATTTCAATCTCCACCTGCTGAACAACTTCAGATCGCAATTCCTTCAGTGAGTTTAACAAGACACCTACTTCCGGTATGGTCTCAAAGGCGTCTAAAAAAACATGGGGACGCCGCAAAAGGCGCAGTATATTCTGTCGTTCATTAACGGTCGATGAGCCCATTCCGGAAAGAATCGGATTTACCATTTCAGGATCGGGTTTTATTTGTAATAGCTGATCCGTGACATGATGAATCGCCTTCACCTTATTCTGAAGGCGCTTGTGCAATGTTTCTTCAATCAGTCCGAACCGATGCCCGTGCGGCATCATACGCTGATCCGCATTGTCCTGCCTCAGGAGCAATCGGTACTCTGCCCGGGATGTGAAAAGACGGTAGGGCTCACTGGTTCCCTTGGTGACGAGATCATCAAGAAGCACACCGATATAACCATTGCTGCGGTCAGGAATAAATAATGACTCATTTCTTATTCCAAGTACGGCATTTACACCCGCTACCAATCCCTGAGCCGCTGCTTCTTCGTATCCGGATGTGCCGTTGATCTGGCCGGCAAAAAAGAGTCCGGACACACGTTTTGCTTCTAAAGATGGCTTCAGCTGAGTCGGCGGAAAAAAATCATATTCAATTGCATAGCCAAGGCGGGTAACCGAAACATTTTCCAGACCCGGAACTGTGCAAATGGCGGATAATTGCACATCTTCCGGCAGACTTGTGGCAAAACCGTTGACATAATATTCCGTGGACTGCAGACCTTCCGGTTCCAGAAAAATCTGATGCCTGTTCTTGTCCGAAAAACGAACGATTTTATCTTCAATGCTGGGACAATATCGAGGCCCAACACCTTTAATCACACCTGTATAAAGGGGGGACCGATCCAGGCCTGAACTCAGGATGTTGTGTGTTTCCTGATTCGTGTACGTTAGATAACAGGGTACCTGGGGGCGTTTGATCGAAGTGGTCTGAAAGGAAAAGGGATAGGGATTCTCATCTCCGGGTTGGGATTCAGTTTTACTGATATCAATGGTCCGACCATCAATGCGGGGTGGCGTTCCGGTCTTTAAACGTCCCGCTTCGAATCCCAGATTTACCAGACATTCCGTTAATCCCTTAGCCGGAAATTCTCCGGCGCGTCCGGCCGGAAAATTTTTTAATCCTATATGAATTAATCCATTTAAGAATGTTCCACAGGTCAAAATGACACGTTTTGCAGATATTTTTCTTCCGGTTTCAGTTTCAATACCACCCACTGAATTATTTTCTATCCATATACCAACGACCATAGCCTGGAGTAATTTCAGACCTTCCTGATTCTCAACAGCAGTTCGCATCCGTATTGAATACCCCTGACGGTCGGCCTGTGCACGCGGGGCCCACACAGCAGGCCCTTTGGATTGATTCAGCATTCTGAACTGAATGCCGGTGTCATCAATGGCTTTTGCCATTTCCCCACCCAGAGCATCGATTTCACGAACCAGATGCCCTTTGGCCGGACCACCGATGGCTGGATTACAGGACATCTGGGCAATATTAGGAATGTTCATTGTAATTAGAAGGGTCTGAACACCCATCCGTGCAGCAGCGAGCGCAGCTTCGCACCCTGCATGACCTCCTCCTGCAACAATGACGTCAAAGTCCTTCTTCAAATCGGTCTCCTTATTCTCTGCACAACAGACAGGAGCGGAATGTGATCCATCCCCGCCCACAACAGGAGAAAGATACGTGTTCCACGTGGAACATATATTTAAATATAAACACCAAAACCCCGAAGAAGATTTCCCCGGGGTGTCCTGGATGAAAAATATAAGAAAGGTTCGATGAAAATGCAAAGGAAAAAGAATGCTGTTCTTTCGACCGCCTGGATGAATTTTTTTAAAATAGAATGTGCAAGCGGGGGGATATTCGTCATAAAGACAAACGGATACTTTAAACTCAGGGAAGACTTGAAGTGGCGCCGTGCCGGGTGTTTTTCCGGGGATATGGCTGGTGTTCCACGTGGAACAATATATTTTCAACCCTCCTCAACCCTGACAGGGTTCAGGGTTGAGTATTTGGGTTGATTTACTTTCCTATGCAAAATTCGGAAAATATTTGATTCAATATATCATCCGGGGTCGTTTGACCAGTGATGCAACCCAGGGCTTCAAGAGCACCGCGGAGATCCAGAGCAATAAATTCCTGGGACATATTCTTCTTTATTGAGTCCTGGGCGCTTTGAACGTGATTTAAAGCGGACCGAACAGCTTCGGCATGGCGCGCTCGCGTAATCAGCGTCTCCCCCTCATGAGGGACATCCCCGGAAAGCGCAGTGGACTTCAATTTCTGAATCAATGTGTCTATCCCCTGGCCTGTCAAGGCTGAAATCTTTAAAATGTCTTGATTTGGAATCCCTTGTGTGAGCCGCGATATATCTGGGTGGGGTTTTAAGTCAATTTTATTGACTGTATAGAAACAGGGAACCTGTGCCTGACGGACGGATAACAAAAGATTTTCATCTTCAGGCAGCCAGGGCTGGCTGGCATCCGTCATCCAAATAATCATATCTGCGGCATTCAGGGCCGCATAGGTTCTTCGGATCCCCTCCTTCTCCACCAAACCTGACTCCGAACGCAGCCCTGCCGTATCTGTAATAACAAATAACACGCCTTCAATATCCAGCATTTCCTCAATAGTATCCCGGGTTGTGCCCGGAACATCGGTTACGATCGCCCGCTCTTTTTCTATCAATCGGTTCAGCAGGCTGGATTTGCCTACATTGGGCCGACCGGCAATGACCAGACGTATCCCGTCACGACATACTCTTCCCCGGTTGAACGTGGACAGCAATTCATTCAGTGACTTTTGAATCGAGATCAATCCGGATTTTAGGTCATTTCGGGAAGCAAACTCCACGTCTTCTTCCCCGAAATCCAGTTCCAATTCCAGCAAACTGCAATTCCTGATTAACGTGTCCCGAATTGTTGTAATGCGCTCTGAAAGCCGGCCCTCCAGTTGATAAGCGGCAACCCTGCGAGCATACTCGGTCTTTGCATGGATCAAATCCGCCACAGCTTCGGCCTGATTGAGATCCAGCTTTCCATTGAGAAAAGCCCGTTTTGTGAATTCTCCCGGCTCCGCAGTTCGGATACCATGATTAAGCAACAGATCCAAAATGCACTGGCAGATCAGCGGGCCTCCATGACCACTGACCTCGACCACCTCTTCACCGGTATAGGAATTGGGAGCCTCAAACCATGTAAGCAACACTTCATCCACAGGCTCTTTCCCGTTCATGATCCAGCCATGACAAGCGTGATGGCTTTCCGGAGCCGTATTGCTGATATCCGATTTAAATATATGTTTTACAGCATTCCAGGCATTAGGCCCGCTGATACGAATGATCGCAATACCCCCGATTCCAGGAGGCGTGGCAATGGCTGCAATAGTATCATTCATCATATGGGTCATTGAGACTACCCTGAAAAATCACACGTTTTAAATCCCTGAAATATACAATTTCACTCAGATCAATGTCAATTGTATTTCTCAGGAGCCGGCGCATATTCATGATTGTTGCTTTAATAAAAATAAAAGCCCTGTCATAATATCAGACAGGGCTTTGTCTCATGCATTGATTCATTTATACGGAAGCTGTCTCGGTTTTTCCCCGCCTGACAATAATTTCCTGGGCGATCGTAAAGATATTGAATATCAGATAATAGAGATTCAATCCTGAAGAAAATTTATAAAAAATAAATGTAAGAAAAATAGGCATAAAATAGGTCATAGCCTTTTGCTGTGTATTTTGGGCGGATGATAATTTTTGTTGAACAATCATGGCCAGACCCATAATTACTGGCAGAACATTAATCGATCCCAGCAGATGATCCGGGGCAGAAAGATCTTTGATCATCAGAAATTCTGCATGACGAAGCATAATCGTGGATCTGAACAAATTAAACAGGGCAAAAAGCACAGGCATTTGAAGCAGCATTGGCAGACATCCCCCCATTGGATTCACACCATGGCTTTTATAGAGCTTCATGGTTTCTTCATTCATTTTCTGAGGATTGTCTTTATACTTTTCACGAATTGCACTCATTTTCGGCTGAAGGGACTGCATTTCCCGCATGGATTTGTAACTATGCCGGGTGAGAGGATACAGCACAATCTTAATCAAAATGGCAAAAACAATGATTGCCCATCCATAATTGTGCAGGATGCTATATAAAAATTGAAGGGCATAAAGGGCACCGATGCTGAAAGGCTTGATCAGCTTCCATCCCCAGCTCATGGATTTTGCAAGATCTGTCTTATAACTTTTCAGGAGCTGATAATCCATCGGGCCCAGGAAAATCTGATATGAATGTGTCTCTTCCTGAAGGCCTTTCCAGGGCATGGCGAGATCTGCCTGGATGGTTTTCCGGTGATTGTCCTCTTCAACCCTGAGTTCTGTTCCGATGCCTGTCTCCTCCGGAATGATTGCCATTATAAAATATTTGGTTCGTACTGAAACCCAATGGGTATTGCCTTCCTGAAATCCCGTACTTCCCCTTTTTTTCTGTTTAACCAGATCATCTCCCTGCAATGCAATGGCTTCATAATACATCAAATCGTCTTTAGGATTGGGTTCTGTATATCGTAGACCCGAATTCCACTCAAGCCGGTATTTTTCTCCGATTTGTTCCCACTGAAATCCCACAAACTTTGTCTGCAGGATCAGATGATACACCCCGGGTGTCAGGATATAAATTTTTTCCAACCGCGCGCCGGTCTCCAGGTCTCTGGTAAATCGTACAGTTTGAATACTGTCCTTTTTTGAATTTAATGTGACTTCGAATTGCATCCTGCCGAAATCATAACCATGGTCTGTGGTAATGGCCAAGTTGTCATGGGCATCGTCGGGAATCATTTCGATCGGCTCATTTTCATCAATTCTCGTTTTATACTGATACTCAGTCGTATCATCGACATCTTTTGCAATTAATTTCCAGCTGATAAGAGTGCCCCCTCCTCGGGAAGACAACCTCACCAGAATACAATCATTTTTCATTGTAACCACTTTATCGGACCCTCTATCTGTGGCAACAACTTCATCAAGCTGAACAACCGGTGTCGGCTGAATCGGCTTGTCTTCACGAGGTTCAGCTTTGAATGCTTGTGTAGAATCTCCAATGTCTATATCAGCCACAGTCGTATCTGCAGGCACAGGCTTAACACCGACAATTTTTTCGCGATACCAGCGAGAGGTTGATAACAACAATATGACTCCAATGAGCACAAAAGCGAAAATCGTATTTTTATCCATCGTCTTGTTCCTGTTTAAGTTAGGGCACGGGATCATACCCGCCCGGATGAAAAGGATGACAGCGAAGCACCCGTTTTATTGAATAAAATAAACCTTTTTTAAGTCCATGTTTATTAAGGGCTTGGATTGTGTATTCCGAGCACGTTGGATAAAAACGACAAGCCAGCGGCAGGCGCGGCGAAATCCAACGTTTATAGAACTTTAAAATTGAAATCATCATCAATCGAATGTCGAAGATGCAAGGCCTTCCTGCCTGATGCATTGACAAAATTCGGTCTCGATCTGTTTTAATTTTGGCAACTCTCCGGTTTTTTTGGCCATAATGAGAATCCAAAATTCCCCCACTGCGTATTTATGGTGTCTGTAAGCTTCCCGCATAAGACGTTTGATTCGATTTCTGATCACTGCCTTGCCCAACCGTCTCGGAACGACAAAGCCGACTTTTCGTTCATCGGCTTTGAAATAAAAACATTTGATAATTTTTCCTTCCCATCGTTTACCGCGTTTTAAAACGCATTGAAAATCATGAGATTTCTTTAAAATCTCTTTTTTGGGAAGTCTGAAATCATGATTGACGGACACGGATTGGACAGTATAATAATATGATTAAATATTCAGTCTAATACAACGAAGATCGATCCGGAAAATTACCGGACCTCATCACTGACGGTCAGCCGCTTTCTTCCTTTGGCTCGCCGTCGCTTGATCACATCCTGTCCATTTTTTGTGGCCATGCGGGATCGAAAGCCGTGTTTATTCTTTCGCTTTCGTCTGCTGGGCTGATATGTTCGTTTCATACTAAAAACTCCTAAATTGAACTCTGTTTATCCGTGATAATCGGCAACACGCAAGCCATTTAAGATAAGGAATTTATTGAAAAAGTCAAGCTATTTTCGCACCCGGTACTGATTATAAATCCCTGCCAGAAATGCCAGACCGTTCCCCATCCACGCTGCAATCAAGGGGCTGAGTTCCCGCTTATGCCCGAATGTCTGTCCGGTCTTCACCAGCCCAAAGTAGAAAAAACAAATCAGGAGACTGATGCCCACGCCGGCAGCCAGACTTTTTTTTCTTCGATTATACACCATAGGAATGCAGAGAAAGACAACAAACACATTGCTTAACGGAAATGCCACTCGAAGATGCAAATCCGTCATCCATTTATAGATTTCACCACCTGAATCCCGAATGCGCATGGCAAACCGATAGAGCTCGAAAACGCTCATCTCTTCAGGTGTTATTTTTACCTGGGTTAATTCCTTTGGAGAAAACTGAAAATCAAACCTGAGTGTATCCTGAATTGGACAAGCTGTTTCCTCGAGCCCCTCAAAAATCCGCATATATCCTGAAGTAATAATCCACTGCCCTTTATTGAACATCATACAAGGCGTATCAATTCGCTTTACAAGGTGATGTCCATCATAGGTCTCAATTTTTACATCACGGGCAAGATTGGTATTTTTGGAAAACTCAGCCATGGTAATCAACAGATTGGGAGGTTCCTGAATCTTCAGATCCCGGTAACGGGAGCGGTCTCGCTCCAGATGTTTTTTCAGATAATCCCGTTCCATCTCTACCCTTCTCCGTGTCGCAGGTGCGACCACACCTTCGGTGAGTCCAAAGCTGAGAACACTGATTCCAAGGCCCATCCAGAGCAACAATATTAATATTTGATAGTAACTGTATCCCAGTGCTTTCATTGCCACCAATTCGTTGTATCTTGCCAGATTGCCGATCAGAATTGAAGTGGCCAGAAGCGTGGCCATAGGCATGGTGAGTACAACAATGTATGGTGTATAAAAGATGTAGTACCCGGCCACCAGATGCCAAGGCACATGCATGTCAATAAATCGATCTGCATTTTCAACCAGGTCCACCACAATAAAAATAACGATCACGCCCAGAATACAAAATGAAAACACAGAAAGAAATCGTATTGAAATATGTAGATCGAGTCTTTTCATCATTTTCAATAAACTTTTTGTCAGATCATAAAGGCACTATGGCTGATGTTTTTCTTTTTTCACCAAAAACCGTAACTTGAACCACCATTGTTCCCAGTGGATAAAAGTCGTCTCTTTAACAGTATGGACCACCAGGTAAATACCGAATGTTCCAACAATAACATTGGCTGCCCACATGGCAATCCAGGGACTGATGTATCCTCGGTCGGCCAGCTGCTCTCCCCCGATCAGACAAAACCAGTAAATCAGAAAAAAGATCAGACTTACAATCCAGGCTGTCATTCCCCCTTGATGGGCCATAATTCCCAGCGGCACACCGATCAGAACGAATACCAGGCAAGCGACGGGAATGGCAATCTTTTTATCTATCTCTACCTGAAGACTGCGAATCGACCGCCTGTAACCATTGATGATGTTTAATTCCGAATCAACCTGTTGGAACAGGCGACGGACATTTGATTTGGGTTCTCTGTGAGCAGAATAATATCCGGAGGAAACCTGAGCCGATAAGGAATCGTTGACCAATTGCCAGGAAGAGGGAAAGATATGTCGGACGATTCCGTTCATAAGCGTTCGGATACGATTCTCACGTTCAAGAATGCGGTTTCGATACCCCTCAATTTCATGTTTCATCATAAGTGTATCTTTTTCACGATCACCGCGGTGTTTTTCCGAACTGCGTTTCAATGACATATTATCCAAAGAAAATGAGAACGTTTGTTTGGCGAACAAATACCGCTGATAATTTTGTAAATGGTTCCGTTCAGTTTCATGTATTTCACCGTTTGATAAAACAAGAATCATCCTCTCATCTGCTTCAGAAAAATTCAACGTCCCCGATTGAGCAATAATGGTCCTGTTTTTTTTTGAATCACTGGCATCGTGAATGATAATCCCCTTCAACTCATTTGTCCGGTCATTGATACTATGAACCAGAATGCCATAATCGGGAATCTCATTAAAAAAGATGTGTGGTTCAAGAGAAATCATTGGACGTTTCTTGGAAATATCTCTCCATAGCAAGCTGGCCCGATAATTAAAATCCGGTAACACCAGGTTATTAAAACGCTCTAAACCCACAGCTAAAACGGCAGCGGCGATTAAAACCGGGGTGATCAATTTATAAAGATTGGTACCGCTGGCT
Organism: bacterium; assembly: GCA_016932575.1. GTDB lineage: Bacteria > Zhuqueibacterota > QNDG01 > QNDG01 > JAFGCO01 > JAFGCO01. The sequence goes on from JAFGCO010000055.1 coordinate 95,216, forward strand.
TTCAGAGCTGTGATTTCATTATCTGAAGAAAGCCGGCCAAATGTAGAAAGACATGAAATCAGAACAGCCATTGGAATAGCCAGCGCCAGAATCCAAGCAATATTTAAAAAGAAAAATTCCAGGATAACCAGAATCGGCAATCCCTTTCCCAAAAGCCTTCCCAGATCACGAAACACCACATTAAGAATAAAAATAAAGACGATGGCAGACAAACCAAATATAAATGGACTGATATGTTCTTTTAAGATATATTTTGTTATAATTTTCATTTTAATAATTTACTAAAATTTCATGAAAAATGAAACCGAATGATTCATTCCGGCGTTCCATGTAACGTATACGCCATATGATCTCCAATAGTTTTAATAATGTCATGATATGATAAAAAATAATATAGAGACAAGTACCGGTTTTTCCAAGATTAAAATCAAGACTGACCAAAACCCGTATTTTTTTCTTGCAATTCAACTATTTGATTATTAAGTTTTACTCGCTTTCTATAATATTATACGACAGGAGATGCCTATCGAATCAATGGTTAACGGCCGTTTTTAATGAAAAAGAAATCAGCGTCCGGAAACGATAGTGAGAAAAAATATCTCAAAGAAAGCGATTTATGCACACATACCGATCCTATAGATCGAACGGTGTCGGGTTTGGAACGACCTTTTCGATCTTTTTTTTCATTTTCACTTCTCTGTTTGCAAAAGTTGGGCTGCAACTGCCGGAGCCTTATTCTCCCCTGGCGCCTCTTGATGCACCAAAACAAATCCTTCTTTTTTATCAGGGAGATTCACTTGCCAAATCAGATCCTTACTATTCATCAAAAATTCGCCATGAAGTGACCATCGACTCCACATGCAAAACCGTCACGATTCGGATGAAGATTCAGGAACGGGATATTCTTTTTCCAAAAATTATCACATTCGAGGATTACATCCGCTGGCGTATTGCCTACGAAAACCAGCAGCATTGGAAAAACTACGCTGTGTTACATATTACCAGCACAGAAACAGATCAGCGCCGCGGCGGTCTGAAAATCGAAACGCCACGAATCAAGAGCAAAGCCTTTGAAAGTATTTTTGGCGGCAATACTATGAGTCTGACGGTCAATGGAAATATCACAATTGATGCCAGCATGAGGAATGAAAAAAGGAGCCAGGTAAAAACCGCAGCTACGCGGGGCTCGAATACCAATTTTCAGATGAAACAGACACAGCGATTTAAAGTGGAAGGAAAAATCGGTGAAAACCTGTCAATTTTTGTGGACCAGGACAGCGAACGGCCTTTTGAATTTGAAAATGCAATTAAGCTTCGGTATACAAGCCAGGGTGAAGACGGCATTGTAAAAAGCATTCAAGCTGGAAATGTCAGTTTGTCTCTGCCGGGCACACGTTTTGTCACGGTAAGCGCTCAAAATGCAGGGCTCTTCGGCATTAAAAGCGAATTAAAGGTGGGCCCCCTTGACATTACAGCTATTGCCAGTATGGAAAAGGGTCAGAAGAGTAAAAAAACATTTGAAGGCGGGACGTCCAGCGAAGCCAACGAAATCGATGATTATGATTATATAAAAAGCACCTATTTCTTTCTGGATTATTTTTATCGGGACCAGTTTGCAGTGATAGATCCCAATACAGGCGAACATCAATATGATCCGAACCATGTTATTACCGACATCAATGTTTATTTAAGCGAAGGAAGCGAGCAATCTGAGCTGAATGATTACATTATTGCCTGGGCCACGCTCTCCGGAGATACGACTTCCAATGAAGCCCTTACCAATACCGATCCAAAGCGGATGTATAACGGCTATTTCAGACATCTCACAGAGAATGAAGATTATTATTTTGACGCCAAGTTAGGATTTATTCAGTTAAACCGGGCACTTATGGAAAATCAGATCTTGGCAGTTGCCTATCAAACGCAAAACAGAGAAGCATTCGGGCATCAAAATGATGTTGAGCCCGATTTTGATGGCAAGGGCGCTAAAAGACTATTAAAAATGATCCGGCCTCGAAATCCTCAACCCTCAGACTCGACATGGAATCTTGAATGGCGACACGCCTATTCCCTGCGCGGCCGCAATATTAATAAAGAGAGCTTCGAACTTAAACTCTTTCAGAAAACTGCATCCGGAGATCCAAAAGAAGTACTGACCATTGATGGTGAATCAGTCGGCTTTTTACATGTGTTCGGACTGGACAATTTCAACAAAAGCGGCAGCCGAACCCCCGACAACAGCGTGGACAACAATCCCAACTTTTTAAATCTGGCAGAGGGCGTGCTGATCTTTCCAGACCTCCGCCCATTTGATCCTGATGCCGAATCTTCATTTTACCAGGACCATCCGGCATTATATGAGGCATTGGAAAAAAACGGTTTGCTGACGCCCTCGATTTATGATACAACCAACCGTCAGTATATCAGCGACCAGAGTAAATTTTTTATCGAAGTGAAATCTTCCAGCCGGAGCGCCACCTTTAATCTGGGAATGAATGTCATTGAAGGCTCAGAAGAAGTCATTTTAAACGGACGGCGGCTCACGAAGGATGTGGATTATTCACTGGAGCCGTTTTCAGGCACGCTGACCATGCTCAATGAGGATGCTCTTGATCCTACAGCCAAACTTGAAATCAGTTATGAAAATCAGCAACTGTTTACTATTGATAAAAAAACCCTGTTAGGCATGCGAGCGGAATATACATTGTGGGAATCTGGCGGCAACCGATCCTTTATCGGCGGTACACTGCTCTATCTCAACCAGAAGACTCTGGACAGACGAGTACGGGTTGGCCAGGACGCACCCATGCGCAATGTGGTCTGGGATATCAACACAGCCATGAAAGTGGAACCAGCGTTTATAGATCGAGCCCTGGATGCAGTATCGTTTATTCATTCTTCCGGTCTTTCTTCCATCAATTTCGAAGGCGAAATGGCACAAATCGTTCCCAACCCAAATACATTAAATAACGAAGACACCGGAGATCGTAACGGTGTTGCTTATCTGGATGACTTCGAGGGATCACGGCAGCAAATCACACTGAGCATCATGGATAAAGCATGGCGTTTCAGTGGACCACCGGACGGTAAAGATCTGAGCACCAGGGGACATATGATCTGGTACAATCCATGGGAACAGGTGCCGATTCAGGAAATCTGGCCGGAACGTGAAGTCACAACCAACTACGGCAATACAACGGTCACTCATGTACTGGATATGGTATTTTATCCAAATGATACTCTCGATCATCCGGCCGATTCCTGGTACGGCATTCAGCAGGGGCTTTCGACTGGATACTTCGAGCAGACCGACAAACGATTTCTGGAACTATGGATTAAGGGCGACCGGGGCAGACTCAACATTGCCCTGGGCAGACTTTCGGAAGATGCAATTCCCAATGAGGAATACGATACGGAAGATTTAATGGATGGGGGCATCCGGAACGATCTGCTGGATGACGGGGAAGATGTGGGTCTGGACGGAGTTACAGGGGATGATCCCGAAGGCCTGTTTCATCCCCATGAAACAGCAACGATTAACAACGGGGCGGCTGAACCCTATGATTTTTGGGACTTGAACGGAGACAATATCAAACAGCCCAGCGAACCCTGGAGTTATGATAACTGGCAATACAGTGAGGGCGGTAAAAATTATGATCATTATAACGGCACGGAAAACAGCGCTCCGGCCAATACCTTGAAAATACCGGATACAGAAGATTTGAATAACAACGGGTACGTGGATTATGCAAATGATTATTTTAAATACAGCATTTCTCTGCCTGAAAGAGAGTATATGGCCGGCGGCGGAGAAAGCAATCACGGATGGTATCTCTACCGGATTCCTCTGAACGATTATGAGGCTGTGGGCAATCCCGACTGGACTTCTATTGAATTCATCCGGCTTTGGCTGGATGGTGTGGATCCCGATGAAATCGATCAGGATTACATCAAAGTCCGCATTGCCGAAATCAGTTTAACCGGTAATGAGTGGAAATTACGTGGTGTTGTTTTTGGTCAGGATACAAGCAACGTTGAAGATGATTCCACGCTTACTGTGAGTGTAATTAACAATCATGACAATCCTGATTATGATGCACCTAAAGGCGTATCCGGAGTGGAAGATCCCGTCTATAAAATCAAATCAAAAGAACAGTCGCTGGTCTTAACACTCAAAGGCCTGGCTCCCGGTACCTCTGCCTGGGCAGAGAAAATCATGATGCCCGAGGTCAGCATTCTTGACTATAAGGTAATGAAAATGTTTGTACACGGCGGAGGCACAGACCACAAACTGAGCGATACCGATTCTGTGGCTTTTATTTTGCGCCTCGGCTCTGATAAAGGATCTGAAAAGAAAAACTATTATGAAATTGAAATCCCCAGAGTTCATTCAGGATGGGACGACCAGCTGAAACGTAATTACGTTAAAGTGTATCTGGATTCTCTCAGCCGATGGAAAAATGAAATGGAGCTCCTTGCCCTGGACTCTCTTCAGCAACCCAAAATCCTTGAAAACGGTCATCGTGTACGAATTGCAGGCAGGCCGACTCTGACCCGAATCGCCTGGATCAGGGTCGGTGTGAAAAATAATGGCAATGGATACTTCAGTGATGAAATCTGGCTAAATGAATTACGGGTATCGAATGTGCGAAAAGACAAGGGCATGGCCTACCGTGTGAAAGGCGATGTTGCCATCGGTGACTTGTTCCGTATTAACGGAGAAGTTAACCATAAAGACTCGGATTTTCATACAGTGAACGAGCGCTTCGGACAGGGAGCCACCAGTGACGATTATAACTGGAGCGCCAGCTTCAATCTGCATAAATTTCTACCATCCAGCTGGGGGATCAGCCTGCCTGTGACCTACAATGAACGAAAAAATGAATCTTTACCCAAATTTAAATCCGGCAGCGATATATTCAGTGAGCTGCTGACGGAGGCCCAGAAAGATGAAATCAGGAACAAGAGCAAAAGTACCGGATTCAGCACGTCAATCAGTAAACGTACCAGCTCCCGGAATTTTCTGGTAAAATATCTGATCGATCCGATCAGCGGTCGATTCAGCATTTCGAAAAGCCAGGCCAGCAGTTCCACTATTCGCGAAAGCGAAAACATCGGGTACCAGGCTTCCGCCGGGTATAAACTGAATTTCAGCAGCCAAAAGTATGTAGAACCCCTGAAATGGCTGGGTCAGAAAAAACTCGTTAAACCGGTTTCCACATTGAAATTTTATTATTTACCAAACAATCTGAATTTCGATGTTCAGGCTGTCCATTCCACCAAACAATCCACGACACGGGACAGCCTGGTGACCCAGGACACAACCAAAACCTATAACCAAACCTTTTCAACAGCCTATCAACCCTTCAAATCGATGAATTTTTCCTATAACTGGAGCCAAAATTCTGATCTTCGATTTCATCAATCTGCCTGGAATGAAGTATTGTCCTCACTCGAACCAGGCGAGGTAACTTCCAAAGACCATTCGGCCAGCGCCACATTCAATCCCACGCTATCATCCTGGCTCAGACCCAACTTCAAATATAATGTATCCTATCGATGGTCCAACAATCTGGAGATGCTGAGAAAAGGAACCGGTACCAGCCAGAGCTGTAATAAAAACGCCTCTATATCAGTCAGCGGAAATCTGGATCTGAAAAAGATGGTGCAATCCTTCAGTAAAAAGCGCGGAGGCCGATCAGCTGCGCGATCTTCACAGCGTCGCCCAAGACCTCCTCAAAGAAACGCACAGGAGCAAAGCGATAAAAAAGAGCCGGAAAAAAAAGAGGAAAAAAAGCCGTTTCCCCTGCTAAAAATTGTCGGTTTTGGAGGAAAGATACTCGAGCGTATAGAGCCTATTTCCGTTTCTTATAATACATCTCGAAAGGCCAATCACAACGGCATTCTGGGAACACCATCCCTGGGATATCGGTTTGACATGTCTCAGGATCCTGAGGTGAATATTTCTGAAAATGTCACCCAGCCTGCCACCCTCGGTGATGACTCACGTTGGTCTGTCCGGTCCGGTTTTCAAATTACAAGCCAGATCACAGCCAAACTGGATTACAGTTTATCTAATAACCGAAATAAGCGTACGCAGGAAACCGAATCCATCACCCAGTCTGTACTCAAAACCGGCGATTCAGCCATTCCGTTTCCCAACTGGACTCTCAGCTGGCGTGGACTGGAAAAATTGCCTCTGATTAATAAGGTTATAAAATCCGCATCGCTGAACCATAATTTCTCCGGTCAGAAAAGCCTCAGTATAAGCGATGGCGACACCACTGCCGTGACTATCTCGAAAGATTTCAGGCCGTTGATTGGATTAAATGTTTCCTTGAAAAACGAATTAAGCATCTCTATGCAATACAATACATCTGAAAGTATAAAGGAGCAAAAAAGTTTTGGCTCCGGCGATACAAAAACCCTTTCCGGAACTGTGAATATCTCGGTGAACTATAAAAAACGTGGCGGATTAAAACTGCCATTTATGAAAGGTAAAAAACTGGATAACAATATCGATTTTTCCATGACCTACTCCAGCAGCAACAATTCCACGGAAGTACGAAAAGAAGAAAAATGGGTGGAAACACGTTCCACATCCAACTGGTCTTTGAAACCAAAAATGAGTTATACATTCAGCCGTACTGTTCAGGGTGGCCTGTATCTGGAATTCGGCAAGCGTACAGACAAGCTTACCGGTGATACATCCATAAAAGCATTCGGCCTGAATACAGTCATCCAATTGGCTGGTCGGTAGAATCAAACCTTTACTCATACGGCTCCAGATGTACGACAACATCAATGATGTCCGGTCCCTGATCTATAAGTGCAGTTTTCACATGTTCAGAAATCATATGCCCTTCCCGAACCGACATTTCCGTGTTCACCAAAATATGCAAATCCACATGAATATTTGGCCCTAGCCTGCGAGTGCGGATGGCGTGTACCTCCTGAACACCTGGCACCTGGCAAGCAATCTGCCGGATCGCTTCACGGTCATTTTCACATACTCCGTGATCCGATAATTCCGATACAGCGGGTCGAACGATACTCCATGACACTTTCAGAATAAATAGTGAGATGATTATTGCGCCAATGTGATCCACAAATGTCCAATCCGGATTGAGGTAAGCCGCAGCCACGGCAATTAATGCGGGGATCGAGCTCAGAGCATCCGACCGGTGATGCCAGGCATTGGCAATCACAGCAGGAGACCGGACCTGACTCCCGATAGCAACCGTCCATCGATATAATAATTCCTTAAGCAGGATGGATACCATAGGACCAAGAAAAGCAATCCATGAAATCCTGTGAACATGGGGATCACGTATAGTGGCCATAGCATGATATCCCAGGGCCACGGCCGCGCCTGCCAGAATCATTCCAATCACCACTGTGATTAAGGTTTCGATACGTTTGTGACCGTAAGGGTGGTCGGTATCCGGAGGTGCAGACCAGAATTTCACTCCGAAAAGTACTGCACAGTCTGTTGTCATATCAGAGAGGCTGTGCACCGCATCCGCAATAACCGCCTGGCTTGAGCCTAAAAATCCAACTAAAAATTTGATTCCGGCCAGACCTAAATTGAATGCAAATCCAATCCGGGTAATTTTACGTATCCTGTGAATATCCCTATCTGTCTTTTGATCGAACATGAGCAACCGGTCCATTCGATTCATAGTCAAAAATAAATATATAACGAACAAATAACATTTCAAATAACAAATTTGTCCTTTAATAATCAAAAAACCGAATTATTGTTTGCGATCATTTTAGGATTTGTTTACATTGACATCGTGATCATACTGCTGGTATAGGGATAACGCGTTGAATTTCGGAAGGCATTGTTTTCTTCTTGAAATCTTAAACCAAGAATGATATGTCAAGATAGAGATTCTTCGAAATCGTCACGTTTAATGTCTTCGTTTTTATTAAAAATTCTGATTTATAAATGACAACAGATCAACCAAACAATCAACTTCAGAGGCATTGAATGCTGGAACGACCCATTATCATACGTATCATTATACTGCAATTGATTGTTCTGTTTCTGAGCATTTTCGCAGTGAATTGCAATTTTATTTATGATACCGATTCGGACTTGCTTTTGAGAATAAGGGGTCCCAGATCAGCCAGTTCCAAAATCTGTTTTATATATCTGGATGAGTCCGATATTGAAGCTCTCGGCGGATGGCCAATCACCAGGGATTATTACAGTTATGCAATTCATATCCTGACCGAGAAAAATGCCAAGGTCATCGGATTGGATTTTCTATTAAATACACCCAACCGACAATATCCAGAATACGACCGTATGCTGGCAGGTTTCATTAAAACTTCACATCGGGTAGTGCTTCCCTGTGTTCTCAATACTACTGAACCGGATATAATATCCATAGTAGCACCGATTCCGGAACTGATCCGGAACACCAGGGCAACGGGATTCAGCAATCTGAGTGATGGATCCATTCAGCGTCGCATTCCAATTGTTTATGAATACGACAGTCTTTCTATCTCATTTGGTCTGGCACTTGCCAAAAATTATCTTGATGCAACGGTAAGAAAAAAAAACCGATATGTTATATTCCAGTCCGAAATCTCGGGAATCCTGCATATCCCAACAGACAACACGGGATCGATAAGAATCAATCCGGCGGGATGTGCTTCCCGGTTTCAAAATATGCGATTTACCCGTCTTTTAAAAACCTATGAAAGCAATCCGGATTCCCTAAATTTTACAAATCAGCTCGTTCTTATTGGAGCCACCGCTCCCTCACTGCCAGTAATCCGGTCTACTGCTCTATGCCAGCAAATCCCTGCGGCGCTCATCCACGCAACTGTGGCTGAAAATATTATCGGGCGGAACTGGCTGCGTACTCCACCCATCACTTTCAGTTTTTTATGGCTGACCTGCTGGGTAATTATCGGTTTCGTTATCGGGATCCGTACCCGTTGGTACGTTCACTGGCTTCTGGCTGCCACTGCAATTCTGATCATTACCTCCTTGGGATGCCTGTATCTGTTTCAGATGATATTTCCCTTATGCCTGTCCTTCACTCTCATGTGGGGAGCAGGTCTATTATTCAAAAATATTAAAACAGAACGGATCAAAGAAACGGATTCTGTCCGATTCCGGGAAATCGAAGAACGGATCCGGACAAAAGAGAATGAACTCGAGCAAGCCGAACAGCGTCTACAAGAAATGGAATCCCGTCTGGTTCGGGAAGCAGCGGAAAAAACAAGACTTTCTGAAAAAACCCGGCAATTGACCAAAGATCAGGAAACACGCGTGCTTGATCTTGAAAAACAGATCCGGGATTTAAAAGGCTCGGTCAATAAGACTTCAACAACAGCACGATCCCCATTTCCAGAAATCATTCATGCGCCAGGGAGCCCTTTAACAAAGGTGCTGGATCTGGTTTCCAAAGTAGCACCTGACAATATCCCGGTTCTCATACAGGGAGAAACGGGTACTGGGAAAGAATTGATTGCCAGGGCCATTCATCAGACCAGCCACAGAAAGCGAAACCCGTTTGTACCGGTTAATTGCGGGGCTCTATCTGAATCATTACTTGAAAGTGAATTATTCGGACATGAAAAAGGCGCCTTTACAGGAGCCCAGAACCAGAGGCGGGGCCGTTTTGAATTGGCCCGCGGAGGCACTATTTTTTTGGATGAAATCACAGAAACATCAACGACCTTTCAGGCCCGGCTGCTGCGCGTGCTTCAGGAAGGCACCTTTGAGCGAGTTGGCGGTGAACAAACATTACATGCGGATGTGCGTGTCATTGCGGCCCATAATAAAGACCTGTCCAAAGAAGTTCTGGAAGGTCATTTTAGGGAGGATCTGTTTTTTCGGCTGAATGCATTTCCTTTGGATTTACCTCCCCTACGTAACCGGAAGCAAGATATTCCTCCGCTCATCGAATTTTTTCTAAAACAATATCAAAAATTAGGAAACGTTCGAATATCCGAGGCTGTTATGACACGCTTACAGCAATACAGGTGGCCCGGAAATGTTCGGGAACTGGAAAATCTGATCCGAAGGGCCGTGCTTCTTGCAGAGAGTGAAGGCCGAAATATGGTACAGCTGAAGGATATACCGGAAGAGGTTCGCCGAGCAGCACCGGAAAAAGTCCCAACTGTATACCATTCTACTGAATCCCAGATTCTTGAAACGTTACGAGGATTCCATTTTTCCCATTCTGCGATCAGACAAACTGCAACAGCTTTGGGTAATAAGGACCGGGGCACAATTACGGAATATTACCGTGGTTTGTGTTTTCAGTATTTCACCCAGTATAACAGTTATGATGAAGCCGCCGCTGCTCTGGCAGCTACTGACGATCCAAAAGTTAAGGAACGCGTTGCAGGAAAAATGCGAAGTTATGTGGAGAATGTGCGACAATCCGTCTGCGAAAATCCGGATACACCTACCTGCTATAAAGGTTTGCCAAAAAAATTTCATTCCTATCTGGACACACTTGTCCGGGATATCCGGGTAAAACTCGACCGAAGTGTCAGCATACAGCCACCCAAAGTCAGGTAGTTTTCAGTTGAATGAACTTAAAAATTATTTTCAGTAAAAACAGAGGATCTCATTTAAAAGATAGCCGTATGATACATGAGACCCTGAAATACATCAGAGAAGGCAGATTTTATAGGGATAATGATGACTCGTATATTGCTCACCACGATTATCAAAATAAATTCTGGATGTAAATTGATTACAAAACATCTTTTTATCAATAATCAATGTCTCTTTATCGTCCTGTTGTCAGCGCTTGTGACCCCATTTATTCACGCTCAGGACATTAATCAGCAACTCCGGCTTGCCCGGGAATATGAAAGCGCCGGTCGCTGGAAGGAAGCAAGACAGTTATATGAATCCATGTATTCTGAACAGCCGAATCATCCTGTTCTCTATGAAAGGCTGAAAGAGCTTTATATGCGCACATTTGCATATACCAATGCAAAAGCCATAATTGAAAGACAATTGAAACACAATCCTGATAATCCTCATCTTGAAGTGGATCTGGCCAGGGTAATTTTCCGTATGGGAAATGAAAAAGGGGCTTTTGACAAACTGGATTCTATTTTAAAAAAATACCCCGAAACGGTCAGTGTATATCAACTGGTTGCCTCCGTTTATACGGCAGAGCGTCTGTATGACCTCGCTATTAAAACTTATCTTAAAGGACGCGAAACTCTTAACCAGCCCAATCAATTTGCAATCAGCCTGTCCCAGCTTTACGCAGCCCAGTCCGATTACATCCTGGCCTCAGAAGAACTGGTTTCATATCTTAAAAAAAATCCGACCAGGATTCAATTTGTTCAAACCCTCTATTTAAAGTATCCAAAATCAGAGCAAGTATTAAAACAGCTCACCGGACCATTAAAAAGAGCCCTGGACGGTTCACCAGATCAACTTGTGTTTTATCGTCTTTTGGCCAAACTGTATGAACATCATGAACAGTATGCCGACGCTTTGAAAATTATCCAGACATTAGAAAAAGAATCTCCTGATAAAAATCAGGGGAATGCCCTGTTTCAATTCGCCGAAGAGGTATTTCTGAAAGGCTCTATAATTGAATCGAAAGCGGCTTTTCAAAAAATACTCACAAGTTATCCACAATTTCAAAAACGGGATCGGGTCCTCTTCGGCTTGGCTCAATGCCATGAAGCGGAATCTGATTATCAACAAGCCATAATAACCTATAAACGGATTGTCAGTGAATTTGATACTCGTGATTTTTCAAAATATGCAGCCCTACATATGGGTCTTTTGCAACGGGATAGATTATTCAACGTGGAGGATGCGATTCATACTTTCCAGTCGATTAAAAATAAAAATCCAGGGATCCCGATATCATGGACCGCAGAACTGGAACTCGCCCAATGTTATATGATCAAAAATGATACTGTTTCTGCGCTGCCACTGCTTCTTCAAAACATCCATCGAAGACATCCGGACCGCCCCGGACACGACCTTCAAGCCATGTACCATCTGGGACAACTCTACTATTTCAACGGCGATTATAAAAAATCTCTTGTCTGGCTAGACTCCCTGGCATCCAATAAATGGCGCGACTCATCATTTCAGCATCCTTTTGTCAACGACGGCCTGAAGCTTCGTTTTTACATCCATCAATATTACAAATCGTACCCTGTTCAGCTTCATTATCTCTCACGAACGGACCATCTGATCTTTCAGAGAGATTATGAAACCGCATGTACCACTCTTGACACCGTCATGAAGAACAGTCTTCATGCTCCCATACAAGGAGACGCGCTTTTTAAAAAGGGAGAATTGATGATCCTTCTTAATAAAAATAAGAACGCTTTGTTATATTTTCAAAAGCTGCTGGATGTGTTTCCTCATCATCTTTTAGCGGATCACGCTTTGGAACGGTGTGGATATCTCTATGAAAAATTGAATAAAAACACATTAGCGCTGAAACAATACGAAAAGTTACTCACAGATTATCCACACAGTCTCTTCAGTGATGATATTCGAAAACGAATTCAAAATATCGAGAAAAAATCATTATGAAGCGCCATGTCTTATTACTTTTTCTGTCCGGATGGCTTTCAGCTCAAAACGTCCTGATTCCAATGGATCTTCGCCAGACAGACCATTTGAAAGCATATGGAGTGGCGTATTGGATTTTACTTAAGGGTAAAAATATTGAGTGGTTACTTAATTATCGCGGTGGTAGCTTTATGATGAATTCAGATCCTGAGATTGAGCGGATCTGCCGGATTCGAGGTGTTTATTTTGAAACCATCAACGTATCAGAGATCACTGCTCTCTATCAGGTTATCGAAAACAGCAATATGGAAGTTGTTCTCCTAGAAAAATCACCTGAAATCGCAGTATATACACCCCCAAATAAACAACCGTGGGATGATGCCGTTACGATGGCCTTGACATATGCTGAGATTCCTTATAAAACCCTATTTGACGAAGATGTGCTACAGGGTCAGCTTGATCAGTATGACTGGCTTCATTTGCATCATGAAGACTTCACCGGACAATATGGAAAATTTTACTCAAGCTACAGAAACGCCGATTGGTACGTTCAGCAAAAAGCACTTTTTGAATCTGAAGCCAAAAGGCTTGGATATAAAAAAGTCTCCAAATTAAAACTTGATGTCGTAACATCCATTCAGAATTACATTAACCGTGGTGGCTTTCTTTTTGCCATGTGCTCGGCCACGGATACTTATGACATTGCGCTTTCTGCAAAAAATACTGATATTTGCGATGTGGTCTTTGATCATGACCCTGTAGCTCCGGATTATCAGAGCAAATTAGACTTTTCCTCCTGCCTAGCCTTTGAAAACTTCTCATTATATACAAATCCTATGGTTTATGAGTACTCAAATATTGACATTACTCCACCGAATCAGCAGGTACCAACAGAAGCGGCTCATGATTATTTTACCCTCTTCGAATTTTCAGCCAAATACGATCCTGTGCCTACAATGCTTACGCAGAATCACGTTTCTGTGATTCACAACTTTATGGGTCAAACCACAGGCTATCACAAACAGCTGATTAAAAAAACTGTCGTTATTATGGCAGAAAAAGAAGGTACAGACCAAGTGAAATATATTCATGGCAATTTTGGAAAAGGAACATTCACTTTCTTGGGCGGCCATGATCCTGAAGATTATCAGCATTTTGTCGGAGATCCTCCTACAGAACTTTCTCTTCATAAAAATTCTCCAGGATATCGTCTGATTTTGAATAATATTTTATTTCCGGCTGCAAAAAAGAAAAAACAAAAAACATAATTAAGAATTGTATTTGGGCTGGTGATGTATTTAAAATTTATTTTAACGTCGGTGTTTATAGACAAGACATATATTAAATAGATATAAAAGAAAGTTAAATAAGTAATAATAATTATAATGTGGATTGTGTGGATAATCAGTGCGTGTGACCGCATGAAGCATTTAATTTTAAACTGTTAGAGAGGATTGAATAACGGAAGAATATGTGAATTGTGTGTGGAAAATACAAGGAAAGACAGTGGATAAACGGCTGACGGAGTGAAACAAATAGGATATATCAAATTGTATCCACATTAAATACACATGGAACTAACATATATACACAAGTGTGATATTTTGGATGTGGATAGATATTTAGTGAAGAGATAGTAACATATGAAGCCATTGATAATGCCCCATATTTCCTTGACTTTTAAGAGAATTCTTTTTATAATATTAAGCTTTTATGAAAAGTAACACGGAGCATTGTGCTTTGAATTTTAACGGGTGAAGAAGCCGCTTTCTTTTTATATAAAAGGCACAAAGAAAGCGGCTTCTCTTTGATTTTTATGATTGCATAGTTCATAAAAATGCATCGGAATGCCTTGCAAAAAGTGAATTATGGCGTACTTTATGTGGTCGGTACACCGATCGGAAATTTAGAAGATATTTCATTCCGGGCGATTCGAATTTTAAAAGATGTTGATTGGATTGCTGCTGAAGATACGAGAAGGACTCAGCAATTATTGAAACATTTTGGTATTCAGAATCGATTGGAGAGCTATCACGACCACAACAAAGAAATAAAAGCACCGATTTTAATTCGGAGATTGATTTCAGGACAAGATATTGCCGTTGTTTCAGATGCAGGAACACCGGGAATTTCTGATCCGGCATATCGTCTGATCAGAGAGGCGTTATCGGAAAATATATCTGTTGTTCCCGTTCCGGGACCCACTGCGGCAATTGCGGCCGTTTCTGTTTCAGGGCTGCCAACAGATCGTTTTGTATTTGAAGGATTTATTCCGGTGAAAAAGGGAAGAAAAAGCCGGATTAAATCGATTAAAGATGAAAGCCGGACGCTTATTGTTTATGAATCACCCCACCGTCTTCTTAAGACGTTGAGGGATCTTCAAAGCGTTCTTGGGGATAGGCCTGTGGCGGTTTGCAGGGAGCTAACAAAGAAGTTTGAGGAAGTAATACACGGAACAATATCTGAAAGCATTGAAATTTTTTCTAACAGAAAAATACGCGGAGAGTTTGTATTGGTGATTCATGGTAAAACAGGAAAAAAAGCATGAAAAATTTTATGAGTGAAGCGGTGATTACAGATAAAGTGAAAAAGCAATATTATTCTATTGTAGATCCTCTGATCAATTTGTTTATACGCCTCAATGCCCACCCAAATATATTTACCATGATTGGGCTGGTTTTAAGTATAATTGCATCCGTTTTTGCGGGAATGGGTATTTTCAGAATCGCCGGATTATTTTTGTTAATTTCCGGAATGTGTGACAGCATTGATGGAACGATTGCAAGAAGGAGCGGACAGACAACAAAATTTGGGGCTTTATTGGATTCTACACTGGATCGGTATTCAGAGATGTTTGTTTTCTTCGGACTCGCTTTTTACTTTATGAAAGACCATGCCTATCTTACATCAATGGCCTTGGCAATTGGCCTGGGTGGATCTTTAATGGTAAGTTACATCCGGGCGCGTGCCGAAGGTCTGGGATTTAAATGTTCTATTGGATTAATGCAGAGGGCTGAAAGAATTATACTGTTGGCCTTTGGCGCAATAACAACAGAGACTGTTCTTATTATGTCCATCTGGATTATTGCCATTTTATCAAATGTAACAGCTATTCAGCGGGTTGCATTCATCTGGAAAATTGATCGGGGGAAACAAGATAAAGACAATGTGGTCTTTAAATGAACAGGATGATATTATGTTGTTGGAAATATTAAAATCAAAAATTCACCGCGCAACAGTAACAGAAGCGAATATAAATTATATCGGTAGTATAACAATTGATGAGTCGATTATGGAATCCGTTGGATTACATGAGTTTGAAAAGGTTCATGTTTTTAATATTAACAACGGGACGCGTGCTGAGACGTATGTTATTAAAGGCAACAGGGGGAAAAGAGATATTATCCTGAACGGAGCACTTGCAAGGCTTGCTCAGGTTGGTGATCGTATTATTATAGTCTCTTTTGGATTAGTAAATGAGACGGATATTAAGTTGCATCAAACAAAAATGGTTGTTCTGGATGAATACAATAATATTGTTCAACAATAACATACTTAAAGAAGATATTTTCAGGAGGTAAAGATTGATTCAAAAAGGAGCTGAAATCAAAGAGGCA
The DNA here is from genome assembly GCA_016932575.1 of bacterium. GTDB lineage: Bacteria > Zhuqueibacterota > QNDG01 > QNDG01 > JAFGCO01 > JAFGCO01. Next base: position 111,368 of record JAFGCO010000055.1, read on the forward strand.
AAAGGCCGTTTGGGTGTATTGGTTCCGGGCATGGGAGCAGTTGGAACAACTTTAATGGCAGGTGTGGAAATGATAAGAAAGGGATATTCAAAACCCTATGGATCTCTTACTCAGATGGGAACCATTCGATTGGGCAAACGAACAGAAGATAAAACACCCCTGATAAAAGAGTTTCTTCCTTTGGCGGATCTCAATGATATTATCTTTGGCGGTTGGGATATTTATGAAGACAATGCATACGAAGCAGCGCTTACGGCGGGCGTATTGACCAAGGAGGACATAAACAAGGTAAAACCGTTTCTTGAATCTATTAAGCCAATGAAAGCCGTTTTTGATAAAAATTATGTAAAAAACCTGGACGGGCCGAATAAAAAATCCGGAAAGAACAAGATGGATCTGGCAGAACAGTTAATGGAAGATATGTCCAAGTTTAAAAATGAAAATCATCTGGACCGGGTTGTCCTCGTGTGGTGCGGAAGCACTGAGATATTTTTAGAATACAATCCGGTCTGGGAGACAGTCAGTTCTTTCGAACGAGGTCTCGAAACAAACCACGAGGCCATTTCTTCCAGCATGATTTATGCGTACGCGGCAATTAAATCCGGGATCCCTTATGCTAATGGAGCTCCACACATGTGTAATGATATTCCTGCCTTGATCGAACTGGCCAAAGAGAATGAAGTTGCTATTGCCGGAAAGGATTTTAAAACCGGTCAGACCCTAATGAAAACAGTCATTGCACCAGGATTAAAGAGCCGTATGTTGGGTGTTAAGGGCTGGTTTTCGACAAACATCCTAGGAAATCGAGACGGATTGGTTCTTGACGAACCGCTTTCGTTCCGCTCAAAAGAGGTGACAAAATCCTCAGCATTGGAATGGATTTTCCAGCCTGATAAGTATCCGGAATTGTACGGCAACTTATATCACAAGGTCCGTATTAATTATTATCCCCCGATTGGAGACAACAAAGAGGCATGGGATAATATTGATATTTTTGGCTGGCTTGGATATACCATGCAGATTAAGATCGACTTTCAATGTCGGGATTCAATTCTTGCGGCCCCGGTGGCGCTTGATTTGGCACTGTTTATGGACCTTGCGCAGCGTGCTGGAATGAAAGGTGTTCAGGAATGGCTATCATTTTATTTCAAGAGTCCCATGTATGCTCCTGAGGTTTATCCGGAGCACGATATTTTTATTCAGTTGATGAAGCTAAAGAATACACTTCGGTATCTTAAAGGCGAGGAATTAATTACTCATTTGGGTCTTGAATATTATGACTGAACTGACTGATTGGATTGCACAAAAGGATAAAAGTTTTGTCATAAAAAAATTGAGGATGTAACCCATGTCTGCAATCAAGAAAAATTGGATAGGTATCGGCATGATCATGTCGGTGTTTACGCTGGTTCTTGTCAAAATTTATGCGAATGATATTTTTTCGGAAATTAACAGAACGTTTCCCATTCTTAAGGAGGTATATAAGGAGGTTATTGTCAGGTACGTAGATGACATTGATACTGAAAGATATCTAAAGGCAAGCATTGAAGGTATGTTGGGCACTCTGGATCCCTATTCTTCCTATATTGAGAATGAAGATAAAGAGCAGCTTCAGATTCTCACAGATGGAAAATATGAGGGTGTGGGTATGGGGCTGAGTATCAGAAACGGTCAAGTGACGGTTAATGATCCGCCGTTTTTAGGAACACCGGCTGCACGCGCAGGCCTGCGTGAAGGGGATGTCATCATTAAAGTCGATGGTGAGGCGACAAAAGGATTAAGCCTGAATGAAACCGTCCATAAGATACGCGGACCGGCTGGTTCTCCGGTCACTTTGACAGTCATGCGTAATGGCCAGGATGAACCATTGGATTTCACCCTGATTCGGGAGAAGATTAATATTGACGATGTGCGTTTTGCCGGAATCATAGACGATAAAATCGGTTATATTCGTCTTACACGGTTTTCCAAAAATGCTGCATTGGAAGTTCGGGAAAAGATACAGGAGTTTAACCAGAAAGGTATCAATGGCTTAATTCTTGATCTACGATCGAACCCGGGAGGCATGCTTGATGCTGCAGTACAAGTCTCGGATATTTTCCTGCCCAAGGAATCCGTGATTGTATCGACACAGGGACGTATCAAATCTTCGAATCAGACGTTCAAGTCCCGCTGGGATCCTCTCTATAATGGAGAGCATTTGGTGGTCCTGGTGAATCGAAGCAGCGCATCCGCGTCGGAGATTGTCGCGGGAGCCGTTCAGGATCATGACAGGGGGATTGTGATAGGAGATACCACATTTGGTAAGGGATTGGTACAGACCGTGGTTCCCTTGACACCCGTTTCTGCGCTTAAAATAACGACAGCCAAATATTATACACCCAGCGGTCGCTGCATTCAGCGTCATGACTATTCCACATGGGCAGACACAGTGAGCACGGATGAGGAAATAACGTATTACACAGATAATGGCAGACCTGTTTTTGGAGGCGGAGGCATCATTCCTGATATTGTTGTTGAGCCTGAACAGGTGAATGATTTGGTTTGGGATCTTCAAAGGAAATCCCATTATTTTAATTTTGCCGTGGAATATACCAATGCACACACTGATCTGGATTCAAATATTCAGGTCGACGATAAAATGATGAATGAATTTGAAGATTATTTGAAAGGAAAAGAATATTCATTTCAGCATCCTATTGAAAAAGAATTGTCGGCTCTGAAAAAGGAAGCACTGAAGGAAGGGTATGATCCGTCTATTCTTTTGGATATCGAGGATCTGCAAAAATCTTTGAAGCGCGCAAAGGATGATATATTTCAAAGCAGCGTAAAAGATATAAAGCGAATATTAAAACGTGAAGTGGCATCTAAAGCATTTGGAACGGAATTGGAATCCAGAATCGGACTTCTTGATGACCGGGTTGTGCAAAGAGCAATTACATTGATTAAAGATCCAACATTTTATGCAAATATATTAAATGAATAATGGTTTTCTTTTTCAGTCTGGTTGCCGACTGAAAATTTGTGATTTAAAAAAAATTTAATTTTATCCTTGGAGGTTTATTTATGGCGAAGAAATTTGTGTACCTTTTCGGAGGCGGCAAGGCCGAAGGCAAGGCGGACATGAAAAATCTATTGGGAGGCAAAGGCGCTAATCTGGCGGAAATGAATCGAATCGGTGTCCCTGTTCCTGCGGGATTTACCATTACGACCGAAGCCTGTATTCAGTATTATGAAATGGGCAAAGAAAAAATGTTTGAAATTCTGGATGGAGATGTTATACAGGGGATTTCAGAAATCGAAAAAATGATGAAAAAGAAATTTGGTGATACTGAAAATCCACTTCTGGTTTCCGTACGATCAGGAGCCAGGGTTTCCATGCCGGGTATGATGGATACGGTATTGAATTTGGGTTTGAATGATGAAACAGTTCAGGGACTGGCGAAAAAATCAGGAAGTGAACGGTTTGCGTGGGATTCTTATCGCAGGTTTGTACAGATGTACGGCGATGTAGTATTGGGTATGAAGCCCGAATCAAAAGAAGATATTGATCCCTTTGAAGAAATTATTGAGAATATGAAAGGAAGAAAGGGAATCGTAAATGATACAGAGCTGACCAGGGACGATCTTCAAGGATTGGTATCTGAATTTAAAAATGCAGTAAAACGCGTAACAGGACATGATTTTCCGACAGATCCATGGGAACAGCTCTGGGGTGCCATTGGAGCTGTGTTTGGGTCATGGAATAATGACCGTGCCATTGTGTACAGAAAAATTAACGGCATTCCCGGCGATTGGGGCACAGCGGTGAATGTTCAGGCGATGGTATTTGGAAACATGGGAGAAACATCAGCCACGGGTGTGGCCTTTACCCGCGATGCGGCTACAGGGGAAGATCTGTTTAATGGAGAATATCTGATTAATGCGCAGGGGGAAGATGTTGTGGCCGGTGTAAGGACACCGCAACAAATTACGCTGGAAGGATCCAGGCGGTGGGCCAAACTTGCCGGTGTATCCGAAGAAGAACGAAAGTCCGATTTTCCCTCTCTTGAAGAAGCAATGCCAGAAGTGTATCAGCAATTATGCGAAGTCGAAACCAAGCTGGAGGCACATTATAAAGATATGCAGGATCTGGAGTTCACCATTGAGGATGGCAGACTATGGCTGCTTCAGACCCGGACAGGAAAGCGAACGGGTTCCGCCATGGTGAAAATTGCCATTGATATGTTGAAACAAAACCTGATCGATGAAAAAACAGCCGTCCTGAGAATAGAGCCCAATCGGCTGGATGAGCTGCTTCACCCCATTTTCGAGCCGAAGGCCTATCAAAAAGCCAAGGTGATCGGCAAGGGACTTCCTGCTTCTCCAGGCGCAGCTACCGGGCGGGTGGTCTTTTTTGCGGATGAGGCTGTCGAATGGAAAGAAAAAGGCGAAGAAGTTATTCTTGTTCGTATCGAAACATCACCTGAAGATCTTGCAGGAATGGATGCAGCCAATGGTATCCTGACAGCGCGGGGCGGTATGACAAGCCATGCTGCCGTGGTTGCACGTGGTATGGGCAAGTGCTGTGTATCCGGAGCCGGCAAAGTAAAGATCAATTACAAATCGCGCCAATTTGAAGCGGAAGGGAAAATATATAAAGAGGGTGACTGGATTTCTTTGAACGGTACCTCCGGGGAGGTACTGGAAGGACAGATTGATACTCAGGAACCCGAGCTGGCCGGCGAGTTTAAAGAACTGATGAATCTTTGCGATAAGCACACCCGAATGCATGTCCGGACAAATGCCGACACGCCACATGATTCGAAAGTCGCGCGTGAATTCGGTGCTGTGGGCATCGGATTATGTCGGACAGAACATATGTTTTTCGAAGGTGATAGGATCAAAGCCGTACGGGAAATGATTCTGGCCAAGGATGAAACCGGAAGGCGTAAGGCCCTGGAAAAATTGTTGCCTATGCAACGGGGTGATTTTGAAGGCATCTTTGAAGCGATGAATGGCCTGCCGGTGACGATCCGTCTTTTAGATCCGCCACTTCATGAGTTTGTACCCCATGAAGAAGAGAATCAAAAAGAAATGGCCAAAGAAATGAATATTTCTCTGGAAGATGTCAAAGCGACTGTTGTGGATTTATCCGAATTCAATCCTATGCTTGGACATCGCGGATGCCGTCTCGGCAATACCTACCCGGAGATTACGGAAATGCAGGCGCGTGCAATTATCGAAGCCGCCTTGAGCTGTAAAGCAAAGGGCATTGATGCCAGGCCTGAAATCATGGTTCCATTGATCGGTACCAAAGCTGAGCTGGATATGCAGACGGAAATCATAAAAGACACAGCAGAGAAAGTGTTCGAAGAAAAGGGCAACAAGATAGATTTTATGATCGGGACCATGATTGAAATCCCCAGAGCAGCACTCACTGCAGATAAAATTGCAGAGACCGCCGAATTTTTTAGTTTCGGAACCAACGATCTGACCCAGATGACCTTTGGTTATTCACGTGATGATGCTGGTAAGTTTCTGCCTGTCTACATTGATAAAAAACTCCTTAAGGTTGATCCGTTTCAGGTGCTTGACCAGGAAGGTGTTGGGCAATTGGTAGAAATGGGAACAAAGCGTGGACGTTCCACCCGACCTGATTTGAAGGTTGGGATTTGTGGTGAACACGGCGGAGAGCCGGCATCTGTTAAATTTTGCCATCAGGTTGGCATGAATTATGTCAGTTGTTCACCATTTCGCGTGCCTATTGCCCGGGTCGCTGCGGCTCAGGCGGCAATAGAAGAATAAGGATAGACTGTATGGATTAACATTGAATGCATTTTTTATTTTCTCATAAGAAAACTATTGAGCCCCCGGAGAATAAAGGCCGGGGGCTTTTTTTAATTTCGAATATTTAAAAATTTTCGTTTATTTAAAATGATGGGCGCTTGTTACCGATGATTTTTTTTAAATACCATTGAAGGAATCATATTCGATTATTTTATCATTTTTTTTACGAAATCATGGCTTTTTCAATATGAAAAAAAACCAAAATTATCCTGAAAATTCTTGAAATTTTCCTTGACATTATAAAGGTTTTTGATATATTGAGAGAGCCAAAAACGGAAAAACAGACCATGTGGACAAGTTGTGTATAAGTTCGAAAACAAGTTTTATCATGTGATTTCTCTTTGAAATATAATAAGATAGTCCGGTTTTTTCAAAAAATATCTCTTTTTCTATCTTCTTAAATTTTAAGGAATTGTGTCTTCAGGGGGGGCAATTTTATTGTGAGATTTATTGATAGGAGTGCCTCATGTCATTGGATGTGGATAACTGCGCGTTAAATGTGAACAACCAAGATCCAAGAGAAGTGTGGAAGCATGCATTGTCTTTGATACAAGAACATGTAAATCCACAGAGTTATCGCACCTGGTTTTTGCCCATTGAACCCCTCCGGGTAGAGGGAAGAAAGTTGACTGTACAGGTTCCCAGTCAATTTTTCTATGAATGGCTGGAAGAGCATTACCCCCATGTGATTCGTCAGGCATTGTCTCAAGTATTGGGCGAGGAATCCGTTCCTGTATATGCAATTCTGCAAAAAGAAGAGCAAAAGGCAACCATCCAATCAGATCCGCCCAAAAGAATGGCTGGTCAATATATGGGCGAAGATACACATCTGAATTCAAGATACACATTCGATACCTTTGTGGAAGGAAAGGGAAATCAATTTGCCAAGGCCGCATCCCTGGCAGTATCAGAAGCTCCTGGCCGTACCTCGTTTAATCCCCTGGTTTTATACGGGGGAGTCGGTCTGGGAAAAACCCATCTGATTCAGGGTATTGGAAATTTTGCAAAGGATAGGAATACGGCAAGCCGTATTAAATATGTTTCTAGTGAAAAATTTACCATTGATTTTATCAATTCAATTCAAAACAACAGGACGAATGAGTTCAGTCAGCTTTACAGGAATGTAGACCTGCTTCTCGTCGATGATATTCAGTTTTTTATGGCCAAAGAACGTACGCAGGAAGAATTTTTTCATACATTTAATGCATTGCATCAGAAGGGAAAGCAGATCGTGCTTTCTTCTGATCGACCCCCTAAAGAATTGAAAGGATTGGAAGAACGCTTGGTTTCACGGTTTCAATGGGGACTCGTGGCTGAAATACAGCCACCCGATTTGGAAACGCGAATTGCCATTCTACAGCAAAAAGCGGAAATGGACGGAATCGATCTTCCCATGGAAATCATTGAATTTGTCGCTGTGAATATAACTTCAAATATTCGTGAACTTGAGGGCGCTCTGATTAAATTGCTCGCATACTCATCGTTGCGAGGGATAGACATTAATCTGGAACTTGCCAAAATGGTTTTAAAAGATATTCTAATTACACGGCGTAAAGATATTTCTATAGAAGAAATTCAAAGGGTGGTCTGTGAATATTATGAAATTCCCGATGATTTATTAAGGGGGAAGAGCCGTAAAAAAGAAATTGCTCTGGCCCGGCAAATTGCCATGTATCTGTCAAAAGAAATGACGCATTATTCTTTAAAAAGTATAGGCCTTCATTTTGGCGGCAGGGATCATACAACGGTTATCCATGCCATTCGAACCATTGATGATCTGTTAAGCAACAAAGAAAAAGATCATAAATTTCCAGAAACCATCGATACGCTGAGAAAGAAGATTGAAGTCGCCTCTCTTTAGAACATTTCTCTTGAACATTACATAAAAAGTTATTATAATAATAGGTTACAATAAATAATAGCCTGTCGGTATAACAGGGTGATTGGATCAACCGAGCATTGGATAGAGATCGGATTCAGGTGACGGCGGAGAAGGAACGTTAGAGACCAGTTGTTTGAATTAAAGTTATATTCGACTGGGCGGACAATACAATTATCGTCGGGTTAATGACTCTATAGAATAAGGTGTTTTAATCCAGGAGGACAGGGAGAATGAAGTTTACCATTAATCAGCATAATTTATTCGAAGGTCTTCAAAAGGTGATCGGTGTGGTGCCCGCAAAATCCACAACACCCGCGTTAGAGAATTTACTCTTTGACTTAACTGAACAGAAACTGAGAATCACAGGAACGGATCTGGAAGTGACGGTTACAACAGAAATACAACCCGATAAAATTGAGGAAACGGGAGCGGTGGCTCTGCCGGCCAGGGTTATTACTGAGATGATGAGATCGCTTCCGGATATTTCCGTTCAATTTGAATCTGACAGTGGTTATAAAATGAAAATTACCACAGAGCAGGGTTTTTATCAGATATCGGGGATATCCAAGGAGAACTATCCGGCACTTCCGGAGCCGACGGAAGAAAATGTGGTGAATGTCGAGAATACAAAGCTTTCAAGAATGTTATCAAAAACCATTTTCGCCGTCTCAGTGGATGAACTGCGACCGGCTCTCATGGGTGTTTTTCTGCAAATGAAGAATAATGAGTTACGTATGGTGGCTACGGACGGTCATAGGCTTTCCAAAATTGTGGATACCGGTTATAAAGGGGATACGGATAATCTTCAACTGATCATACCGCCCAAAGCGGTTCAGATTGTGCTTAAAAATTTGGATAGTGAGGGTAGTACCCGATTGGTCATTGATAACAGCAGTATGAGTTTTGAATTGGGCAACACGATCCTGCATACCCGTTTGGTTGAAGGACAATATCCTGATTATGAACGTGTCATTCCTCAAGACAATGAAAAATCATTGCTTGTAGATAAACAATTGCTCGCTGCATCGGTCAAGCGTGTTTCCCTTTTTTCGAGTCAGCTGACCCGACAGATCCGATTCTCACTGGTCCATGAAAAATTGACGATTCTTTCGGAAGACGTTGATGTCGGCGGTGAAGCAAGAGAAGAGCTCAGTGTCGATTATCAGGATGAGCCCATGGAGATCGGGTTTAATTCTCAGTATCTTTCCGATATCATTAAGCAGATTGATACAGATGAGATAGAATTCAAACTAAAAACCCCCATCAGTGCCGCTCTGGTTTTACCCGTGCAACAAAGAGAAGATGAGTCTTTCATGATGCTATTGATGCCCATCAAACTAAGTGTTTGATTATTTGTTCATGGACAAATCTGCTGAGGTAAAATGGATTTCAAGAGACCGGGCAGGTCGTGTTGAACAGGATCAATACTTCAGAGACGGAAAGACTTTCCAGATTAACGACGGGCAAGTAAAAATAACAGTTATCCCATTGAAATATGAATTCTGGTTGTAAAAGCGCATGCAGTAAAAGGTCGAAGCATGGAAACATTGGGCCATGTGCTTAAAAGTACATTAAAGGAGCTGGGCATTGAATCTTCCCTGCGGCGATACCAGACGTTAGAAGTCTGGTCCGGCGTGGTGGGTCCTAAAATTTCGGAAATTGCAGAACCTCAGGCTCTGAGAGGAGGAAAACTGATAGTTCGTGTTAAAAACGATGTATGGAGGCATGAACTGTTGTACCATTTGCCCGATATTATCATTCAATTGAATAGAAAAGTCGGTATGCAGGCCGTCGAAGAAATTATTTTAATTTAAGGAAATTTATCTATGACGCAGGAACGTTATGATGCCAAAAATATTGTCGTATTAAAGGGTCTGGAAGGAGTGCGGAAGCGCCCGGCCATGTATATTGGCGATACAGGCGTTCGAGGATTGCATCATATTGTATATGAGGTAGTTGACAATAGTGTCGATGAGGCATTGGCTGGTCACTGCGATCAAATCCATGTCAACATTCATCAAGATGAAAGCATTACGATTCTTGACAATGGCCGCGGTATTCCGGTGGACATACATCCGGTACAGAAACGCCCTGCAATGGAAGTCGTTATGACCACGCTCCATGCAGGAGGAAAATTTGATGGGACCACTTATAAGGTATCCGGAGGATTGCACGGAGTAGGAGTGAGCTGTACCAATGCACTCTCAGAATGGTGCAGGGTGATTGTTTATCGCGATGGTAAGATTCACCAGCAGGAATATAAAATTGGTGTGCCCGTCAGCGATATGAAGGTTAAAAATGATACCCGTAAAAACCGGCGGGGAACTGAAGTGACTTTTCGACCCGATCACTCTATTTTTAAAAATGCAAAATTCAGTTTTGATACTTTAAGCCAGCGTTTCATGGAGTTGGCTTTTTTAAATAAGGGATTGAAAATTTATCTTAAGGATGAGCGGAATAATCGTGAAAAAACATTTCATGCAAAAGGCGGATTGCTTGAATTCGTCCAGTATCTTGATTCCACAAGGACGCCGCTTCATAAAAAACCGATTCTGATTGAAAATAACCGTGACAATGTTGAAGTGGACGTAGCCTTGGAATATGTTGACACCTATCAGGAAAACATATTCACCTTTGTCAATAATATCCCGACAATTGAGGGTGGAACCCATCTGGTTGGATTTAAAACCGCATTGACACGTACCTTGAATTATTATGGCCAAAAAAATAATCTTCTGAAAAACGGAAAAAATGAGACTTCTGCGTTAAGTGGGGAAGATGTCCGGGAAGGACTTACAGCGATCATTAGTGTCAAGGTTTCAGATCCGCAATTTGAGGGTCAGACCAAGACAAAGCTGGGGAATAGTGAGGTGCGGGGAACTGTGGAGTCTGTTGTCGGAGAGGCACTCAGTGACTATCTTGAAGAGAATCCCACAGTGGCTAAAAAGATTATTCAGAAGGCACTAATGGCTGCAAAATCGCGGGAAGCCGCGCGGAAAGCCCGCGATTTAACCCGCAGAAAATCTGCATTGGAATCTGGCAACTTGCCCGGTAAATTGGCGGATTGTTCCATCAAGGATCCTTCGCTTTGTGAATTGTATTTGGTTGAGGGAGATTCAGCAGGAGGATCAGCCAAGCAGGGACGCGATCGGCAGTTTCAAGCGATTATGCCATTACGCGGTAAAATTCTCAATGTTGAGAAGGCCAGCATTGAGAAAATTTTAAACAACAATGAGATTCAGATGATCATTGCCGCACTTGGTACCGGAATCAGTGGTGAAAGTTTTGACATTGAAAAGCTTCGATATGGAAGAATTATCATTATGACTGATGCGGATGTGGACGGTTCCCATATACGCACCTTGCTTTTGACTTTCTTTTTTCGATATATGCGTGAGCTTATTGAGCAGGGGCATGTTTATATTGCCCAGCCTCCGCTTTATCTTTTGAAGAAGGGTAAGCAGGAACAATATGCTTTTAGTGATGAAGAGCGGGATGATATAATGAAAAAATTGGGAAGAGATGGAGTTGGTGTGCAGCGTTATAAAGGGCTGGGAGAGATGAATCCAGAACAACTTTGGAAAACAACCATGGATCCTGAAATGCGAACTCTACTCAAGGTGACCATAGATGATGCAGTGGAGGCGGATCATATTTTTTCTATTTTAATGGGCGATAAGGTTGAACCAAGACGGGAATTTATCGAAGAAAATGCAGAGTATGTTCGGAATTTGGATGTATAGGGCGGCTGCTGTCAACGTTTGTTATGAAACAAGAATGAATAGTTATATGATGATTGTAATAAAAAACCAGATACTACGAAATAAATAATCCGGGAATGACTATGGCAGAAAAAAGAGATCGCATTGTTTCTATTTATATAGAAGATGAAATGAAAAGCTCCTACATCGATTACTCGATGTCGGTTATTGTTTCACGCGCTTTACCGGATATTCGGGACGGCTTAAAACCGGTTCACCGTCGTATTTTGTACGGCATGCATCAGCTGGGACTTCGGTACAATCGTCCCTACAGAAAATCCGCACGTATCGTGGGAGATGTGCTGGGGAAATATCACCCCCATGGGGATTCGGCTGTCTATGACGCTCTGGTGCGGATGGTCCAGGAATTTTCTCTAAGATATCCTCTGGTTGATGGCCAGGGTAATTTCGGTTCCGTGGATGGAGATTCGGCGGCAGCCATGCGTTATACCGAGGCACGGTTAAACGCAGTTTCTGAAACCATTCTGAAAGATTTAGAGAAGAACACCGTTGATTATATACCTAATTTTGATGAGTCCCTGAAAGAGCCGATTGTCATGCCGGCCCTGTTTCCGAATCTTCTGGTTAATGGGGCCTCCGGAATAGCAGTGGGTATGGCCACGAATATTCCTCCACATAATCTGGGAGAAGTCATAGATGCAGTCATTGCCCAAATAAACCATCCTGATATTCGGATTGAGACTTTAATGCAGTATATACAAGGGCCGGATTTTCCCACGGGGGGGATAATCTATGGTGTAAACGGGATTGTCGAGGCATATAAAACAGGAAGAGGCCGGATTACCGTGAGGGCATTGGCGACTTTGGAGAAGGGAAGGGGCAACAAAGAGTCCATTATTGTCAATGAAATTCCATATCAGGTGAATAAAGCCAATCTGATTGCTTCAATTGCCAATCTGGTTAAGGACAGAAAGATCGAAGGCATCTCGGATATCCGGGACGAATCAGATCGGGACGGCATGCGTATTGTGATTGAGCTGAAACGGGATGCAGTGGCCCAGGTGATTTTAAACCAACTGTATGTTCACACCCAAATGCAGACCACATTTGGTGTGATTATGCTGGCTCTGGTCGAGGGTGTGCCCAAGGTTTTGGATCTGAAAAGTTTTCTGCAATGTTTTATTGATCACCGGCACGAAATTATCGTTCGTCGAACAAAATTTGAACTTGAGAAGGCAGAGCGCGAGGCTCATATATTAGAAGGATTAAAAATTGCTCTGGATAATATAGATGCCATTATTGCATTGATCAAGAAATCAAGAAATCCTGAGACGGCGAAAAACGGATTGATGAAAAGTTTCAAACTGTCCGAGATACAGGCCGACCATGTATTAAAGATGCAGTTACAGCGTCTTACAGGTCTGGAACGCAAAAAAATTGAAGAAGACTATTTAAATTTGATTAAGCTGATCAATAAATTGAAAAGTATTCTGGATAGCCGCGATAAACAGATGGAATTAATTAAAGGTGAACTGAATGAAATAAAAGAAAAATTTAATGACGAACGACGGACGGAAATTGTAACAAAAACAGAAGAATTTTCTATTGAAGATATGATTGCAGAAGAAGATATGGTCATTACTATTTCCCACTCTGGTTATATTAAGCGTTTTCCGGTTTCTGGTTATAAAAGGCAAAACCGGGGAGGTAAAGGTGTGATTGGCGCAGGGACCAAAGGGGAAGATTCAATTGAGCTATTATTTATTGCCACAACCCATCACTATATTCTATTTTTCAGCAGTCGGGGTAAATGTTACTGGCTGAAAGTTCATGCTATTCCACAGGCGGGACGGGGATCAAGAGGTCGTGCAATTATAAATGTGCTGAATCTGGATAAGGGTGAAAGGATTTCCGCTGTAGTACCGGTAAAAACATTTGATACGGATCAGTATGTATTTATGGCGACAAGACTGGGGCTTACGAAAAAGACGCATCTCAGCGAATTCAGTCGTCCCCGGCGTATTGGTATTAACGCAATTGTGATTCGTGATAATGATGAATTAATTGGTGCTGAACTTACGGATGGTTCTCAGGATGTCGTCTTGGGAACAAAGAATGGTATGGCCATCCGTTTTCATGAAACAGATGTTCGACAGATGGGACGTACAGCAGCAGGTGTGCGGGGCATTAAACTTGGTCAGGATGATGTGGTAGTCGGAATGGTAGTGTGCAGAAGAGAAGGGACCTTGCTTGTGGTCACGGATAAAGGTTTCGGTAAACGGTCTCTGATCAGTGATTACAGGGTTACCCGGCGTGGGGGTAAGGGAATCATTACCATGAAAACAAATGAGAAGAACGGACAGATGATTACGATTATGGATGTGATTGATACGGATGATCTTCTGATGATTACATCCAATGGTCAGGTTATTCGACAGAAAATTGAAGACATTAAAGTGATCGGAAGAAATACACAGGGTGTCCATTTAATCCGGCTTTCAGAACAGGATAAAGTCGCTGATGTGGCACGAGTGGTTCGTAGCGAAGATATATAGTTGAATTTTCAGGAATCGTTTACCAAAGCAAGCAATGATGATCAATATCAGGCTTTTTTTTGAGTAGTGGTTATAAAATTGTGGATCACACTGCAGATGTGGGATTCCGTGTGTGGGGGAAGAACGGACCGGAGCTGTTCATTGAGGCAGCCTATGCGATGATGTCTCAAATTGTAAACTTAGAAACCATTAAATGTGTCCAGAAACAGGTCATTCATCTTGAAGAGAAGAATCTGGAATCGTTACTTCATCGATGGCTTAGGGAGATACTTTTTTATTTTGATAAAGGATTAATTTTTAATCAATTTCATATTGAAAAGCATAACCTTTCAGACAAGAAAGCTTCGGAATTCTATTTAGATGGGTATTGGGCTGGAGAACCCATTGACCTGAACAGGCATGAAATTTGCATAGAGATTAAGGCGGTTACACGTCACAATTTTTATTTGAGAGCCAATGGTCCCTGGTGGGAAGCAAACATATTGTTTGACGTTTAGAAAGGTTATACCATGTGGGAAAACGAGACTATTGTATTGATTACCAGCTTGAAGAAGCGGCTTCTTGCCGGGAACAATAAAGTTCGTTTTAGTAAGATTTCTGCCGATACTGCCCTGCCCGCATATATTAAGGCAATTTTTAAAAATCAGGTTGAAACGTTTATTCAGACCGAATCACCGATTTCCATAAAATCAACACCTCATTTTGATTTATCAGAAAATGATATTGCCCACATCAGCGATCGTTTTATCGATGTTTTTCGTGAAGCAGCATCCTTTTCAAATGAGGAAGTCGAGGAGGTTCTCCGAACAGCTCTCATTCTCCGGATGGATTATCTTGTTAAACCAGTGGATACCATGCGGCGATTATTATTTAACGGGGAAACAAATATCGGTCTTGACAAAATGAGTAGAATTCTTAATCCCTTTTTAAAAGTGCTTTCTTATGCAGAGAAATTAATTGAAGAGTGTCAACGGTTGAGTTATCAGGCCATTGAAAGTGATGAATATACAAATTTAATGAACGAAATGCTGCACCGTATGACAGGACAAGAACCGGTAAAGCTGGCGACAGGTGATTTTTCGGTATTGATAGATTTTATTTCGGAAACAAAAGGTGAAGAGATTACACGGGTCGAAGGACAGGTGGTTCAAGAATTCATGGCAGATCGGAACCTAATTGGATTTCGCCGGGCTGTTGAGGTAGAAATGAAACTCGGCAGAGAGGATTTTGATCTTGTTGATCTGGAGATGACACTGAAGCGGTATCTTGAACTGAAAGAGGAATTTTCCAAATCAAAGGAGAATGAAGTTCAGGAAAAAGAAGAAAAACCGGAACCGATCGGATCGATAGAGGAGACGATAAAAGAGGTGCCTCAAGAGGCACAAAAAGTCGATTCTGAAGAAGAAACAGGATTTGAAAATCTTGATCTCTCGGAGGTGGGAGATGAAGAGTTCAATTTAAATGATATTATCAGCCCTCAAACCGAAACACAGAGGGTGGAAGATATTAAAATCAATCCTCCGGAATCCAAGGCCGATCAGGAAGACGGGGGTTGGGATCTGGATGAAGTACTGGGCAGTGAGGATTTGATTCACGAGGAGAAACAGGCTCCCGTTCCTCAGAAATCTCAGGAGGATAAAAAACCTGTCGCAAAACCGGAAGAGAAAACTCTACCAAAAAAGCAGATGCGAATTATTCGCAGAGATCAACCCCAACCTTCAGAAATGAGCTCTGAAACTGAAGCTAAGGACGATTTTGACCGACGTACCGGTGTGACTGTGGGTAATTTATGTCAGATGATCGATTCAAAAACAGAAAAAGTATTTGTGAAAAAATTGTTCAACAATGATCAGGATGCATATAATCATCTTATGAAAAAGCTGGAAGAGTCGGAAAGCTGGCGGGTGGCCAAGATTTTGATCGACAATGAGCTTTTCAAACGTGATGTGGATCCGTTTTCTCGGGAAGCGATCAAACTGGTCGATTTGGTATATAGTCGTTATTATCCAGAAGAAGGGGTCGGAGGAAAATAATGATGAAAAAATGTGTGTTGTCAATGATGCTCATTTGTTTGTTAGTGAGCGTGCAGGCCTGGACTGACACCCAGGATGCAAAAAAAGGTGTGGTGACCTATGTGGATGGTCAGGTGAAGCGTAAATCAGGTGATTTGGAAGATTGGAAGAATGCACTGGTCAATACGGAAGTTCTTTCGGGTGATAAGGTAAGAACCTATATTGATTCACGTGCAGAAGTGGATTTATCTGAACTGGATATCATTCGTCTGGCACCAAGGACGGTGATCGATATTGTTCGTCTTTACGAAGAGACAAAGGAAAAAAAGATCAAAACAAATATTTCTGTTGAACAGGGAGAGCTCTGGGCCAATGTGAATCCAGTCAAAGCCAACACAGAATTTGATATTTCAGCCCCGGTAGCCGCCGCTGCGATTACGGGAACCATTCTTCGAATGAATGTGAATGAAGATTCTACAACACAGTTGAAGGTTTATGAGGGGGAAGTCCAGTTGCGGAGGCAGCCACAGCAATTGTTAAAACCCATGCAGACAGGGAGCCTTAAACCCACGCAAATTCAGGGACCTACACAGGTACAGGGACCAAAAGAAGTGTCCGTGGAAGAATGGGTCAAGATTGTGAAAGCCATGCAGCAAATCACAGTCAGTAAAAACGGAGAAATCATCAATTTTGGCGGATTTTCGGTACAAGATAAGGAGGAGCAATCTCCTTGGATCAAGTGGAATCACGAACTGGATAATCGCCGATTGCAAAATTTGCGAGAGCGGTTGAAAGAAAAAAATTAAATGGTGGAGTTATAAAATCTCAGCCCCGGTACTTTTTGAATGCACCGGGGTTTTTTTATTGCCTTTGGCTATTGCATTGTGTAACTTTTTATATTCTTACTTTCAGTATCACATCTTTGGGGTGAGCACCCGTTAGCTTTATACATACATGTGTATATCACAATAACAATGAAAAAACTTATTCCAAGGAGGATTCCTATGAGGAAGATAACCGTGGGGATAATTATCCTGGTGTTTTCACTGTATAAAGTGAATGCGTATAATTTCAGAGCAAACAAGATTGCATACCCTTATCGGATCTGGACCGTACTGCAGTATGATAAATTTGAAACCCGGATTGACGTGCAGGGGCTTTTTTATCAGACAACCACTCATATGAAACTAAAATTGGGTAAGAATCGTCAATGGGACAGTTATCGGAACAGATATCAATGCACGGCTCCTCCCAGCGGGGATTATACGTGGACATGGATTTTTGAGCTGCCGGACGAAACCTATATCACTGATATGGAAATCTGGGATGTACAGACACAGCAGTTTGTCCGGGCGGATATGCTGAACCTTTCTAAAGCTGAGACCCTTATGGATAACCAGACAGGACCCCGGGCATTACTCCGCGAATACCGGAGTCGGGAATATAATGCAAACTGGAGCCATTTTTACCGGCTGGAGATCTCACCTGTGAATCGAGATGAATCTGTTGAATTGATCATGAGAACACTTTCTCCTTGCCAAATGTACTGGGATGTGCGCCGATTTTATATTCTGTCTCGGCAATTTTACAATCCATATGAATTAGAATGCAATTCACAGGCGTCGGCCGTGTTTTATGTGCTGGATCATGATCATCCCGAAGAAGCACCCCGGGTGATCTCTGACATGCCATCCATATGGGAAAGATCAGGAGATTACTGGACAGCCGAGACGGGTCCCGACAATATAAATTTTTATGATAATTCCATTCTGAGGGTGCCGCAGGAGGTTCAATCCGGTTCGTTTATTCAGGTGAGTGAGGCAGGTGATAACAAGTTTTATCAAATGGCCTGTTCTCCCCAGATAGGATTTGATCGATGGCCTTCAAGACATATTGTGATCGGAATTGATTTGATGGAATCATCGTATTTCGGGCGTCAGAAAATTTTCGAAAAACTATATTATCCTTTAACAGAAAGCACCTCTAGTAAGGATTCTGTGATATTTTTAATCAGTGATTTCAATCCAACATGGCTTTCGTACGATTTTCAGCAAGCGTCTGCCAGCCTCATCGATGCGTCGCTTAATCAGGCAGAAAACTATGTTCCGAAGCTTACAACCATGCCCTTTATGCTTCGGGAGGCAGTTGAATTATTGAACAAAAAAGGATTGTCCGGTGAAATCTGGCTGATTTCGAATGATACAGATCACGGGTATCCGGCAGGAACAGTGATGGAAATTCTGCAGCAGACTTATTTCAATGCCGAAAATCCTCTTGTTTTTCGAATCATAGATGCTTCTTCATATGGATCTGCCTATTCCATCAACAATAAATACTATCAAGGCAACCAGTATCTCTATGAAAACCTGTTCCGTTTATCTAGAGGCAGTTTTATATGCCTTCGGGATTATCATGAATATGATTGGACAGATGCAGGTATTGACTGCTTTGCACCGACAGTGACTTCGGTGGAAGTTGATCTGATTCCTCAGGGTGGATTGACATATTCCGCTGTCAATCTGAACCGAGGGCGCCAGCATTTTCATAATATGTCACGGTATTTTCAAATCGGGTTGTTCAACGCAAGCCAGCCGTATTTATTTTCGCTTGGCTTTTTTGGAAATTATCAGGATACGTTGTATCAAGCCGTATTCGATTTCCATGAGAATAACCATGACGTTCCGGAGGACATCCAGAAATGGGTGATCCAATATTGGTATGGCCATTACATACGTAATGAATTGTTACTTCAACCGCAAAGTTACGAGACCATCGATTATATTGAACAATTGGCGATTGAACAGAATGTATTAACACCTTACAGTGGTCTGGTCATACCGGGTCCGGAGGGTTCGATCGGATTTCAAAAACTAACCGCTTCAGATTCAGTATTTACAGAAACATCGACCACTTCAGTGGCATCCGGTTTTAAGTTACCCGAATCGTTCCGAATAACCGTGTATCCAAATCCCTTCAATCCTAAAACCCGAATTATCATGTCCTGGTTGCCGGATATAATTACAGAGCCAATTCAAATGACAATTACCAATGTCATGGGTCAGGTTGTGTTTATAAAATCATTGGATGCTTGCTCGCAGTGTGGTAAGATCGAATTTCAGTGGGATGGAAGAACCCAAGAAAGTGCAATACTGGAATCCGGTGTCTATTTTTTACATGTTCAATCCGGAGAGATCAACCGGACATTGAAAATGATGATCGTTCGTTAGCTTGATAGGGAGGTTATCATGTGTCGAATAAAAATTATCGTCATATGTTTATTTTATATTATTACCGGGATTCATGCCACTGAGTTCAGTGTTTATGAAGCCAATTATCCGGGTGTGAAGGATTATAATGTCAATATCGATGAAGCTCAGCTTAAAGTCTATTCACGTGGTAATTATGTGGAAATGAATCTGTACTTAACCGTATCCTATAATTTTAACAGCTGGTTTTTTAAAAACTACGATGAACTTGAATTTCTCTGGCAATTCACATTGCCGGAACATGCTGTGATGCATGAATTCTGGATTTGGTTTGGAGATTCTGTGGCTCATGCCCAGGTGCTGGATAAATGGACAGCCGAACTCTTGTTCAGCGATGTCAGCACTCCAGTACGCCATCCCGGATTGCTGACACAATCAAGCCCGGACAGGAACGGACAAGTTAGTTATGAATTAAAAATATTTCCGTTAATGCGCGGTGAATGTAAACAATTTATGATTCAATATTTGTTACCCGGACGGCCTTCGGTTAATTCAATGAGAGCCTGGCTGCCCACTACACAGCTTATTTCAGAAAAAACATCGAAGATCGATACGTTGCAGGTGTCGTATGCATATCAAGATATACCGTATGAGCCAAAGATGATCGGCACGGAAGTTTTAGAGTCGAACCATGTGCCCGATCAGAAAATTTGGAACCAGGTTATTCCTCTCGAATATGATCAGTTTGTCGAAATGGTGCTTCCGTCACCGGTCAAAGATGATTTCTTTTTTAGTACCTATCAGAAAAACGGTGAATATTTTTATCATCTGGCTGTTAATCCGCCTGAAGTTCCCAAGGTAAATGAATTCCGAAACATGCTGATTGTGATCGATTTTAACCGATACAATTCCAAAGATCTGGATGGTGAATATCTCTTAACTTTTTTAAAGGAGACCCTTCAATCGACACTGAGTGAGCAGGATTCTATCAATATTATTGTGGGTTATGATGATATTGTTCAGGGTGGAAATAACTGGTTGAGCTGCACTGAAACCAATCTGGACAATTTATTTTCTCTGACTATGAAGCGTTCCTTTCCCGGATACAGTTATTTTCTGCCTTTGGTCACTCGGGCTGCAGAGTTTATTCATCAGCAGTCCGGTTGCAGTGAAGTGATTTTTTTCTCAAATACAGATGAAGTCAATCTGAATATGAATGACTTCGAGGCGCTCGCAGACCGGATTATTGGCATGTTTCCAAAAAATACACGACTCCATTTTGTTGATCTGGACAACAAGAGTTATTTACGTTATTCTTCAAATGATATTGGTAATTACTCTGTCGGATATTACGAAACTCAGCTGCAGTCGTTTTACGGACGAATGGCAGACGCAACCCTGGGGAATCTTTTTTTCCTGTGGTATCATGATATTAAAACCATTATTACGGCTCTTTTGTATGAAAAAGTGAGTCATTTTGAACGGATTGAAGTTCAGATGCGTTTTCAGGAAGGGTACGCCCACAGTCAGCATTTAATGGCACTACATGAAGGATATTATCCGTTGAATACGCCCATTATGCAGGTCGGAAAATTTTCCGGTCAACTGCCCATGGATGTGACTGTACTGGGAAAGGTCCATATGGAGACAGTTAAAAAGACCTTTACCGTAACAGCGAATGATATGGTGACCGGAGGTGAGCCTGTAATAACGTCCTGGTACGGGGATCATATCCGTTCTCTGGTGCATCGTTCCTATGATCCGCTTACAGTCAATGACATTATCCAATTGAGTATTGACCAGCGCATTTTAACGCCTTATACCGGATTCCTGATCTATCATCCGGATCTTATGACATATGGGGATCAAAATGATGCAGACAGTGAGAACGATGATCAAAGTTCTGACAATAAAGAGGGGCAGGCAGATGCTCCCACTGCTGTCGAGGAGGTTGATCCCGACAGTACGGTCGAATTGACAGCATTTCCCAATCCGTTTAATGATCAGACCTGTTTGAAGATTGTTATACCGGACAGTAAAATGGCGGATTGGAACTTGAGGATTTATAATATATTGGGCCAGGTTGTTAAACACTTGGTCCTGAAACCCGGTTTATCTTATATCCAGTGGGATGCGACGGATCATAATGACTGTCATGTCAGTACCGGTATCTATTATGCTGTGCTTGACCGGCCTGGAGTCAGACATTCCATAAAGTTAATCTATATGCGTTGAATGGGCCGGCCGAAACTTAGGCTGGATATAAAATTGAAGCATTTGATCATGAATGAAGAAAAATGAGTCGTCTGTTGATTCTGATTGTATGAAAAGTTATATAAAAAGAGATATTAAAAATGATGTCCCAATGAAAAATAATATTGATGTTGTCCATCGCTCATGCGGCCGGCTGCCAAATGCAGCGGCCCCACAAGGGTGTTCATGGATAAAATGATCCCGATACCGTGTTTAAAGTCGTCCAGATTAATTTTTGCATATTTTTCCCAGATACCCCCAAAGTCGTAGCGGATGGATAAATAACTTTTAACGAGCTGACGAACAGGAAGGCGGTATCTCAATGTACTACTCAATAAAAGATTTCGCTTTCCAATCCAGGCATAATCGGGCAATCCGATAAAACTGTTTAATCCTCCCATTCGGAATTGTTTTGAAAATGGTGTGTTAAGGCCGGAAGTGCCCCAGAAAAATTTGGGATGAAAAACGAAATCCCGATGAATGGGGTAATAGGATTCAAGCCATGAACTGAGTTTGATAAAGTCGATTTCACTGCCTAAAAATCGGGCTGATGTCTCATATTCCAACCGGTGGTATTTTCCCCGACTTGGAAAGGGCATCCGGTCTCGTGTATCCACTTCTGATCGGATACAAACCGTTTGTATAAATTTTTTATCCGGGTTGACAGCCACAGATGAATCAGCCTGAATATTGAAGATTTCAGAACGGATCTCAGCAAAAACGGTTCCCAGGCGCTGCATTTGCCTGCCTGCTCCGAATGTAGCATACAGTTGGCTGAGTTTATAAGAGCCCTGAATTTTATGATCCAGATAGTAATCGTATTGTGACCGGTTATATCCAATTTCAAGTTTTGATGTCAGAAAAGACGTGTATAAACGGTCGGCTCTTAAACTTCCCTTAAGTTGCTCATCTTTTGAACCCAGTAGTCCTGTCAGGGTTCCTTCTGCTCCAATTCCCCAGATATTATCCTGAACCACTTCTATGAATCCTTTAGATCGCCTTTCAAGATCATATTTCAATCCAACGCGCGCTAATGAAAATTTTTGTTCAGTGACATGAAAGATAAGCCGGTAATCATTTTCCTGAGGTACAACTTCAAATCGAACATCCTCAAAATAACCGGTACTGTAAATATTTTGGACAGATTGATTCACTTTTGCGATATTAAACAGCTCGCCTTTATTGATTGTCAGTTCCCGTTGAATAACGAATGGTTTTGTAATATCAAGTCCGCGAATTTTAACTTTGTCTATTTTTCCTTCATTAAGATCAATATAGAGTACATGGTCTTGAACGGCACTTGATCGCAGCCGAACAAGCGTGAATCCTGCACCCTGATAATAAGCAAGTAATTTTCTGAGATCTTTTTTACCCTGCTGAATTCGAATCCTTTGATGTGGACGGGTTTCAATCAAAGAGAGTAACAAGGAATCTGAGTATTCATGATTTCCTGAAATGACAATCCGCTTGATTCGAGGTGTTTCACTGACCTGAAAATGCAGGATATGCTGACTGGTATCATATGAGGCCGTGATGTTTGTTAACAGATCTGATTGATAAAGCTTGTGGGCCGACCATCGAATATCATTCGTTGAAATCGGATAGCGTGTGTCAAGATTCAGCTTGTTCAAATAATAAGCGGCTGTTTCATATTGACAGCCGGAGACGGTGATGTATTTCACAGGACAGATCCTGTCGGAAAACTTTAAATCACGTTTAGAAAGAAGAGAGTCAATTAAATATATCTTTGCTTCGGCGGCTTTCTCTCCGACCTGAATAATATCATCAATCTTTGAAAAATCAGTATTTGATAATTCCTCCAATAATGGCTGGATTCCGATGTCTGCTTTTTGATATTGAGCTTCAATGGACTCCTGTGACATGATTGTTGTCACCTGGTCCGCAATTTCCCAGGGTGCTTTCAAATTGTTTTCAATTCTTAATTTTGAGGATGTATCCACAGCAATGATCAAGTCGCATTTCAGATTGCGCGCATCATCCACTGGAAGGTTCTGAACCAGGCCTCCGTCTACAAGCCAGGCGCCGTTTTTTCTGACCGGAGTAAACAGCAGGGGGATGGCCATACTGGCCCGAAGGGCTTCTATTAGAGAGCCTTCAGAGAGAACGACTTTTTCACCCGTTAAAAGGTCTGTTGTAATGGCGCGAAAAGGGATGGCCAGATCATCGAAATTTCTTGAAACCGGATAACGAGCCTTCCAGATTAATTCAGAGAGAAGCTGATTAAATTTGACGCCACTTGTAAAGGCGCTTTGAATATCCGGCGAAAATCCCTGAAATCTTAGTTGAAACAGATGACGTGAGCGCTCAGCTTTTTCAGCGAGGAATAATTGTTGTCTGGGGGGTGTATCCCGAATGATTTCATCCCATGCGATTTGCCTGGCCAGAGAATCAAGATCATGAGCCGTATATCCGATTGCATAAAGACCGCCGATAATTGCACCCATACTGGTACCAGTGATACCGTCGATTGGAATTCCATGGCGTTCAAGTACTTTCAATACACCAATTTGTGCAATTCCCCTTGCCCCCCCCCCACTCAGTGCCAGCGCAATCCGGGGAGACAGGGAACGGTGATACGGGACGTAACTGTCATTTCCAGAGGCGTGTTCTTCAAAGCCAAGTGGAATGTTAATGTATTGCGCGTGAGTGAATCCCAGGAACAGAAAAACAAGAGCATATATCCATATTGAAAATTTCATGAATGGAAGTTACTCAATATCAGTTTGATATGCAATTTGATTTTTTTCGAAAGAATGTCCAGGTATTTTATTTTAAAATAAATAGAGCAAGTAAATCAATTATTATGGATTTTTCTTATTTATGAATAAATTTATGTGTCTTTGATTGCGGCGGGCAAGAGAATGATTTGTGCGACTAATGCGCATATTGTAGAAAACGCTTTTTATCACTGGACTTCAGGTACGCTTCTTCACCACTTATTTGGTTGCTCCGTAAATATTTTTCAATAGAATCATCCATTAATTGCATGCCATTGGATTTACCAGCCATGATGATATTGCGAATATTGGTTGTGTTGCCTTCGCGAATATTCGAAGATAATCCCTGGGTAGCCATTA
The DNA here is from genome assembly GCA_016932575.1 of bacterium. Taxonomy (GTDB): domain Bacteria; phylum Zhuqueibacterota; class QNDG01; order QNDG01; family JAFGCO01; genus JAFGCO01. Next base: position 135,925 of record JAFGCO010000055.1, read on the forward strand.
AAATTTCGTTGGCAGCGATTCGTCCGTTCCCGTCTTTGGTACGCAGCAACATTTGAGAACATACACCCCGCAGGGTATCAGCCAGCATAGTTCGGGTTTTATTTTGTTCATCGGGCGGGAACACATCGATGATTCGATCAACTGTTTTACTTGCGGAATTGGTATGTAAAGTCCCAAAGACCAGCATACCCATTGAGGCAGCGGATAGTGCCAGAGAAATGGTTTCGTAATCCCGAAGTTCACCTACAAGAATGACGTCCGGATTTTGGCGCGCAGCCGTTTTTAATCCTTCAGCAAAACTATGCGTGTCCTTGCCTACTTCACGCTGACAGAAGATGCTTTTTCTATTTTGATGAACGAATTCAATGGGTTCTTCTATGGTGATAATATAGCGGGCTTCATGGATATTGATATGATGAATGATTGCCGCCAAGGTTGTTGACTTTCCGGAGCCGGTGGGACCTGTCATTAATACAAGCCCTGAACGCAGTTTAGCGAAATTGATTAATACAGACGGCAGTTTTAATTTTTCAATAGATAAAATCTCTGTAGGAATCATTCTGAGCACTGCGCCCATACCATGTATTTGATAGTAGTAATTCACCCGGAATCGACCCCGGTCTTCAAGACTGTAGGCAAAATCAACATCCATATGCTCCTGGAATTTTTTCCATCGCCATGGTTCGCAGATTTCGCTGAGCATTTGATTCATTCTTTCTTGATCCAAATCCGGCTCTTCATCCAATGTATCCAAATAGCCATGTATGCGAACTTTGGGCTTTTGGCCCTGTAGCAGATGCAAATCAGAGCCACGCTTGTTCAATAATATATCACACAAATGATCGATCAAAGGCATGAATAGCTCCTACATTCATTATATTCCACTGCTTTTTTGCTGTTGAAACAACAGGTTATCGACCATAGCATAATGGGCCTCATCGGTTTCAATTATTTTTTTCTGGAGTAATTCTTTAATGGAGTTATCCATGATTTGCATTCCCTTTGATTGATTTATCCGCATCATATTTTTAATTTGAAAGACCTTGTTGTCGCGAATCAGACTGCTGATTGAGGAAAGATTAATCATGATTTCCAAGGCCAGCACACGTCCTTGATCGTCCGCCCTGGGAATCAGACGCTGACAGATAATCCCCCGTAAGGATTCACTGACCATGGCCCGGATTTGATTTTGCTGGTTGGGAGGGAAAAAATCCAACAGACGCATTACCGTCTGAGCGGCATCGATTGTATGAAGTGTTGAAAAGACAAGATGGCCGGTTTCTGCGGCTGTTACAGCCAGTGAAGCGGTTTCAAGATCTCTCAATTCGCCGACCAAAATGACATCAGGATCTTCGCGGAGTGCGGCACGAAGCGCATTGCTGAAGTTTTTAGTATGCGATCCCACCTGGCGTTGACTGATATGTGATTTAATAGGGTCATATATGAATTCAATCGGATCTTCCAGTGTAATGATATGCTCTGATCGTTTTTGATTGATCAAATCGATTATCGCGGCCAAAGTAGACGATTTACCGGCACCTCCTGGGCCAGTGACCAGTACCAGCCCTTGAGTGTAATCGGCAAATTGCTTGATGTGCTCAGGAAGGCCCAGGTTCTCAAATTTTGGAACAGATTGACTAATTATCCGAAAACTCGCTTCCCAGCCGAGACGTTGTTTTAGGAAACAGCTTCGATATCGTCCGTGATCCGGAAATTCCAGACAAAGTTCAAGGGAAAGGTTTGTTTTTAATTTTTCACGCTGGTTTTCCTTTAACGCGTTAAATAGAATTTTTTCTGTTTCCTGAGGAGTAAAGGGAGGCCGGTCAAATAGGATCATTTTGCCGTGCTTTCGAATGAGAGGGGGGGAATTGACACTGATATACAAATCTGAAGCATCCTGATTGCGGGCTTCCATCAGAAACGCTTGCAGAGATTCAGAGTTTTTCAGAGTGTCAGAAGAGATCCTGGGTGTTGGAGAGACGTCTGATGGAAGTGATGCCGAAATTGTATTGACTTGAGACGGGGAAGCAGCAGGGGGTTGTTGCGGTCGGGATTGTGATTCGAATTTATTTTTGATAAGAGCGGCGTGTTTCTCGCTGACCAGTTTGGTACGTATCAATATATCTAATAATTGCAATTCAGGATGCTGAACGAGCAGCACTTTGGCTTTTTGAAGCTGTTCCTCAGTGACGAGCTTGTTTTTATAAATAACCTTTTCAACGAATTGATCAAATTGCAGATTGACAGCCATATTGTCCTTCAGTTGATGAATACCGAGATAATGAATGGATTAGGGCAAGAAATATACCAATCCAAATGAATATTGTTAAATGTGATTTTTAAGCAGAAATTGGTCTTTCAGATAGTTTTCATTTTGAAAAATGCGAATAAAAATAGATAGTTTCTACTGGGTAGAAATAGACAGATAAAACAAAATTTCCCTTGAAAAAAGAATTGAAATTGTGATATTATAATGCAGTATTATTTACGGTAGGGCAATTTTGTTGATTTAATTGAAAGGCGGGGTTTATCATGCAAATGGCCGGATTGAAATATGGCGCCAGGCTGTTGGAGCTGATTGAGTTTCCGGTGGCTCGTTCCCTGGATGGGGATGCGACTTTGGAAGCATTGCAGAATATGCTGGACGAGTTCGGAAAACTTGTGGTAAAGCCGGTGTTCTTTGGTGGAGTGGGAAAGAAAGGCAAAGCCGGATTGATCCGTTTTGTGGACAGCTTGACCGAGGCGATGAAGGCAAAGGAAGAGTTATATTTTTCAACGCACCAATGGGGTACAAAAATAGTTCGATCCAACGGTGTCATTTTTGAAGAGTTTGTGCCCTCTGACACGGAGATTTATTTTAGCATCAGTACGTCTACCAGAAAAAGAAAACCCATTTTTACAATCAGCCCCCATGGTGGAATGGATATTGAATCATTGCCTGCCGAAAAAAAACGCATGGTCTGGATTGATCCCTTTATTGGTATTAAATCTTTTGATGTTACCAACGCGCTGGTCGATACAGACTGTCCCGAACCCTATATATCATCACTGGTTCAACATTTGCCAAAGCTTTGGGATTTGTATGACAATTACGGCCTGACCACCCTGGAGTTAAATCCTATCCGTATGCGAAAAGAGGGGAATCGCTTTGTTCCTGTGGCTTGTGATTTTCGAGCAGCTTTTGATCAAGATAATCATGCTTGGCGTCGTTTGAATCTTCCCGGCATGATTTTTCAATCCGAACTGACCCCTTTTGAATCTGAGATTAATCGGCTTAGAACCTATCAAGGACAATCCGATGTTCTGGAACTTAATCCGGAAGGAACCATTATTCCTTTTATGTTCGGGGGCGGAGCCAACAGCGCAGCAACCGAAACGTTGGGGGATCAGGCGGTTTTTTCGTCGGACTTCGGGGGCAATCCGCCCTATGAAAAGATGATACAAATCAGCAGGATTGTTTTTAAGTATTGGCTTGATAAAGCCAATTTGCTGTTATTAATCGGCGGTAAAGCCAATAATACTGATATTTATATTACATTTAAAGGTATTTTTGATGCGCTTCGGGATCATATGGCAGAATATGGACATCGACCTATTTATACGGTTATAGGTCGGGGAGGTCCCAACCTGATCCGTGGGATGTTTTATGCCAAAGATATTTTGGACCGGTTAAAGCTGCCATATAAGATGTTTGGATATGATTCATCCATGATCGAAGTATTGAATTATGCGAAAAAAATCGATCGTTTTTGGGATGAGACAGGAAGGGATATATATCGAAGAAAGGTGGAATCGGTATGAGAGGACAAGTTACCAAACCCTTTCCATATTACGTGGGAATTCATTCTTTAGAAGAATTGATTACAAAGCAATCGAGGATCTGTGTCATCAACATTCTGGGCAGCGAAAGCAGAAAAGTGACTCCTGTATCTCATGAGTACAGCGGCGGTAATGTTGTGGCAGGTGTTCAGTATGGACGTCGGGGCACTTTGGAGACTGCAATCGGAGAAATTCCCGTGTTTCGAAGTGTATTGGATGTCATGAAAAGTAATATCAGATTTGATGTCGGAGTCATCTATTTGCCACCGGCGGCAGTCAGTCAGGCTGTATGGGAACTGGTGACTTACAATAAAGATCTAAAACGGATCGTCATTGTTACAGAAAAGGTCACCTCCAGGGATTCACGAAATATTCGGTTTACGTGTCAGGAAGCCGGTGTCGATGTAATTGGTGCCAATTGTTTAGGGGTTGCCAATGTGTGGGATCGTGTTCGGGTTGGTGGAGCATTAGGTGGAGATCATCCCGAAGAAGCCCTAAAAAAAGGATCTGTTGCCATTTATTCCAATTCCGGAAATTTTACTACAACGATTGCCGAATATTTGAAAACCGGTGGATTTGGGGTAACTACAGCTGTGAGTTCTGGCAAGGATGTGTATATCCATTTTGCACTGCCGGAATTTCTATACGCTGCTCAGAATGATGCAAGAACAAAAGCAGTGGCCCTTTATATTGAGCCGGGTGGATATTATGAAAAGCAAGCCCTGGAATGGATACAGTCCAGAAGATTTGGATTTAGCAAACCGATGGTGGTATGTGTGACTGGCCGGTGGAAAAAAAGTATTATTCGATCATGCGGACATGCGGGTGCTATGGCAGGAGGAGGCGATGATGCAGAGTCAAAGGAACAATGGTTTGATACATATTTGGACATACCGGTTTTCGATTCCGATCATCCGAAAGTGACTAAAAAAGGAATCCGTATTGCATCGATCCAGCATTTTCCGGAAGCCATGAAAGCGGTATTTAAAAAAATCGGGGAGCCACCTGATTTCAAGCCGGCGGGTGATCTTTCTTTAAAACTATGGATTGGCGATAATCTTATTGTTCTGCCGGAGCCGTTAAGTCTGAAAATAACAACAGCCTTACTACCCTATGATCAACAAATTGCTAAAATGAGCAAACAGGTTGGTGCGCAGTATATGCGCCAAAATATGCGCAATGTGTCTGGCGTGTCAAGGATTCATCCTGGAACACACGTGGCCGAACTGCATGGTGTTTCAGTATTAAGTTTATCCCAGCAATCTGTGGAACAAAACATTTTCTTTTCCCTGTCAAAAGTTATGCCTGAGAGCCGGGACCGAAAAAAAATGAATTTTTTATTGAATCTCTTTTTAAAAATCAGTGTCCGGCAGATGCCGGTTAATGAAGAAGATCGCAGCCGATGCTTACCCAATGCTTGTCTGGCATCACAACTGGCATTGATTGGTGAAATGCCGCTTTTAGTCAAAAGCCGGGAATACAGTCGATGGATTATCGATATGATTCGTGAATATGGCGTTCCCGGATCTTCGAATAATATTGATAAAACACTGAAATCCCTGATTGAGAAGATGCTTTTTACAAAATCCACTGTCGAATCAACCTTTTACAGTGGATGGTTACTAAAAGAGGTGCAAGAGGAGTCCAAAAGGCGGCCTCCGTTGCATTTTTGTCAATTGATTTTGTCATTGGCAGAATCACAGAAAAGACAGATCAAGGATCGGGATGCCTTCTTTCTGGCCACACTCTCGGTATGTTTGTTTTGGAATCCGATGCTCGAGAAACGGATAAGTCGCCAGCTGGCTGAAGATGCCGTTTTGTATCTTTATTTAATTGCGTTTATCATTTCGCACTCAGTGGTTGACCAAACCCATCATGAGTTCTGGAAGTATCTTAATGATGATAAAACGTTTCATCCAAGGGTGTCATTTTCTGAGAATATATTCAGGATATTGTTTAACCGAAAGCCCGCAGGGAATGAATTGATCGAATTGCAAATGCTTCTTGGATTGACCATGACGAACGGGCCCGGAACACTTTCAGCGAAAGGAGCAAAAGAAACAGTCAGCGCGAGAAATCCCATAAGCCTTGCTTTTGTCGGATTTTTATGCAACACGGGATTGGCTCATGGTGGCAATGGATTCGAAGCGGTAAAATACTTAATCGAACAGTTCAGTTTTGTTGATGTTATCGATCCGGGAAATCGGTCACATGGACTGAATTTGCAATCCCTGGCAAACAAAGCCGCCCGCATTTATAGAAAGTACAAGCAGGAACAGAAAGAGACGGGACGGCTTGGTTATCAGCGCATTCCCTGCATTAACCATCCGGTGTTTAAGGGCAATGAAGTGAATATTGATCCACGGGAGGATTATATATACAAGAAATTTGAGGAACAGCGGATTTATAACATTTTTCTGGATTTTTATCATCACTTGGTCCGTGAATTATTTAATGAAGGTGTCACACAAAATATATTTTGTGTCAACATCGATGCTGTGCTGGCCGTGATTACACTCAAACTGATATGGAACGATTATAAGAAGCAAAAGTTATCATTGAAACAGGCGCAGGATTTGGTATTTATTCTGTTTCTTGTCGGTCGTTCAATTGGTATCGCAGCGGAAATTGCGGACCATCGAGATCGCGGGTTGGATATGGATTGCCGGACGCCACAGCGAGAGGTGAAATATGTCTTATAAAAGGATGATTAAATCTGTCCGCAGAGAGCACATGATGAAAATCAAACTGTTTCAGCGTTTTTCGGCAAGAAAATTTTATTCATATCTTGGTGTTTGAATTTTCAGTTTTTCATATTATCTTTAAAGCGTTTGAGTCTGTATTGAAATTATTAACAGGGATTTTTTATTAATGATCCAGTCGAATATCGGTGAATGGGCTGCGTTGTTTGCAGCTTTTTGCTGGACCATTACAGCCATGTCGTTTGAAAGTGCCGGCAAACAAGTGGGTTCTCTGCCGGTGAACTGGATTCGTCTGGTAATGGCGCTCATTTTTTTCAGTGTCTATTCCTGGATTTTCCGCGGATGGCCTGTTCCTCAGGATGCTTCAAATCATGCCTGGATTTGGCTTACGCTTTCGGGATTGGTCGGTTTTGTGATGGGAGATTTGTTCCTGTTCCGGGCTTTTATTGAGATTGGATCCCGTATTTCCATGTTGATTATGGCATCGGTTCCCATGCTCACAACTCTGATGGCGGGGATTTGGATGGATGAACGTTTGTCCGGGATGGACATTTTTTCGATGATGCTGACAGTAGCGGGGATCATGTTGGTGGTTATGGGGCGGAATGCAGATAAGAAGATCGAATTAAAACAACCCCTTCGCGGAGTGATGCTGGCATTTGGAGGTGCCCTGGGCCAGGCGGTTGGTTTGATACTTAGTAAATATGGTATGGGACATTACGATGCATTTGCGGCCACACAAATTCGCGTGATAGCGGGAGTAACAGGATTCAGTCTGCTCTTTTTTCCTCTTAAGCGATGGGGTGTGGTAAAACGGGCTTTGTGCAATTCAAAGGGTATGATCCCGATTACCATTGGTGCTTTTTTTGGACCTTTTCTGGGTGTTGGATTTTCATTACTGGCCATACAGAATACATTAACGGGTATTGCATCAACCATTATGGCGATTGTTCCTATTTTGATTATTCCGCCGGCGCTGATTATCTTTCATGAAAGGATTACGATACAGGAGATTGTGGGGGCCTTTGTGGCTGTAGGCGGCGTGGCTCTCCTGTTTGTATAAATAACTTTTAATCTGCCCAAAAAAATATTGGGGCATATTAACAATTGATTTTCACTTACAGAAATTGATATTGTAAACTTAAATCGTATTTATTTATCCAACAGAAGCGAACAGATCATATGGAGGAATTATGAAATCTTGCCTATGGAGTTGCCTGTGGATGTGTTATATTGTTGTGAGCGTATGTGCGAACGAGGTCACTTTTCTGACTCCAATGGAGATGAATTTGGGAGAAATGGAGTCGGGTCGTGTGATTGAAGGTGTGATTCAGTTTGTTAATACAGGAAATGATTCGGTGAAAATCAGCGGAGTAAGAACTTCGTGTGGTTGTACTGTTGTGGAAACACAAAAAAAGACCTATGCACCCGGAGATACGGCCTCAATCCCCTTTAAGTTAAATACAAGAGGATTTAAAGGAAAGGTTCACAAATCTATCACAATACAATTTGAAAATGAGGATCCACCAACCAAGTTAGTAAAACTTATTGCTCATTGCCTGAATTATTTAGAATGTGATCCCCGGTATTTGGCATTTACGCAAATTCGGGTCAATCAGGATACTTTGCTTGAGCGACAGATTCGTTTAACTAACCATTATAAAGAACCCATCCGGATTCAGTCCATCGAATGTGAAATCCGTCAATTAAAAATTCAATTTAAAAACGGATTGATTCAACCGGATGAGAAAATGATTATTATTGTTGAACTGACACCGGATCAGGCGTATCGAAAATCTTCCCGCCTCCGGATTAAAACCGATAATCCCAGGATCGAGCCGATTTACATGCCTGTTTATGTGAATATTCAGGAGTAATGGATGGAAGTGATCCGGCGAATGATTTTCATAGGATTTTTGGCGCTGGTTTTGGGGATCGGTGTCAATCAGATTCATCCGCAAGGAATCCGGTTTCACCAATTATTGCTGCTGTTTCCGAGTTCGTATTCAGCTCAGGTACAAACAGTCTCATCGGATTCGGCGCTGGTTTTGATGTTTGAAGAAGCAGCGATTTTTTTGGATATCCGATCTGACGATCAGTTTACCATTGATCATATACCCACCGCGATTTCATTGCCTTTTGTCAATTTGAACAGATTGAGCCGATTGGACCTGAATCCTGAAAAACCATGGATTGTTTACGATTTTCAAAATCGGAGCAAATCCGCGAGATATGTTTATAAAAAGCTGAAAAAAACGAGAGATGCGGATGTTTATCTGCTGAACGGGGGATTTGCCGGATGGCTGGAAAAACAGTACCCAACCGAGGTGGGAGAGAAAATGAAAACGTTCCATTCAGAGTGACGATTCAACCGGTATGATTTTTGACGCAACCAATTAATATCCAGGTCTGTTTTAATAAGCGGAAAATGTCTAAATGATTAAAAAACATTGAATTAATATTATTTGCGTTTTATTCTGTTCAGGGTTGAATCCTTACATACTGTCCAGATAGAGTGATTGTGTTTTTCATATTGAAATGTTTGGATAAATACATCTATTGGAGGGAGGTGTAAATGAAATCCGCTGAAACCAAGAAAGTGCTGATTGTGGAGGATGAACCCATTTTCCGTATGAATTACCGTACAGTCCTGGAAGAAAAGGGGTATTCAGTCATAGAGGCCAGCACCGGACAACAGGGGCTTCATATGATAACATCTGATCCGCCGGATATTGTTTTGCTGGATTTGATCCTTCCGGAAGTGAATGGCTATGAAGTATTGAAAAGAATCCGGGAGACGAATTCAGAGATTCCAATTATTGTATTCTCAGTATTAAGTGGTGAGATGGATATGAAGCGGGCGTTCGAATTAGGTGCCCAGGATTATGTGATTAAAGGTGCTGAACTTCCGATATCGATTCTTGACAAAATAGAGGCTTTAATGTAAAGGAATGTTATCATGAGAGATAAGATCGATTCATTGCTGAAAAAACGGTGGGATATTGTTTGGATAGGCGCAGTACTGGGATTTGTATACTGGATGTGGCAGTCATTCCGTGACGCTATTGTGCTTCAAAAGACCTCGTTTATCCATAGCTTCCTTTTTCCCGATTTAATATCATTGGCTACCCGTTTATTGGTTATCTGCACTTTTTTATTACTTTGTATTCATGCGAAGTATATTCAAGAGAAGGTGTTGGAGGACAGGTCAGCAAGAAACCGATCCGCAGGATTTTGGGCTTTTTTTATTGCGGCCGTCGGTTTTGTTGTACTGTACTGGATAATCGATTCTTTTCAGGATATTATCGCTCAGGCCAAGGGAGATATTGTAGAGCGGGTGCTGACTCCAGGTATTACGGTGCTGATTTCAAGAGGTCTTTCGGTACTTTTTCTTGTGATCCTGGTGTTTCTTATTCAATATCTTTTTATCACACGCAGAAAAGCGGATAAGGCATTAAAGGCAGCTCATAATCAACTTGCAAGAAGTCGTGAAAATCTGAACAAAATTGTTACCTATGATGTCGATGCTGTATTTGTATTGAATGAAAAAAAGAAAATTCTATTTGTTAATCCAGCCGCAGAAAAAATGCTTCAAAAGACAGCAGACCAGTTAATCGGTGAATCCTTTAACTATTCGATTTCCGCCGGTAAAATGCATGAGATCGAGATTGTCAACGATCAGGGAGAAACCATCAATGGAGAAGTTTGTGCCGTAGAGATAACATGGGGGACGGAAAAAGCGGTTTTGGTATCATTGCGGGATGTGAGTGAACGAAAGCAGGTGGAACAGATAAGGCAGAATTTTCTGTCGCTGATTTCGCATAGATTAAAAAGCCCAATTATAGGGATTATGGGGGCTATTGAAAATATGCTCGAGGGTCTTGCCGGTACGATAACGGAGAAACAGCGTGAATATCTGCTTGTCATGAAGGAGAATGTCACAGTTAAATATTATCTGATCGAAGACCTTCTTACCGCACTGCGTCTGGAAGTGGGCGGAGAGGAGGTCCAGCTTGAGCAAACCGTACTTGAAGATGTAATCGATCGTGCCATTAAACCTTATGAAATGGCCATAAGCAGAAAAGGAATTAAACTGCAAAAGGGAAAAACGAATTCGAAATTGCGGGTAAACGCAGATCCGAAAAAGCTGGAGAAAGTTATAAAAAACGTCATTCACAACGCTTTAAAATTTACTTCAGAGGGTCATATACGAATTGAGATCCAAGCAAAAGGAAAGAACGCTCTTATCAGTATTGAGGACTCAGGCTGCGGTATGTCTGATGCGACAATAAAAACACTATTTCAAATGGAGAAGAAAGCACAAACATTGCCCGATGCCAATATCGGCATGGGATTTGGATTGTTCATTGCAAAGAAGTTTATGCAATTGCAGAACGGGGATATTGAGGTCACATCCAGTCTGGGCAAGGGGACAAGTTTTAAAATGAGCATTCCTCTTCATACAAAAAAAAACATTGGTTAGAATGATGAATTCTATAAAAATCAAGTTTCTGAATCAATCGGGCATGACGCTGTTGGAGATTATTATTGTTGTTGTTATTGTCAGCGTACTCGCATTGACGATTTCAGTTCAGTATATCAATTTTTCTGACAGCGCAAAGCTTGCGGCTTGTCAAGCAAATAGGGATGCATTACGGACAGGGATTACCACATATTGGGCAATTCATCTGGAGTATCCTGAAGAGATAGATGACCTGGCAGAATATATGAGGAATGGCGCCATCCCGGAGTGCCCTTCCGGAGGGGTGTATGAACTGGTAGACAACTCAGATGTGATTTGTTCTCTCTCGAAGCATCAGTAATTCTGGAAAGTATTTATTGATGAAATTAATCGAATGTGTTCCAAATTTTAGTGAGGGAAAAGATCAAAAAAAAATTCAGACCATTGTTGATGCGATCACGTCTGTCCAGGGAATGGTTGTTTTGGATGTGGATATGGGGGCCGATGCGAATCGAACAGTTGTGACAGCAGCAGGCCCCTCAGGATCTGTTGTCGAAGCCGGATTATGTTGTATTTACGAGGCCTCACGTCAGATTGACATGCGTATTCATACTGGCATGCATCCGCGTATGGGAGCCACAGATGTTTTCCCTCTGATCCCACTTCATGAAATGACTTTGGAGGAATGCAGTACTCTTTCCCGGCAATTGGGTGAACGTGTCGGCAGAGAACTCAAGATACCGGTTTATCTTTATGAAGCTTCAGCGGAAAATAAGAATCGAAGGAAGCTTTCAGAGATAAGATCCGGTGGTTATGAATCATTTTCAATAAAAATGCGACATCCGGATTGGAAGCCTGATTTCGGCCCGGATTCTCTTCATGATAAAGCAGGAGTAACAGCGATTGGAGCGCGATCTTTATTAATTGCTTTCAATATCAATCTGAACACGCAGGATGTCAGAACGGCAAAACATATCGCTGCCGAGATACGTGAGAGCGGCAGGGATGTAAAACGTGATGGAAGAAAGAGACGTGTACCCGGATTACTTAAGGCCTGTCAAGCGATTGGATGGAACATGCCCGGATATGGATTAACGCAGGTTTCAACCAATTTAACTGATTATAAGATGACACCTCCACACAAGGTCTATGAAACATGTCAATCTCTGGCCATGAAATATGGGACAACCGTCATTGGGAGCGAATTGGTCGGACTGATTCCAAAGCAGGCTTTAATCATGGCAGGACATTATTATGCAGAACGGCACAGCGGTCGAATTTCAACAGAGGAGAGTTTAATCGATTTGGCAGTGGAGGCAATGGGATTGGATTCGATTCATCCATTTGATCCAAAAGAAAAAATTCTGGAATACCGCATTAAAGATCTCATGAATATTTGTCTTAATTTATAGCTGTTCATATTAAATATAGGTTGAGTTTTTAAAATTTATATCCTATTTTAACAACTTACTAAAAAAAATGGGCAGATGTATCTGGAGGTGGCCGTATGTCCAAAGTTTATATTTATGATACAACACTGCGAGATGGCAATCAGGCGAGAGGGGTTTCCTTTTCTCTGGAAGACAAACTTATGATCGCACAAAGGCTGGATGATTTTCGCATAGATTATATAGAAGGGGGCTGGCCCAATCCGACAAATCAGACAGATATGCAATTTTATCCGGAGAGCCGGAAACTCAAATTAAAACATGCCCGAATCGCCGCATTTGGATCGACGCGCCGGGCAAAAATTAAGCCTGAAGATGATCCCGGATTATCCTGTCTTGTAGAAACCGGGGCGCCGATCATTACTATTTTCGGAAAAAGCTGGGATCTCCATGTGAAACAGATATTAAAAACATCTCTGGATGAAAATCTCAGGATGGTTGAAGATTCTGTGGCCTATTTGAAAAAGCATTGTGAAGAAGTGATTTATGATGCGGAGCATTTTTTTGATGGTTATAAAGAAAATCCCGAATATGCCCTGAAAACACTGATGGCAGCAGCCGGGGGGGGAGCTGACTGGATTGTGCTTTGTGATACCAACGGGGGATTACTGCCTATGGAGTGTGATAATATATTCAGGGAAGTGAAAGAAAAAATAGATATTCATCTGGGTATACATGTACATAATGATTCCGGATGCGCCGAGGCCAATACGTTAATATGTGTGGCACGTGGAGCCGAGCATGTACAGGGTACGATCAACGGCATCGGTGAGCGCTGCGGAAATGCGAATTTATGCACAATTATTCCGGATATCGAATTGAAACTGAATCGCAAGACCGTTGGAAAAGTTCAGTTAACGAAATTGAGGGAACTTTCCCTGTATGTGAGTGAGGTTGCAAATCTGCATCACAATTCACGCCTCCCGTTTGTAGGAGAATCCGCGTTTTCACACAAAGGAGGCGCTCATATTGATGGCGTATTAAAGGAAAGGCGCTCATTCGAACACATTGATCCATCATCCGTCGGTAATGAGAGAACCTATATTTTATCAGATCAGGCAGGCGGGTCGACCATTGTTGAAAAGTTAAACACTTTTATTCCCGGTGTAAATAAAAAGGATCCGAGGGTCAAGGGCCTTTTAAAGCAATTAAAGGATATGGAGGGATTGGGATATCAATTTGAAGCAGCAGAGGCCTCTTTTAGATTGTTGGCGTACAAAGCAATGGGCATGTACAAAGAGCCCTTTAAATTCAGAGGATTTCGTGTGATTGAGGAGAAACGCGGAGAGAAGGCGCCTTATTCAGAAGCAACGATTCAGGTGGAAGCGGATGGAATTCTGGAGCATACAGCTGCCGAAGGAGATGGACCTGTTAATGCGTTGGATAATGCGATACGAAAGGCTCTGTCCCGGTTTTATCCTCAGATTCGGGACATTCGTCTGACAGATTATAAAGTATTGGTGATTAATGCAAAAAGGGGTACAGCTGCGAAAGTCAGGGTGTTGATTGAATCCACAGATGGTCAGGAAATATGGGGAACCGTGGGAGTTTCTGAGAATGTGATCGAGGCATCATGGCTTGCATTGATTGACAGTTTAAATTATAAGCTGATGATGACTCAGGTGAAAAAAAAGAAGAAGCGTTAAAATAAAAACAGAAATGGTCTTTACCGATTAAGAAAGATTGATTATCCATTCATTTGAAGAGTATTTGTCAATTTAAAAGGGAACCTTTTTGGAAAAGGTTCCCTTTTTATTAAACAGATAATAATGTGTATCTTAATATAAATATAACAGCCACCAGATATACCAGCCAGCTGATTTCCCGGGCTTTTCCGCATGCCAGTTTAATAATGGGATACATAATGAAGCCGATGGCCAGACCGTCTGCGATATTGAAACTGAGCGGAATGCCCAATAAAATTAAAAATGCAGGAATGCCCTCAGAAGCATCCTGCCAGTTGATTTTTATCACATTTTTTATCATCATAGCACCGACAATGACCAGAGCGGGTGCAGTCACCGGATTTACAAAGCCGGCTTCCGACATCCAGCCTGCACCGATCATACCGACCAGGGGCGTGAAAAACAGGGCGACCAGAAAGAAGAATCCCGTAGTAACTGCAGTCAGGCCTGTGCGTCCTCCGTATTCCACACCCACACAACTCTCGATAAATGAGGTCACTGTACTTGTGCCGGAACAGGCTCCCACCACCGTACCTACAGCGTCCGATACCAGTGCCCGATTGGCATTGGGAAGTTTGTTGTCTTTGATGATTCCCGCCTGCTCTCCCACACCGATCAGTGTGCCCATTGTATCGAACATATCCATAAACAAAAATACAACAATAAAGGCAATAAATTCCACTCTGAACACATGCTGAAAATCAAACTGGAAGAACGCATGGGATTTTGGCAGGCCAAACCAACCGGTGTATTTGACTTTTCCAAAAATCAATCCCAATCCTGTGGAAAATAAAATACCCCAGAGAATCGCCCCCCTGATCCGCCGGACCTGCAAGATGGCTGTCAGAATCAGACCGCTGAAAAAGATGATAATATGCGGTTGTGTAATGTCCTTGTTGAACATGATCCATCCGCCCGGATCCGGATTGATAATGATGCCGGCATTTTTCAGGCCGATAAAAGCGATTAACAATCCAATGCCCACTGCAATGGCATTTTTTATACTCGGGCTGATGGCATCAATAATGACCTTTCGGAATTTGAGCAGTGAAAGGATGAGAAAAAGAATTCCCGAAATAAGTACAATCGTCAGGGCGGTTTTCCATCCAGTATCCGAATCCACAGCGGTCACACCCGCCACCACGGTCACAAAAAAGATGTTTTCTCCCATGCCCGGCGCCTGGGCTATGGGAAGGTTGGCCAGAAGCCCCATGAGAACAGACGCGACAAAGGCAGCCAGACAAGTTGCCAGCAGGGCTGCATCAAAATCAAGCAATTCTGAGGACGCATCACCAAATTTTCCCGATAATATACTGGGATTGAGAAAAACAATGTAGGCCATGGTTAAAAATGTAATCAATCCAGCCACGATTTCGGTTTTTACCGAGGTGTTCTTGGATTCCAGTTGAAATAATTTTTTCAGCATGTTTCCTCCTGAAAGATTTCATAAAAGGAACAGGATCATCAATCCAGGATTCGGTGTTCGTCCTCCACTTCGTGAATATCCGATCCCTGGTGTCGCCTGTGTAATACCGATCCTTATCGTTTTCTTCCACATAGGCGATATCCACAGGCATGTTTTTATCATCAGATCGATTTGTTCTGCGGTGAACTGCCTCTGAGAATTCGGGATGGCTGTGTCTATTAGTATTTCCCCTATACAGGATTGTTATATCACGGTTATAAAAGAAAAATAGTGAAATCCTGATTTAAATCAAGGAAATAATTGGTATTTAATGATAATTTATCATGATTTTCCCGGCCTGCTGTATATAAAGCGGAAGATAACAGATGATGATTGTGAAGATCATTTTTAATTTTAATCCGGGGATATTTTTATTATATTTTAAGTCAACAGAATTATTTGATTTCAATTCTATTCTATGAGGGGAAGGCAATCATGAAAAAAATCTGTATCCTTTCACTTATTCTGGTTCCGCTGATACATGCACGGCAAATTCGAATTATAACACCTTATGCGGGTGTTGTTCACAACCAATTGGTTGTTCAGCATATGACGACCAAATATGAAACGATGATGCCACATATAGACGATCTTGAAGATGATGCGTTGATGGGCGGTCTTTATTTTCAATGGGTAAATCCGGACCGATATCAATGGAATATATTTGTGTACGGTTCGAAAAATATTAATTACAGCGACATTCTCGGTTCCCATATTATTTTTGATTATTATCTGGACCGCCTGCCGGTTACGGGTCAATTCGTGTTCGGCGTCGGTTTCGATTATATCAGAATCAATACAAAAGGCGAGATTTCTACAAAGCTTTCTGATTTTCATATTCCACTGAATGTTTATGCACCCTATTTCAGGACCGGGTGCTATTTTAATTTTGGCAGCCCAACAAAAAAAGTATCGATTCTTCCCTGGGCAGGCTATGAACAGGATGTGATCCGTGGTGATGTCAGCTTTCTGGTAAAAGAAATGGCAATACAAGTCAATCGGAAGATTAAAAGTGATTACGAGTATGCGATGATCGGACTGAATGCCAGAGTGACACTCTTTTATTTTATTGATATTTCAGCGAAATGGTCCCGAAAAATAAGTCTGGACGACCATGATCATTTAAATACGTTCTCAGGAATGTTCAATTTATATTTAAGCCGTCACTGGGGATTGTCTTATCGGTATAAGTATTTAGAAGTCAGTGTATGTAATAACGGTTATCATCTGGGCGGTGTTGTGTTTATGTTTTAATTCAGGGATCTTTTTTTTATGAGAATGGTTGAAGAACAAAGGGGAAAAACAGAATTGTTGATTTGAGGAGATATTTTATGGAAGATAAAGTGAAGGAAGCACTGGAGATTGTCCGGCCCATGTTGCAGCAAGATGGGGGGGATGTAGAGCTGGTCGAAGTCACAGAGGATGGTGTGGTCCGTGTCCGTCTGCAAGGCACATGCGCGGGATGTCCCATGGCACAGATGACTTTGAGCCATGGCGTGGAACGTATTCTGAAGCAGCATGTTCCGGAAATCAAGGCTGTAGAGCCTGTGTAAGCCAGGAGTGCGGTATATAATAAAAAGAGCGTGTTTTCATTCAAGTATTGTAAAGTTATTTCCTGCTTGTCAGACCTGCATTCAGAAAAGTGCCAATAAGCAGTATCCGATGCATTTTGGGGTGATGAGATATAATATTGGGAAATTGGGCAGTCTCAGGAAAAGTCGCTTCGAATGCATGATCTATGAATCCCCGGATCCTTCATTGGAGTCTATTTTCTGCACAATTGCGGTAATTAAGTTAAAAAATATCTTTTCAGTGCGGCCTGCCGCATCTTTTACTTCTTCATGACTCAGGCGCTGACTAGAGAGCCCCGTTGCCATATTGGTAATGCATGATATACCCAGCACGCGGAGTCCCATCTGTACGGCTGCTATAACTTCA
This sequence comes from bacterium, assembly GCA_016932575.1. Lineage (GTDB taxonomy): Bacteria > Zhuqueibacterota > QNDG01 > QNDG01 > JAFGCO01 > JAFGCO01. Next base: position 153,444 of record JAFGCO010000055.1, read on the forward strand.
GGGACTGTAGACATACATACGGCATCTCCGCCCAGCGTGCGCAACATGCGGACTTCAGCGGCCGTTTCATAACTGGGACCGGTGGTTACGGCGAGTACTCCCTGATTCAGCGTAATGTTCAGTGTTTTGGCCGCATTGAGTGCAATCGTTCTAAATTCCGGATCATAAGGTGCTGACATATCTGTAAACAAAGATCCGGAATCCGGATCGATAAAACCAATCAATGGATTATCACCCATCAAATTGATGTGATCCGCAATCAGCATTAAGCTCCCGGGACGCAGTTCAGGATTTAAGGCGCCCGCCGCATTGGTGATAATCATATTTTTAATTCCCAATGCGCCCAGGACACGAACGGGGAACACGACCTGTTCCATGGAATAACCTTCGTAATAATGCACACGGCCCTGTAATGCGATGACAGGCACGGATTCAAGATATCCGATAACGAGACGTCCAGAATGTCCGGGAACCGTCGATCTGGGCCAATGTTGAATTGAGGTGGTTTCTATGAAACGCCGTGCTTTTAATTGATTCGCCAGCGAGCCCAGTCCCGATCCTAGAATAATACCGGTTTGGATGTCAAGTGGAGCCAAGGTTTGGCGGACAGCCAGAGCTGCTTTTGAAATCCGCTGTCTGGATGAAGTCATAAAACAAAGATATAAATATGACTTTTTAAATCCAAATTAAAATTGATTTTCTCAGGAATTTTGGTTACACTATAAATATGATGCTGAATAGCCAAACAATCATTATGATTGCATTTATGACCGGATTGACCTGTATCGGTGGATTTATACGAATTCCATTTATACCAGTACCTATGACACTTCAAACTCTGTTTGTATATTTATCAGGAACGTTATTGGGACCAGGCCCGGGATGTGTCAGTCAGATAATCTATTTGCTGATTGGATTCGCCGGTGTTCCGGTTTTTACATCCGGAGGCGGACCTGCCTATGTACTGCATCCCACTTTCGGATATTTATTGGGGTTTCCAATAGCCGCATGGGTCAGCGGTCGAATGGCCAGGCGAGTCAAGGGCAATCAGGACAAATACACGCAGATTCTGTTCTGTCTGACGGCAGGTATGAGTATTATCCTGGGCTTGGGTATTCTCGGATTGACTGTTCATCTACGGTGGATAGAGGGCAAGACACTGAATGTCATGCATGTCCTCTGGGCGGGCGCTTTGATTTTTATTCCCGCGGAATTGTTTAAAATATTATTGGCCGCTCAATTGATCTTGCGGTTTCGTCCGCTGATGGAGCATAATAAATTATGAACCGTTTTATTGCTGTTATCTTAATTTTACATATCCTGTGGATTCATGCACCTGTTTTCAGCCAAACAGATCTTGAAAAGACGCGGCGGGAAATCGAGCGTCTTGAAAGAGAAATCAAGAAAAAACAGACGAGAGAGAGTTCCCTAATGGATCAGATTGAAGATGTGAACCGGGAAATCGGGTTGCGTAAAAAGCTGTTAATAAATCTGAATAATGAAAAAATACGAAATGAAAGGGATATTCGGCAAACAGAATTGAGACTGCAGCAGGCCAGAGAGGAAGAAGCGACTCTCAAGGATTTGATTGGCCGACGTATGGTGTCAATTTATAAACGGGGACGGAAATCGGATTGGGAAATGCTGCTGACGCTTTCTTCAGTGAATCAAGCGTTGGTTTGGGTACGATATCAGAAATTAATACTGGAAAACGACAAGCGCAACCTGCGGTTACTGAGAGAGAAGCAGAACCATATAGAGCAGGAGGCAGGTAAATTAGAGCAGGATCTGAAAGCCAAAGAATTACTGATTCGTACAGCACAAGATGAAGCAAACACGCTTGAAGACCGCCGGAAAGCCAGAGAAACGTTACTCGTAAAAGTTCGGGACGATGCCGGTGCACTGCGTGAGAAGCTTGAGGACAGACGAAGAGCATACAGCCAGATTGCCAAACGAATTCAGCGCGAACAGGCACAGATTAAACCCGGAGTCCCAGGTCATTCAGTAATTGGAGACGGTACAGAGTTTGCTCGTTTGAAGGGAAAAATGGGGTGGCCTGTCTCTGGAGAAGTTGTTACCAAATATGGCCGTCAACATAATCCTGTTTTAAAAACCGATACATATAATCTGGGTATTGATATTGAATCTGCGCCCAATGCTGCAATTACCCCACCCTGTCTGGGTGTGGTTAAATGGGTGACATGGCAGAGGGGCATGGGAAACCTGGTATTGGTGGATCATGGTGGTGATTATTATACGGTTTACGGGTATCTTGATATGGTACTTGTGGATACAGGAACAGAAATTGATACTCAGAGCATTATCGGATATGTAGGGGACAGGGGGGGATTGTATGGTTCTAATTTACATTTTGAAGTCTGGAAGGGAACAGAACATCAGAACCCTTTGCTTTGGCTTCAATAACCATGTGTTTTTATATGCCGGAAGAAATAGAAAGAGGTCAGATAACAGGTGGCGTTTGAGTCTGTAATTGCACAAGATCGTATTAAAAAAATATTCACATTGGCTTTGAAAAATAAACGCTTGGCGCATGCCTATCTGTTGCATGGTCTTCCGGGTGTTGGAAAAGATGCAATGGCGATCCGGCTGGCTATGGGATTAAATTGTGAAAAACAAAATATTCAGGGATGCGGTAAGTGTCTCCCTTGCCGACAAATTCAAAAATTAGAGCATCCGTCTGTAAAAATAATTTTACCTGCACCGACACGTCCGAAAAGCATGAAGATTGAAAAATATAATGAAATGGTTCGGGAAAAAACCCTGGAACGAATCGGAAATCCGTATCAGGAGGTCTCTTTCGCGCCGGCCATCACTGCTATACCAAGTATCGGGATAGATCAGATTCGTACTTTAAAACATGAAATAATCTTAAAGCAGCAACGTGGGCAATACAGGGTGTTTATTCTTTCTCATGCAGACCGGATGACGATTCCGGCAGCAAACAGTCTGTTGAAATTATTGGAAGAACCCCCCCCAGAAACAATTCTGATTTTAACCACTTCTGCGCCAGACCGGATTTTATCGACTATTGCTTCGAGGTGCCAGAAAATCAGATTCGATGCGTTGTCTGACACAGATATTGAGCAGGCGTTTATTCATCAATGGAAATTCGAAAGAGACAATGCCAGGTTCTTTTCGCGGTTGGCCTGCGGGAGTGCACAACGCGCTCTTGCTCTGGCCAATGGTCATTTTGAAGAGCTTAGGACCACTGCATGGGATTATTTAAACTTTTCCATTCAGGGCAATCAGCTCAAACGAATGGATGAATGCGATGGTCTGATTCGGCGTCTGGATAAAACAGGTGTACAATCCATGCTGCAATTGCTACTGACCTGGCTGCGGGACCTGATATGCCTGAAAGCAGGTGTCACTGAGAAAATGATTAACATAGACAGGGAGGAAACGCTTAACCAGTTTCTCCAACAATTCGATGATATGGATTTGGAATTGGCTATATCTTACACAGAGCATGCTATTGCTTCTCTTCGAAAAAATGTGTACCTTAGTCTTATTGTACATACACTCAGCCAAAAATTAAACCGTTTGGCAAGGATACGGTTTAAACATGGATGATAATAACAGGCAGGATAAATACTTATGGCGAAGATTCTAGAAATTCAGTTTAAGGGCGGAAGAAAGGCGTTTTACAGCAATACCCAGGAATTTCCATTTGTGGTTGGAGACCTGGTTGTTGTTCAGGCCGAGAAAGGTGAAGATCTGGGGCGTGTTGTCAATATGGGTAAGCTGGTGGATCAACGTGCTGATGGTGGTGAATATCCAGGGATAATTCGAAAACCCAGTCCGGAAGACCGAAAAATATTTGAAGAGAATCAGGAACTGGAATATAAGGCGTTTGATGACTGCAGGAAGCGAATTGACGAACATGGTTTGGATATGAAACTTGTGGATGTCGAATATCAGTTTGATCGGAATAAAATCACGTTCTATTTTACATCGGAAAAACGGGTGGATTTTCGGGCACTGGTTCGTGATTTGGCAGGTAAATATCGTACTCGGATCGAATTGCGTCAGATCGGTGTTCGTGACGAAGCAAAGCGTATTGGTGGTGTAGGCGTCTGTGGAAGAAGTTTATGTTGTACCACATTTTTACGTGAATTTGAGCCTGTAGTTACTCAGTTTGCAAAAGATCAGAACCTGGCATTGAATCCAACAAAACTATCAGGCGCTTGCGGCCGCTTGATGTGCTGCCTTTTATATGAACGTAACTTTTATACTCAGGTACTGGAGAAATTTCCTGAAGTCGGAAGTGAGATCAAAACAACCAAAGGAACGGCTGTTTTGAAAAAAATCGACGTATTCCACGAAGAAGCCGTGATTCAGTATGCCAATGAAGACGAGGAAAAGATCGAACTTAATACGCTCGCTGAAATTTTAGGGGGTAAAAAGAGTAAAAAAGAGAAAAAGAAAAAAGAGAAACGGGCGATATTCGGAAAAAATAAAAAGGGCAATACAAGAAATGGTGATGAAGAGGATATAAAAACCAAAAAAAAGAGGCAAGCGAGTGAAAGCGTTTAAACGCATTCTTGTTACCAGTGCGCTTCCCTATGCCAATGGCCCCCTTCATCTTGGGCATATTGCCGGGGCTTATTTGCCGGCCGATATTTATGTCAGATACCAACGTCTCAAAAATCGGGATGTGATATATATTTGCGGGTCTGATGAACATGGTGTGCCTATTACTGTGACTGCGGATAAAGAAGGAAGCGCTCCTCAAAATGTTGTCGATCGATTCCATGCCATGAATAAAGAGGATTTCAGCAAGTTGGGTATTTGTTTTGATAACTATTCACGAACTTCATTATCTATCCATCATAAAACAGCCCGGCAATTTTTCACTAAGCTTTATGAGCAAGGCGATTTGACCGTTCATACGGAAGAACAGTTTTACAGTGAAAAATCTCAGCGGTTCTTACCCGATCGTTATGTGGAGGGGACCTGTCCATATTGCAGGTATGATAAAGCCAGGGGTGATCAGTGTGATAGTTGCGGAAAATGGCTGGATCCGAAACAATTGATTGATCCCAAGTCAAAAACAGACGGATCCACACCGGTTTTAAAGGAAACCAAGCATTGGTATTTTCCCATGGGAAGATTTGCGGAGGACTGGAAACAGTGGTTCAATAGCCAGCAATGGAAAGAAAATGTACGCAATTATTGCATGGGCTGGTATAATGAAGGCCTTGGAGAAAGACCGATCACGAGGGATCTGCATTGGGGAGTACCTGTGCCTTTGGATAATACAGAAGGCAAGGTGCTTTATGTATGGTTTGATGCACCTATCGGATATATTAGTTCGACCAAAGAATGGGCGAAAAATCAGGGAGCACCTGATCAATGGAAGAAGTACTGGTGCGATAATGAAACCAAACTTGTTCATTTTATTGGCAAGGACAATATTGTGTTTCATGCCATTCTATTTCCCATGATGCTGAAGCGGATGGGAAATTTTGTTCTTCCCTCCGCTATACCTGCCAATGAATATCTCACCATCGAGGGACGTAAAATCTCAACCAGTCAAAATTATGCGGTCTGGCTGAAAGATTATCTTGCGAGTTTTCCGCCGGATCCGCTTCGATATACTTTGGCTGCTAATGCTCCTGAAAGTAAAGACACGGATTTCTCCTGGAAACAGTTACAAAGCCGTAATAATGACGAACTTGCTGATATTCTTGGCAATTTTGTCAACAGAACCCTGATATTTGTACATAATTTTTTCGAAGGTAAAATACCGCCTCGGATTGAGCTGGATGCCATGGATAAACAAATGTTGAAGACCATTCAGAATGCACCCGGTCAGGTAGGTACGCAGTTAGAAAATTTTGAAATACGCAATGCCACAAAAACATTTATGGATGTTTGCCGTACAGCCAATAAATATTTCAATGACAAAGCCCCATGGTCAACCCGGAAAACGGATCCAGAAGTTTGTGCCACAACATTGAATGTATGTCTGCATGTGGTCAACGTTTTATCTGTTATTATGATGCCCATTCTACCTTTTTCAGCTGAAAAGATCCGGTCCATGTTGAACATTGAGTCCGTCAATTGGGATGATGTTGCTCATCAAACACTTCCGGCTGATCATCCGTTAGGTGAGGCGGGAATTTTATTTAATAAAATTGAGGATTCTATGATCGAAAAGGAAGTGGACAAATTAAATGCCCTGGCAGGAGAACCGTCTCAGGAATTATTTAATAAGAAAGACGATTTAATCAATTTTGATCAATTCCAGAAAATGCATTTGAAAACTGCCCGTGTGATGAAGGCGGAAAGAGTAAAAGGAACAGATAAACTGCTGAAACTTCACATTGATCTGGGCGATGAAAAGCGTCAAATTATCGCTGGTATAGCCCAAGATTACACACCGGAAGATATAGTCAACAGGACAATCATCGTTGTGACCAACCTGAAGCCTGCTGTTATCCGAGGCGAAGAATCCCAGGGTATGCTCCTGGCTGTCAGGACGAAAGAAAGTCTCAAACTGCTTACGGCGGATGGTAATGTGCCGCCGGGAGAGAGGGTGAGTTAAATAACCTGTTACGATTATCCTGAATATATTAAAGCATGATGGAAGATATCATCAGTTTGAATGAGATGAGAGATAAAACTCAAATATATTTCTGAATGCATACTATCGATACACATGTTCACCTGGATCAGGATTTGTTCAATGAGGATCTGGATGAAGTCATTAAGCGGGCCAGAAATGCCGGTGTCAGTCGTATGATCACTGTCGGTACGGATTTGAAGAGCAGCCGGGATTCTGTTACAATAGCAGATAGATTTCCGGAGGTCTGGGCGGCAGTGGGTGTTCATCCCCATGAAGCTGCCCGTACCTGCGGGAGTGATTTATCAGAAGTTGAAAAGCTGATTTCCCATCCCAAGGTAGTGGCGATTGGAGAAATCGGGCTCGATTATTATTATCATTACTCTCCTCCGGATGTTCAGCAATTTTTATTCAGTCAGCAGTTGAAAATAGCGCGACGATTTGATCTGCCGATAATTATCCATGTACGCGAAGCCATGGAAGATGCGATTAAAGTCATAGATTCATCCGGATCTGCTCCATGGAGCGGTGTTTTTCACTGTTTTAGTGGAACATCTGAAGAGGTTCCAAAGGTTCTGGAACGCGGATTTCATCTCTCATTTACAGGGGTGGTTACTTTCAAGAATTATAAGAACACGGATGCTGTGAGAGCCGTGCCCATCAATCGTTTGCTTCTCGAAACAGATGCACCTTATATGACGCCTGTTCCCCATCGTGGCAAACGCAATGAACCAAGCTATATTCTGTACACAGCTCATATGATTGCAGATATATTGGGGGTATCATTCGAGACCCTAATGGTCTCTTCCTATAAGAATGCCCTGACTCTTTTCGGATTGGAGTAATGATTATGCGCTCGGGTGTTCGTCCCATTAAAAAATTGAGCCAGAATTTTCTGATTGATTCTAATATTGCAGAAAAAATCGTGAATTGTATGAACATTGAGCCTGAGGACAGAATTGTTGAGATCGGACCCGGTGAAGGGATTTTAACTCGCTATCTGGTCCGAAGTCCGGCCAGCATGGTCACGGCGGTTGAAAAAGACAGAAGGCTGATTCCACATCTGGAAAAGCAATTTGGCGATTATAAATGCTTTTGTGCCATTAATCAGGATTTTTTAAAAACAGACGTTCAACCTTTCACAATGAATGGAAGAAAAATTCGGTGTATTGGCAATCTTCCCTATAGCATCACCTCGTTAATTCTATTTTATGTTTTGGAGAATCGTAAATATATTTCGGATATGACAGTCATGGTTCAAAAAGAGGTTGGCGAGAGATTGGCGGCTGATCCGAATACAAAGGCATATGGCATTCCTTCCGTACTCTTTCGTGCAGTGAGTGATATTAAGATGCTATTCACTGTTTCCCGTAATGCCTTTCGTCCTATCCCAGAGGTGACATCCATCGTCATGCGGATTTGTTTTCATGAGTCACCAAAATACCAGATTTCAGATTGGTCTCGTTTTCATAGCATTGTCAGAACCGCATTTCACCAGCGCCGTAAAATGCTAAGAAAGACCTTGAAACAATGGGTCGGGGCCCATGAATGTCCCATTAATCTGACAAAGCGTCCTGAACAATTGCATATACATGAATGGGTTCAACTGTCCAACTTTACCTACAATCAAATCCCACCAGTGATTGCTCATTCAAACAATCATATTTAATTGGATGAACCGATTGAATTTATTTGTAATTCATAGATATTATTAGTATTTTTTATCGAATTGCAATAAGAGCAACACAGAACGGAATGATGTCATGGATTTACCAGCCGAGGAAAAATCTGTCCGGGAAATTCTGCAGGAAATTCTGGAGCAGGGCAATGAAACCTTACTGCGCAATGTACTGACCGATTTGCACCCTGCTGATATTGCCGAAGCTATAATTGCGTTTGACCGTGATATACGGAATACCCTCTTTGCCTATCTGGATCATGAGCGTGCCGCACAAACACTCTGCGAACTTGACAAGCCGTATCATCGAGAAATCCTGGATTCTCTGAGTGAAGAGAGACTGGCCAGAATTATCGGCACCATGAATTCTGATGATGCAACAGACATTATCAGCGAGCTGGATAAAGACATTGCCGGCAGAATACTTGTGTCCATGCCTAAGAAGGGATATCGGGATGTTGCGGCCCTGATGCGGCATGAAGAAGACACAGCCGGCGGTATTATGGCTTTGGAAATTGTGGCTGTGGGCCAGGACCGCACCGCTGCCGAGGCTCTGGAAGTCCTGCGAAACAAAGCGGATGAAGTGGAGGATGTATACAATATTTATGTCATAGACAAGAACGGAGTTCTGGTTGGCCTGGCATCATTGAAGGATGTGGTTACTGCTTCCCCTAAGGCCCCTCTTTCACAGATTATGGAAACAGATCCTGTTGCTGTTCTGGCGGATATGGATCAGGAAGAAGTCGCCAATCTTTTTGGAAAATATGATTTGGTAGCTGCACCTGTTGTTGATGATCGTGGCCGTTTGGTCGGAAGAATTACCGTGGATGATGTCCTGGATGTGGTGAAAGAAGAGGCCAGTGAAGATATCACAAGAATGGCTGGTATTACTGATGATGAAATTGGAGAGCGGTCAATTTTTAAAACTTCCTATGTGCGTCTTCCATGGTTGCTGGTTGCTTTTGTAGGCGAGATACTCTCGGCAAAAGTGCTGGAACATTTTATACCTTCAGATAACGAGCTGATTATTGCCACATTTTTTATTCCTTTAATCATGGCGATGGGTGGAAATATTGGCATTCAATCATCTACGGTCATTATCCGGGGCTTGGCAATTGGCGATATCCGTTTGCGTGATACAGGCTGGCGTCTGATTCAGGAAATATCAGCAGCATTTTTAAACGGTCTGCTGATTGCAGTATTGCTTCTGGGGGTAGTCAGCTGGATGTTTCATGATGTAAAATTTGGGGGCATTCTCAGCTCCGCTTTATTGTCGGTACTCATGATTGCCGCCTTTGTAGGAACGCTTATCCCACTTTTTCTGAAGCGTATTCACGTGGATCCTGCCATTGCCACGGGTCCGTTTATTACTACTTCAAATGATATGTTGGGCCTTCTTATTTACTTCAGCATTATCCGTGCTGCCGGTTTTTAATTGAATCAGTCCCAAGCTGAGAAGTTATGTATGAACAAAGACGAAAGGTTATTAAGCTCAATGATATTGATATTACGACTGTCCGAACAATGACATCATTTATACCCGATCTTTTTATTCGAAATTTTTTTAAAATTATGGATATTTGATGGCAATTTTTATTATCGTCCGGATTAAAATTGCCTGATCAAATCAATAAACGGGTAGTTAGATGGCTATTCTCAAGACAGAAGCCGTGATTTTAAAAACATATAAACTCCGTGAAACCTCGCTTATTCTTTCCGTATATACAAAAGATTTCGGTAAAATAAAACTTGTGGCCAAAGGAGCACGCGGTCCAAAGAGTAAATTTAAAGGATGCCTGGAACCTCTTACCCACATTGGTATTGTGTTTTATGAAAAGAAAACACGCGAATTACAGTTGTTAAGCCAGGCGCATTTGATCAATCCCCATGTTAAAATGGTAGGAAGTCTGAAGAAGACCATATTGGGCCTGGCTGCAGCGGAATTATTGGATAAGGCAGTGGCAGGCGAAGAATCATTCGAAAAACTCTTTGTTTTGCTGGCGAATGTCTTAAAGGCATTGAATGAAAACGGTGGATTTCTGGAAGCGATTTTATGGTTTTTTGAAACACAATTTATTGATTTGATGGGTTACAAACCCACCTGGAACGATTGCCTGTCCTGCGGTCAATCCCTGGGTATAGACGGAGGTTATTTTCAGGCTCAGAACGGTGGGCTATTATGCAGCCAATGCGGTGCTGCAGGAGGCGGGCTTGTGATTCACGGAGAGACTTTGGAAATCTTGTATTTTCTGCAGAGGGCCAGCCTGTCCGAAGCCGTTCAGCTCAATCCTGATCAGCAACAAATAGCTGAAATCCGGAAGATGTTCGATCTCTATTTCAGAACCCATATCGAACATATGCGGCAGCTTAATTCATTAGAGATCTATTATAAGATGAAATAATACCCGATTCAACTGGTTTGATTCGTTTGTGGGTTTATATGAAAATAATCAAGGCTCTCCTCCTTCCTTACATTTCCATTGGTGTCGGTTTGTACTGCTTAAAAGGCGGCTGGCTGGCGATTCTGTTTTACCATGCCGGCATGGTTTTGTTTCTTATTCTGGATAAAAAGAGACCGCCGTTTCGACAAATGTTTCGAGGCTGGCATAAAACCTGGGCATGGCTCATTCCCCTCTGCGGTCTTGGCGGAATCTCCATTTATCTGCTCTGGCCATGGATGCAGCAGCAATTGGATCTTGACACGATGCTTACTAAATACGGGCTTTCAGGATGGAAATGGACAGCCTTTCTCATTTATTACTCGCTTGGGCATCCGCCCCTCGAAGAATTTTACTGGCGAGGGTATCTGGGCCATAAAAGCAAAAAAGTCCGGATTGAAGACCTGGCTTTCGGTGGATACCATTTTTTTACCATGATCTGCTTTGTTGGATGGCCCTGGGCGCTGCTTTCATGCACCATACTCACAGGAACCGCCTGGCTCTGGCGGCAAATCGTTCGTGAAACCGGCGGACTTCTGGTTCCGGTTTTGACCCATATTGTCGCGGATATCAGTGTGATCTGGATGGTAAACGCACTTTTATAATCCCCCCTTGCCTTACTGCAATAAAATGCGTATTTTATAATTTGTTCACTGATTATGTTGTATTATTATTCATTCGGAGGTTTTTATTGGCGTCGACTATGGAAAAAATTGTCTCGCTCTGTAAACGCAGGGGATTTATTTTTCAATCTTCAGAAATTTACGGTGGTCTCAAGGCCAGTTATGATTACGGTCCGCTGGGTGTTGAGTTGAAAAAGAACATCAAAGAAACCTGGTGGAGTGACATGGTGCACTGCCGAAATGACATTGTGGGATTGGACTGTTCGATTGTGATGCATCCTGATGTTTGGAAAGCATCGGGACACCTGGCTGGTTTCAGTGATCCGCTGGTGGATTGTAAAAATTGTAAAGAGCGATTTCGAGCAGATCAGGCACCGAGGACCGAGGCTGGAACAGAGGTGGAATTTCGGGAAGGCGGTAAGTCATCCGGAAGTAAACTGAAGGGCGTCGTTGACAAGCGGGGTTATGTTTGCCCCGTTTGCGGTTGTCCAGATCTGTCCGCTGAGAGACAATTCAACCTGATGTTCCGGACATCCATAGGTCCTGTTGATCCGTTGCAGGAAATCGCAGATGCAGCGGGTGAACTGGCGGATCTGGACATGAAAGGACGAATGAAAAAATTACATGAGATTGTTGCCCGGTCTGCTGTATATTTGCGACCTGAGACTGCACAGGGCATGTTTGTGAATTTCAAGAACATTCTGGATAGTTCACGGGTGAAGCCGCCCTTTGGAATTGCACAGGTGGGAAAAAGCTATCGTAATGAGATCACCACTTCCAACTTGACTTTTCGAACCTGTGAATTCGAACAGATGGAAATGGAGTATTTTGTCAAGCCGGGTGAAGACGAACAATGGTATGACTACTGGCGAAATACCAGACTGAGCTGGTATGTGAAATTGGGATTGAGCCAGGATAAATTGCGGCTCAGGGATCATAAACAGTCTGAATTAGCCCATTATGCGAAAGCCTGCGCCGATATTGAGTATTATTTCCCGTTTGAAAATCAGGATGGAGAAGGTGAATGGGGTGAACTCGAGGGAATTGCCAACAGAACCGACTATGACTTGAAAAAGCATTCGGGATTTACAGGAAAAGACCTCTCGTATTTTGATCCGGAAACCAAGGAACGGTATATTCCATATGTCATTGAACCCGCTGCGGGTGCCGACCGGGCTGCCCTGGCTTTTTTATGCGATGCCTTTGATGAAGAGATTGTACCCACAGCCAAAGGCGGAGAAGAAGTCCGCACAGTACTTCGGTTTCATCCCAAAATTGCACCGGTGAAAGTTGCTGTATTCCCTCTGGTAAAACGGGACGGTATGCCGGAAAAATCTCAGGCTATTATGGATGATTTGTTAAGTACCGGTATTAATTGTTTTTATGATCATGGCGGGGCCATTGGAAGACGCTATCGGCGCCAGGATGAAGCAGGTACGCCGTATTGTCTGACCGTGGATTCGCAAACTATCGAAGATGATACGGTGACCATTCGGGATCGTGATACCATGCAGCAGGAACGTATACCTATGAACGGCGTAGTGGAAATTATGAAAAAAAGAATCGGAAATTAATGATGTTCCTTTTTATTTTTATTGTAATTATTTTTATGTCTGCATGCCAAAGTGTTTCTCAGGAATGTTATCCTCCGGTATCCGGTATCCCTGAAGATAAATGGATTCAGGTCACTGTTTCAAAACAGACGTTATCGCTTATGTATGGAGATTCGCTTATTAAAGAGTATGGGGTTTCAACATCCAAATTTGGGGTGGGCAATCTGAAAGACAGCTATCAGACACCCCTTGGCTGGCACCGAATCCACAATAAAATCGGTCAGGGGGAACCAGTGGGGACGATTTTTAAATCACGGAAGCCTACCGGGAGAAAAGCCATTATCCGTACGGATTCTGTTGATTTACCCGAAGATTTAATTACCACAAGAATTCTCAGGCTTGAAGGATGCGAACCGGGACTGAATCAGGGAGACGATAAGGACAGTTATAATCGGTTTATTTATATTCATGGAACCCATGAGGAAGGATTGATTGGTCAGCCAGCTTCTCACGGATGCATACGTATGAAAAATATGGATATTTTAGAGTTGTTCGATCAAGTAAAAAGACGCACGCTTGTTCAGATTATAGAATAATTGCGAATTAACGATGTTTATTGGGCTTATTTCTTGACATTTAGATAAATTTTTATTATTTTACGTAAACTTAATCTATTTTTAAATTTATTCAAGGAGGTTTTCATGGCAAGGGGAAGAGGTACCGTGAATAAAGTTATCCTGATAGGACATCTTGGGGCAGATCCGCAGTTGAAATATACACCTTCCGGAAGTGCCTTTGTGAATATCAGCATTGCTACCAATCGTGTATGGAAGGATCAGGATGGGAATCAGCAGGAAAGAACGGAATGGCATCGTGTTGTTGCATGGAGGAAACTGGCAGAAATTATCGGCGAATATTTAAAAAAGGGCAGCAGTGTGTATATTGAAGGCAGTTTGCAAACACGGTCCTATGAAGACACCAACGGTGTCAAACGGTATATCACAGAAGTGGTTGCTGATGAAATGGTGATGCTTGGCAAAAAAGGAGAGGTTGATGCCGTGGGCAATGATAGCACCGAACAGCCACCACCACAGGATGATAGTGCACCCCCCGAGGGTGAGGATGATTTGCCATTCTAACATTGTGTTCAATGTAAGATAAAAATCCGGGCAATATGCCCGGATTTTTTTTATTTTACATTTTTCTTCATTTTCTCTATCTTTGATTCATCTTGTTGAAAGAATGGAGTTCAATCATGAATGCCTCAGTTAAAGAAGCCCTTATCCGAGCTGCCATAGATGTTCGTGAAAACAGCTATGCGCCATATTCCGGATTTCGTGTAGGTGCTGCATTGCTGACATTAAATGGCTGTATATTCACCGGATGCAATGTGGAGAATGTGGCTTATGGATTAACCGTTTGTGCTGAACAGAACGCTATATGCAAGGCCATCTCTGAAGGCGATAATGAATTTTTGGCCATGGCAATCGCAGCCGATACAAATGAACCGGTTATGCCCTGCGGAGCATGCAGACAGATTATGGGTGAATTTAATCCCGAATTGGATCTTGTCCTCGTTAATCTGAAAGGAAAAATTATCGAATCTTCATTATCGATTTTATTGCCGTCTCTTTTTAAAATGGATTAAGGAATCGATAATATTACAGAGGAAATATAATAAGTTACATAAAATAAATGTATGGATCGAGGATATATGTGGAAGCATATTCAAGGACTCGTACAGAAATTAAGCTTGCTTATGAAAATGCAAATCAATTCGAAAATGATGCTGTCCGATATGATGGTTGCTTGATATGGACAATCACTGATATTGTATCATTTCGGACATTTCGTATATTTTTATGAATGACATGTATTCCCGGTGTTGGCAGTATCTTTTAATAAGTAGATAAAAATCTTGATATTAAAAAGTGTTTGATTTGTGCTTTCAATTGTATTACATTAATACGTTTCAAATCGGACACTTTACTTTGGGGGGAATTTTGTGAAAAAAGTGAAAATCGGCGTGATAGGCGTCGGACACCTCGGTCGCTTCCATACTCTGAATTACAGAAATATACCCAATGCCGAACTCGTCGGTGTGAGTGATACGAATCCGGAGAGAGCGAAAGAAATCGCTCATGAATGTCAATGTCGTGCATTTCCGGATGTAATTGGACTTCTTAAAGAAGTTGAAGCCGTAAGTATTGCTACACCGACCGATTCTCATTTCAAAATCGCAAGCGAAGCACTTACCAAGAATATCCATTGCCTCATTGAAAAACCCATTACTGAAACAGTTGCTCAAGCCGATTCATTAATACGCATGGCCGCTGACAAGAATTTGGTGTTGCAAGTCGGGCATATTGAAAGGTATAATCCGGCTTTAAAAGCATTAAACAGTATGCAAATTCATCCCCGCTTTATTGAGTCACACAGGCTGGCACCTTTTAAACCAAGAGGAATTGAAGTATCTGTTGTTCTGGATTTGATGATCCATGATATAGACATTGTGTTAACAATGATTCAATTTCCTTTAAAAAAGGTGGATGCCAGTGGTGTCGCTGTGGTTTCGGATGCCATTGATATTGCCAATGCAAGGCTTCGTTTCGAAGACGGATCTGTGGCAAATCTTACAGCGAGCCGAATCTCACAAAAAACCATGCGCAAGGTCCGGTTTTTCCAAAAAGACAGCTATGTTACTGTAGATTTTCATAACAAAGTCACAGAGATTTTTAAGCTGGGAGATGAAAAGAAGCCATCGGAGCTCGTTATTACTGAAATTGGTGTGGGTGATCATAAGCGTAAAGTGCTTTATCAAAAACCGGATATCGAAGATTACAATGCATTACTGGTGGAACTGGACACGTTTGTCAGATCGATAAATGGCGAACAAGTGGAGGGTGTTTCCGGCAAATCCGGGCGTGATGCCTTGAGTGTTGCTGTTGAAATATTGCGGCAGATCCATCAGTAACTGTCTAATGGATATACATATTGATTGTCAGCCATAAAAAAATTAAAAATATACTGATCATTGCCGGAGAAACTTCAGGCGATATGCACGGTGCTGCTCTGATGCAGGAAATGAAAAAACAGTGTTCCGTACTCCGCTTTTTTGGTATCGGCGGCGACAGGATGATTGCACAGGGACTGGAACCGATTATCCATGCAAGTGAAATTGCTTTTCTGGGATTTATTGAGGTCGTTCAGCATCTTGGATTTATCCGGCAGGTTTTTCAGGATACTCTTTCTGCTCTGAAAAAGCGACGCCCGGATTTGGTGGTTCTCATTGATTATCCGGGTTTTAACCTGCGTTTTGCGGCAAAGTCCAAAAAACTCGGATTTCGCAACATCTATTATATCAGTCCGCAGGTATGGGCCTGGAAAAAAGGGCGGATTAACAAGATGGCTAAAACCATCGACCGCATGCTGGTGATTCTGCCCTTTGAAGAAGCATTTTACCGGAATGCAGGTATGGATGTTCATTTTGTGGGCCATCCGCTCAAAGGAATGCTTTCTTTTAAGCAGAATCGGCAGCAATTTTGCAGGAGTCTTAAATTAAAGGCCGATGTTCCGATGCTCGGACTGCTGCCAGGATCGAGAAAACAGGAAATTTCTAAATTGCTCCCGGAGATGAGCCGGGCATGTGATATTGTTAAACAGCAGATTCCCAAAGTTCAATTCGTCCTGGGAATGGCTCCTCACTTAAGGAAAACCGATTATACACCGTTCATGAAAAATCAGACAGAAATTTGCCTGGTCAGTAATGATACGTATGGCGTGATGGCTCATTCTGATGCTGTCTGGGTTGCATCAGGCACAGCCACTCTCGAAACTGCATTGATGGGTACGCCTATGATAATCTGTTATAAGATGGCGCCTTTTTCGTATATGCTGGGGAGGCTCCTTATTAAAATCAAGGCCATTGGATTGGTCAATATTATCGCCGGAGAGAAAATTGTTACCGAATTAATACAGAATGACGCCAATAGAGAAAAAATGGCCGGAACAATGATTCCCTTGATACAGGATCAAAAAGTCAGAAAGAAAATACAGAGCCAATTAAACCATGTTGCGGAGCTGCTTGGCGAACCAGGCGCCTCTCAGCGGGCCGCAACCCTTACCTTGGAAATGATTGACAAAGGAAACGCGTGAAAATTTGGAACCATCCTGCATTAACGCTTTTTTTGATTCCATTTTCTATGCTTTACGAATGGATTATGCAATGGCGTAATAAGTTATATGACACCGGCTTTTTAAGAACCCATTCTGTGAATGCCCATGTAATCAGTGTCGGCAATATAACAGTTGGAGGCACGGGAAAAACACCGGTTGTAGAAACAATTGCCCGGTTTTTTTATGAACAGGGAAAGCGGGTGGCTATCCAGAGCAGAGGGTACGGCCGGCGATTTCGGGGAACACTGCTTGTTTCTGATGAAAAGAGAGTATTGGCCAGTCCTGAACAATCGGGCGATGAGCCTTTCATGCTCGCGCAGCATTTACCGGGCATTCCGGTTATTGTCGGCAGCAATCGATATGGTGCTGTATGCCAGATTATCCAACAGTTTCATCCGGACATTGTTGTATTAGATGACGCTTTTCAGCATCGACGCATTCATCGGGATATTGATATTGTGACGATTGATGCTTCAATGCCATTTGGTAATCATCGCGTACTTCCGGCGGGTCCTCTGCGCGAGAGAAAGATCGGTCTTAGTAGAGCGCACCTTGTTATTCAGACACGAGCAGATGATCCTGATAAAGGGAGATCAGGAATCGATCAAATAGAAGCATATACCCAGGCTTCGATTGTTTCGTCCAGCCATCGACCGATAGCATGGATGGATTTAAATAATAATCAATATCCCCTGGATTTTATCAATGGAAAATTTGTGCTGGCTGTGGCAGGGATTGGAAATCCGGATGCATTTTTAAACACACTGCATCAGCTCAATATTGTGCCTGTCGATTTTATTCGATTTGTTGATCATTATTGGTATAAACAATACGATATGGAAAAAATCATGATACGCGCAGTCAGCATGGGGGCAATCGCTGTTTTGACCACCGAGAAGGACGGTGTTCGCATGCGGGGAATGATCAATTTGGATTTACCTGTGTATTGTCTGAAAATCCGATGTGAGCTTCATGATTTTAGTGTGATTCAAAATGTTTTTGACCAAAGACGGTCATAATCCTTAGGGGAAAGGATATCATCATGCAGAAAAAACAGGTCATGGTGGTTGATGATCATAAACACATTCGTCAGCTAATCAATGACATTCTCCGCAAGACTCGCAGATATGAAGTTGTGCCGGCTATCAGCGGCGAAGCATGTATGCGTAAACTGCATGAACAGCCTATAGATCTCGTTCTCCTTGATATACAAATGCAGGGTATGGATGGCCTGGAAACTTTAAAGAAAATCAAACAGTTTTCGCCAAACCTGCCTGTTATTATTATGACAGCCCATGGAACCATCGAACGCGCTGTAGACTCTATGAAGACCGGATCCTACGATTTTTTAACCAAACCATTTTCATCCGAAAGGTTATTGGTTACCGTAGAAAATGCTTTAAGTGCCAGTGCTCTGAAATCGGAAGTCCAGGACCTTCGGTCTGAACTGAAGGGCAAGTATACTTTTTCCAATATTATCGGTCAAAGCGGTGTGATGCAGGATGTATTCCGGGCAGTGGAGAAAGTTGTGGACAGTGATGTTACTGTGCTTATTCAGGGAGAAAGCGGTACAGGTAAGGAATTGATTGCCCGGGCCATTCACAGACATTCTAAAAGGAAAAACAAGCCGTTCCGGCCTGTCAACTGTACAGCCTTGCCCGAATCACTTTTGGAGAGTGAACTGTTCGGTCATGAAAAAGGCGCATATACAGGTGCTGCCAATCGTCGGGTGGGGAAGTTTGAATTGGCAGATGGCGGCACCATTTTTCTGGATGAAATTGGCGATATGAGCCAACCGATCCAGGCAAAGGTATTGCGTGTTTTACAGGAACGAGAATTCGAACGGCTTGGCGGTAATTCATTGATAAAAGTGGATATTCGTCTGATTTCCGCCACCAATAAGGATTTATGGGAAGAAGTAGTGGCCGGTTCTTTCCGAGAAGATCTGTACTACAGAGTGAGTGTTTTTCCGATTAAACTTCCACCACTTCGGGAACGAAAAGATGATATCCCGTTACTGGCAGAATATTTTATTAAAAAGTATAGTGAACGGGAAAGCAAAACAATACAGAAAATTGATTCTGAAGTCATCCGTATTTTATCAGGATACCACTGGCCCGGTAATGTACGAGAATTGGAAAATACAATCGAACGTGCCGTGGTGATTACCAATACACCTGTTCTTACTGTGGAAGACCTGCCTCCCCATATTTTGGCCATTGGCCGGGAGAGTGTGGTCGAACCTGAAGAATCTCTTCCCAAATGGATTGAAAAATTGGAAGTCGAGGTGCTGCGCAAAACCTTGCTGGAATATGAAGGAAATATCAGTAAAGCCGCTAAAAAGCTGGGAATCGGGCGAGCCACCATTTATCGAAAAGCTAAAAAATATCGTCTTCCGATTTCGCGTTAGGGAGTGCTGTTATGGCTGATGCGTCAGATTTTCTTGTTATTGGCAGTGGCGTGGCCGGATTGAGTTTTGCATTGAGGGCCGCTGAATACGGGACCGTGACAATTATAACCAAAAAGCAGCGTGCCGATACCAATACCAATCATGCACAGGGAGGCATTGCAGCTGTATTTGGGGAAGATGATTCTTTTCATTTGCACATGCAAGATACGCTTGAGGCAGGCGTGGGATTATGCCATCAGGATGCAGTTAATCTGATTGTTCAGCAGGCGCCTGAAAAGATAAAGGAACTCATTCAATGGGGGGTGCAATTCACACTTAAAACGAATGGTTATTTCGATCTGGGACGCGAGGGGGGGCATTCACGGAATCGTATTGTTCATGCGAAAGACCATACTGGAATGACCATGGAACAGGCACTTCTGGATCAGGTAAGACAACATGAGCGAATTCAGATACTTGAAGACCATACGGCCATAGAATTTATTACTGAGCACCATCTTGGTAAGCCTTTTAAAATAAAAAAAAGTCCGCAATGTTTCGGTGTATACGCGCTGGATAAAAAAACAAATCGGGTGGATGTTTTTCCGGCCAGGATTACGCTGCTCTCTTCAGGGGGTTCGGGGCAGGTCTATCTATACACCACAAATCCGGATATTGCAACGGGTGATGGTATTGCTATGGCTTACAGGGCCGGAGCAACCATTGCAAATATGGAATTTATGCAGTTTCATCCCACTACGCTTTGGCATGATAAAGGGGATTCTTTTTTAATCTCAGAAGCAGTTCGTGGATATGGGGGGATTCTTCGGACACGAGACGGGCATGCTTTTATGAAGGCGTACCATAAACAAGCGGACCTGGCGCCCCGGGATGTGGTGGCACGCGCTATTGACCGGGAAATGAAAATCAGGGGGGACGATTGTGTATACCTGGATGTCACTCACCTGTCTGCCGATGCGTTGAGAGACCATTTTCCACATATTTATGAGAAATTACTGTCGCTCAAAATTGACATGACGCGAGAGCCGATCCCGGTGGTCCCGGCTGCTCACTATATGTGTGGTGGTGTACGTACCAACCTGAAGGGGCAAAGTACGATAAAAAATTTGTTTGTCACTGGTGAATCCGCATGCACCGGAGTTCACGGTGCCAATCGTCTGGCATCAAATTCACTGTTGGAGGCGCTTGTTTTTTCATTTCAGGCTTTTCAGGAGGCCCTGAATACTATCAGAAATAAACAATTTGTTATGCCACATATCCCGACCTGGGATGAGCGGGGCACATATAATCATGATGAATGGGTGCTTATCTCTCATGACCAGAAAGAAGTACAGCGGCTTATGTGGGATTATGTAGGTATTGTTCGAACCGAAGAGCGGTTACAACGCGCTCAGCGTCGTATTCAGCTCATTGCAAATGAAGTGGAATCGTTCTATAAAGCGACCAAGGTAACCGGTCCTCTGCTGGAACTCAGAAATATCTGCTGTACGGCGCTTCTCATGATCCGATCCGCCCTGTTTCGTAAGGAAAGCCGGGGCCTGCATTATACCACGGATTATCCGGACCGGGATGATGAACACTGGTTAGGCGATACATTGATTCAATGTAATAAAACTCGGCTTTTTCCTCTTTTGTAAACAATGAAAATTCATTGAATAATCGCTGTAAATATAAAGAATTGCCCTTGTGAGAGGGCATATTTAAGTATAAATGATTCCAGTAACCAAATAAAAAAAGTAAAAAATTTACTTGCATTTAAAAAATACTCAGTTTAAATTCGGTTTATATTGTTGTTGTACACCGTTTTTTACGCCTTTGAGAAACTTGTAAAGTGTCTCTCAAAAGCTGCTGGCTTTTTTAACAAGGCGGGAAGCAGGTTGTACACGAAGTAGAATCAACAGAAAGGATTCAGTATGGAAACCGGACGTGTGAAATGGTTCAACCGCACCAAAGGATATGGCTTTATTGAACGAGAAAACGGTGAAGATGTATTCGTTCATTACAGTGCTATCGATGAAGAGGGATTTAAAACCCTTGAAGAGCAGCAGGAAGTCTCATTCGAAGTGGTGCAAGGACCCAAAGGCCTGCAAGCCGCCAATGTTAAAAAAGCATAAGCAAACCCGTCCAAAAAAAGTAAAAGCCCCGCTCCTGAGCGGGGCTTTTTATTTCTATCGAAAATTACGTGTTTTTAACCATTTGATCATCTGAATGGTTTTTTGCAGTGTTTCTTCTGTTGCCGAGACCAATAGTTCGCGGCAGTAAAGGCCTGCTGAATCCGGATCTTTTTTCCATAACCGAAGCATGCTGGATTCAAATTCTTGTTGAAAAGCAATCAGGCGTGTCTCTATTGCCTGTCGAACCGGAGTGACCTGAGGGAGGCTTTCATGATAATTCATGTCTATGATATTTTCCAGTTCATTTTGAATCCAGAAGGCTGAATGGGGATCATATCGAAATGTTCCGGGAACGGGGTTAAAATGATAGGCGAGCGCTGAGTCCGGTGATTCTATGTGAGGTGTATTTTGATAATAGTCCGGGATACTGTCAATGGCTGAATACCAGGGTAAAAACGGATGACAATCAGGTCGTCCGAAACAGATCCAGAACAGGCCACTGGCCGGCCATGGAAGCCAGTTACGTAACTGGGCTACTATTGAATATTGTGTGGTCGAAGTACAGATAGTTTGAGGGATTATTCGATTGGGATTCATTCCGGTTGAGTCAGCCGTCTGTTTTTCATAGATGGTTTTATCATAATGATCGCGAAGAACAGACAGTATCTTATTATATGATATCTTTTTCTTGGGATAGACTGCAAAGGGAAAACCACGTTTGGCTTTTTTCATCATTGTGTCTGTTTTTGCGGTAACCAACTGTTGCACACGCCATTGGCGAAGATCATTCTGAGGCGGGATTGAAAAAATGACCGAGAAATCAAATTCCTCTGAATTTTCGGGATCATACCATCCCTGATCTAAAGCCAACTGCCGGATATCATTTTTCGAAAACATCCAATTTTTTTTATCTTCAAAATTCACGTTTCTAAAAACAAATTGATTTGACAATCCCACAACGCCATTGTCCGGCACACGGCACGCTGTCCAGTATTTGCCACCCAGCATGGATATCAGCCAGGCTTCGTTGGGATCACAAACGATCAGTGTGCGTCCGTAGTCCACATATCCAAGAGAGTCAAGCAACATGCCGGCGATACGCACACCTTCCTTTGCAGATTGGGCACGCTCAGCAATAATCCGCCGGAGCATGTATCCAATCCTGCCGGAAGCCACGGTACTGTCCAGTTTCGAAGGGCATGCATTACTCGCCACGGCAACTCCCCATTCATTCATATAACAATCTGAATAGGCCAGCCCGTTCATCTGGAACCACAAATAAGCCCATGTCTTTTTAATTTGCGGAATCTTTATACCAGATATCAGTGTTACAGAATCAGTAGGTGCATGCATATGCTGGTTCACTCGCCATACGTTGACAATCCGACACCCGCTCCCGTCTTCATTATGACCCAATAAAACAGAGCCATCGGTGCTTGCATCTTTGCCCACGATAATGGACGTACAAGGATACAAATATTGAAGGAACGAAACAAATATAAGGACAGTTTGAATAAACCAGGATTTCATATCATTGATCCTTTGATTGACATTTTATAAGGAGTGATTTTACAGCATCCCGATGCACCATAAAGGTCAGCATTTTCAGTTTGACAAAGTCGTCACGGTAAAAATAATACCCCGGATATTTTCCATCATAGGCGCTCGATCCCGAGTCTTTCATTAAAAACCAATCATAATCATTTAATCTTTGGCATCCAACCAAATGGATGCCATGATCGTCTGTGGAAGTTTTGTTGTAAAATCGAAGCTCCCGGGCGCTTTGATTAATCAGTGCCGGGGGAATATCGAATGCCGGTACCACGCATATATCGTCCCATCGGCCCTTGCCCGGTTCGCTGACATCGCCTCCAATGGCCACAGTGTATCCATTGCGAACAGCGCCTGTAATGGCCGTGTACCAGTCATTCAGCGGTACATTGTAATAAGTGTCTTCATGCCACCAGTTATCTTCCGCCTGATATTCGCCCTGTGTGTAAAAAGGCAGTGATAAAAATGATATGAAAGAGACATAGTCATCCAGGGGAAGCCGGAGGTATCTCTTTAAATACTCTTGCGGGGTGATCGTTGTATCGTCGATCTTGATTTTTTCCGGAGGTTTTCCCATATGCTTATCAAGAATCAGCCGGATCTGATTGAGAACCAGTGCTTCATCCCAAAGATTGTTGGATTGAATGAAATCAAGATACACGTTCATTTCGTGAAACAGCGCGCGGTGATTGTGTTTTTTCTGACCCTCCGGTAATCCAGAATAATCTTTTGCCCGGACCGCACCGTACTGTTTCATGCGCAGGGGTACGGCATCCTCTTCCGAGCCCTGACCAAAATAGCTGTCACCCATTCGCTGTACAAACCTCCTTGCTTTTTCCATATACTCCCAGTATACTGTATACATCTCGGAGAGTTTGATCCTTTTTCCATGCAACCGATAGATTTCTGATTCTAAAAATGACGTTCCGCAGAACACCCAGCAGGTACCGGATGTATCCTGCCGGATTGGCGGAAAATGAAACAGGGGATTGAAAGATTCCGGAGATTCTGGTTGCCTTATTTGTGAAAAGTCCATGGTGAGGAGGGTATCTACATGGTCCCAGATAAATTTGTTCACATAGAATGCAGAATCCCGGTGAACGATTTGAGAATGGATGGTGGTGGCTGTCAGTATTAAGGAAAAATAAAGGATTCTGATTTTCATTTCAGACCTCCGTTATAACCAAAGACCTTTTTTATGATAAGCATTTTTTATGGAATATTCCAGGCAATTGTACCTGCTGGTTCAACCAGCATGATTTTGCATTCACTTTCAGCAAGCGGCCTGCGCCCGATCTCTTTTGATACGACAAATATTTCCCCGCTTTTAACTCAACCATATCATCTTTGAATTCAATAGACATTTTACCGTCTAGGATAATAAAAAACCTCGTTGGTATCATGGTGACTGTGCCATATGAATTTACCGCGAATCTCCCAAATTAAATCCCCAAACAAACATCCACTCCATGGGCAGCTTCGATGAGCGGATGATCCGGTGAGACCAGACGGTTTTGTTCGCTGACATCGGCCAGGGGCACGCTGATGATCTCTGTGCCTCGAAGCGCCACCATAACACCGCTGACCCCATCGTAACAAAGTTCGGCTGCCTTGACTCCGAAGCGTGTGGCCAGAACGCGGTCATAAGCAGTAGGCGTACCGCCCCGCTGTAAATGGCCGAGGACTGTGACCCGGCTTTCAATGCCTGTTTTTTCTTCGATATCATGGGCGATTTTTTGTCCGATCCCACCAAGGCGGATGGGATCAGGGCTTGATTTTACTATCCTCAGGATTACTGGCTGTCCGCCTTGGGGACGCGCACCTTCAGCGACGACAATAATGCTGAACCGCCTGCCCCTTTTACTGCGCTCGACAGCAAGTGAGCAAACCGCTTCAATATCATAGGGAATTTCAGGTATGAGGATTGCGTCACCTCCTCCGGCAATACCGGCATGCAGGGCAAGCCATCCGGCGTATCGGCCCATTAATTCGACCACCATTACACGGTGATGTGACATGGCAGTACTGTGAATTTTATCAATGGCCTCTGTAGCCGTGCTCACCGCAGAGTCAAAACCAAAGGTGATGTCCGTTCCTTCGATATCGTTGTCAATGGTTTTTGGTACACCCACCACATGAATACCTTTTTGGCTCAGCTTATGGGCAATGGTCTGAGTACCGTCTCCGCCGATACACACAAGTGTATTCAGACCCAGTTCGTGAATATAATTGACCACCTGATCTGACCGGTCTTCCGTTTGTTCAGGATTATCCTCATCAACCGGCCAGGCGAAAGGATTGGCCCGGTTGGTTGTACCCAGAATAGTGCCTCCCTGGGTGAGAATGCCCGAAGCCCGTTCCCAAGTTAGATCGATCACTTTACGCTGCACCAGACCGGCGAAGGCGTCTTCAATTCCCACAACTTCCATATTGAATTTACGCATACTCGCTTTAGCCACACCCCGAATAACCGCGTTCAATCCGGGACAATCGCCACCGCCAGTGAGTATGCCGATTCTTTTTTTTCCGGATGCAGTACTCATATGATCTCCATCGATTTACCGGTCTTAACAAAAGCATCAATGGCTCTGTCGAGATGGCCGGATTCATGCGCAGCAGAGAGCTGTACACGGATCCTTGCCTGTCCTTTTGGAACCACCGGATAGCTGAATCCGATCACATAGATACCTTCCTTAAGAAGGGCGTCTGCCATCTCATGGGCAAGCTTCTCTTTATAGAGCATGATGGGCACAATTGGATGAACACCCGGTCTGATGTCAAATCCGGCCTCTTTCATTTTCAATCGGAAATACTGGGTGTTGGATTCGAGTTTGTCCCGAAGAGAGGTGGTTTTTGAAAGCATTTCAAGCACGACGAGTGTTGTGCCCGTAACAACCGGTGCCAGCGAATTAGAGAAAAGGTAAGGCCGGCTTTTCTGGCGCAGGAATTCGATCATTTCTCCGCGTCCGGAAACGCATCCCCCGGACGCACCGCCGAGTGCTTTACCGAATGTGGTCGTAATCAGGTCTACCCGGCCCTGAACGCCGCAGTGTTCCGGCGTGCCCTGCCCGGTTTTGCCGATAAAGCCAGTGGCATGGCTGTCATCTACCAAAACCAGTGCATCATAGGTTTCCGCAAGATTGCAGATGGATTTCAGATCCGCAATATCGCCATCCATGGAGAACACACCGTCTGTAGCAACGAGTCGGTATTTGGCACTTTGGGC
This sequence comes from bacterium, assembly GCA_016932575.1. Lineage (GTDB taxonomy): Bacteria > Zhuqueibacterota > QNDG01 > QNDG01 > JAFGCO01 > JAFGCO01. Next base: position 179,802 of record JAFGCO010000055.1, read on the forward strand.
TTCTCTGAGTTTGGATTCCAGATCTTCCATGTCATTGTGTTTGAATATGAGACGCCGGGCTTTTGTGAGCCTGATGCCGTCGATAACCGATGCATGATTCAGTGCATCCGTTAATACTGCGCATTCTTGATCAAGAAAGGGTTCGAACACACCGCCATTGGCGTCAAAACAGGCAGCGTAGAGCAGGGTATCTTCAGTACCTAGAAATTCTGATATTTTTTGTTCGAGCTGCTTGTGAATGGACTGCGTACCACAGATAAACCGGACCGAAGAGAGACCGAATCCCCAGGCATCCAGCATCCTGTGTGCGGCATCAATGACCTTTGGATGATCCGACAATCCCAGATAATTATTGGCGCAGAAGTTCAGCACGGTTTCCCCTGTGCCGACCCGGATTTCAACACTCTGCGGTCCGGTCAGCACACGCTCATCCTTGTATAATCCTGTATTACGCATATCGTAAAGATGCTGAATCAAGTCGTCTTTGATTTGTCCATACATGGCAGACCTCCAGTGGAACCGGTTCTGACCCCCACTTTGGGGCAGCAGTTAAAAAATATTTAAAAAAAGCATCTCCGGGAGGCTTGATAACATCCATCAATAGGACCAATGTGAATTTTCATCCAGACAGCCTCCCGGAGGTGCTTTTAGGAGCGTTCTCGACAGACACGAAAAAGGAAGAGAAGGAGTGATGTAATTGATACATGATTATTTCACTTAAAAATTTTATCAAAACTCACTTCATTCCTTAATTCTTCCAGGTCCTTGTCTTTCATTGCCTGATTTTTAAGCTTGGGATTGATATGAACTGCTTTTTTCAGGGCATTCATTGCATCGGTTTTCTTCCCGGCAGCCAGACGGATCACTGCCAGGTCGTACCAGGCTTCCCCATTTTCAGGGGCAAGATAAACCGCCCTTTCCATCGGCGAAAGCGCATCATAGAACTGTTTATCCTGGAACAGTGTCCACGCTTCGTTCCATGCGTAATTCATCTGTGCAAAGATCAGCAGGCGGCCCAGCTCTTTGAAGGGTTCCTTGTGATCGTCTACACGGATATCGATGGCCCGGTCCGTGAATCCGCCGTATCCGGCGTCTTGTTTGACTACCAGCAGTGCCGCTGATTGCTTGCCCCGGGAATCACCACCCATGGCTTCCCCGGCCAGCAGAGCCGCGTACAACCGATCGGCAAGCGTTCCTTTCGTATTCAGAAATGTCTCTTCCATGGCTGAGACCACAGACTCACCTGTGAGAATATTGCCCTGAACCGCGTAATTTTTGCCGTGCCTGCCTCCTGCCCAGTCGAGGCACTTCGAACCGGTATACGTGGCAGACCGACCGTCTGCGGCCACCACGCCAAACTGTCGGCTTTCACGGCCTTCATCATTCCGGATGAGAATTCGAACGACCTCTTCAGGTGTGACGCCTTGTTCCAGCAGATCGAGACCCCGCCAGCCGAAAGACGTGTTCGCATAGGATTGTGTGGCCACCGCGCCCACATCGGCCCGGGCCCATGGTACGACCGAACCCACGGCAAAAAACCGGGACGCCACGGCAATGCCAAGCTCACCGGTTACGGAATCGCGGCCCACAATAGAGAAGGTGGAAATCCAGGGCCGGGTATGATCCGAAAATGCGGACGGAGAACTGGAAGGCGTGTTTGAATGGGACAGAAGAAGGCCAGACATATAAATGAGCATCATTTTTCGTATGACCATGTTTTTATTCATCTTCATACTCCTAATAATGTGTAATGCATTATTTTTCATTTTCAAACCAGCAAAAAACCTACTGCATCCGTATCAATTTTACCTGGGTCTGCCAGCCCATGCCGATAATGCGCGCAATATAGAGTCCTGAAGCTAGGCCATCCGGATTCAGGAGAACCTTGTGGATGCCTTTGTCATAAATCACCTGATTCAGAAGGGTGAATGATTTTTTCCCCTGAACTGTATAAATATAAATCGTGACAGGACCGGAAGCAGGACAGTGCAATTCCAGTGTGGTTTCGGGATTGGACGGATTGGGATATGCCCGGACCATACCGTACAGTTCCGGGTGACAGTTTTTTTCAACGGACGTTCCTCCGCCATCCCAACCTGTCAGACGGGCCATCATCCACCATAAAGCAGCGCCTTTTTGCGTGCAGTTTTCTTCTGTGGTATGCGCTACCACATCGGCCTGGTATTGCTCATGAAGCACTGGAAAAGTCATGGTCTCTCCGTAATAATCACCAGTATAAGTGGCCTGATTTCCGTCATACCAGGTATCCATATCATAAAAATCGTAGAGCACTTTATTGTGATTTTCACAATAAGTGCGGATGAGCTGACAGTTTTTATAAGTATTGTTACCTGCCCAGAGGTCGCCCCAATATTCGGCATTGCCGGTCATATAGATAAATGTGACATCCGGATATTCAGCGGATAATGCATCCAGCCGGTCCAGATAATTTTGGATCTCTTCCTGAGAATAGTCATGATGTTCTCCGCACCAGGTCCACATAGAATACCGTATGTCGGGATGGCTATTGAGCAATTGACGCAGTGTGTTCAATCCGTCATCCGAAGCCCAGTATTGATCCGGATATACATAGTCATCGTCCAGCATACCATACCAGATACCAAGAGCGTTATTTGTATTTGGCATTCCCAGCCATTGCAGATCCACATTGTAAAACTCATTTTCTGCTTCGATATTGTCCAATCCGTAAGTTAACTGACTTCCATGCGATCTTGATGCGTAATGGAATACATGCGATGAGGCTTTAATGGCATCAATATAAGAAGTCGGAACCTCGTTGAGATTTGTACAGGTATGGTCGATAATCATGGGCTGAGCCAGACAAACCGAGGCAATTACTGTAAAAACAGATACCGGAAACAGTTTCATAATCCCCCCCGTAAGTTTATTCAAATTTGGATCAAATGATGATGAATTCAATTTCTATTCCTTAATTATGCGAGAGTGCAAAAATAAAAACAAAATAATGTGATATGTACTGGCATCTGTGAACGATTGTATGTATTTTATTCAAAATAAAATTCTATTTCATTTGGGAAGTTAGCAAAAAACCTCCTGGGAATCAAGGAGCAATATTGATGGATAGAGGATTAAGAGTTTTTCTGTAACTGATAATTTTATTTGCAATGAATAAAGCATGTATCCGCTTTTCAGAAGAGCAAATCAATTCTATAAAAAACGCACTTGATTTCTTGCTTTCATATTACTACAATAGGATGGGTATAAAGTTGAATCAGAGGTGGTTTTTCGCTTGCATTTTTATGCCGGATCATGTATTTTTGTTGTCTTGAGACAGTAGGGACTTATGTATATTATTAATTTTACGTATGAAATTGCAGAAGAAGACCAGAGAGTTTTTCTTGAGCGGGTAAAATCTCTCGAATTATTCTGGAAAGCCCAGGGCTTCGATTTTTCCATATATCGAGATGTCAGCCGGAAAAGCACACTGGTGCACACATTTTACACAGACCGTACAGTCGACGAACTCAGTTATTTAATACAGGAACATCCGGAAGCGAAAGCGCTGTTCGAAGAGATCAAAAAATCCGCCGGAAAAATCTTAATCACGGTAATGGAGCAGGTTGCATAACTTGGAAAAAACATGGTTCAGCATGAAATAAAAACATCGTTGATGAGTCAGGCAGCTGCTTATCTTGAGCTTGTGAATGGGTTCATGGTACCAGCCATGACATTGTGGAAAAAGCTGGCGGACGACCCGGCCATGGAAGGTATTTCATATGATTATTTTGTTGAGATGCTCAGAAAAGATTCCAAATTTCATGTTTTCGATACGGATGATGAAGTGATGCATGAACTGGCGAAATTGATTTCAAAAAAGGAAATGGAAGATTTGGGTTACTATGAAGGACCCAGAGTCATGCTTAAAAAGTCGGTTCCTGATGAAGATGATGTTGCTGACATGCTAATTGAGAAAGCGGATCAGACCTTTGAATCGCTCAGGCAGGCATGGGCCCTGCGTCCGGAAGATGATCCCGATACTGAAGACCGACTGCTAAAAGCGTTAGCCAAAGCCCAAAGGTTGCAGCGTGAACTTCGGGTTTTGTTTCATAAAGGATCCTCGAAAAAAGAAGACAAGGAAATACCCTCGGAGTGATGGAGACAGGACAGCACATCGATTCAACCAGTTGGAAAACCCTGCTCACTCACAGTATACGATCTGCCCGCGAATTATCATTACCGTTAAATAACATCTCCGATCGATTGAAGTCTGTGACAGATGTGTATCCAATGCAGATCAATCCGTATTTTCTTAAACTCTGCAATCAGAAAGGAGCGGCACTCAAGCGTCAGGTGATACCGGATATTCGTGAACTTGATGATACTGTCGGATGGACGGACCCTCTTGCTGAAGATCGTGACAGCCCAGTACAGAATTTAACCCGCCGATATCCGGATCGGGTTCTGTTTTTGGTCAGCAATGTCTGCGGAGTTTACTGCAGGTTTTGTACGCGAAAAAGAAAAATTGGACATTGGCGTCCTATCAAAGACAAAACCATCGATTGTGGAGTCCGGTATATACGGGAACACCCGGAAATTAAGGATGTCCTGCTATCCGGCGGGGATCCCCTGCTTTTGGACAATGATCGGCTGGCGTGGATTTTGGATAAAATCCGGAATATCCCCCATGTCGACATCATCAGGCTTGGCAGCCGTGCCCCTGGAGTTTTACCTCAGCGAATCACTCCGTCATTGGTCCGCATGTTAAAAAAATATACGCCTCTATATCTGAATTTGCATTTTAATCATCCTGACGAGATTACAGAAGAGGTGAAGCTTGCATGCCGACGACTGGCAAACGCGGGTATTCCCATGGGCAGTCAAACCGTGCTTTTGCGTGGCATTAATGACAGGGTTGATATTTTACGCCGGCTGTTCCGAGAATTACTGAAAATTCGAATCAGACCCTATTATCTTCTGCAGGCTGATCTAACCCGCGGGACGGATCATTTTCGAACCCGTATTGAAACGGGGCTGGAAATTATGAAACAGCTTCGCGGATATATTTCAGGTATGGCCGTTCCTCACTATGTCATCGATTTACCCGGCGGGGGCGGCAAAGTGCCCTTAATTCCAAATCATGTGGTTTCTCTGAATCCAGATTCCATTGTGGTAAAAAATTTTCAGGGCAATTTTTTTCGATATCCGCAGACCCGCTTCTCATCCTCCGGGACAGAGAAACGGACTGTGAATCAATGAAAGGATAAATTATGGTTTATGTACATCCACTGCTTAGGGCGGAATATATCAAGTTTGTCGAATCTGGTCAAAAACCAGATGTTCTGAAGTCATTGATCGATGTGATTTCAAAATCCCCCAATATTACCAACCGGGATGTATTTCAAAAAGCCGTTTTTGACCGGGAATCCATCATGAGCACAGGCATAGGATTGGGGATTGCCATTCCACATGTGAAAATTCCAGAAATCAAAGACATGACAATTGCAGTCGGAATCAGCAAACAGGGGATCGAATGGGATGCGCTTGACGGCCAGCCTGTGCATATTATTTTTTTAATTGCGGGTTCCGCTGATCAGCATGATCTCTATCTCCGAACCCTGTCCAAAATTGTATTGGTGCTGAAAAATCCCGCACGGCGGGAGAAAATCACCGCCGCGGTCAGTGCTGAAGAAGTCATCCGTTTATTTCAAAACGTATAGCCGGTTTCCATGCATTTTAATACATTGACAATGCTGGCCATCACCATTCTGATGGCCTATTTTGTAAAACGCCTATCCAGCCGTGTTGGACTCCCCATTGTGACAGGATATGTTCTGACCGGTATTGTATTCGGCATATCTCTTTTGAATATTTTGCAGGAGGAGTCACTCCAAAACCTGGACCTCGTGAATGATTTTGCTTTGGGATTGATCGGATTTACCATTGGATCGGAACTTCGCCGCCATGTATTCCGTGAGCTCGGACGATCGATCCTGCTGATTGCTTTTTTCGAAGCGTTTATTACTTTTATCCTGGTCGGTGGTGTGATGATGATTGTTGATCCCGGAAAAGTATATCAGGCGCTGATTTTTGGAGCAGTGGCCTCTGCGACCGCACCTGCGGCTACAGTTTATGTGATTCAGCAGTATAAAGCCAAAGGCCCTCTAACCAGTACTGTTATGGCAGTCGTTGGTATTGATGACGCCATTGCATTGACAATTTTTGTATTCGCATCTGCCCTGGCACGGTCGATTCTACAGTCCACTCATATTTCTGTCCTTACTCTTCTGGCACAGTCTTTTTTAGAAATCGGCCTTTCTCTTTGCCTGGGACTTGTAATGGGCCTGCTATTTAATCTGCTTTTTCGCAGGGTGCGTTTTCCGGACGATTTGATTTTGGGAATCGGTGCATTTATTCTGTTCAATCTGGGAATCGCCTCGTATTTTCGTCTTTCAGGACTTCTTTCGGTTATGGCGTTTGGCGCTGCTGTCATCAATCTAAATCCTATGTTAAGTAACCGGTCCAACCGGATTCTCGAGAATTTTTCTCCGATTTTATTTGCCTGTTTTTTTATATTCGGTGGTGCGCATTTGAATATCGCCCTTTTTCCAAAAGTGGGATGGATCGGATTCGTTTATCTTGTAACACGTGCTGCAGGTAAAATCGGTGGGGCGAGTGCGGGAGCCTGTGTGGGCAGGGCACCTGCCGTTGTTCGGCGATATGTTGGTCTGTCCTTAATCCCGCAAGTGGGCGTAGCTGTCGCCCTGGCCATTTTAGTACGTAAAGAATTTGCACAACCCATGTACGGGCAGGCAGGCATGGATCTCGCCGTTCTGGTGATCAATGTTTTGCTTTTTACGACAATCATAACGGAAATCGTAGGTCCCCTCCTGACAAAGTGGGCACTGGGAAAAGCAAATGAAAAAGGACAGGGAAGATGAAATCTGAATATTAAGATCATACGGGTATTTTCATCCGTTCCATTCCGATCATGAATATGAAGGGCTTGTCCGGATAGGGGGACAGACAATGCATAAAATATGTTGTAATAAAAATATTTGAAATGTGTTTGAAAAGCAATGGATTGTCAAGTAAAAACGCATAATGTCTATGAATATAGAATTTGAAAAATTTAATATTCGGGAATTTTGTCTGGATGATGATTTTGACAATTAATTTGGGTTTAATCCTTAAAATTTTTTATATTTCAATGAATTGACGCGGAGTCATTATGTATTTCCTGATCATTCAGCTTTTCAAGGTGGAATACAAAGAGGATGTACTTTTGGCCATGACCTCTTGTGGTATTCAGAAAGGCAGCGCCTTTGAGGGTCAAAATCTCGATAAGGTGCTGGAACGGGAGTTTCCACTGTTTACCGGACTGATCCGATCCGAAGATGAGCGGGAACAGTTTTCGATTTTGATCACATCTGTGGTGGATAGCAAAAAGCGGGTGAGAGAATTCGTTCAGCTTCTCAAGGAAGCAGACATTGATATTAAGCGCGAAAATATTCTGCGTGTTGTGATGATTCCCTCGGAAATGATTATTGACCATACACAGCAGTGGGAAAGCCAGTCATGAGCAGTGAATTTTCAATCGATAAATTGAAAGCAACTTTAGAAAAATATCATCAGTCTCATGTACTCCGATATTGGGGAGATCTGGATAATGAGGAACGTAAACGATTGATCGATCAGTTGGATGATATCGATTTCAATCTTGTGCTGTATTTGGCCTCATTATTGAAAAACACAAAAAAATCAGAGCCCCTGAAAATGTCTCCGGCACCGGTGATTGATTTGCCGGAAACCAAAGAAGAAAAAGCGGCATTCGAGAACGCCCGAACCCTGGGGGAAGAGGTGATCCGGGCTGGCCGGGTCGGTGCGTTTCTGGTAGCCGGTGGTCAGGGAAGCCGGCTGGGTTTTGATGGACCCAAGGGTTGCTATCCCATTGGGCCGGTTAGTGGCAAATCTCTTTTTCAGATGCATGCAGAAAAGATATTGTCGGCGCAGAGACGCTGTAAGACGGTGATACCCTGGTATATCATGACCAGTGAGACCAATGACGGTGATACGCGTCGGTTTTTCGAGAGATATCATTATTTTGGTCTTAAATCGTCAGATGTGATGTTTTTCAAGCAGCGGATGGTCCCTGCTCTCAACGAAGACGGACAGATGATACTGGACCGCAAAGATCATATATTCACCAGTCCCAATGGACATGGGGGCTCGCTTCAGGCGATGATGGAGAGCGGCGCCATTGCCAATATGAAAGAGCGGGGCATCGATGTGATCTCTTATTTTCAGGTGGACAATGTGTTAATTCAGATTTTGGATCCTCTGTTCATCGGATTTCATGTGCAAGCAAATGCCGAGATGTCCTCTAAGATGCTGAGGAAGCGGGGGCCGTACGAAAAGCTGGGACATTTTGGTCTGGTTAATGGCCAATTGCAGGTGGTCGAATACAGTGACATGCAAGAGGCAGATATGCAGGCTCGAAATCAGGACGGACGGTTGAAATACGGGGCCGGAAGTCCTGCCATTCATCTGATTCAACCGGATTTTATTGTTCAGGAAATGGAGGGCGGAATACAACTACCCTATCATGTTGCCCGGAAAAAAATCCCATACCTCAATCAGGCCGGGAAACAGATGATCCCGGATCGGCCCAATGGATACAAATTCGAAATGTTTGTTTTTGATGCACTTCGGGACACCAGAAACTCGGTGATCCTGGAAGCGGTCCGGGAGCATGAGTTCAGCCCGGTGAAAAACAAAACAGGACAGGATTCTCCAGAGACAGCCAGGCGGGATTTATCTAATTATTTTGGAGAATGGCTGGAGGCTGCCGGAATCGAGGTGCCCCGCGATAAATCCGGGAATGTTCGGGGAGTCGTGGAGATTGGTCCGTTATTTGCCGATTGCCAGGAAGCGTTTGTTAAAAAGATTTCTCAGGATGTAACATTTGACGGGTCATTTTACCTGGATGGGTGAGGCAATTGATATTGGGCTTTATTGAAATGAGCATCAAGTGAAATTCAAAATATTTGAAAAGGACAATATTTTCACTTGGATTGAACCGAAAGGTGTGACGAAGCTGCGCGATCTGATTCAATATGGTAAAGATCCGTTTTGGGAAAAACTGACATATAAGAAAATATGTGGTTATGCCGTTTTATTTTTACTTCTGTTTTTTATTTACTATGATAATCATTTTGAAGAAGCCACGTCCGCTCCCCGTTTAATAATATCCGCATTATTTATAACCCTTACCGTTATTCTAATCATTTCTCTTTTTTGGTATATCGCTTCATTGGTTTTTGATAAAGCAGTTATTATAAAACAGAATTCCATCCGATTTCAAAATGGATCTGATACAAAAGAAATTAAGTTTGAAAAAATATCCGACATTATTTTACTTTCCGGATGTTATCAGAACAGGTATTACAATGTACTGGTTTTTAAGCAAAAGCATAAAATTCTTCAGGTGACTTTTATCTCGGATATCATTAAGATTGAATATCTGATGGAATTTCTTAGCAGAATTGGTAAATATGTGACCCAATACAATCTGATAACCTATCTTAAAAAAAGAGAAGTGAGTGTCTTGGATTGTAATCAAAGAGAATATGTTTCAGGAAGACATTATATATATCCAAAAGACAATCAGTTTGGATCTCTCGGCATGGGTTTTATATCTTTAATTATGACAGTTTTTGTTATATATACAGGATTGCAGGATACATTTGAACCGAAGATTGAAATCTATTTTTGGTATGCAGCCATATTAATTATGGTTTTGTTATTTTTAAGTTGTCTTTTATTTTATAATAAATACAGCCAAGAAATATTCATTGAGAATCCATTTGTAATACAAAATTTCAAATTATGGAGGAAAAAAAATTTTTATTTATTGGATAATTTATCCTTTAAGATGGATTCTGGTGGCGAACTGAAGATATCAAATAAAAATCAGAAGATATCGGTGAATACCAAACTGATCCATTTTGCTGATTTCTGTAAAGAAATTGATCAAATCAGCAATTTAAATATTATAAAGACAATTCATAAAGATCAGTATAAAAATTACACGAACGGGATGGCCAATCTATCCTGACAGTAATGCCTTATTGACCGTGAATATGTTGAATTGATTCATGGCTCAGGATCCTTGTGAACTTGAAAAATAATTTCTAAGCGTTTGTCAAAATTCGCATCGTGTTCTTTTTTGAATGTATCACGCGCCTATTTTTTGTTATGCCTGAATGGAAGGGGCAATTATGAATGCAATAGTCGAAACATTGCAGGATCCTCTGGTTTCCAAATGGCTGCAATCTATTCTTACGTTTATTTTATCTCTGTTTTTATTGTTGTTTTTGAGGCGCCTGATGCTCAAAACACAGATTCCGCAGCAGAAGCGGCAACAGGCATTGAAATGGGCCTTCTACGGATTACTGGTCATTTTCATGTTTATTATGATCCGAATATGGACCGGCAGCGGTATTTTATCCCATTTTAAAAACGAGAGCCTGGGAAATCTGGTGAAATCCGGCGTTGCCCTGGGCGTGATTTACTTTATTTTATATCTTGTCCGCAGATTCATAAACAGTCTGCAGATCAGTATTACAAAGCGGCACCAATACAGAAAACGGGCAGGATATACTGCCGCAATCGTCTATCTGATTGTGCTCATTCCGATCTGGGCGGGAAGAACCCAGCAATGGGCCACGATGCTGTCTGTTATGGGTGCGGGTATTGCTTTGGCCCTGCATGAGGTCCTGCTTAATATTGCAGGATGGCTGTATATTTTATTCCGGCATCCTTATCGTACCGGGGACAGGATCGAGCTGGGTGAGCTTCAGGGCGACGTGATCGATATCAGCGTTTTGCAGACCACTATGCTGGAGATCGGGAACTGGGTAGACGGCGATCAGAGCACCGGCCGGGTAGTACATATGCCCCACGGGCAGATATTTCGCAAGCCGCTTTATAATTATACTCAAGGATTTGAATTTATATGGAATGAATTTTCGATTGTAATCACATTTGAGAGCAACTGGGAAGCTGCAAAAGAGATACTCTTAAAATTTGGCGAAGAAGAAAGCAAGGAGGTTCAGGAGGTTGTTCGGACGAAAATTGACCGTATGGCACGTGAATATTTGATTTATTATAAGAATTTTTCTCCAATCGTGTATACGCAAATCCAGGACAGCGGTGTGAAGCTTACTCTGCGTTATCTTACTGAGGCCAAACGAAGGCGGGGAGGTATTCATATCATCAGCGAGCAGGTTCTAAAGACAGTGAATAAGGCAAAAGACATTGAATTTGCCTATCCTACATACCGGATTTATCAAAGGGGGAAAGAGTAGGTTTTGATTGATTCAGAATGATGGGCATGAAGTAAAATTCAGTTAAAAAGGATCAAGAAAAATCAGACAACAGAATGATCGGATATGACATTGAATGACAAAAAGATCTGATAAAAAAAAATACGTACGGCACTGGTTGCGACGAATTTTCAGGGTGTTATTTTGGATCACGGGTATTTTTTTGTGTCTGTTTATCGCTGCCATTATTTTTATACGGATTCAGTATCCTGAGCCCCGGGTGCTGCAACTGATTTCTGAACAGGTTGAATCCAGCACAGGCATGTCCCTGGAGATACGAGATGTTGCCTGGCACCTGCCTCTTCGGTTGGACGCATCTCAAATCGCACTTAATTATCCGGACAGATATACGAAAACAGTCATACCTTTATTCACTTTGGAGCGGTTTTCCGTATCTTTCCGGCTGCTTCCTTTATTAAAACGGCAGGTGGACGTGCAGTCTGTCATACTCGACAAGCCCCGGATGTATCTGGATTCGGATCAATGGATTGTACCGCATGCCACTTCAAAAGCGGATTCGGCACCATCAGTCAAACGGGAAGCATACACATCGCCTGCCAAAGCACTGCCCTTTTCACTGGGATTATCCAGGCTTTCTATGAAGGAATTCGATTGCACCGTTATCCTGCCGCACAGTCATAGACACCGGTCTATTCAAATCACCGGGCTGAATTTCAATCTGAATCACCTGAGGATCCCTCGAGAAACGACTGTTTCTTTAGAGAATGTCCGTGGCAGGATTCATTTATTCACCAACCGGAGCAGAATAAAGTATTCGGAGGACGGATTTGATATCACTTTGGAGCCCGATATTGATATGCGTGCGGCATGGAGTAAGAATCAGCAATGGCGGGTGCGGGGACGGATGGGTTTGGCTGCCCAAGCCGATACATCCCATCGAATCGATCTTCGAATGGAGGTGATCGGCACAGGCAAGGGCGATTCCATACACGTGGAAACTGTACAGATGGATCTGGACGGATCGCGGCTTTTCCGGTTGTATGGAGGTGCCTCCCAGCTTGTTACATATCCGGAATTTAATGCAACACTTGAAAGTGAATCCATAAATTTAAGCCGAATATTTTACATGACTGAAGATTTTATGCCGCCTTCGATACAGAGGGTTTTTGATCCCTGGGAGATCCAGGGTGATATTAAACTACCTGAGGGAAATATCAGAGGCAATACAGAAGGGATGCATATTCAGATTCATACGGCCTTACAAAACGGGAGCGTATCCTGTTCAGATAGGGTACTGGACAGCCTGTTTTACCAATTGAACATCGATGGGTATCTGAAAGCTGTTACTCATAAAAATAAGTCTTTCAAGTTTACTGACGGACAGATTCAGGGAGCTGCGGGAATGTCTGCCTTTCACCTGGCATTGAATGATTCTGTGGGTATGCAGGCCGGTCCGCTTTTTCTTGAGTTCATCTCAAGTATGGATGCCAGCGGTTTGCCCTGCCGAGGCCGTCTTACCGGCCGGTTGGATTCACTGTTCAAGGGACAAGTGGGATTCGATTTTAACTGGGGCCTGAATCCGGAATCACAGGGAAAGCCCGAGTCTGTCCGTGTAAACGGATTTGTCTTTGCAGACTCAATGGATCTCATGGAACTCCCCAATTGGCCAAATACAGCTCAGGGTATGATGAATCTGAATGTCGATTTGGCCATGCCGAATCTTTACCAGGCCGTGCTGAATATCAGAGCAGAACTTAACGGTCTCGGTTTTACTCTGGAGAATCAGACGGGAATTTGGCCGGCTATGAACCTTCGCTCTGAATGGATTATACAAACCGAACCTGCTTTTCGGCAGGTTTGGCTGGACAGCGGGCATGTTCGTGTGAATGATTTCTTAAACAGCCAGTTTACCGGACAGGCTGATCTGAAGCATCGGGCCTTTTGGATAGAACTCCAAAAATTGACCGTGGATCTTGGGAAGGTTCAATCCATCCTTCCGCCGTTGCTTCAGGAGTCGATGGAGAGCCTGACTTTTGGCGGTCAGACCATGATGTCTGCCAGTGTTTCAGGAGAAGCGACGCAGCCGGATTCTGTTCAGGTCCGGGGTACGATTTCCCTTGAGGATGGAATGTTCTGTCATGGCAATCAGGAACTGAAGGTATCCGGAATTCAAGGTAAAGTGACTGTGGAGGGAGTTCCGGAAGTTTTAAATGGCAATATCGATTTATCTTTTGGAAAACTCGATTTGGGCGCCAGGCGGAGCCAGCCGATTGAAGGCAGCCTTTTCCAGTTTGACTGGCAGTGGATTGCAGATGAATCTGTGTCCATGAGTGAAGCGTTGTTACGCAATGACAGTCTCGGTATAGAAGCCCAGTTTGAGGGAAGTCTCGCTGGTCTGGCGTCCCGACCTGCCCTGTATACGGTTGGAAACATTCAATTTCAAAGAGATGATTGGGTTGAAACAGTACAAGAAATGAGGATCCGAGGAAAATCTGCAATCAAATTTCAGATAGAACAAAAAGACAGTTCTCAGTATATGGTCATTTCAGGGAGTGCCGCTATGCGGCCCCTGGAAATGAAACAAAGGGACATGCTGAGTATGAATGATATCCATGGTCGGGTACCGTTTCAAATCGCGCTTGATCTCGAAAAAGGGGTAATTATGACAGATCCGGATTATTCTCCACCCTCCTGGATTGACTATGAGAGCCGACGAAGTCAGTACAGATCGCTGAATCCTGATCAGGGAGCTCTTTATGCAAAGGTTATTCAGGTGAGCAGATATCAATTCACCGATCTGGCAATGGATATCGACATCCGGAAAGGCTATATTCAGGTTCCCTGGTTTATGGTTGATCTGTTTAATGGCAATGTTGGCGGTTATTTGCAGATTTTTTTAGGTACAGGTCAACCTGAGGATATCGCCTATGAAATTCATGCACAAGCTGCGAGAATCAATGCTGCTGCACTGGGAGATATTCCTATTGAGAAAGAGGAAGAGGCTGAACTGGATGTCACCATGGCTTTTAGTGGATTGGGTATGGATATTGAAAAGGACATGGAAATAAACGGTTACTTTTACATGACTCAAATCGGTCCGAAATTTGCCAGCAGGATGCTGCAGGGACTGGATCCCAATGGAGAAGACAGAAATATCCGGCTGACCCGCAGACTGCTGAATATGGGCTGGAAACCAAAGTTGTTCAGCTTTGAGATGCAGCATGGTTATGTATATCCTTCTTTGTCATTATCACAGCCATGGTTTTCACCCATCAGGCTGCCGGAAACATTATCGTATGGACGACTGCCGCTGAAATTTTTCCTGGAAAATCCGGGCCTGGCCCAGGCGAAGTAAAGCAACCCTATCAGTTCGGATATAAATGATACGGAAATCAATTTGAGAATTCTATCAATTGAATGGAGGATAAGATCATGAACAAATCAATCCTTTTTCTCCTGATGACCCCCGTCTTATGGATCGCCGCATGCAGTTTTAAGGCGCCTGAAGTAAGTGTGACTGGTGAAATGACGGCTCTGGAAAGGGAAGTGCTGGGAACATACCGGCAGATCGAAGAAGACACCTGGATGGTCGCTTCAACCCGATCGGAGGGCAAATCCGAGACACAACAAATTTCCCCTGAAAAAAAGCGGGTACTTGAGGCAATGCAGGATCAGAAATTCAACAAAGATGATATCGATGAGTTTAAGCGCAAGGGATATGTGGGCGAAAACAATCAGGGATTCCTCTCGATTCGAGATCATGAAGATTTAAAAGAAGACGCGTCCGCTTCCGAATTTGTTAAAAAAGTAGTCAATGAAGAGAATTCGGCCCGGGAAATCATCATGAATCGGGTTATCCAGCTGAATGATGCTTTGAAAAATGCAGTACGCGAAAATGTGATGACCATTTTTGCCCAGATGAACCAGGAGAATTCACCCGCCGGCACCTGGATTCAGGAAAAGATGGGCGATTGGGTGAAGAAGTGAAAGTGTATTTTGCCCGGATTTTTTATCGATTATTACCCTAAAGGGACGTTTAGCGGCTTATGTTTTTAAACATCCGGGTGTAAGGAATACAAAGAGCAGAAAATTTAGAGTATTCAATTTCCATGACAGTTACAATTAAAAAGGCACTTGTTTTAGGTTTTTTCGGATGGCTTTTCATAGGGATAGTCCATGCAAACCATGAACTTCCCGAAATCCATCAAATAACCACCCATCCGCAGATGGATTTTCAACCGGCAGTATCTCCGGACGGCCGGTGGCTCGCCTTCGTATCTTCCCGTTCCGGTAATCTTGATATTTGGTTGAAACCTCTGCCCCGCGGGAGAGCAGTCCAGATCACGACCAACCGTTCGGAGGATTTACAGCCCGTATGGATGCCGGACAGTAAAATGCTCGTGTTTACGTCCAAGCGCCGCGATGCAATGGGTGATTTATGGCGGGTGAGAATCGACAGGAATTCAGGGAGGTCAAAGGGGAAACCGGAGCAGCTTACTAAGCATCTGGGTTGGGATCAGTCACCCTCTGTTTCCCCGGACGGCCGGTATATTGCTTATGTTTCTGATATGCACGGTGGTTTGAAACTGCATATTATGAATCTCAAGTCACGAAAAATAAGGGTGCTGGCTATCGGGAGCGGTGCAGAACCGCGTTGGTCTCCTGACAACCGGTGGCTGGTTTTCACGGCGTTTCAAGCTACGGCATATGGAGATCTGATGCTGGCCGATATGGAACCTTTTTTTACCGGGGGAGATCCGGAATTTTATCAGCTCACATCCGGGAATACTCTTGATGCGCAGGCCTGCTGGTCTCAGGATGGCCATTGGATTGTATTCCAGCGCATTCAGGAAGACACAGACGGCGATGGGAAGCTTTCACCGGAAGATCACGGCAGTCTTTGGGAAAAAGAAGTGCGGGATAAGAAAGGTAGGATTTTATTACAGCGGCAGGAATTCCAGCTTACGACAAAGCTGTATCATGATCTGACACCATGTTGTCATGATTCAATGATTTATTTTACTTCCCACCGCGGGGGTGGTGAAGATATTTGGGCCATGCCAATGCACGGTTTAATCTCGCAAAGACTTTCCGTCGATGATCAGTATATGGCGGTCTTCAATCGTTTTGGCATGGTGGTTTCTCCACCGGCACTTCGCCAGGCACTGTTGGGATATCGCAGAGTTTTAACCCGGTTTCCTCAGGATTCACTCTGGTGTGCCCGTTCATGGATGCGGATCGGTGAATATCAGATTATTTTAGAAGAGTATGAGCAGGCAAAGGAATCGTTTCAAACCATTCGAAAACAGTATGCATCCTGGCAGGGAGAAGCGGCAGAAGCTGCAGTGAAAGAGGCATCCGTACCGACAGGTTCGATTTCGTCGCGTATTGCTTTATGCCAATTCGTTATCGACCGGTATCCCACCCAGAAATTCGCCATTAATGAAGCCCGGCTGCTTCAGGGAGATTTATTTCAGGCAAGTAATGACATTGGCAGAAGCGTTGCTGCTTATAGTGCGGTCGTACAGTCGGGTATCCGCTATAGCAGTCTGATCGCCCAGGCTAAGCTCAGGATTGGGGATTTGTTTGAAACACAGGGCCAGTCAGAGACAGCAAGGCAGAGTTATCTGGCAGTATTGCGTGAATACGGACAAACACCCCTCTGGCGTCAGCGTGCCATTCAGCGCATCATGGCACAGGTGAGCGGATCTTTATCCGAGAGAATAGCCGCTTATAAAGAGATTCAATCGCAGGCTTCCGATCTGCCTTCTTTGGTGTCTGAGGCTCAATTGGCTATAGGCCAATGCCTCATGGATAATGATCAGTTCCTGGCAGCGATTCAGGAACTGGAGCAGGTGGATTTAATTGCTCCCCGGCTTCGATGGGCTCAGGCTAAATCGCGTCTGATGCAGGCCTTTGCTTATGATCGGCTCAATGATTTTTTAAAGTCCAGGCAGCTTTTGGTTACTGTGATTGAAAATTACGCTGATGTTGAAGGTGGGCACTACCGTATTCAGGCCGAGCAGCAGTTATTTGATTTAACATTTAATGCAGCGGAACGGTCCAAATCTTTGGGAGATTTTCCCCTGGCTGCGGCGCGTTATGAAATGGCATTGCGCCAGCGCCCTGAAGATATTCGGGTACATCGCGGACTGGTGGAGTCCAATTATTATTATCAGAAGCAGTATCAGAACGGCAAGCTTGATTCATTGATTCAGCAGCTTAAGCGGAAGATACAGGAAAATCCCGATCAGCCGGTTTTACAATATGGTTTGGGGCTGGCTCTCTCTTATGCGGGAGAGCGGGATCTGGATATGCTGGAGTCATCAAATACCCATTTACTTGCCTCTCTGGAAGATGATTATCGTTTGATTTATCCTTATCGAACCCTCGGCTATAATTATGAGCTGATGGAACGGTTGGTTAGACTCGAACAGAGCCGCCGTCCCAATCTGATTCAGAGAGCCGGTAAAGTGATTTTCACACCGGTGCGATGGATGGTCCGGCTCTTTCAAAAAGAGAAAGACACTGGACCGGTGCAGTATTATGAAAAAGCCATTGAAGTGTTGACCACGGCTATTGAGCTGAATGATGAAAGGGAAAATGTCCGTATGGAGGCGGAACTGGCACAAAATCTGGCCAATAATTTTTACAATCTGGGGGAGTATGGTTTTCCAAAAGCCTATCGATACTATCAGAAACGATTATCTTTGGATACGACTTTTCATCAATCTCTGGAAAAGGCGATTTTTTACAGCCGGGCCGGGCATTGCGCTCTGGGATTGGACAATTATTCTCAGGCGGAACACTATTTGAAAACCTCCATACGGCTTTATGAAAGTCTGGGACGGGAGTCGCTCATGGCTCAGGACCAGGGCCGGTTGGCATATCTTTTTCAACGGTTTGGACATCATCAGGAAGCCATCACGCTTTATGAAGTTTTGGCTGATCGGGATTTTCGCCAGAGTAACCAGGAGGCATTGATTCGCGATTACCGTAATATTGCATATAATTATCACGAATTGTGGGAGCCTGAAGATGCTGTCCGGTATTCTGAAAAAGCAGAAGCTGTTTTAAAAACCCGAAATATTCCTATGGGGCCTCCGGAAAAGAGTTACCTGCGGTGGGAATTTTTCGGGTTTTCAGTACCAATATGGGGTCTGGAAGAAATCGGTGCCAGTTCTTCTGAGGGATTTACACTGGCGGAGGAAGCAGCGTTTGTTTTCTCCCTGATCAGCAGGAATGCAGAGCGTCTGAAAGATTTTTCAAAAGCAGTGCTGTATGAAGAAAAACGACTGGCAATATTTCAGAAACGCAGGGACAAGCTGGCCCAACGTATCAGCATGAATCGCATTGGTGTGCTGCTGATGAAACAGGGCCGGTATGAGGACGCATGGGAAAAATTTAAAACGGCATATGATATGAGCCGCAAGGCTGATGATAATCGTGGGCGCTGGATCAATGCCATGAATTTGGGCCAGGTAGTTATTGTTCAGCTTTCCCTGAGCGGGGTATCCGGGCATCGATCGGCCTGCCGCCAGTTGCTGCTGAAAGAAATTGATCGGCTGAAAGCTGACGGCCCGGTTGCAGAGAAACAGGGCATGACCAGCCTGTTGGGGATCCTTACCTTCTATGAAATAAAAGTGAAAGATGCTTTCACCGGATTGACTTCCATTGAGCAGACTGCCAAACAATTAAAGGTTCTGGCAGAAGCAGATCACTGTTTTAATGAAGCCCTGGGATATGCCCGGCAGCAAGGTTCCTGGCGGGAACAGGCGATTCTTCTGAAGAGCAGGGCAACTGCAGCCATTCTTTCTGGAGACAGAATGTACGCGGCGAACCTGTTAAAACAAGCTGAGACCTTGCTGGAAACAGGCGGTGGAACTTATTATTTATGGCGCGTGAGATATGCCTTGGCAGGATTAAGTGCCGGATTTTCTCAAATCCAGCGGGATTCTATGAATCTGAAGAATCCCTTGTGGTATTATCAGTCGGCCATCGAAGGTCTTGAGTCGTTACCGGTCATTGAAGAGGACAGTGAACTGCGGATGGATGATCGCTCAGACCGGTGGTATGTGTACATTGATGCAGCTATTACCTATGCAGAAGCACATGATCTGGAAATGTCTTTTACCCTGGTGGAACGCGGTCGTGAGAAACGGGTGGCTGATATATTGGCCAGGCGGCCACCAAATTTAAGGCGAGAGAGACATAAAAATCTTTGGCGCAACCTGCGGGATGTGCGTGCCCGGCTGGGGGAGGTGCGCAAGCAGATTCTGTCTGTAGAAATGGACAGCAAGCGTAAAGATGACCTGAAAATCCTGAAAGATAAAGCCGATTTGTTAAAAAGGGAGTATGAATCGTTTATGGCGGACATCCAGGCAGAAGATCCTGTACTGGCCTATTTGTCAGGGGCATCAGACATCGATGTGCCATCTCTGCAGTCCACACTGCGTGAGGGGCATGGTGCGCTTTCTTATATGATACATCCAGACAGACTCACGATTCATGCACTGGATCGGGATACTATTTTTATCCGCCATGTTCCCATTGAAGGTGATACGCTGAAGGCCTGTATTCAAAGCCTTCAGACTGCTGTCAGGCAGAATCGTGACGCAAGCGTTTTTATTGACAGCCTGTCTCAGTGGCTGCTGTTTTCCCTGGAAGACTGGCTGATGACACGGTCGCATCTGATTCTTATTCCAGACGATGTAATCTGGCAGGTGCCATTTGAGTTGTTGAGATTGAAAGACATGTATATTACAAAAAGGCAAACGATTTGTTATTCACCCAGTCTGATGGCGTATAAAATGGCCGGAGAACGAAGGAGGATCAACCAGTCACGTTTATTGCTCACAGGAGATTCATGGGACATTCCGATAACAAGCGGCATTCCGCAGCAGACCGAGCTGCTGATTGGCTCGAAGGCAACGGAATCCATGTTCAAGGAGAATATTGTCAGTGCCGATTTGATTCATATGGAGCGCTGGATGTTGCCGAACGAAAAAAGCCCTCTTACGGCTTCTATCATTCTCGCACCGGATTCCGAGAAAGACGGTTATTTGCATGCACAGGAATTGTTCGAATGGGATATACCGGCATCCATGGTCAAATTGCCTGTTTCACGTATGGATCCTGCGTATCAAAGCTGGGAATTGTATTATTACGCATTTCTCTATGCCGGGACGCCGTCCATGATTTTCACGCGATGGTCCCCGACGACGGAAAGCAGGATCCGGTTTTTTCAAGCCTATTACTGCGAATTAGTCCAATTATCATTCGCCGGCGCCCTGACTGCAACAATCGAAAATCTGATCAGTCAATCAGATGCATTGCCAATACGGGCATCTTATGGTTTAATGGGTTACGAAGGCATGGATGCTCAGGATCGACTGGTATTCGCACGCCAAAATCTGGTCAGTACTGTGATGGCGGGACGCCATTATATGCAAATGGATGAATATCAAGATGCCATCGGACGATTCGAGCAGGCTTTGGTTATGGCAGAATCCATGAAAGATTCCACAAGCATTCGAGGGATCATGCTTGAAATTATCCGTGCGGGCATGCAGGGAGAAATCTGGGAGAAGGCCATTGCCTATCAGAAGCGGATGATCGATTTGTTCGGGGCTTCGGAAAACATGCAAGTTGCCCAACAAAATCTGGTGACCTTTTATTATCGCAGCGGTCGTTTTCAAGAAGCAGCCGAAACAAAGGAGCACGCCCTGGAGCAAAATCGTACTTTAAAACAGTGGCATCAGGTTGCCCAGGGAGCGATGGAACTGGCTGTGATTTATGCTTCGGCACGGAATTATCAGGCATCAGTTCACTGGGCGGATGAAGCATATCAAACCTATCTTTTTTTGGATCAAGCTCAGGGCAAAGCCAGATCGTTAATCTGGAAAGGGCGTTCATTGCTCGATTCAGACCGATTTTTTGAAGCAAGGGCCGCCTTTGGGCTGGCTATAGAAATCCTTGAAAAAGAACAGGACAGTGAGAGAGATTTTCAGACCTTTGAACTGGCCACAGCCTATCAGCTTCGTGGCATTTGTTTGGAGAATCTCAGTCTTTATCAAGAAGCAATAGATGATCAGTACACCGCTTTGTCCCTTCTAAAATCCATGGAAAAACCTTTGCAGGTCGCCCAGGGTCAGCAATATCTGGCAAATGTGAGCTGGAAAATGGGAGCCTTTCGGCAAGCGTTGATGTTTCAGGAACAGGCATTAAAAGCATTCGAAACCCTTGGCCAGCGTAAACATATGGCCATGGCTTACAGTACGCAAGGATTAATCCAGATGAGTCTCGGTGAAGTCACCCGGGCGAAGGTTTCTGAAGAAAAAGCTTACAAACTGGCCAATCGTATTCAAAGCCGGGAGGATGAGGCCACTATTTTAAAGAATATGGGACAAATTGCTATTCAGGAATACAATTTCGAAGAAGCGTTTCAATATTTTCGGCAGGCTATGGATATTGACAGCAGTCTGGGCTTGCGTCGCGGGCTGTCCTACGATTACAGGAATCAGGGTATGCTGCTCATTCAAATGCGGCAGTTCAATAGAGCCATTACAATGCTGCAGAAGGGCCTGAGCCTGGCACAATCCGTTCAGGATTTGCGAAACCAGATTCAGTGTTTTTATGGATTGGGATTGGCCCATTTGCGAACAGGGCAGTTTCATGAAGCCCTCGCTGCCGTAGACAGCGGTATGGTCCTGGCAAAACATCTGGTTGTACCGGCATTGTCGTGGCGACTCCGACGGCAGCGCGGACAGATTCATTGGGCACTAAAAAATCGAGATGAAGCGCTGACAGACTTTAAGGCTGCTGTTGAGATTGTGGAACGAATGAGGGCAGAATTAAAAATTGAAGCATTTAAACAGGGATTTTTCGACAGCAAGATGGATTTATATCAGGACATTATTCAGCTGTTGCTGGAAATGCGGGAACGGGCATTGGCATTTCATTATGTGGAGCGGGCCAAATCCCGGGATTTCATTGATATGCTGGCAAATCAACAAGTGGTTGTTCCGGAAACCCAGAAAATTTTCCTTGATAGAGAAAAGATACTAAAAACAAGAATACAGGAAGCACAAAATCAAATCGCTCAGCACCGGGATGCTTTGGTTTGGGAGGAAAGAGGATTGTGGGAGGATTCTCTCCGGGTATTGCATGCGGCCTATAGCGCATTGGTTGTTTCGATTCAGGCCACAAATCCGGAATTGGCGTCGTTAATTAGTGTGGATCCATGGACAGCCGACCTTGTGCAGGCGCATTTACCACAGAATGTGGCGATTATCGAATATTATTGGGGAGCCCGATCTGGTTATTGCTGGGTTGTTACTCCAGATGAAATCAAACTGGCTTTCATCAATGTCTCTCAGGAAGAGCTTGGTCAGACAATCAAATCACTTCGTGAAAAGCTGGTTTCACATCTATCTGTGGATCAGGAAAGCCGATTGTTGTTTGACTGGCTTATTTCCCCAGTGGATGGATTTCTGGAAGGCATATCGCATATAATTATCGTTCCGCACGGTATTCTGCATTATCTGCCCTTTTCAGTATTGCAGGATGAGAGGGGTTTTATCGTGGATCGGTTTACCCTGTCTCTGGCTCCGAGCAGCACAGTGCTTGGGTATTGTTTGAATAAAGGCGGGCCTACCCCAAATAATCCTGCGCAGGTGGCGGTCACTGCCTTTGGTAATCCGGATCTGGCAGACCCTTTGCTTGATCTCCCCTATGCTGAGAAAGAGATTGTTGCTCTCGAGTGGGCATTTCCGGAGGTGACCGCATACTCACGGCTGGAAGCGAACGAAGCCAATGTCAAAAATCACGTAAATAAGGCGGATATTCTGCATTTTGCCTGTCATGCAACTTATGAGCCGGAAGCCCCGCTGTTTTCTTCTTTGCTGCTCAGCCCGGCTTCCCAGGAAGACGGCCGGTTGGAAACCCAGGAGATTTTCGGGCTTGATTTGAACTGTCATCTTATTACGCTCAGTGCCTGCGAAACCGGTTTGGGCAGGATTACCCAGGGAGATGAAATTATAGGCCTTGCCAGGAGTTTTATTTATGCGGGGACGCCTTCTATTCTGACCAGTTTATGGAAAGTCGACGACCTGGCAACCGCTGTAATGATGAAACGATTTTACCGGTATCTTGCTGCCGGGAACTCCAGATCAGAATCGCTGAGACAGGCTCAGCTTATTGTTCGAGAATTGGTAAATCCGCATCCGTCTGCGTGGGCAGCTTTTTATATTACAGGGGATTATCGGTAGGAGAACCTGATAAAATCCATGAAAAGCAAATACAGAAGAATCATTATTGATATTAAAACGACGGAGATTTTTTAATAATATCCAGGGAAACCAAATGATTCATTATTTCGTATAAGTAGGATGTATGTTAATTATAACTTTGGAGGAATCCAATGAATCATCCATCTTATCGGTTTGTTATTAAAGCCATCGCTGTTTTAGGGATTATTGTACCTTGTTTCATGACTGCCAAAACTATGGAGAATCCAGTGTTTACTGAATTTAATAAACCCATTGCATTTGATCAGTTTACAGCAGATGCCGTGAATGGTGCCAAGGATCAGGCTGTCGTTAAAATGAAGACCGGCCTGGAATCGATCTATGCAATTCCGCAGCAGGAGAGAACATTCGACAATACGCTTAAAGCATTAGACAGCTTATACGATGAATTCAATACAGTCTGGAGCTCAGTCTATCTGATGGCCTATACACATCCGGATGATGCATTGCGTAATGCCTGTAATGAAGCGAATGTTGTGTTTGAAAAATTCAGCAATGCCTTGGCCATGGATGAAGACCTATACAATGCCGTGAAAGCCTATTCTGAAACAAAAGAAGCAAAATTTCTTTCCGGTTATAAAAAGAAATTTTTGGATGAAACGATGCGGGATTTTCGAAGAAACGGATTCGGACTTCCCAAGGCAAAGCGGGATACACTGAAAATTCTGAAAGATAAAATTACAGAAATTTCCAACACATTTTCAAAGAATATTCGGGAATATGAAGATTCCCTTATTGTAGGGGAAGAGGATGTTCAGGGACTGCCGGAAGATTACAAAAAGGCGCGTGTGCGTCAGGACGGTACTTATGAAATCGATCTAACGTATCCTTCCTATATTCCTTTTATGGAATACTCAGAATCCGATTCGGCCCGTAACGCCTTGTATTTGAAGTTTACAAACCGTGCCAAAGATACCAATCTGAACGTGCTGGACAATCTTCTCAACCATCGTCAGAAAATGATAGATGTCCTGGGCTATAAGACATATGCGGATTACCGGCTGGAGACCCGCATGGCAAAAGAGTCTGAAACCGTTTGGGATTTCGAAAACCAGTTGCGAAACAAGGTTATGGAAAAGGCAAAGATCGATTATAAAGAACTGCTGCAAGCCAAACGGGAATTTACCGGTGACCCGAGTGCGGATAAGATTTATTCATGGGAAAAATCCTTCTATAATACATTGCTTCTCCGCACCAAATATAATCTGGATCCGGAAGAAGTAAAACAGTATCTGGAACTGGATCGTGTGCTGGAAGGACTTTTTACTGTGACCCAGACCCTGTTTGATGTAACCTATCAGGAAGTCGAAGATGCCCCTGTATGGCATGAAGAAGTGCGGATGTTTGATGTTTATCAGGACGGAAAAATGATCGGCCGGTTTTATATGGATATGTTTCCCAGAAAGAATAAATTTTCTCATGCTGCCTGCTTTGGTCTCGTGAAAGGACGTCAAACCGAAAAAGGGTATCAGTTGCCTTCTGCAGCTATGGTATGCAATTTTACCAAACCCATGGATGAGAAGCCATCGCTTTTAAGTCATGATGAAACCGTGACATTTTTTCATGAGTTCGGGCACTTGCTTCACAATATTCTCACGCGTTCTCCTTTGAGCAGCTATGCCGGAACGAATGTTGAGCGTGATTTTGTTGAAGTGCCTTCCCAACTTTTGGAAAACTGGGCCTGGGATTATAGCTCTCTGAAACGCTTTGCCAGGCATTATGAAACTGGTGAAGTGCTTCCCAGGACACTGTTTGATCGAATGATTGCTGCCAAGAATGTCAATTCCGGCAATAATACACTGCAGCAAATATACTACGGTATGCTGGACATGACATTTCATGATAAATATAATCCCAACGGTCCGGTATCTACAACACAGGTTGTCAAGGATTTACAAAATGAGGTAACGCTGTTTCCTTATGTAGACGGATCTCATTTTCATGCGAGTTTCGATCATCTGACCAATTATGCGGCCGGATATTATGGCTATCTGTGGGCGCTTGTATACGCTCAGGACATGTTCTCTGTTTTTGAGGAACAGGGGATTCTGGATAAAACCACCGGAAAGCAGCTGAGAGATAAAGTCTTTGCCAAAGGAGGTACGGAAGATCCTAAGATTCTGGTGAAAGATTTTCTGGGCCGCGAATCCAATCAGAAAGCATTTCTGAAATCACTGGGTTTAAAGACCGATTAATGATGTTATACATGGGCATATCAAAAAATCCATCCCGGATTTCCGGGATGGATTTTTTATTGACTATCAGGTCTTAACCTATTATATTAAATTTTATAATATCATAACTTTGCGACGTCTGCAGATCTTTGCAGGATTGGCAAGTAATTATCAAGTCTTCGGTTATTTCCGGAGCCTCCCTCTTCAGGGAGCCTCTATATAATCTTGATATCTCAATTGACATTAAGAAGGCATGTAAAAATCTATTGACTTTCGGATGGAGGCAGCATGAAGTTTCACACAGAATATTTCTGGTTCAATACCCAAAAAAAACGCGAGTGGATTAATGTAACTTCCGATGTGGAATCCGCTGTACAGAAAAGCGGCATTCAGGAAGGGATGGTTCTTGTTTCAGCCATGCACATCACGGCTGGTGTTTTTGTGAATGATCATGAGCCGGGTCTGTGGCAGGATATTGACGAGTGGGCGGAAAAATTAGCCCCATTCAATGCCAACTATCAGCATCATCGTACCGGGGAAACCAATGGAGATGCACATTTGAAAAGTCTTCTCATTCATCATCAGGTGATTATTCCTGTAACACAGGGGAAACTTGATTTCGGCCCCTGGCAGCAGGTGTTTTACGCAGAGTTTGACGGGCAGCGGCGAAAACGGATGCTGATCAAAGTTATGGGCGAATAAGGGCCATCGGGATCGTCTGTCGTATAACAGAAAGGAGTTCGTTTTTTGGGAGAGTTTGATCGATGTAGCCGTAACAAGAGGCGCTGTTGTCTGGCGATTATGGGTGTATGTACTGCAATGCATCTCTGCGGTCAGGTGTTGATTAATGAGATCATGTTCAACCCGGACGGCTCGGAACATACGGATGAATTCGTTGAAATTATCAATACAGATTCATCATTGTCTGTTGATTTGTCAGGATGGACTGTCCATGATGGTGAAGACGGGGACAGGATCATTGAAGCGGGGAAGGGTTTGATTCTTGCGCCGGATCAGATTGGATTGATCCTGGATGCCGATTATTTTCAAAAGTCGGATGAATATCAGGCGCTCATTTCCAAAGATGCGCTTGTTCTCACTGTCGAGGGATCCACTATAGGAAATGGCGGGCTGTCCAACAGCCGGCCGGAATGTGTAATGCTTATTAATGTTGACGGACAGATTGTGGATAGTGTGCGATATGATATTGGTATCGCTTCCGGCCATTCCTATGAGCGGGTGGCGCTGGATCTTCCATCCTGTGATCCTTTGAACTGGAGAGAAAGCCACTCAGTGTATGGAAGTCCTGGGTGCCTAAATAGTGTTTCACCTGTGATGTATGATCTGACAGTCGTTGAAATGGTCTGCCATCCTTCTTCTAAAAAGGATTTGACTGAAAGGTGCTTTGATATTACGATCCGTAATGCCGGAAAAAATCCGGTTTATGACGCGGGGATTGTTCTTTTCGAAGATGTCAACAGGGATTCGCTCCCTGCAGAGTCTGAAGCAGTATGTACATGTAATATTGATGCACTGTCGGCTGGAGACACCACTGTGGTCCGGCTTCCATGGTCTGCCCATCAATATGGAGCACATTGCATGGGAATAGAAATTGTCCTGTCCTCTGATGAAAAACCGAATAACAACCGTTTGTTTTCAGATATATGGATCCCTTATCCTGTTGGAAGTTTGGTTATTAATGAAATCATGGCTGATCCGTTGCCGGATGCTCCGGAATGGATCGAATTGTATCATCCGCAGCCGTATTCTATAGACCTGCTTGGCTGGTATTTATCCGATGAAGACACGACTCATCGATATTTGATTTCAGAAACATCCGTTTGTATACCTCCGAAAAGCTATATGATTCTTTCCGAGAGTAAAAACCTGCCTGTTTCCGTATCGGATGCCTTATTGATTGAGATGCAGCCATTTCCGAACTTTAATAACAGTCAAGACGGTATATTTCTTTTTGATCCCGGTTTAAATGTGATAGACAGCGTTGCCTATTGTCATGCTTGGGGGGGTGGAAAGGGTGTTTCTTTGGAACGCATTCAGCATAAGGGAGAATCTAATAACAGTGCCAACTGGTATGGCTGCATATCTTTAGAAGGCATGACACCGGGTGTTAAAAACAGTGTTTCTAAGGATAGTATAAACTGCAGGGCGACACTTAATATCGATCCAAATCCTTTTTCACCTGACGGTGACGGAATGGATGAAGTCGCCTTTATCCAGTACAGACTGCCTTTTGAATATGCAACGATCACACTGTCTTTATATGATGTTCAGGGACGGTGTATTCGTCATCTCAGACGGGGCATTGAAAGCGGCGGGGAGGGCGTTGTACTCTGGGACGGCAGGGATAATTCAGGACGCAGGGCAAGAATCGGGTTATATGTGGTTTTTCTGGAAGTACTGGATTATGCATCGGGAGCAGTGATTCAGAAGAAGACCACAGTGGTCCTGGCCGGAGTGCTGTGATGAAAACAGATCCATTTCTCGTACGTGGTGTTATCATCCTTTTACTGGCTATAACGGGA
The DNA here is from genome assembly GCA_016932575.1 of bacterium. Taxonomy (GTDB): domain Bacteria; phylum Zhuqueibacterota; class QNDG01; order QNDG01; family JAFGCO01; genus JAFGCO01. The sequence continues at coordinate 208,154 of JAFGCO010000055.1, forward strand.
TTCCTGTATGAAGTATTCACAGATCGAGAAATATTTGTCCTTATTATGTATACGATTCTTGCATCCGTAGGATGGTTTTTAATTTTGAAAGTACGTAAATAAAAAAGAACTTTACTCACAAGTTATCCACATAAATTTATCAACATTGTTTTGCTGTTTTTAAGCAATTGAACATATTCTTCTGAAAACCGAGTTTTTTATATTAAATTTGCTCTTTTATGATATTCATCACATGATAATGGCCATAACATTTTAATTTTAAAAAGTTTAACCTTATTTATAATATTTAAGATAATATATTTCAACTTTATATTTCACATTCATATAGATGGACATTTATGATTTTTCTTATGTTATAAGGCGATTTTTTGCAGATTTCACAAGTTATCCACATTTAGTTCACGCGTTTAACGGACTAAACTGTTATAAAAACCGCTTGCGTCCAAAAACGAAATTTCATATATTTCAAGGCGTTAAATTATCAAGTATGAAAGGAGGGATCACTCCATATATGCCTGCAATCAAGGTTCGTGATGGTGAACCGTTTGAGAAAGCGTTCAAGCGGTTTACCAAACAGTGCGAAAAAGCCGGATTAATGTCAGATATTAAAAAGCATCAGCATTATGAAAAGCCCAGCGAAAAGAAAAAACGAAAGATTAATGCGGCAAAGCGTAAAATGCGGAAGCTGTCGATTATGATGAACCGCTAAGTTGAGGCGGTGACACAATTGATGGAATTGTCAACAGATGAGCATTGAAGATAAACTTATCAATGATATGAAAACAGCGATGAAATCCGGCGATAGGATCAAGCTGGAAACGATTCGCATGCTCAGAGCTCAGTTAAAAAATGCAAGTCTCGGCAAAAAGGAGCCATTGCCGGAATCGGATGTCTTTGCAATTATCAGCAAGGAAGCAAAGCGCCGGAAAGAATCCATCGAGCTGTACAGGAAGGGGGGCCGGGAAGATCTGGTGGAAAATGAATCCAAGGAATTGGAGATTCTTCAGGCGTATCTTCCGGAGGCTTTGTCAGATGCCGAGATCGATACTCTCATCGACCAGGCCATAGCTCAGGTGAATGCTGCAGATATGCAGGATATGGGCAAGGTCATGGGAGTAGTGATGCCTCAGATCAAAGGGCGAGCCGATGGAAATGTGGTTCAAACACGCGTCCGGCAGAAATTAAGCTGACGTTGTTGAAAATGAGTTTTAAACCCCATGAATTCATGGGGTTTTTTTATTGTATCTTTTTAAGAGTTTTAATACATTGGGATTGTTAAAGAGTAAATTTTTCATGGGTATTTGAAAATAATCCTTGACTTGTCTATTGCTTGACAGTTTATCTTGTTATTGTTATGGCCATAACAGGGATCCAATAAAAAAATCAAAGGAGTGAATATGGCGACAATAACAGCAAATGCATGGAAGGATATGTTCATGGAAATCGGTCTTTCTGAGAATGATATGAACAGATGGCATCAGGTTTTTGAAAAGAGGCATCCTGAATTGCATCAGGATTTTCTTGAGTGGTTGCATCTCAGCAACGCTGATGTTCAGAAAATCAGGCAAGGCGCAGGACAGTAATGAGTGTGCAGCCGTGGTCACTCTGTCAATGGATTGCGGCTGCATCCGAATCGAATGGAATACACGGTTTCCAAATTGGCCAGGATGTACGGGCTTTCCAGAAGCACACTTTTATATTACGATTCGATCGGTTTATTAAAACCCGCCCACCGAACTGAGGCACACTATCGGATTTACACAGAGTCTGATATGAACCGGCTGGAACAAATCCGTACATTACGAAATGCGGGTGTTCCGCTTTCAGAGATTAAGATCATGCTGGAGGATCCGGCATCCCGGTCCGGGCGGATATTGGTTCAACGCTTGAAAGCAATTCAACAACAAATGAAAATATTGCGGCAGCAACAGCGTCTGATTGTGCATTTACTGGACAAGCCGCAGCTTTTAAAAAAACTGCCCCTGTTATCCAAAAAGAAATGGATATTGATCTTGCGTGCCTCTGGTCTGGATGATAAGGGTATGGAACTGTGGCATCGTGAATTTGAAAAAACAGCTCCGGCAGCGCATCAGGATTTTTTAGAGTCTTTGGGATTATCACCGGAAGAAATCAGAGAGATTCGTCAACAGCATTGATTGGATTCAACAATTGGCAGGAGGGAATGATTCGTCATTATGAATTTGATTGATATCATCCTGCTTTTAATTTTGATATTTTTTGTGGTTAAGGGCTTGATACGTGGAATTATCCTTGAAGTCCTGACACTCGCAGGCATGGTCGTTGCTTATGTTCTGGCCTTGCGGCAAGTGGAATGGGCTGCTGCGTTTTTTGCAAAGCTGATCGAAATGCCCCCGTTTGTCGCCACCACTTTGGGATTTTTATCAATTTTTATCGTCGTTATTGTGGCTTTTCGCATTATAGCAGTCATTCTTCATAAAATTGTAAAAAAAACACCGGTCAATACCCTCAATAGAGGAGGGGGAGTGTTCGTCGGCCTGTTAAAGGGGTTATTAATGGCGAGCCTGGTGGCGCATTTGATCGCCATGATACCCATAGAAAATGGTGAGTTTGAAGAAGAGCGCAAGACTTCTCGTTTCCTGAACCCCTCAAAGTCCGTGGCACCTTTTTTGTTCAATCTGATTAAGAAGACGATACCGAAGACAAAAACATTTTCTGATGAACTTCAGGAGGGTGTGAACAACGCTGTAAAACAAGCAGAGACCGGATTAATCGAAGAGACGAAGAAAAAGCTTGACAATCAGTTGAAGGATACGCTGAACCAGGAATCCATGGAAGAAGTTCGTGAATCGCTTAAAACCGATTAAATATCCTCTGAATATTCTGGAATTCGAACAAATCCGTGACAAAATAATGTCATTGATGGTTTCAGAGAGCGGCCGTGAGAAATTTCAGGAGATGGGATCCTTCACAGATTCCGCTGCCTGTCAGGAAGCACTCGATCAGGTGACAGAAATGCGGTCTTTAATTGCCTATGATGAAACCTTTCCATTTTATCCCTTTGAAGATTTGCGAATTTCTTTTAAAAAGGCTGAGGTGGCAGGCGCGTTTCTTCAGCCCGGTGAGTTACTGGTGATTCAAAAGTTGTTGGTGATGTCGCGTCAGATTATTGCCTACCTGAAAGACCGGGAGGAGAAGTATCCGCTGATCTGTCGTCATGTTAAATCTCTTCAGGCATTTCCGGAGTTGGAAAAAGAAATCAGCCGTGTAATTTCTGACCATGGTGAAATAAAAGATACTGCTTCGCCGGAATTGCGGGGCATTCGACGAAGCATACACACCCGAGAAAGTCAGATTCGAAAACGCCTGGACGCCATACTCAGATCCATGGTCCAGAAAGGCTATGCCCAGGAAGACAGGCTGACCTTTAGGGAGGGCCGCCTTCTGGTGCCGATGAAAGACAGTCATGTCGGACAATTGAACGGTGTGATTGTCGATCAGTCGGCCACAGGTTCCACATTGTTTGTGGAACCGCTTGAAATTCTGGAAACCAACAATGACCTTCGTCGCCTGCGCATTCAGGAGATTCGCGAAGTTGAATGTATTCTAAGGGCGGTTACCAGCCGTGTTCGCGTTCAGGGCCAGGAAATTGAGCAAAATTTTTATATTCTCACGCACCTGGATGTATTGATAGCAAAAGCAAGTTATGCGAACGATATTGACGGCTGTGCTGCGGAAATTACAGATAACCATCTGAATTTAAAAGACGCACGGCATCCACTGCTCCTTATGTCACATGATAAACAGGATGTTGTGCCGCTTTCCATGGAATTGGGTGAACCAATAAAGACTCTGATCATTACCGGACCCAATGCCGGCGGCAAAACCGTTGCCCTAAAAACAGTTGGTTTATTGGCTATTATGCACGCTTTTGGGATGCACGTACCGGCTAAACCGGGTACGCAAATACCTCTTTTTTCTCAGATCTTTGCGGATATCGGCGATCAGCAGTCCATTGAACAGGATCTTTCAACGTTTTCATCGCATATCCAGTATAGCGCAAAAATTATTCGGGAAGTCGATGGAGGCACACTGGTGCTGATGGATGAAATTGGTTCGGCCACAGATCCCGCTGAGGGATCAGCCCTGGCGATGACATTACTGAAACATCTCACCCAAAAATCATGTATCACAATTGCAACCACACATATGGGGGCTTTAAAGATATTTGCCCATAGGGAACCAGGAGTCGAGAACGGATCCATGATATTTGATCAAACATCTTTGAAGCCTACATACAGATTTCAAATGGGTGTGCCAGGATCTTCTTATGCATTTGAAATTGCCAGAAGGTATGGAATTCAAGACGATATTCTGGATGAATCTCAGGCCCTGCTGGGGGAAGACAGGGGACAGCTGGACCAGCTTATTCTAAGCCTGAGCAAAGAACACAGCCGAATCCACAGCCTTTTAGAAGAAGCAGAGCGTAAAGACAGTCGGCTCTCGGGATTGATTGCTTTGTATCAGGACCGGCTTGAACGAATTAAAAAAGAGGCGGACGCGGAAAAACGGAAGCTGGTGGAGGAAGCCGGAAGAGCACTTCGAGATACCAATGCCAGGATGGAGCAGCTCGTCAAGGAAATTCGGGAAACCAATGCCCGGCCGGATACGATTAAGAGGGCAAAACAAGAAATCCGCTCTGCTAAGAAAAAGGTTGAGAGGATGACAGAAAGGTCGTCTTCTGTATATGTTGCAATAAAGGGGGACTGGGTTTTGTGGGAAGGTCATTCAGGGAAGGGCGAAGTGGTCTCTGATCCGGATGGCAATCAGCGAGTGCTGGTGCAGTGGGGGGATATTCGGCTGAAGCTGCCGGTATCTGCATTAAAGCCCACCCAGCCCCCGAAAAAACAGCATTCCAGCATCACGTCTGTCCAGGTCAGTCGGACAATTCGGGATGAGATCGACCTGCGTGGTCTGAGCGCAGATGAGGCGATAGATGCATTAGAGCAGTATCTGGGTGACGTCCACAGTGCCGGATATGGTACGGTTCGGATAATTCATGGTAAAGGTACAGGTGTGCTTCGTCGTGAAATCAATGCCTATTTAAAACATCACCGGCTGGTAAAAACCCAGCGTCTGGGAAACTGGAATGAAGGGGATGCGGGTGTGACTGTGGTGGAATTGAAATAAAAATACAGTGAAAAATTGCTTGCCCTTGAAAAACAAAAATTCAGGCTGACAGAAAAATGCCTGCAATAAAAAAGAAATACATGGATTTATTGGTATCACCAATTATTTTTATTCCGGAAATCATAAAAATAAGACTTGGAAGTGTGTGTCGAGTTTGAAAATTCCTGAAGAGAAAATCGATGAAGTGAGGGAAGCCACAGATATTGTGGAAGTGATTTCCCAGTATGTATCCCTAAAACGCCGTGGAAAATCATACTTCGGACTGTGTCCCTTTCATCAGGAGAAGACTCCCTCGTTTCATGTAGATCCGGTCAGGGGATTTTATCATTGCTTTGGATGTGGCGAAGGTGGCAATGTGTTTTCGTTTGTTATGAAGATGGATCGGGTGACCTTTCCTGAAGCCGTTCGAAATTTAGCACAAAAAGCGAACATTGAGATCCAGATCACCGATGATGATATAACGGCCCTTCAGGAAACCGAAATGCTTTATCAGATTAACAAGATGGCGGCGGATTTTTACCGGGAGTGTCTGACAAAAACTCAGGCGGGAAGAAGGGCAGCAGAATATTTTACTCAACGTGGATTTGATTCGGATATTGCTGAAAAGTTTCAGATAGGATACGCACCCAACCGCTGGGACGGATTGATCCTGAAAGCACGAAAAGAATCCATTCCTCTTGAAAATTTACACAAAGCGGGTCTTGTTATCCCAAGAAATGACAAGAGCGGGTTTTATGACCGGTTTCGTGGACGGCTGATGTTTCCGGTGCTCAATACGTCGGGTCGGGTGGTCGGATTTGGTGGGCGTGCTTTGAAAACAGGCAAGAATATTCCGAAGTATATCAATTCTCCTGAAACTGCTATCTACAGAAAAAGCAGGATATTGTATGGATTGTACCTGTCACGGGAAGGTATTCGAAATGAAGACAAGGTGCTGCTCGTTGAAGGATACACGGATTTGATGCGTCTTCATCAGAGGGGATTTCCGTTTGGCGCGGCTACGTCCGGCACAGCGCTGACTTCGGATCAGGCTCATCTTATTTCACGATATACTCAAAACGTGATTCTTGTCTACGACGGAGACTCAGCCGGATTTGCAGCGGCACTTCGGGGAGCAGATATTTTGTTTTCTGAGGGTCTTTATGTTCAGGTTGCCGCTCTGCCAAGCGGTTCAGATCCGGATGCCTTTCTCAGAGACAAAGGAACAGAAGCCCTTCGGAAGTTACTTTCCAATGCAAAAACGATTGTTGAATTTCAACTTTCAATGAAGCGGCAGGAAAAGAAGCTTGGAACGGCGGCCGATAAATCACGGATTGCTACAGAGCTATTGGTGACTATTCGCAAAATTAAAGATCCGGTTGAGCGCCAATTGATGGTACGGGAATTGGCAGAGAAGTTAGGTATTGAAGAAAGACTGCTGCATCAAAAGTTACGTCGAATGATAAAACATGAAAAAGAGACTTCGGGTGTACCGGGGATCTCTCTTGAAACAGCCAGGGATAAAGCAGAGAAGGCATTGATTCAGATGCTACTTAAGGAAGAGGGTTGCTGGGCCGGACCGATTTTTTCACAAATCGGGCCGGAGGATTTTCGAATACCGGTGAACCGGCGATTAGCGGAAATAGTGCAGAAGCATCGTGAAAATGGAACCGTATTCAATCATAAAGATCTGCTTCATCAATTGGACAGAGAGCCGGAAGTATATCAGAGTGCGGTATCTTTGATTTCCAGTGTTTCGCTCAATGATATGGATTTATACCAGTTGGGATTGGACTGTGTCTTATTCGTAAAAGAAGAGCGCCTGAAACAAGATTTACAGGCAGTCAAAGATGAAATGAGAAAATATCAGAAAGACGAATCCAGAATAGAAGTATTACGGAATCGATGGCAGGATTTGTATCAGGAAAAGCGAGCTTTAATTACAAATATCACGGCTTCCTGGAAAAAAATGGTTGAAAATTTATAAAAAATTCCGTATAATTTTTAGCCTGGGCCCATAGCTCAGTTGGTTAGAGCGGCGGACTCATAATCCGTTGGTCGGAGGTTCGAGTCCTCCTGGGCCCACGAAGTTCTTTCAGACCTGGTGGAAAAGGAGTTGTCTTGCGACATATATCGCGAAAGTCAATACGTTTGCTATCCTGCCATAAAATTAATTTTTACCAATCATTCAAAGTGCATTCCATAAGGGGTGCACTTTTTTATATTATACTCGAAATCAACAGAAGGAGGAATGATTGAAAGAGGTTCTTGAATGGCTTGTCGAATTGCAAAAAGTGGATCTGCAATTGAAGCAGCTTGAAGCATTACGCGGTGATCTGCCGCATCAGGTGGAAATGCTGACGCAAGATGTGAATCAGGTGAAAACCACACTTCAGGAACAAAAAATCCAACTTCAGGACTTTCATAAAGAAAAAGACATGCTCGAGCTGGAAGTAAAAGAGCTGGAAGAAAGACAGAAAAAATATCAGGACCAATTGTATCAGGTAAAAAATAATCGTGAGTATGATGCAGTAAGTATGGAAATAGAAAGTGTCAAGGAAACAATCAGCAATAAAGAAACACGTATTATTGAGTTGATCACACTGGAAGAAGAGTTGCAAAAATCAATAGCCAGTTCTGAAGAGGAAGAGTCTCAGGTTCAGAATCGGCTGAGCGATAAAGAGGGGGATTTAAAAAAACGGCTCGGCCAAACCGAAAAACAGGAAAAATCACTTCGTACAGAACGGGATAAGTTGGCGAAAAAGCTGCCGCCCAGAATTCTTGGAACCTATCAACGTATTTTTAATGCAAAGAATGGATTAGCTGTGGTCCCGGTGATGCGACATGGATTGTGTGGGGGATGTTTTAAAAATTTGCCGCCCCAACGGGTGTTGGAAATACGTGAAATGAAGCGGATGTATTTATGCGAAGTATGCGGACGCATATTGGTTTGGGATGAAGAAGCCGCGAATCAAGAAGTATGAAACTTATTGCATATATTGATGGTTCTTGTTTTGGGAATCCGGGCGAAGCCGGTTTTGGGATTGTATTGCAGAATGTCAATGGCAAAACCATTGCATCCTTGGGCCGTTATATTGGGCAGGGAACCAATAATATCGCTGAGTATTATGGCTTACTCGGAGCGATAGAATTGGCGGCTCCATTCAAGGCGACATTGATACATGTATACAGCGACAGTGAATTATTGGTTAAACAGATGCAGGGAGAATATCGTATTAAATGTCCCCATCTTGTTAAGCTTCACGGACAGATTTTGGATGCTTTAAAAAAAGCCAATCTGTCTCTGAATATACAACACATTTCCAGAACAAAAAATAAAATTGCCGACGGCCTTGCCAGGAAGGCAATTCTCATGAAATCGGACGTGAAAATATGAAACAGGGAACAGAATCAAGAAACAGGAAACAAGACAAAGAATCAAAGATTCAGGAATGACGACAAAAATAAGAGGATAAGTATCGTCCAAATTGTACTGCAAGCGATCTTATCCCTCATGTTTTTAGATCGATGCAAGGTATCAATTAAAATGGGTGCAGCGAAACAGGTGATCGCCTGCGTCAATCTGATTGATGCGGGAGGAAAGTCCGAACTCTGCAGGGTACGGTGCTTCGAGTTAATCGAAGGCGTTCCGGTAAAATGGAATGACGGAAAGTGCCACAGAAAAAATACCGTCCCGATATCATATATCGGGATAAGGGTGAAAAGGCGAGGTAAGAGCTCACCGCCTCGGTGGTGACATCGAGGGCACGGTAAACCCCTCCGGGAGCAAGGCCAAATAGGTGAGAAATTCCAATATTCAGGAATTACGGAATGACCCGTTCCGTCTGACTCATGGGTAGGCCGCATCAAGATAAATGATCACCCTCCATTGTGTATGGAGACAGAATTCGGCTTATCGTTTCGCTGCGATTAAAAATCATCGGACAATGAGAATACAGGTTTGTTTTAATCGTTGAGTTCTTTAAAGTTTTACTTTGGAGTCATTGAGTGCAATGGTGTGTGGCCAATACGCTGAATAAATCTAAAGCTCAGGCATTGGCTGAAGCATTGGGTGTGCCGCAGATTATCGCGGACATTCTGGTCAATCGGAGTGTTGACGATTATGACTCGGCGCGGCGATATTTTTCGCCGAAATGGGAAGATCTATATGATCCATTTTTAATGAAAGATATGGACAAAGCCGTTGACCGTATCATTGCTGCTCTTCGCCGGAACGAGCGTATTTTTATTTATGGCGACTATGATGTCGATGGAATCACCTCAGTCAGTTTAATGGCGCTATTTCTGCGATCTCAAGGAGGGAACGTCATTTATTATATTCCGAACCGTATTCGGGAAGGATATGGCCTTTCGGAATTGGGAATTCAGCAAGCCATCGATGCGGGTGCCAGCCTGTTGATTACGGTTGATTGTGGCATTACCGCTGTTGAACAGGTAAGAATGGCCAGAGATGAGGGAATCGATGTGATTATCAGCGATCATCATGAACCATCTCGCGAATTACCGGAAGCAGTGGCCATTCTTGATCCGAAGAGAGATAGCTGCCAGTATCCTTTTAAACAACTTGCAGGCGTAGGTGTTGCTTATAAATTAATTCAAGCTATCGGTCAAAAGCTTGGACTGCCGGATGAAGATGTGCGTTGTTACATTGATCTTGTCGCACTGGGAAGCACCGCGGATATTGTACCCTTGGTCGATGAAAATCGTATATTGGTTGATCAGGGACTAAAAAAAATTAACAGGCTTGATCGTATTGGAATTCATGCCCTCATTGAAAGCTCTGGTCTGTTGGAGAAGCAAATTGGTACGGGGCAAGTGGTATTTATTTTGGCACCAAGGATCAATGCCGTGGGACGCATGGGGGATGCTGAACGGGCAGTACAATTGCTTCTGACAAATTCATATCAGCAGGCCCGTGAGATTGCAGGTGTACTTGAAAGAGAGAATAAGCAGCGGAAGAGCATCGATGAGGAAACCTACCAGGAAGCACTGGAAATGATTGAATCCAATGCATCGAATGATAAAGCTTTAACGCTGGTTTTGGCAAAAGAAGGATGGCATCCGGGTGTTATTGGTATTGTGGCATCCCGGATCGTAGAGAAGGTCTACCGCCCCACGATTATGATCGCCGTGGAAGATGGTGTTGGTAAAGGATCAGCACGCAGCATATCAAATTTTGATATTTATTCTGCACTGAAACAGTGTGAAACATGCTTGATCGGATATGGTGGTCACCGGTATGCAGCAGGGTTGACAATAGAGCTGGATAAAATCGATGAGTTTAGAGGAGCATTAGAGACGGTGGCAAGTAAGACGTTACTGGAAGAGGATTTGATTCAGAAAATTTATATTGATGCAGAAATTACATTGCCTGAGATTAATGATAAAATGATTCGTCTTCTGAATCGATTTGCCCCTTTTGGTCCCAAAAACATGCGGCCGGTATTTATGTCCCGAAATTTAAAAGTTGTAGGCAGTCCACGTATTGTCGGGCGCAATCATCTGAAATTTAAGGTGCAACAAGGTGGAGAGGTATTTGATGCTATTGGATTTAATTTGGGAAATTTACAGTACTGTTTGCACCCTGGTGAATCCAATCTGGATATGGTCTATGTGATTGAAGAAAATAATTATAACGGACAGGTCAGAAAGCAGTTAAGGGTGAAGGATCTGCGATAGTGAAAACAAGGGGTGATGATTCGCAGATTGTACTCTATAATAAATCGGGCAAACAGGATATTATTGTGTTTTCAATTGTTAAATTATTTCTACTTTTGATTGGGAGGATGTATGGCGTATGATGAATCTTTACAGATTTGGAGAAATGGCAATTTTATTCCCTGGATTAAAGGTACTGTGCATCTTGCCTCTCATGTGCTTCACTATGGTACGAGTCTCTTTGAAGGGGCCAGATGTTACAAGACAATGAAAGGTTCCGCCATTTTTCGATTGAAAGACCATACAAGGCGTCTATTTCGATCTGCCAAGATTTATCGTATGGAAATCCCGTTTACACCGGAACAGATTGATACAGCATGTAAAGAGATTATCCGTATCAACAATCTGGATGAGGCCTATCTGAGGCCTCTGGTTTACAGAGGCTATGGTCCATTGGGTGTGGATCCCCGAGGCTGTCCGGTGGAAGTTGCGATTATGACCTGGAAATGGGGCGCATATCTGGGAAAAGATGCCCTGGAAAAAGGGGTTGATATTTGTTTTTCATCATGGAACAGACATGCACCGAATACCATGCCAACCCTTGCCAAAGCAGGTGGCAATTATATGAACTCGCAATTAATTAAAATGGAAGCCCTTCTAAATGGTTTTTCGGAAGGAATTGCATTGACAACTGAGGGGTATGTTTCCGAAGGAAGCGGAGAAAATATTTTTGTTATTTTCGGAGATGTTATTTATACTCCGCCAGCCTGTTCGGCCATCTTGCCAGGCATTACAAGGGATTCGGTAATCACGCTGGCCAAAAAATTGGGTTATACTCTGATTGAACAGGTGCTTCAGAGGGAAATGCTTTATATTGCAGACGAAATTTTTTTCACCGGTACAGCCGCTGAAATCACACCCATTCGGTCTATCGATCATATTCAAATTGGTACTGGCAAGCGCGGACCGGTCACAACGGCGATTCAAAATCAATTGTTCGCGATTCTTTCAGGTGAAAAAGAAGATAAGCACTGCTGGCTGGAATATATATAATTCGAACATATCAGGAGATATTTTCAAGTAATACAAAACAAGCTGGCATATTAAACATTGTGATCATCATGACTTGGAAGACTTAAAAATTCGAGTTCATGGTTTGAATAAGACCCGATGTTGATACCCTAAATTTAACCGATTATTGTTCTTTGATAGACCTCCAGAAATAAGGGGAATGGATGGGAAAGCGGAGAAAAGCCCGGGAATTGGTTTTACAATCCATGTATGCGGAAACCATGACAGAAAAACCGATCCGCGAAATTCTGGAAGATATCATGACGTCTATTCAGCGGGATCGGGAAATCCTTGGTTTTGCGGAGGAACTTTTACATAAAGTCATGCGCTTTAAACATGAGTTGGATGAAGAAGTTGCCACCATGCTGGAAAATTGGGAATTAAGTCGTGTTGCGTTGATGGATCGTTTAATATTGCGTCTCGCCTTGTGCGAGCTTCTTTATTTTAAGGAGATTCCACCTAAAGTGACCATTAATGAAGCGATCGATCTCGCTAAAAAATTCAGCACTGGTGAAAGCGGACGATTTGTAAATGGTATCTTAGATGCACTGTTTAAAAAATGCAGTGATGAAAAACGAATGATTAAAACAGGCCGTGGATTAATGTAACAAGAAGAATTAAATCAAGATCCGGTCTATAATGGCTGTTTTTTGGTTAGATTTTTTGCATGTATTCAACAGGTTTTAATATTATATGAAACTTTTATCGGGTGTTCGTCATTATAGAAAAAATCCCTTTTAATTAAATTGAATTTCATGCAATTCGGGAGATATAGATGTTATTGAAATTAATTGAAAGAATATTAGGTGGAAGCAAACATGAACGTGATATCAAGCGTCTGAAACCCATTGTAGAGGAAGTCAATCAATTTGCCGAATCATTTCAATCGTTACCAGACGGTGAATTAAAAAACAAAACCAACGAATTTAAAGTCAGAATTCAGGATCGGGTGGGAGCAATTCAGGAAGAGATTCAACGTTTGCAGAATCAATTGACGTCCATTATGATTGAAGATGATGTGGATGTGGAATCCGTCCGTCAGCAGATAGAATCGCTTGAGCAGGAAGAGAACGAGCAGATCGAAGAGGTGCTACAGGAAATTCTTCCTGAGGCGTTTGCTGTGGTGAAAGAAACCTGCCGTCGTCTGGTGGGGAAATCCTGGAAAGTGGTCGGGCATGAGATAAACTGGGATATGGTTCCCTTTGATGTACAGATTATGGGAGGTGTTGTGTTACATGAGGGAAAAATTGCCGAAATGGCTACCGGCGAAGGCAAAACCCTGGTTGCAACGCTGCCGCTATACCTGAATGCGCTTTCCGGTAAAGGGGCGCATTTGGTCACTGTCAACGATTATCTGGCCAAAAGGGATTGCGAGTGGATGGGGGAGATTTATAAATTTCTCGGATTGACAGTTGCCTATATCACCAATGATATGGATCCCTCCACTCGTCAGCCTGCTTATAACGCTGATATTACATATGGTACCAACAATGAATTTGGATTTGACTATCTTCGTGATAATATGGCGGTGTCTTTGGATCGTGTGGTTCAGAGAAAACATAATTATGTGATTATTGACGAGGTGGATTCCGTGCTGATCGATGAGGCACGCACGCCCCTTATTATTTCTGGGCCTGTACCTGAAGCAAAAAACCGATATGCAGAAATGAAACCGAGAGTGGAAAACCTGGTTCGTGCGCAAAATATGCTCATCGGTCAGTTGGTTGCTGAAGGAGAGAGACTTCAGAAAGAAGAAAAGGAATACGAGGCGGGAATTAAATGGCTGCAGGCATTCCGTGGGGGGCCGAAAAACAAGCGGCTCGTTAAAATTATGCGTGAAACAGGCGTTCAAAAATTAATTCACAGGGTCGAATCCGATTATATGCGTGATAAAATATTGCATGAGCTGGATGAAGACCTCTTTTTTGCCATCGATGAAAAAGCGCATACAATTGACCTGACAGAAAAGGGACGGCAGAAACTCTCACCCGACAATCCAGAATTGTTTGTACTGCCGGATTTGGCTACAGAATTATCAGGCATTGAAGGAGACGAATCCTTGCCTGAACATGAAAAAATGAGATGCAGGGAGAAAATCCAAAGTGAGTATGCAGAAAAAAGCGAACGCCTGCATAATATCAGTCAGTTGTTGAAAGCCTATTCCCTATTTGAGAAAGATGTGGAATATGTGGTGTCTGAAGATGGCAAAGTCATGATTGTTGATGAATTTACCGGTCGTTTGATGCCGGGACGCCGTTTTTCCGATGGATTGCACCAGGCGCTTGAAGCCAAGGAAAACGTGAGGATCGAGCATGAGACGCAAACCTGGGCAACCATTACCTTACAGAACTTTTTCCGGTTATATAAAAAACTGGCCGGAATGACGGGAACCGCTGAAACCGAAGCAGGAGAGTTTTGGGAGATTTATAAATTGGATGTTGTTGTCATTCCGACAAATGAACCCATTCGGCGTTTTGATGATGAAGATCTGGTCTATCGGACCAAACGCGAAAAATACAATGCAATTATCGATGAAATCGAATCTCTTCACCAGCAAAATTTTCCAGCACTGGTCGGAACCATCACGGTTGAAGTTTCTGAAACGCTTTCCCGGATGTTGAAACGCCGGGGTATTCGTCATAATGTGCTGAATGCGAAACACCATATGCAGGAGGCCGAGATTGTCGCCCGGGCGGGTGAGCCCGGAATGGTGACCATTGCTACAAATATGGCAGGTCGGGGTACAGATATTAAATTGGGTGCCGGAGTGATTCGTATTGATGAAGAAGGCATGCAATCTCTGGTTAAAACCGTTGTGGATCAATGTAAAAGTAATCATCGTGTGATTGTACATGAAATGCCGGATCTTCAAATGGATACTATTGCCGAGGCTGTCCGGAAGCATAATTTTTCTGTCCGGGTTTTGCGTTCCCACGAAGAAAAGCAGGGATTATATCGGGATCTTGCAGGAATGAAGCCTGGAGAGGCGACGATAATTTCAAGGAATGCGGGTGATCACAATGATGCCCGTGTGACTTTTGAAAATTTAAAACACATCAAGGCCCGGGATTATACAATGGGTGGCCTGCATATTGTTGGTACAGAACGGCATGAAGCGCGGCGTATAGACAGACAGCTGCGGGGCCGGTCTGGGCGGCAGGGTGATCCGGGATTTTCCCGGTTTTATCTTTCCCTGGAAGACGATTTGATGAGGCTTTTCGGATCTGAACGCATAGCAGGGATCATGGACAGGTGGGGAGCCGAAGAAGGCGAAGTGATCACTCATCCGATGATTACCAAATCCATTGAACGGGCTCAGAAAAAAGTGGAGATGCGCAATTTTGATATCCGCAAACATCTTCTGGAATATGACGATGTTATGAATAAGCAGAGGGAAGTTATTTATAATAGGCGAAGGCGTGCTCTTATCGGCGAGAATCTGCGGGACGAAAATATGGCCATTATCGAGGATTTCGTCGGAGATATTCTTCAGGAATATACAACCGATGGCGAATATAGTGAAGCATGGGACTGGGATGGTTTATCAGAGACGTATCTCAATACAGTATATCAGCCGATCCCGGTTTCTGAAGATGAGCGAATAACCCTACGATCGGAGGAATTGTCTGAACGTCTGGAACAGAGCGCCAAATCGGCCTACCACCGAATCTGTCAGTCCTTTGGGGATGAGTTGATGTCCCGTTTGGAACGTTTTGCCACTTTGCAGACCATTGATGACCGCTGGAAAGAGCATTTATATGAAATGGACAGGCTAAAGGAAGGTATAGGACTCAGGGCCTATGGCCAGAAAGATCCGCTTCTTGAATACAAACACGAGGCATTTCGGACCTTTACTGATCTGATGATTCGAATTGATCATGAAATTTTACGATTCATTTTCAGAGCACCTTTCCAGATGCAGGGTGCCCCGGCGATGGAAACGCATGAGCAGCCAACACCGGCACGGATGGCGGCCGTACACGCTGAGGCTACTGGCATGGCGTTTGCAAAACAATCTGTATCGGACCAGGAAGGAAATGCTCCGCAGGCAGGCAGGCATCAGCCAGTTCATAAGGAACCCAAGGTGGGCAGAAATGATCCCTGCCCGTGTGGAAGCGGGAAGAAATACAAGCACTGTCATGGGAAGCTTAGTTGATAAGCGACCGACTCATTTTTGCAAGTTTGTTTAAATTACAAAACAAACAAGTGTATTTATCGGCTGATTTTTAAAGAAGACAGGCAAAAATTTTATCCGCATGGAAAATATTGTATATTTAAAAATAAATCAATCATCATTGCTGCAAAACGACATAAAAAGCCAAACTGAAACCGGGTAAGAATCGAATGTCTAAATCTCTTGTGATTGTTGAATCCAGCGCAAAGTCGAAAACCATCAATCGTTTTCTTGGAAAATCATTTATCGTAAAAGCATCAATCGGCCATATTAAAAATCTCCCAAAAAATCGTCTGGGTGTCAATGTTGACAATGATTTTGAGCCGGAATATGTGACCATTCGCGGCCGGGGAAAAATTCTTCAGGAGTTAAAACGGTTGGCCAGCACATCAGACACTGTATATCTTGCCACAGATCCGGACCGTGAAGGAGAAGCCATTGCTTATCATCTGGCTAACGAAATTCAGTCTGCCAACAGTAAAATTCAGCGGGTTCTTTTTCATGAGATTACTGAAAATGCCATTCAGAAAGCCATTCAGCAGTCTCACCCCATTGATGAAGATAAAGTGGAGGCCCAAAAAGCACGGCGTGTCATGGATCGTCTCGTAGGATACCAGGTCAGCCCTATTCTATGGAAAACCATTTATCGAGGGCTATCGGCTGGCCGAGTGCAATCTGTCGCTTTAAGGTTGATTTGCGAGAGAGAAGCCGAAATAAAATCATTTGTACCTGAAGAATACTGGAGCATTGAAGCGGAAATGAAGTCTCAGGGGACTGCATTTCACTCGAAATTGGTTAAAATCGATGATAAAGATGTCCGAATTTCGAACCAGCAAGAAGCCCAGGATCATGTGGATATCCTGAAAACCCTGGAATATGCGGTTTCCGATCTTAAAAAGAAGACCATTACCCGGAAACCATTTCCGCCTTACACAACCAGTACTCTGCAGCAGGACGGTGCCCGCCAGCTTCGAATGTCCACCAAACAAATTATGGCTGTCGCCCAGCAGCTTTATGAAGGCATTGACTTGCCGGAAGGGCGTGTGGGATTAATCACATACATGCGTACAGATTCCACCCGGTTGGCTTCTTCCGCTGTAGAAGAAACGCGACGGTACATTGCTGAGAATTACGGTATTGAATATGTACCGAAGTCACCGGCTTTTTATAAAAACAAGCGTTCTTCCCAGGATGCGCATGAAGCCGTCCGGCCGACTTCAATGAAGCGGCCGCCCAGAGTGGTGGCAAAGCACCTGACAGCCAGCCAGCGGAAGCTGTACGAATTGATATGGAATCGATTTGTCGCCTGCCAGATGGCCCCGGCAAAATTAGAACAAACCACCATTGAAGTGACGGCAGGTGCTTATCTGTTCAGAACCACGGGAACCGTGGTTCAATTTAAGGGATTTATGCAGATTTATCCGGTGAATAATAACAAAGAGGAGCAGCTCTCCCTTCCTTCATCAATCAAGAAGGGAACCCTGGTTGATTTGGTCGAAATTTATTCGGAACAGCATTTCACCAAACCACCGGCCAGATACAACGAAAGCAGTCTGGTGAAAGATCTGGACACGCTGGGTATTGGCCGGCCCTCTACCTACGCCTTGATTATTAGCACCCTGCTGGATAGGAAATATGTGGAAAGAGAAGCGCGGAATCTTATTCCGACTGAATTGGGAATCACAGTAAACAGCATCCTGGTTCAACAATTTCCTGAAATCTTCAATGTGCGTTTCACGGCTCAGATGGAAGAAGAACTGGATCAAATCGAATCCGGTGAGAAAAAACGTCAGCAGGTACTGGAAGGATTTTATCAGCCCTTTCATATGTCGGTTCACCGTGCCTTGGAGCAGAAACAAGAGATCAAAGAATCGTTACAAAAGGAAACCAAGGAAATCTGTCCGGATTGCGGTAATCCTCTGATTGTAAAATGGGGACGCAATGGCCGGTTTATTGCATGTACGGGGTATCCGGATTGTAAATATACACGACCTTTGGAAGAGCAGGAAACGACAGATGATATTTGTGATAAATGTGGCGCGCCGATGGTTATAAAAACAGGTCGATTCGGACGTTTCCTTGCCTGTTCGACCTATCCGGCCTGTAAAAACACCAAGCCCTATTCGACGGGTGTTTCATGTCCCAATGACGGATGTAATGGTCAAATTATTGAGCGGAGAAGCGGGAAGGGCAAATTATTTTACGGATGTTCCAATTACCCAAAATGCAAATTTGCTTCATGGAACAAACCGGTGCCCAAAGCATGTCCTAAATGCCATTATCCATATATGGAAGTCAGATCCAATAAAACCAAAGGCACTTTTTTGATGTGCCCGAATTGCAAACATCCAGTCAGCATGGAAACGGTTGACTCATGACTTTGAAAATGGCCATTCATGCTTTTTTAGATGATATTAGAACAGTGAAACACTATGCCCTGCATACGGTTAAAGCCTACAGCAATGATTTGATGCAATTTCAGGAGTTTATTGATATGCAGCGCCATGCATCTCTGGTGCTTCTTAATAGCATCACTGAAAATGAGCTGCAATCCTTTTTGAGCGGTTTACTCAGGCATGGCATGGTCAAGCGAACAGTATCAAGAAAAATTGCCACCTTCCGTGCGTTTTTCAAATTTTGTCATCAGTCCGGATGGATTGAGCATGATCCTTCATTGATACTGATATTTCCGAAACTGGATAAACGACTTCCCGTATTTCTGAATGAAAATGAAATTTTAAAAGCCCTGGACACCGTAAAAACAGATTCACGGAAAGGTGCCCGGGACCGGGCAATCCTGGAATTATTTTATGGAACCGGTATGCGTCTTTCGGAACTTGTGCAACTGAACTTCAGAGATCCGGATCTTCGGGCCGGAACTGTCCGGGTAACGGGTAAAGGCAGTAAAGATCGTATCTTGCCCCTTGGAAAGCATTGCATACAGATATTAAAACACTATTTAAAGAAACGTATGTTGTTTCAGCCTGCTTTGGATGAGCCTGCACTTTTTTTAAATCCTTCGGGAAGCCGGATTTCGGCACGGGGTGTGCAGTATATCGTAAAGCGATGGCTTGCGGCTGTCAGCGAAAAAACCAAGTTAAGCCCCCATGTCCTACGGCATACTTTTGCAACTCACCTGTTGGACAGGGGAGCGGATCTTCGATCCGTGAAAGAATTATTGGGACATGAAAGCTTGTCTGCCACGCAAGTTTACACGCATCTGACCGTAGATCGGTTAAGGCGAGTCTATGAGAAGGCTTTTCCACGTGCCGAAGAGTAAAGCCGTCCGCCAAGCGGGCTTATTATACAAGTTTAAGGAAGGAGAATTCAAATGCGTATCACAATTACAGCCAGACGATTTAAATTGCAGGAAAATATCAAGAATTTTACTCAGAGAAAAGTGATGAGACTGGAAAAGTTTTATAATGGCATCATTGATGCAGAAGTCATTTTAAGCTGGGAAAAGTTTTATCGAATGGCAGAGATTAAACTCAGGGTCTATGGTGCGACACTTACTTCTCAGGAAAGGGAAGAAGATATGCGTAAGGCGATAAAAAATGCAATTATAAAAATAGAAAGACAATTGGTAAAATACAAAGACAAACTTCATGATTTTGATCATGAAAAGGGGACACACGAGCCGGTAACCGAGGCGGAAGATAAAGAGCCCCTGTTTGAAAGCCAGGAGGTTTAATTGTCGAATCAACAAAAACTGGATTATATAACAGTCGAGACACTCTTTCATGAAAATGAAAAAAGACTGAAACTTCAGTTAATAACAGGAAAGGGCAGCTTCAGGAAAAAAATAGTTGAAAAGGAGCTTCACAGACCGGGGCTGGCTTTGGCCGGCTTTACAGAACTATTTACTTTTCACCGTGTTCAGATCTGCGGAAATACAGAAGGGCTTTATTTAAGCAAGCTAAACCGGAAAGATCGATTTAAAAGTTTGAAAAAAGTATTTTCCTTTGATATCCCCTGTTTTATTGTGACAAGTGAAAAAGATATTGTACCCGAGTTTTTAGAAGTGGCCACAGAGTATGGTGTAAGTGTGTTTCGAACAC
This sequence comes from bacterium, assembly GCA_016932575.1. Classification (GTDB taxonomy): domain Bacteria; phylum Zhuqueibacterota; class QNDG01; order QNDG01; family JAFGCO01; genus JAFGCO01. The sequence goes on from JAFGCO010000055.1 coordinate 228,287, forward strand.
CTTATGAAACAACCAAGTTGATACAATTGCTGGGTGAATATCTCGATGAAAAATTTGCGCCCCGTATTTATGTACATGGATCAATGGTTGATGTTTACGGCATCGGTGTGCTTATAGCTGGTCGCAGCGGTATTGGAAAAAGTGAAGTGGCCCTGGATCTGGTCGCTAGAGGTCATCGATTAATTGCAGACGATGTTGTGACTATTTGTCATCGGGCCGGTGGTGCATTGTTCGGCATGGTCAATGAAACGTTGCAGCATCACATGGAAATTCGAGGTCTTGGCATCATTGATATTCATGCGATTTTTGGGATTCGCGGGATTCGAAAACTGAAGCGTCTGGAGGTCCAGGTCGAACTGGTGGATTGGGATGCGTCGCAGAAATATGATCGCTTGGGTATTGATGAAATGACAACAGAGATTCTTGGTGAAAAAGTGCCGTTGATCCGGCTGCCCATTTATCCAGGAAAGAACATTTCCATGATTGTTGAGGTGATGGCATTAAATCAATTGTTAAAATTGTACGGATATAATGCGGCGCAAACGTTTGATGCCCAACTGATCGATAAGATCAGCCAGAAATCACAATCCAAACAAAATTTGATGGATCATTTATTGGAATGAATGCAATGTTTTACGGTCAGCGTTCATCAGTGTTTCATAATAAGGATAAAAGGAATAAACAAACCCGGGTTTGATTTAAAAAACCAATGAGATGAAAAAGCTTTTATTTAACAGAAGAATAATGAATTGTCTATGAGTGAGCGGAAACTGGAGATTATTGTAGGCGCCTTTGTGACCCTGGCGATAATCAGTTTAATCATCGGCGTCATTTGGGGAAAGAATCTTCGTCTTTTTTCAAGCAGGCAAGATCTAAATTTAAGGTTTGAAAATGTAAGAGGTTTGGAAGAGGGCGATCCGGTGGCTGTCCGGGGAATCCAGAAGGGTGCAGTAAAACATGTGGTCTTAAATACACATTATGTTGATGTTTATGTATGGCTTGAACGGGATGTTGTGCTTTATACGGATTTTCGTGCGGTGATTGAATCCAAAGAAATTATGGGTGGAAAACAGGTCACTTTATATCCTGGATCGAGCGGGATTCGGGCGCCTCTCAATCGGGTTTATAAAGGAGAGGAAAGAGGCGACTTCAGCGTGCTTTTTGCCCAGTCTGAAAACACATTGGCACGTCTTGATTCTATACTGAACCAAACTTCGGATGTGCTATCCACACAGAAACTTCAGCAAATTCTTTTGAATCTCGAAAAAGCCACCGAACAGACGCAGCAGATGATTCAGGAAACCCGGCGTCCGCTTCTTTCCAGCCTGTCCCATGTTCAGTCGATTTCACAGCGTCTGGATGCAGATTCAACAGCCGGACGAGTGGCGCTGTTAATTGCGAAACTGGATACTACAGCACAGACATTTCAGAAAATTGGTCGGCGGATTGAAGATCAAGAGGGTACTCTGGGAAAACTGGTACGCGATCGAGAGCTTTATAACCGGGTGTTGAATACAACTCTGCGTCTCGATTCTCTCATCACGGACGTGAAGGAAAATCCCAAAAAATATTTGCATGTCTCTGTGTTTTAACCCGGCCGTATTATTCCTGCTTTCCAGAAAAATCACACTTTATTGTATACATGAAAGGTCTTTTAAATTGGGGATAATATGAAGCTGTTCGTTTGGTTATTATTAATGTTTTTTTCTGCGGGCATCCTTTTGGCCCAGATTAATAAAAACACTGTAGGTATTGGTGGCAGCCTCTGTTGGGAGCGTGAATACTGGGATGATGAAGAAGGGACATCTGCATTTCAAATCAGTCCGGAAATCAGTTGTTTTATGTTGAACAATTTGTCTGTTCTTCTCAACATACAAACGGTCATATATACTTATCCGAAGAAATGGCATGGCTCCCCTGATTTGGATCTGGGATTTGGCATAGGATCTAAATACTATTTTAAATATTTTTATAGCGGTTTATCATTTCAATACAGGCAATGGAACAAGACTGATTCCAAACACTATCTGCTTTGGGAGGGCGGGTATCTCTTATCCGTGAAAGAGCATGTGTTTGTTGATTTTGGACTGGATTTTCTGGACGGCATCAACAAATCTGCAAAGCAGCACTCTAAAATAAAAACCGGAATAGGTATCGCAATATTTTTATAGGGTGTCAACCTGCTGTAAATAAAGACATTGACTTTTATCCGTTTGTTTCCTAACTTTAAACTTGTTAATTTTTTGTAAACAGGAACCTATGCAGAAATATCTTATTACTGGTGGTGCGGGATTTATCGGCAGTAACTTTATCAGGTACATGCTATCTAAAAGTGATGATATAACAATTATCAATTTGGATAAACTGACTTATGCAGGCAATCTGGATAACCTCAAGGATATTGAAAGCGATGACCGTTACCGATTTGTAAAGGGAGATATCTGTGATTCCGGTTTGGTGAATTCACTGATGAAAGATGTCAGTGTGGTGGTTAATTTTGCGGCTGAAAGTCATGTAGACCGGTCTATAGGTACACCGGATGAATTTATTCAAACAGATATATTTGGATGTTTTATTCTCCTGGAAGCCGCCAGAAAATATGGTATTGAGCGCTTTATGCAAATAAGCACGGACGAAGTCTATGGGAGCATTGATAACGGATTGTTCAAAGAAACAGATGCGTTGATGCCATCGAGCCCCTATTCGGCATCAAAAGCCGGGGCAGATCGCCTGGTCTACAGTTATTACATTACCTATCAAATGCCTGTGGTGATTCCACGAAGCTCTAACAATTTTGGCCCCTATCAGTATCCCGAGAAACTCATTTCATTGTTTATCACCAATGCTCTCGATAAAATATCTCTCCCTGTATATGGCGATGGAAAGAATGTGCGTGACTGGTTGTATGTGCAGGATAATTGTGAAGCGCTTGATTGCATTCTTCATCATGGGAAAGACGGTGAAGTATACAATGTGGGCGCGGGCAATGAGAAAGACAATCTTGAAATAACTCAGCTGATCATCGATGCAACAGGCAACACAGAAAATTTAATCACCTTTGTAGAAGACCGAAAGGGCCATGACCGCCGTTATGCATTGGATGTCAGCAAGATCCGGTCTTTGGGATGGGAACCCAGGCATGATTTTCATTCGGCCCTTAATGAAACCGTCGATTGGTACAGAGACAATCGATGGTGGTGGGAAAAGCTGAAGAGCGGGGAATATCTGGAATATTATCGTCATCATTATAAGCGGGATTTGTAATGTCATTGCTTGAGAAGATACAAAAAAAAGAATCCGTTGTGGGTGTGGTTGGATTGGGTTATGTGGGGCTGCCGCTTTTACTTGAATTTATTGAAAATGGTTTTTATTGTATCGGTTTTGATGTCGATCCGAAGAAGATTGAGAAAATCCAGAAAAAACAGACCTATATCCGTCATATATCAGAATCCCGGATCAGTGAAGCCGTGGATTCGGGAAATCTGACAGTGAGCAAGGATTTTTCGAGTCTGAAATCTGCGGATTGCATTATCGTTGCTGTGCCGACACCGCTGGACAAGCATCAGCAGCCGGATTTAAGTTATATAATAAAAACTTCCGAAACGATCGCCAAATATTTGAAGAAAGGACAGCTTGTTGTTCTTGAAAGTTCAACATGGCCGGGCACCACGATGGAAATTATGAAACCGATTCTGGAGGAATCGGGTCTTTTCTATGCAAAAGATTTTTATCTGGCATTTTCACCGGAACGGGAAGATCCCAATAATGCCAAATATTCAACAAGAACCATTCCGAAAGTGATTGGTGCGAATGATGAGGCGAGCCGGGACTGTGCCAAGGCATTGTATGATGCGGTTATTGTGCAAACCGTGCCTGTTTCCTCCACCCAGGCTGCAGAGGCAACCAAGCTGCTGGAGAATATTTTCAGGAGCGTGAATATTGCACTCGTCAATGAAATGAAGATGATACTGGACCGCATGGGCATTGATGTATGGGAGGTAATCGAGGCTGCATCGACCAAACCCTTTGGTTTTATGCCATTCTATCCGGGACCCGGGTTGGGTGGCCATTGCATTCCGATCGACCCCTTTTATCTGACCTGGAAAGCGCGCGAGTATGACATAGCAACCCGGTTTATCGAACTGGCTGGAGAAATCAACACATCCATGCCGTATTATGTGGCAGGCAAGGTAGTTGAAGCATTGAATAATCATCAAAAAAGCATTAAAAGCGCCAAGGTGTTGATTTTGGGTGCAGCATATAAAAAAGATATTGATGATATGCGGGAGAGCCCAACATTGAAATTAATTGAAATTCTGGAAAGCAAAGGGGCCGATGTTGATTACAATGATCCGCTTATTCCAAGTATGCCAAAAGTACGCAAGTATCAATATGACATGCAGAGCATTGATCTGACTCCTGAGAATTTAAAAAAATATGATGTCGTTCTTATTTCCACCGATCACAGCACATATGATTATCAACTGATATGCGAGCATTCGGTACTGGTGGTAGATACAAGAAATGCAACGAAAAATATTAAAAAGTACCGTGATAAAATTGTAAAAGCTTGACGAATAAAGATTGAGGATAGAGGAATTCGAATATTTAAATCATGCATTGGAAAAACAGGAAGTGTTCTAAATGATGAAAAAAATATTATCCATATGTTTCATTCTTTGCTTTTCCTGCCTTTTCGCTCAGGTTTTGGAAGATGAGCGGGAGTGGCAGCGGGAATCTGAATCCACGCCCAGGGCCATCGATTTTTCAAAAATGTTTGAAGATGAGAAAGCCGAAGAGGAAAAATTTGAAGATTTGAAAAGCAAACTGGAAAGAGAAATGCGCCAGAAGATGATGGAAGCAGCTGCATTGGAAAAAGCGGTTGATCCAGAAACCTATGTGGTGGGACCCGGCGACATTTTTACATTGAACATCTGGGGTGCCATGGAAATGCAGATGCCCATTGCCGTTTCTCCGGAAGGTGTTTTGCCTGTCCCCTCGGTCGGTGAAATTGATATCAGAAAACTCACCCTGGCTGAAGTAAAAGAAAAGGTGCTTAAAGCGGCCAAGCCATTTTATGAAAAGAGCGAAATTTCACTGACTCTGGTTACGCTTCGCTCATTTCGTGTACATGTGGTCGGTGAAGTGGAGTACCCGGGCACGTATCTGGCCAATCCAACTGAACGCGTTTCTGATATGATTAAAGAGGCTGGCGGTGCAACGGATTGGGCAAATAAAATAGCCATAAAGCTGTACAGGGTTGAAGGTGACACATTGATGTTCAATCTGTCCGCTTTTGAAGCTCAAGGAGACATTGAGAGCGACCCATTTGTGAATGGCGGAGATATCATTTTTATTCCTCCGATTAATCTGGATTCGGCCAAGGTATTTGTCGAGGGAGATTTTAAGGTGGGCGGACTCTATCAGATTTTACATGAAGAGTCTGTGCATGAATTTATGCAGCGCGTTAAGGCGTTTAATAAAAATACAAATCCGCTGAATGTCATAATTATCCGCAAGCGTGATCAGGATATTCAAATTATCAAACCCTATTTGGAAGGAAATCCCGAAAAAATTATTTTAAAGGATGATGATCGCATTATCATTCCATCCGCCTATGTATACGTAAAAGGATGCGTGCAGTATCCGGGAACCTATCCGTATGTTGCTTCTTTTACGGCGAAAGATTATGCAGGCATGGCCGGTGGAAATCTGTATTCCGGGGCCATCAACCGAGTCAAGGTTTATCAATCGATAACAGGAAAAACGAAACGAGGACCGGAAGCACCTGTTGCTCCGGGAGATGTTGTCGATTTGCCGAAGTCATGGAATGAAGAGCTAAGGAATTGGGGACCTATATTGTCGGCAATCGCCTCGTCTGTCTTGGCGGCAAAGGCAATCGGGCTTATTGGGAACGATTAAAACAAGATTGATTATAAAGGATTTGTTTATGGATAAAGATAAAATAAAATTTATTGATTTTTTGTATGTCCTTGTCCAATGGCGAAAGCTGCTGATCATCCATTTTTTTATTGTTTGCGCTGTTGCCGCTGCTATCAGTCTGATTATTCCTAAAACATTTAAAGCAAGTGCGACGATTTTGCCTCCAATCAGTGATGAAGGCGATTTGGGATTTGGGAGTTTAATGAACAAGCTGCCCCTATCCGGTCTGGGCTTGGGAATGGGTCCGGTTTCTGAAGAGACATCTCTTGTGCTGGCCATTATCAATAGCCGCACCATTATGGAAACCGTTGCAAGGCGATTTGATTTGCAAAAAAGATATAAAGTGAAAAATATGGAAGAAACAGTGGAGATTCTCAGAAAGAGAGTAACACTCAAACTGAATGATGAAGGGACGATCACTTTAGGTGTGAAGGTAATAACCCCGTATTTTTCAGGAAAAATACGAGATAATGAAGCCAGGATATTGTCAAGAGATATTACGAACTTTTTTATTGAAGCGGTTGATAGCTTGAACCGGAATATTAAGGTCAACAAAGCCAATCGTCATCGGCTTTTTATTGAGAAAAGATATCAGGAAAATATCAATGACCTTCAGACTGCTGAGGAAGCATTAAAGAAGTTTCAGGAAATACATGGTACTGTTGCCTTGCCGGAACAAACCGTAGCAACTGTATCAGCGGCTGCGGAACTGGAAGCACAAATCCTCGAAAAAGAAATCGAGTTGAATATTTTAAAAACTTACGTAGACACAACACATACGAAATATTTAAATGTTCTGAACGAGTTGAATCAGCTTCGAAAGATGAGAGTGGATATCAATAAAAAACCGAATATTGAAATCCAAAATAATGAGAAAAATGTTCTTTTACCATTGGAATTGGTTCCAGAGTTGGGATTGGAATATTTTCGTTTATACAGGGAAGTGAAAATACAGGAAACCATTTTGGAATTTATTATGCCCCAATATGAACAAGCCAAAATTCAGGAATCAAAAGATACACCAACAATTCAGGTGTTGGATAAAGCTGTCAAACCTGACAGGCGCATACAACCCAAAAGGGCACTTATTGTAATTATTTCCGGATTTATGTGCATTGTTATTTTTATGATTGTTGTTCATTTTTCCATATATATAGAAAATATGAAAACGTCGGATCCTGCTTTGAACGATAAATTAAATCACATTTTTAATCAATTAAAACCAAGAAATCTGTTTAAATCCTAGTGACCGATCATACGCAACAAGACATAAATCAACAACTGAAACGAACCCTTAAAGACTCTTTTATATATCTGCCTTCGAGAGTCCTTCCCGCAATTGTCGGCATTGTTCTTATCCGGATATTAACGAGCTATTTGTCACCGTTAGAATATGGCCAGTATCAAATCACTTTATCCACATTCGGATTGCTTCGTGTCTTTAACGCAACTTGGTTGTCCGCCAGTGTAACACGCTTGTATTTAGAATTTGAAAAAAAGAATCAGGAGAATGTATTTTTTTCCACATTGCTGATCTGTTCCATCATTGGATCCATATGTATAGCATGCATTAGTATATGTGTTAATTTATTTTATTTAAAAAGTAAAATTGATGCTGAACTCTTTATATTGTTAAATGTTGCAATTATTGCATCAATTTTCAATGCATTATTTGAAATTTTTGTGGTCGTATTCAGGGCCAATTTTAAACCTAAGAAATATGTGTTGTATTGGTTGCTTTTTTCCGTTGGCAAACCTTTTATTGGTATAATATTGATCATCTTTTTAAAATTTAAGGGAGAAGGCATTTTCTGGGGATTTTTTATTGTATCTTTCATTCTTGACCTGGTTATTTTTAAAGAATTAAAAATTTATAAACATTTCGAATTTAAAAAAATTTCAAAAGAATTATTCAAACAGTTTATGAGTTATGGAATACCCATTGCGTTTTCTTTTCTCTCATTTTGGATTCTCACGCTTTCTGATCGTTATATTATTGAATGGATCATGGGCAGTGCAAGCGTCGGCATCTATTCACTTGGATATACAATATCTGAAAAAACATTAAACTTCATGTATACTGTATTGATGCTGGCAGCATATCCTATTATCATTGATAACTGGCAATGTGATGGTATAAAAAAGACGCAACATTTAATAACAGAAATCACAAGAATATTTTTCTTATTATGCGTGCCTATTCTTGTTGTACTTATTGTGATTCCCCAAAATATGGTCCGAGTATTTTCCACTGAAGATTTTTTAGGAAGTGCTTCGATTTTGCCATTCATTGCTGTTGGCATCTTTCTTTATGGTTTAACACAATACGTCATTAAAGGATTTGAGCTTCGTAAAAAAAGTTATAAAATAGCCATTCTGGCTCTGATGGCTGGTGTGATCAATATTGTTTTAAATTTGTTATTGATACCAAAATTTGGAATATATGGTGCGGGATATTCTGCTGTTTTATCATATACGGTCTATTTTGTTTCAGCAATTTACTTCGTTCGTAATGACATGGCCTGGATACCTCCATTTCGGTCTCTTATAAATATATACATTGCAGCCGTTATTTTCGGTCTCTTTTTAAAGTATTTTTATGTGAAATTCCAAAACGATGCATTCATGATTATTTTCAATATTTCTTCTGGATTTTTTATTTATTTACTCATACTTTTATTAATAAAAGAAATAAAGGTGAGCGATATTCAGAGGGGTTGGATATTTTTTGTGGGATTTATTAAAAGGAAGTAAATGTACTTTAATTCAGGTTTAAATATTATTTTTAAAAAGAAGTATATATATTCTGTTCTATTATTAGAATTCATATATCTTTCATTATTGTTCAAATCACAAACGCTCGGTATTGTATCATTTTTTTTATTGGCAAGTGTGGTCATTCTATACTTTTATCCTGAATTGGGATTTGCCTTTGCATTATCTGGTAATTTGATATTATACTGGTTTTTTGATTTTATTGAAGTCGATTTTCCATTTGCTGCTTTGATTACATATCTTTTTCTGATAACCCTTGCTTCAATATTGATTATTTTAAAAGATTCAATTTCTATCAGGCGTTTGACGAATAATAAAATTTTTATTATTTCAATTCTGATAGGTATATTATTAATCATGGGTCTGTTTTATTCGTCAGATAAATCATATGGATTATCAAAAACCGGTCTTTATTTTTTATTTAATATTCCCGCACTGATTATTGGATGTTTATTTTTCAATAACTATCACAGAATTGAAAAATTATTGATGCTTACATTTATTTTTGGAGTAATTTTATTCATGATCAGTTTTATCATTTCAAAGGATCAAATTCTTTTTGGATATGTTCGGTTCAGCCCCTCAAATGCTATCAATCCAATAGTATTAGCCAGAAGCTTGAGTATTTCATTAATATGCGCCATTTATTTTCTAATTCGAAAAAGTGCATTGATTAGAATTATTATTTTGCTTTGCATTCCAGCATTAATACTTCCCGTTATTTGGTCGGGTTCAAGAGCGCCAATGATTGGATTGATGTTGGCAATACTGCTGTTTTATCTGTTACAGCCGTCGCAGTCAAATTTAAAAAAAATGGTTGTAGGAATTATTGGTATTTTTTTAAGCATATATTTTGTATTTACATTTGCATCAACGATTGCCGTACGGATCGTGACACCGGTTCATCAGGAAGCAAGTGCGGCTTTTCGGTTTTTAGCGTGGTACCAATCAATTCAGGATTTCCAGGGTGCGTCAATTTTTGGCATTGGAACAGGCAGTTTTATTTTGGAAACCCCATTTTTGATCTTACATTGGCCGCATAATTTATTTCTGGAATTGGCTTGTGAGAACGGAATATTCGGATTACTTTTAATTACGGTTTTCGTGTTTTTTTCATTTAAATGGTCCTATCAGAATATTCATCGTTATTATAAACGTCAGGATAGCAATAAATTACAGATCAGCATTTCGGTTTTTTGTATTTTCATTTTTGCTTTATGGAATGCAATGTTTAGCGGTGATATTGCTACAAATCCAATCGTCTGGTATGGTGCCGGATTAATTTATTCAATGTCTGAAATTCATTCTCATGATAACAAACGATGATTGATGCGCGGATATCATAAATGGAATTATTGGTTATCAATATTAATAATATTTTAAATATTTGGTGATTTGATGAATATATGTATGTTTCTCATGACAGAATTCACCCATGACGCACGTGTGTCTAAGGAAGCCCAAACATTAATCGGTGCCGGTCATAAAGTTACAGTTATTGCTTTAAAAAGTAAGCATACCAAGAGATATGAAAAACGAAATGGTTTATCTGTCATTCGAATTCAGTTAAAATCCAGATATTTGTTACCAAAGGCTCAACTGTTTTTCTTTATAAAGTATTTAGAATTTGTACATCGTTGCATTAGGAGAGCAGTTTTAGAAAATTTTCATGTATATCACTGTCATGATTTGGAAACATTGCCCATTGGATATTTACTATGTAAAATCAAGCATAAATTTCTCGTTTATGATTCCCATGAGTTATATGTCAACACAAAAAAGCACAATCCCGTCGCACGTATAATATGGTATCTTATTGAAAAGAGCCTTGTTTCAAAAACAGATGTCAATATTCTGACGACAAAATCAAGAGGCGAAGTTTTTTCTGAAAGATATCGTGTGAGACCGCCGGAAATTGTAATGAACGTTCAACATCCGGTTCGAGAAATGAAAAATGATTTATTTAGGCAACATTTTTCGATTTCAAAAAAAAGTTATATTGTGCTATATCAGGGTAATGTCGTTCCAGGCCGGGGGGTTGATATTCTTATTGATGCGATCGGTTATATAAAAAATTCAGTTATTATAATTATGGGTCAAGGTGAATATAAAGAAATATTAAGAGAAAAATATCAAAAGGAAATCGAAGAAGGGAAGCTGTTTGTTCTGGATGCGGTTCCATGGGAGGTCCTTGCCGATTATACATCATCTGCTGATCTGGGAGTGTCTCTCGTTCAAAATGATTGTATGAATAATTATCTTATGCTTTCAAATAAGCTGTTTGAATACTTGGCTGCCGGATTGCCGGTTGTGTTTCCGGATTTTCCGGAGTGGCATGAGCTAATTCTGAAAGAAAAAGTCGGATTGACAGTAAATGAGAAAGATCCAGAAAGCGTGGCTCAGTCCATCAATAAAATTTTAGGAGATTCTGTTTTATATCAAAAAATGTCTGATAATGCCAAGCGAATTGTCAAGGAAAAATATAATTGGTCAATCGAAGGAAAGAAGTTGCTGAATATCTATAATAATCTGAGAAGTTAATGACCTTTATTATCAATAAATACTTTTTAATTCTGGCAGGGTATTAAGTTGATGAAGAATATTTTAATGCTGTTACAGTCAGATTTTCCACCTGATAATAGAGTTCAAAAGGAAGCGGAATCTTTAATGAAACATGGTTTCAATGTAACGATACTGTGTGATCATCGAATAAAAAAAACTAAGCATGATAATATAAATGGAATTAATATCATAAGAATGCATCATATTGGCATAAAAAGGTTGCACCGGTTGATAAACGCGCCTGTTTATCCAAATCCAAATTGGCTTTATTTAATTATTAAAACAGTAAAAAATATCAAAGCGGATGCCATTCATGTCCATGATTTGCCTTTAGCGCTTTGTGCGATCCATGTTGGTTTGTATTTTAATTTGCCAGTTGTTATTGATATGCATGAAAATTATCCCGCTGCAATGGAGCGCTGGTTCAAGCCGGGAATTATTGGCTGGACGATTCGAAATCCCCGATTGGCCAGGCATCTTGAAATTTTTTGTTTATCGAAAGCAAAAAAAATTATCGTTATTGCAGAAGAACATAAAAGATTACTGATTTCAAAAAACATCTCGGGGAAAAAAGTCCACATTGTTGAAAATACCCCGATGTTAGATATTTTTAATCAATCGTATCGCCCCACAAGAAGAAACAGAATCCGTAGCAATGATGTCCTCACTCTTCTTTACTTTGGCATTATCAATCCTGAAAGGGGTCTTAAACTGGCTCTTGATGCGATACCAATTTTAAAAAATGCAATCCGTCAATTACGATTAATCATTATTGGGGACGGACCCTCACTGCCGGAAATAAAAGATAAAGCAAAAGCAATGGAATTAATGAAATCCGTTCAATTTACAGGGTGGCTCCCTTATGATAAAGCTCTAAATTATTTTCGTAATGCAGACATATTTATAATGCCGCACGATTCAATTGAGCAACTGGACATTGGTGTACCAAATAAATTATTTGAATATATGGCCTATGGGAAGCCTGTTGTAGGCCCTGGATCAGGTGCCTCGGCAAGAATCATTCAGGAATCCAATTGCGGGGAGTCTTTTATTCCTGGCTCAGCGAAGAGTTTTGCACAGGCAATCATTCGCATAGTCGAAAGTAAAAAAGATTATGGCAATAATGGAAGAATGATGATTAAGAAGAAATACAATTGGAACATCTCCGAAAATCAACTTTTCAGATGCTATTCCGATTTATTTCCGACACGATGATATAAGGATTATTCAGCATGCTGGTATTCATTTTTTGGAGTTCATTTTTTCTGATTATTTACAGTTATTTTATATATCCTGTTTTATTAAGGATAATTTTAACTGTGAAAAGAAATCACAGAACAATGCAACCTGATTATTGTCCTAAAGTATCAATGGTTGTATCTGCACATAATGAAGAAGATATTATTGTGAAAAAATGTGAAAATTTTAAAGAACTCGAATATCCCAATAGTAAAATTAATCTTATTATAGGATCCGATGGATCCAGAGACAAGACAAATGATCTTTTAACAGCACATGCATGTGATAATATCCAATGCTTTATATTTGAAAATCAAAAGGGGAAGGCGGCAACACTTAACCAGTTATTAATTGAAGCAGAAGGAGAGATTGTTGTTTTCTCTGATGCAAATACAATGTATGATCAAAATGCGATAAAAAAATTAGTCAGGCACTTTTCTGACAGGAAAGTGGGAGGAGTGTGTGGCCATTTAATCCTTAAGAATCCCAATGAAAACGTTGGTGGGCAGGGTGAGCAATTATATTGGGATTATGAAAATATTATTAAAAATTTGGAGGGACAAATAAAAACAACCATTGGAGCCAATGGCGCTATTTATGCTTTGAGAAAGGAGCTTTATAAAGCCCTTCCAACCAATAAAGTGATTATGGATGATTTTCTTGTTCCTTTATCTGCCATTGAACAAGGGTTTGATTTTGTATATGATTCTGAAGCGAAAGCCTATGAAAGCACATCTCCTCATATCGAAGGAGAATTTCAAAGAAAGGTCAGAATTGGTGCTGCCAATTTTAACGCCTTGCCGGAAATAAAAAGATTGCTTTTTCCATCGAGAGGCTTTGTATCCTTCGCACTTTGGTCACATAAAATATTTCGGTGGTTTGGTCCATTCTTTTTAATCGCAATTTTTCTTTCAAATTTATTTTTATTTAATTATTTGTTTTTTAAATTAATAATGATCGCTCAAATTATATTTTATGGTGCTGCGATTATGGGTTACATCAGTATCCATTTAATTAAGAAATTAAAGATATTCACATATCCGTTTTATTTTTGCGTGACCAATGCCGCATTATTGTATGGATTTATTAAATATATCACAAAAAGTCAAAAGCCCGGATGGAAGCGGATTGATCGTGCTTAAATCTTGATTCTTTTATAATAAAATCGTTGCTGTTGAGAATAGTTATTTAACATAATTAATGTTATGTCAAAATCACTTGAAAGATTCCTCCTTATTATTTTGGATTTCATTTTTATCCATCTGGCGTTTTTTATCTGGATTAAGTGGCGTTGGGCCATGGGATTTTTCGCAACAACCTCTTCTTCACAGATGTTCATACTTTCAATGATTGTTTACTTTTACTGGGTGATGCTGTTTCTTTTTTATGGGCTTTATCATATATGGTATACACGATCGAGAGTGGATGAATTTCTTTCAGTATTAAAAGTGGCCTCTATCGGTATATTTTTAATATTTTTAATCACATTTGATCTTGAAAAGGATGTCAAACATCCATTGCAGACCAGCCGTATGATGATTTTTGCGTACTGGTTTTTAATGGTTCTGCTGGTCAGTTCAGGACGTGTGGCACTGAGGAGTCTGCACAGAAAACTGCTTGAGAAAGGAATCGGACGGAGAAAAGCATTTATTGTTGGCTGGGGTCAAAAAGCAAAAGCATTGTTTGATATGGTTCAGGACTCGCCTGCCCTGGGATATCATGTGGTGGGATTTGTGCATCATGAAGACAACTATGCCAGACGGGATCAATATAAAGGTGTTCCTGTCCGCTGCGCACTTAACCGATTGAGCCAGACGGTTCAACGCATGAATATTCAGGAAATTTTAATTGCGCTTCCCAGACGGTCAGAGAAACGGCTGGAAGAAGTGATATCCCAGTGCGATGGGACATCCGCGGGATTAAAAATTGTACCCGATCATTATTCGATGCTTCTCGGTCAGGTGCGTACCAATCAGCTCTATGGATTTCCGCTGATTGAGATTTTTCCTGAGCTTATGGAGCCCTGGGAATATGTGGTTAAGCGCGGACTGGACATCATGATCAGTCTGGCTGCGTTTGTGCTGTTTTTTGTGCTGTCACTGCTTTGGGCACCTTTGGTTATTGCTTTGCAGCTTTCAGCGCCAGGTCCGGTGTTCTATGCACAGAAACGGGTGGGCAAGAACGGAAAGATATTCAGGATTTATAAATTTCGAACCATGATCAAAGACGCAGAGAGGCAAAGCGGTCCTGTCTGGGCATCCGACAATGATCCCCGAATTCCGAAAGCCGGAAAAATCATGCGAAAATTTCGGATTGATGAGATGCCGCAGATTGTCAATATTCTTGATGGTGACATGTCGATTGTGGGCCCCAGACCGGAACGCCCGCATTTCGTCAATATATTACGTAAAGAAATTCCATTGTATTCACGAAGGCTGCGTATTCGTCCCGGTCTGACAGGGTGGGCACAGGTAAAAGGTGATTACGACCAGACCATTGATGACGTCAAGAAAAAGCTTGAATTTGATCTTTTTTATATCGAAAATATGTCTTTACGCATGGATTTCAAGATCATGGTCAATACAGTGCTGGTTATGCTGAAGGGAAAGGGGAAGTAGGACTCGTTCGATCATTGGATTATCAAGTTTTTGAATTGACGGGTCAATGGCAGAAACGGGACTTCGGAGAAAAAGAGCTAAAAATCAAGAAGAAATATTGATCTTGTTATATGTAATCATTTGTTATATCTGAATATTTAAATAATCGTGATTGAAAGGATGTTTCTATGAAAAATAAATCGGTTCCGATTCCCATGGCAGATTTGGTGGGACAATATCATACCATTAAAAAAGAAATCAAAAAGGCTTTGGATGATGTGCTGGAAAGCGGCAGATTCATCATGGGATCTCAGGTGATAGCCTTGGAAGAAGCATTGTCCGCATACTCTGAAACCCGGTATGCCATTGGATGCAATTCGGGAACAGATGCACTTCAGCTGGCTTTAATGGCCCTGGATATTCGGCCGGGTGATGAAGTGATTACGACCCCGTTTACATTTGTGGCCACGGCCGAGGTGATCGGTATTCTCGGAGCAAAACCAGTGTTTGTCGATATTGATCCCGTCACCTATAATATTGATCCCCAAAAAATAGAAAAATCCATAACCCGAAAAACAAAAGCCATTATTCCGGTGCATCTTTATGGGCAACCTGCAGATATGGATCCAATCAATGAGATTGCCGGGAAACATGGCCTGCCAGTGATTGAAGATGCATGCCAGTCGATTGGAGCCAGGTACAGGGGTCGCAAAGTCTGCAGCCTTGGCACAATGGCCTGCCTCTCCTTCTTTCCATCGAAAAATCTGGGTGCCTACGGCGACGGAGGCATGGTACTGACTTCTGAGCAGGAACTGGAACAAAAAATCCGCATTATTGCCAATCATGGTCAGGACAAACGGTATCATCACAGCATGCTGGGTATCAACAGCCGGCTGGATACCCTGCAGGCCGCCATTCTTCTGGTCAGGCTGAAACATCTGGATGACTGGAGTGAAGCACGTATGGACAGGGCAGCTCTGTACTCTGTACTTATGGCTGATATGGATGTGGTAACCCCCGTCATAGCAGAAAAAAACACCCATGTGTTTCATCAATATTCGATCCGTGTAAAAAGGCGGGACGAACTGCAATTGTATCTTCAGGAGGCGGGCATAGCAACAGCCATTCATTATCCGATTCCCCTCCATTTACAACCGGCATTCAGACATTACGGCAGAGGTGAGGGAAGTCTGCCGGTCGCTGAATCAGTGGCCAAAGAAGTGCTTTCTCTGCCCATGTATCCGGAACTGGAGGAAGAGAAGATTCATTATATTGTGGGGAAAATCGGCGACTTTTTTGGATTGTAAATGATTGTAATTTTTCAAATAAAACAGTATGTTTGATGGATCGTGTTTATTATCGAATGTGAAAAAAGGAGCTGGTTGAGAATATGCTGGATTTGAAGTTTATTCGAGAGAATGTCGAGCAGGTAAAAAAAGGAATTCAGGCAAAAAATGCCCATGTGGATCTGGATGAATTGCTGAATTTGGATAAAAAGCGCCGGGACATGATTCAAAAGGCGGATAATCTGAAAGCGGTTCGTAATAAGGCATCGGATGAGATTGCTCAATTGAAAAAGAACAAGCTGGATGCGTATTCTGTTATCGAGCGGATGAAAAATGTTTCGGCAGAAATTAAAAATCTCGATGATTCATTACGGCGTGTCGAATCTGAAATTTACGAAATACAAATCCGGATTCCGAACATTCCCCACGCATCGGTTCCCATCGGACCTGATGAATCCCACAACCAATTGGTCAGAGAATGGGGAGAGAAAAAGCTTTTTGGTTTTGAACCCAAACCCCATTGGGAGCTGGGTGATTTGCACGGCATTCTGGATCTCGATCGTGCAGCGAGATTATCCGGGTCAAATTTTACCGCATTTAAAGGAGCGGGCGCCCGCTTGGTTCGTGGTTTGATCAATTTTATGATTGATCTTCATGTGCAGAAACACGGATACGAGGAAGTTTGGGTACCGTTTGTGGTCAGGCCTGAAATTATGTTCGGGACCAGTCAGCTTCCAAAAATGGAAGAGGATATGTACAAGGTTGAGAAGGATGATCTTTATTTGATTCCAACAGCAGAAGTGCCGGTTACCAATCTGCACCGGGAAGAAATTCTCAATGCCGAACAATTGCCCATTCGTTACGTGGCGTACACACCCTGTTTCCGACGTGAAGCCGGCTCTTACGGTGCAGACACCCGGGGATTGATGCGGGTTCATCAATTTGACAAAGTTGAGATGGTTCAGTTGGTCCGGCCTGAAGACAGCTATCAGGCTTTGGAAACGCTTGTGGGGCATGCTGAAGATGTTCTTAAATTATTAAAGCTTCCGTATCGTGTACTTTCTCTGGCGTCTGGCGACATTTCTTTTGGGGCGGCCAAGTGTTATGATTTGGAAGTATGGGCATCCGGATTGAACCGATGGCTGGAAGTGTCTTCCTGTTCCAATTATGAGGGGTTTCAAGCACGCCGCATGAATCTGCGTTTTCGTCGCGAAGAAGGTGGAAAAACAGAATTTATTCATACATTAAATGGCTCTGGTCTTGCTTTACCCAGAACCATCATTGCCATTATGGAAAACTATCAGTTGGATGACGGCAGGATTGAAGTGCCGGAAGTACTCCGGGATGAAGTGGGCCTGGATATCATCGGATGACGGGTGTCCTGAATCCATATTAAGTGATTTCATTGAGAAAAGGGTCAGTTCTTCACGAATCCAGGTAATAAACAACTTGTCATATTTTGCCATAATTCTTATTTTTTCAGCATTGTGCACACTTTTTATTTATTTTTAAAATATGCTTGACTTCTGTTTTTTTATCCATTAAATTAGTCGAGCCTAACTTTGTTAGTTAGAACTAATTTAAGATGCGGAGATATTCAATGTCATCACAAATGTCATCCAATATAGAAGACTATCTAGAAACGATTCATCTTTTAAATGAAGAGAATGGTGGTGTCAGAGTCAAGGATATAGCCAGCGCTTTGAATATTACCATGCCAAGTGTTTCGGGTGCTATAAAAAGAATGGTTAAGCAGGGATTGGTGTCTCATCCCAGATATGATTTAATTGTTTTAACACCCAAGGGAGCTTCTTTGGCCAAAGAGATTTATACCCGGCACCGGGTAATTAAAAAATTTCTTCAGGAAATTCTTGAGTTGGATCCAAGAGTCGCGGAAAAGGATGCCTGCCGAATGGAACACATTATTAGCAGGGAAACCCTTACAGGTCTGAAAAAATTATTAGAAGAGAATCGGAGACAGATTGATGCGTCATAGACGACATAGAATGAATCATACAAACGAGCTTGCCAGAATCCATTCAGGTCAGTCTGTACGCGTGACAGGGATTCAGGGCGGATGGCATATGCGCCAGCGTTTGAATCAAATGGGTATTCATATCGGGGATACACTAAGGGTGAGGCAGACCGGGGCATTTCATGGTCCAATGCTGATAGAAATTCATGGAAGCCAGGTGGCCCTGGGGTGTGGCATGGCGCGAAAGATCATGGTTGAGATTGTTGATGGAAAAAACGCTTCAGATAAATGACCACCGCCAGATTGTATTGGCGGGTCAGCCCAATTGCGGTAAAAGCACACTATTCAATGAGGTGGCCGGATATCAATCTTACGCTTCTAATTTTCCGGGAGCCACGGTTGAATATACGCGCAGCCATGTGAATATCTGCGGACAGACATTTGATATTGTGGACCTTCCAGGCATTTATTCTCTTACGTCCCTGGATCAGGCAGCAAAAGAATCACAACGTTATCTTATGACACAGTCAGTCGATGTCATTATTAACGTGGTTGATGCTTCCATTCTGAGCCGGCATTTGGAACTGACCCTGCAGTTGATGGATCTGGAAATACCGATGATCCTCTGTTTGAATATGATGGATGAAGCACGGCGCAAGGGGCTTCACATTGATATCGATCATCTGTCAAATATTTTAGGTATGCCGGTCATACCAACCGTGGCAGCAAAGGGCAAGGGAGTAAAGGCGTTATTTCAGCAGGCTTTACATTTGACTGAAAAACCCAAAAAAGCAAGTCATTTAAGAGGGAACCGGGATGTAGAACAAGTGATCGAATCGCTTATTCGCCATTTAAAAACAAAATTTATTGCCGGGACTTCCCCGTCGCCCCATTTGTTTGCAACAAAACTTCTTGAAAATGATCCTTATTTTAAGGAACAGATCCGGGAGACTTATCCTGAAGTATTAGATAAAGTTCGAAAATGTCAGAAGAAACTCTCTGTATCACATGGAAAATCGGCTGATGAAGTGATCAATGGTGAGCGGCATATGCTGGCCATGTCCATCTTTGAAAGATCAACCGTTGTAAGCAAACCGGTTATTCAGTTCAAAGATCGCGTAGATCAGATTCTTATGCATCCGGTATGGGGTTATGTTTTCCTCATGCTCTTTCTATTTATATTTTTCCAGATAATTTTTAAAATTGGAAGCTTTCTGGAGAATCCTCTTTTAAACGGGTATGATCAATTAAGCAGCCGATTATTGGTCTGGATACCTCAGGGAAGTTTTTTTTACATCCTGATTAAGAGTATGGTGGATGGTCTTGGAGGCGGTCTGGGAATTGTTCTTCCCTATTTACTTCCTTTTTTAATCGGCCTGACCGTTTTAGAAGATATCGGATATCTGCCACGGGTGGCTTTTCTTATGGATGCGTTTATGCATCGAATTGGCCTCCATGGAACGGCTGTTATTCCCGCAGTGCTGGGATATGGATGCAATGTGCCGGCTGTAATGGCCACACGGATTCTGGAATCATCCCGGGACCGGTTTATTGCTGCATTTATCGCAACTTTGGTTCCCTGCGCAGCGCGTATGACAATTATTTTCGGACTGGTCGGCGCGTACCTTGGCGGAGCATATGCATTTGGTATTTATCTGCTGAATTTAGTCGTGATTGTCATTTCCGGCTCAGTTTTGTCCCGATTGATGCCGGAGGATACTCCGGGGATGATGCTGGAAATTCCGGTTTATCATCGGCCGCAGTTTAAAGTGGTCTGCTCAAAAACCTGGTTCCGAATCAAAGAATTTGTCATCATTGCCTGGCCGCTTTTAATACTTGGGAGCGCTGTCCTGACAATGATTGAGCATTTCAACTGGCTGGATGCAATTAACCACGGGTTAAGACCAATAACCTCCCTTTTAGGATTGCCGAAGGCGGTCGGTACAACCTTGATTTTTGGGGTGCTCAGGAAAGAGCTTTCTATGCTGATGCTGTTTCAGGCTGTGGGCACACGGGATTTACTCTCAGTCATGACACTTGGACAAATTTTGGTGTTCACTGTTTTTGTGGTGTTTTATGTACCGTGTCTGGGGACGATCGGTGTGCTGGGGAAACAGGTGAAAGCCAGGCGCACCTTGCTGATTGTGGTGGTGACTTTTTTCATTGCCTTAATGCTGGGGATGATTACCAGGGGATTCGCTGCATTGTTTTTTTAAAGCAAAGGCCATCCGAATTTCCTGATACAATTTTTAAAACACCTAAATGTCAGGATACGAAAGGCTGATTTTCTATAAAATGTGTTGATATCAGGTGTCGGATTCACCGAATTTGAAAATCAGCAGATGGTATGGATTGAAAAGTGATCAGAAAAATGTATTCATTACTTTTACAGGCTTTTATTAATAAAGCGCGATATTGATTCGTTGAAATTGCTTTGTCGTTCCACAGCGAATGTTTGGGGGAGACATGAAGGAGGCCAGACTTTATCAGTCTCTAGGGGATCAAAAGGTTCAATGCAGGACATGTGCCCATTATTGCGTGCTAAGTCCGGGAAAGTGTGGGGTTTGCGGAGTCCGGCAGAATCTTGACGGAAAATTGTACAGTTTGGTATATGGCAAGGCCATTGCTCTCCATGTGGATCCTATCGAAAAAAAACCTTTGTTTCATGTATTTCCGGGAGCACTGGCACTTTCCATTGCAACGGTCGGCTGTAATATGCGGTGTGACCATTGCCAGAATGCGGATATTTCACAAATGCCCAGGGATAGCGGCGAAATTCAGGGAAGGGAAGTCTCTCCTGAAGAGGTTGTGAATCAGGCAGTGCAGGCACATTGTGACATCATTGCCTATACCTATACGGAACCAACGATTTATTTGGATTATGCATTTGATATTTCGGTGCTTGCCCATGAAAAAAATATTCTGAATGTGTTTGTGACCAATGGATATCTTTCCAAAGAGAGCCTTGCTGCTGTTGCTCCCTATCTTTCGGCAGCGAATGTCGATTTGAAAATGTATCGTGATGATATGTATAAAAAAGTGTGTGGCGCCCGGTTATCGCCGGTTCTTGAGACCATTGAGCGGATGCGCAGCCTGGATATCTGGGTGGAAGTGACCACGTTGCTTATTCCAGGATTAAATGATTCCCGTGATGAGTTGAAACAGATTGCCTCCTTTATTATCAATCTGGATCCGGGCATACCATGGCATATCAGCCGGTTTTATCCCACCTACCGAATGATTGATCGGCCGCCCACCACGCCGGCGAGCGTACAAGAAGCACGGCAGATCGGATTGGACATGGGTTTGAAATATGTGTACACAGGCAACCTTCCAGGCGATTCAGGCGAAAGCACCTTTTGTCCGCGTTGTGGAAGCCGGTTAATTCACAGGATGGGATATCAGATTAAAAAGAACATGATTCGGGCGGGTGCCTGCCCTGATTGCGGTGAGAATGTTCCTGGATTATGGAGATAGAATATACCAATTGAAAAATTGGATAATATCCCGAAGGCGCTACTTCTGAAGATAAATTCCAAAGGATGGGCACCGTTTTATTCAATCAATAATATTAATACTGAGATCAGGATAGGAGAAAATTTTTATGAAAGCAGGTTCATCAGTGGGTTCGAGAATCGGCAATTTTATTTTAGGTTTCTTTTTCGGAATTTTATTGTCTTTAGGTGGTATTTATTTTACAGCGCGATATGCCATAAAAAATCCTCAGGTTATCACTGAAAGAGCCAGGGATCTCGGAATGGAAAAAATGGTTGAGAAAGCGGTTGAAAAATCGGTACAGAGAACAGTCGCTTCTATTCCCCGGGATGTGGTCTCGGTTCGGCAGGATGATATTAATCGCACTGTGCAAAATTTAACGCAGGCATATTCAGAGAATCGGATCACGCCGACTGACATGCAGCTTATCGCCGGTAAATTTTTCGGCATGATGGCGGATCAGAAAATTACTCCTCAGGAAATGGATGAACTGTTGAATTTCATGAATCAGATGGCCAGATAGAATCCATATTGCGTTATTGGAATATTTCTTTATCAGAGTCTGTATGATGAGATAATAGCCGGCTGAAGCCTCGAGTTCAACTTAAACAGGATCTAAAAATAATCCGCTGAAGCCTTGAATTCGATTGTTTCGGGCAGGATTTACATGGAGGATAAAAGCGATGAGACGCCTTGTCATTGTATTGGCATTCTGCAGTCTGTTAGGGTCACAGAGTGTGCTGAAAAAGGTGACGTTTCGATTTCAGCCGCTCATCTCCGGTGTGGAAGATGTGTTTTTGGCCGGGACGTTTAATGACTGGAGTGGTTCGAGTACCCCAATGTTGGATGAAGATGGCGATGGTGACTATGAAACCACCCTGTTGCTTCGGCCGGGGACCTATCAATACAAGTTTGTGGTGGATGGTGCCTGGATTACTGATCCTGAAGCGAATGCTTATGCAGATGAGGGGCGCGGAGAACCGAATGCATTAATCACTGTAACCAGTGATTTGCAATCTCCTGTTTTTAAGCAGGGAGACGGGGCCGTTTTTACGGATCATTTATCTCAGAAGCTGGACTATTTTCTTGTGAATCCGATGGAAACCGGCCTGGAATTCCGGACCCGGGCTTATTTGGAAGATGTGGAGACCGTTGAATTATATTATCGTCCGTCCGGCAGGGATCTGCAGCGACGCCCTTTTCAGGCCACCGAAGACGATGGTGTATTTCAATATTACCGTATATTTATTGATGTCGATCCGGACAGCTCGATGTATTTTACGATTTGTTTTCAGGATGGAGACACGCTTTTTTACAGCATACCTGAGGGGCTGGTGCCCGATTTGCCGGAAGTCAAAGAGTGGTTTCATTATGGTTCAGAGATGCTTCCCGGGTTTCAGGTGCCCGAGTGGGTTCGACACGGGATATTCTATCAGATTTTTCCGGAAAGGTTCTGCAACGGAAATCCCGGCAATGATCCGGATTTCAGTGAATCCTATTATACGGGGAAAACGACACTTCCTACTGAAGGCAAACTGAACGGCGAGTTTTTTCATTTGGTCGAAGACTGGTATGACGTATCCGGGCTGAAGGAAAGTCCCTATCGTACGGACGGCCGTCCGGATCTCTATTCATTTTATGGTGGTGATATTCAGGGAGTGATGAAAAAACTGGATTATCTTAAAAATCTGGGAATTACCATTATCTATTTCAATCCCCTGAATCAGGGAAAATCCAATCATAAATATGATCCTGTGGATTACCTTTCCATAGATCCTCATTTTGCCGATGAATCCATATTTAAAAAATTTGTCAGGAAAGCTCACGACTGCGGTATTCGGATTATTGTGGATATGGCCTTTAATCATACGGGGGATTCCCATTTTGCATTTATTGACACAAAAGAAAAAGGACCCGATTCCAAATACTGGCACTGGTACGAATGGCATCAATGGCCACTGCCGGAGGACGGCTGTCCGACCCCATGCTTCTATTATGAGTGCTGGTGGGATTTTCCACTCCATCCCAATCTGAATTTTGACTTGTCGCGCCCCAATCCAGAAGAAAATGATGTCCGGGATATAAAAGAGGCTGAACCCAATATAGAAGTGGTCCGCTATATTCTGGAGGTGGCCAGATACTGGCTGGGAGAATTGGATATCGACGGATTTCGTCTGGATGTGCCCAATGAGGTTCCCTTTTGGTTTTGGGATGAATTCCGTCAGGTCGTCGAGCAAGTAAAACCGGATGCTTTCCTGATCGGGGAAATCTGGGGAAATGCCATGCCCTGGCTGGGACCGCGCTGTTTTCACTCAACCATGAATTATAAATATTTTCGGGATCCTGTGCTGAAATTTATTCTTAAGGGTTGGGGAACCGCCGAGGAGTTTGATCAAACCCTGACCACCGGGCGTAACCTGTATCCCATACAAGCCGGCCTGTCTATGATGAACTTGATGGGCAGCCATGATACGGAGCGAGTCATTCATCAGGCAAACGGAAATATCAAACGGGTTATGATGGCAGCCCTGTTTTCGATGACGTATCCGGGGGTGCCTCATATTTACTATGGGGATGAAGTTGGGCTGGAAGGTGGTAAGGATCCGGATAATCGCAGGACTTTTCCCTGGAATTGGAAAGCAGATGAAAAACGCCGGCAAATCCACGGATTTTATCAGGGGATGGCACGCCTGCGGCATCGTTATCCGGCATTGCGTATCGGTGATTTTAAAACGGTTTATTCACAAAAAAAAACATTCGCTTACCTGCGGCAGGACCTTGAAAATATTTTCCTCATCGTACTTCATAACAATGAACATGCAGAGATGGTTCAGTTGACGCTTTCTGATATCGAAATTCAGGCGAATGGCAACATTGTCGATTTGTTAAGCGGGAATAAGGTAAGGATCGAGAAAGATACTATCAACATCCATTTTTCAGGTTTGGATGGTATGATATTTAAGCTTCGGTGATCAGGCCTGCCTTGATTTCCAGGCTTTTTAATTATTGACAGAACCGATCAAAGCCTTATTGAATCTGGTGAACAAAGTCTGAAATTGCCTGTTTATTTATTTTCTCAACGCTTTGCTCAATACCCGACACTTTTCTGACAATTGCTTTTTGTAAAAAATTCATTTTATTAAAATCAAACGCACCTCCGAACAGACCCTTTGCTCTGGCATGCCGGCGGAGCAGGTCAGGAAATGCATTATCAAATTGTTCCTGAGCGCGGTTTTTATCCATACAGCAGATAAAGAGTCCCACCTTTTTTTGTAATAATATCTCCAGGTTGTTTTTACAGAAATTGATTACGGATTTTTGGATTCTGCCCGCATGAATGGATCCTCCGATGATAACGGTATCAAATGCGTCGATAAAAACGGGTGTCTTTTCCTTTAAATTTTGAATCTTTACTTCCCCCGACAATTCCGGTTTCAATTTTTCTGCAGCCTGCTGCGTACAGCCGTGCATGCTGGCATAAATAATGAGGGTTTTCATCCGGCGTCTCCTTGTAATCATCAAATTTTGGAATTAAAATAATATACGTGGCTGATAGAAGAGAAGTTACATCCGGTAAGTGTTATTGTTGTTTTTTTTTGTATTCTCATTTTTCCGGGACAATGATCAAAGGCTTTATTAAAATTTCATTGCATGGAGATTTCACACTGAATACTTTTTTCACTCGGCACAGGACAGACATGGTTATCCTGTTATCACCGGACTTATCATCCTTTACGGAGGTTATCCCGGATTTACCCGGGGACTCCGGATGGCTTGAATAACCTCTGATCATTCCCGATGTTCATTTAAAAACCGTTCAGTCTCTTTCTTGATAAATGCATCCTCGGCAATACCGTGAACCGTTTCTTTGGTTTCCAGAATTTCTTTCATCATTTGAAGACCCCGGCTTTTTTCTCCCTGGTCATATAAAGCTTCAGCGTAATACTGTTTTGTAAAGAGGTTTTTCGGATTGATTAAGTAGGCTTTTTCAAAATATAGGAGGGATTTTCTTTTTGAGGGCCATCCTAAAATAACCGGGATTTTCGGTGCCTTGAAATGAAGCCGGCCCAGAGTTCGATAGGCGCCGCCTTCTGCAAAGGTGTCTTCTATCGCAATCAATCTTTTAGCATGGTGACGGATGTTGTTCGCCACACCTTTTCTTCCCGCTGTAAGCAGGCCTACCTGCTCTGACCAGTATCCCCAAAGGATGCCCATCCAGAAATGAACACCCGGAGAATTCGGGTATGTTTCAAGCGCCCTGCTGCCGATTTCAATGCCTTTTTGAAAATGCTGTTTTTTTAGTGACTTTTCATTGGTTGTGTAATTGCCTTTGTAATAATAACACTGCAGCAGTTTCCAGTATATTTTTTCTTTTCCGGTACTGTCGGACAGGTTTAACGCTTTTTGATAATAACGAATGGCCTGATTGATGTTCGAGGTATCCACGAGCCCCGTGGCCGGCTGGTATCCTTCGGCCCTCTGGGCGTACAGGCTGTCTGCTTTATGCAAATACGGGCCGGATATGGCTGCAGATGCGGATGCAAGCAAAAATAGAAGACAAAAGAATTTCATTGCTGCTCCTTAATAGTTTGTTAGAATGCTTCGAAAATTTCAACATAATATCCGGAAGTATTTTTTCCATAGGCAACATCCAGCCGTAAGTTCAGTTTTTCTTTTGGATTAATACAAAAACGAAATCCGAATCCTACTGAATATTTGAACTGGTTGATTTGAAAATGACTGAAATCATGCGCGACCTCTCCAGCGTTGCCGAAGAAAGCGGCACCCAAAAGTTCAGTAAAGAAAAAACGGTATTCCGTCTGAAGTACAAGAACGTGATTATCCCTGTACCTGCCCTCATAATAGCCACGCATTATCTGGGTACCCCCGAATCCGGACAACGTCTGAAACGGAGCTGTGCCGAAGATCATCTGTGAATAGAACTGCATGGCCATAACATGTCGGGTTCGAACGGGTAAATACTGTCGCAGGTTTACATTCAGGCGCTGAAATGAAAAATCGCTGCCTAAAAGCGATCCGAAGCCGGCATATTGAAGTGAATAATAGTAACCTTTGACCGGAAAATAGATATTATCCCGGGTATCTTTGCTGATCAGCGCGCCTATTCCAGCGTATTGACTTTTGTGACTGCCCGGGATGTTACCCAGGATAAGTGTTCCGTCTTCTTTTAATTCGGATAATTGCTGATGCATAAATTCGTACTGAACTCCCACATATAACCCGGATTGAATATGCCAGCGCGGGCTGAGCTGAATCACAACTCTTTCAGCTGTGTAGGATTCTTTCTGATCATCAGTTGTCTGATTGCCGATACCAAAAAATTTATCGGGATAGTCGTAATAACCCAGCCATGCATCCAGCTGCCATTTTTCTTCCTTCCCATATAAGTTTGCCAGTAGTTTGGCGATGATTTGTTTGTTTTGGGTATACACAAACATAGGAATCCATGAAGACGGACGGGTATTTTTAGGATCCCGCGTAAAAACCGTCATGGCTGCGCCATATGCCAGACGGGTTTCCGGTGTGTAAAAAAGAATCGGGTAGGCGAAAAAACCCTTGGTTTGTGTGCTGTCTGTCTTTGCTGCCAGATATACCGGCAAAACGTTAACCGCGAGGAGAAGGCAGAATGTTTTTTTCCATGCTATCATGGTTTTTCCGCTTTTACTGAAGCAGAAATTTCTTTGGTTTGCCTGAAGTTTTTAATGACAAACCCAGTCCGTGTTGAAGTGAAAAACGACCGGGGCCTGTCAATAAAAGGGTTGTAAAGATCAGCAAATAGATCAGAGGCAGTTCTTTTCCGGCCAAAGTATCACCGCCGTGGTGAATGAACGAAGCCACAGCCATGGAGATGATAAGGGGTATGGCACTCAATCGGGTGAAAAGCCCCAGAAGAATAAAAAGCGCACAGAGGAATTCTGCCAACACAACCAGTATAAGGCTTGGAACTGCGCCTATGCCAAGCGGATTGTAAAACCGGACGGGATCACCGGAAAACAGCCGGATTAACTTCGGCCAGCCGTGCCCGTAAATCATAAAAAAAGATCCGGATACACGGAGCAGAAAAACACCCCATGCGATTGAGTCATGTTTTATCATTGGAACGCCCCTTGCTCGATTATCGTCATTTCCTGCCGGTTACAATAAGTTACAATGCTGAAAACCTGTTGTTACAATCCTTTTGTAGATTTGTATTGACATGAAAAATAGGTTCCTATAAATGAAAGGAGAAAAAACATGATTCACAAGTTGTTTTTTTATCGGAGGGGCAATTTGATGAAAAATACATCTCGTTTTTGTCTAATTATAGCGGCATTGCATTCGTCAATCATGGCCGGAAACGGAATTATTGAAGGCCTTGTACAGGATTCTGAAACCAAAGCGCCGTTACCGGGGGCCAATATCATAATCAGGGGTACATCTTTGGGTTCTGCAGCGAATCAAACGGGACAGTATGTTGTCAGAAATATTCCGCCCGGTCATTATTCTGTTCAGGCAACCATGATAGGATATCAAGCGGATTTAGAATCCGATGTGGTTGTCGAAGCCAACCGGGCCACACAACTGATTTTTGTGCTGAAAGAGAAAGTAATTGAGACAGAAGCAATTACAGTCAATGGATCCTTTTTTAACGGAACCAATGACGCGGTTGTGAGTACCCATACTCTGAGTTCTCGTGAAATCCGGTCGGCACCGGGTGCGATAGAAGATGTATTTCGTGTTTTGAAAACCCTGCCCGGGGTAGGCACAACCGGTTCTTCCAGCGCCAACCTTATCGTGCGTGGGGGAGACAGAAATGAGAATCTCGTATTGCTGGATCATATTGAAATACGCAGTCCGCTTCATTTCTCACGCGAAGGGATGTCCATGGGTGTCATTTCGATTGTCGATCCCCGCTTTATCCGGAACATTGATTTTATGACGGGTGGATTTCCGGTTGTTTACGGAGACAAGCTGTCCTCTGTTTTCAATATTCAGCTTAAGGAAGGCAACCGGACCCAGTTTAATCATGATATTAATATGAGTATGGGCGGATTTTCGGTGGGTATGGACGGCCCGGTTTCGCAAAGGGGAAACGTGCTGTTTTCCATGCGACGCGGTATTTTTGATATTTTTACCAAAATGATGAATCGACCCGTATCGCCGCGCTATTGGGATATGATCGGCAAGTTTTCCTATGATCTGAATGACAAAAACAAATTGTCTCTCATAGGATTTTATTACAAGGATGATGCCGAGCGATGTGAAAAAATGGAAGGCCATGGTGAATTCGCTCGTAAATATGAATATGTACAATGGGACGATGATGGTGCTGCATTGGGTTTGAACTGGAGACTCATGCTCAATGCCAGCGGATTTATACGAACGACGGCAGAATGGTCGAGTAATGGAATTCAATCGATCATGGGGACCAACAGCAAGCGCGATATGAACGGTGACGATACACGTATTCATACGCTGCATCTGAAATCCAGACTCCATTATAAATTGCATCCAAAAGTTTCAGTCGATGCTGGCGGCTATATAAAGCATCTGACAGCGGACTGTCACCAATGGCGGGAGGCGGATACACTGGAGGCCGGATTCATCGTTCCTGATTTTGAGACCGTGTACCGTTTTCCTGGTTCAAAAAAGGGAGGGATTTATGTGCAGAGTACAATACGGCCATTTCACCGCTTATCTGTAACACCGGGTTTGCGTTGGGAAAAATTTGCGTTCACCGGGGTATCCAGGTGGAGTCCCAGAATGAGTGCTGTTTATTATCTGTCTGAAAAAATTACACTGAATATGGCAGCCGGTTATTATTATCAGTCCCCCTCATTGTTTCAAATTTGCATAGATCCGGAGAATCATACACTCCAAAGCAGCCGGGCTTTTCATACGGTGATGGGTGTTGAATATCTGCTTCGACCGGACACACGCATTACACTTGAATTGTACGATAAGCGTATGGACAATGGTTTTGTGAAGAATGATACGAACAATGTGATTATCAACGGAGGATCGGGATTTTCAAACGGTTTTGAAGTGACGCTGCAGCAAAAGATGAGCGGGAATCTGGTCGGCAGTCTGGCATATACCTGGTCCGTAAGTAAACGGCAGGATGCCAATGATTTACCGGAATATAATTTTGATTACGACCGCAGACATAATTTTATCCTGACTGGCAGTTATCAGCTTTCCGACAAGTGGCGGATTGGTCTTAAGTACCAGTATGCAGCCGGCAATCCCTACACACCTGTTATTGAGTCCAAACAGCTTTATGGGGCGTGGTTTGTTGTCGAGGGTGAGCGGAATTCAAGGCGCTATCCGGATTATCATACGCTTGATATACGGGCAGACCGTATCTTCCGCTTTAGCAGCTGGGCCCTAAAGACCTATCTGGAAATATGGAACATTTATAACCGTGATAACGTGTTGGATTATTATTATGATATTGAACCTGACGGCAGTATTGAGCGGGTAACCGCCGCGGATTTTCCGTTAATGCCCATGCTAGGCATCAATGTCGAGTTTTAATCATTTGTGTGGTAAAATAAATTGATTATATTGAACTTAATATCAGCTTTGCAGCCTATGTTTCCCAAGTATGGGGCGGAATATCATGAAAGAATACATCCTCGTGATCGACGATGATGAAAAGCTCAATATCTTACTGAAAGACTACTTGTCGGATTTCGGGTATCAGGTGAGCACGGTCACACATCCCTCTGAAGGCATCAGGATAGTAAGGGACAGGCCTCCAGATCTGGTGATCCTCGATATTATGCTGCCGGACATGGACGGATTCGAAGTCTGCCGGGAGATCCGAAAAACCTCGACCGTCCCTGTTGTTATGTTAACAGCGAGAGGAGATGTGACAGACCGGGTTGTGGGTCTCGAAATAGGCGCTGATGATTATTTGCCGAAGCCATTCGAGCCCCGCGAACTGGTCGCCCGGATACAGTCGGTATTGAGACGCCTGTCGAAACCTGGGGTATCCGTTATCCGCTTTTCCGGACTTGAGGTGGATATT
The DNA here is from genome assembly GCA_016932575.1 of bacterium. Classification (GTDB taxonomy): domain Bacteria; phylum Zhuqueibacterota; class QNDG01; order QNDG01; family JAFGCO01; genus JAFGCO01. The sequence goes on from JAFGCO010000055.1 coordinate 259,193, forward strand.
GAAAAGCAGTCCGTTAAGTTATCCGACGAAAAAATTCATTTAACCACAATGGAGTTTGAGTTGCTCCGGTTGTTTATGGAGAATCCGGGCAAAGTGTTTTCGAGGGATCAAATTATGGATGTGCTTCGAGGTATGGATTGCAGTGTGTTTGACAGATCCGTTGATATGCTTATCAGTCGGTTGCGTCAAAAATTGAACGACGATTTAAAAGATCCAAAATGGATATTAACCATTCGGGGCACAGGTTATAAATTTATTGGAGATTAATATGATTTGTGGCAATCCGAATCGAGCGAAAAAAACCAGATCCATTTTTTTGCGCCTGCTTTTCGTCCTGCTGGCAACGATGGGGCTGATCCACTTGGTGATTGGCGCTGCGTTCGGGCTCTTGTCTGTGATAGGGTCCGGTCCGGCAATTGAAGACAATATCAAACATTACGCAAATATGATTATCGACGAAATCGGAGTACCGCCGGATACTGTGCGTGCGAGGGAACTGGCGGAAACCTATCAAATATATATTCAATATGAGGGGGAAAATTTTAAATGGGTCAGTCATGAGGATGTACCGAAAATTTTCAGAGGATTCGGACCCAGCGCAAAATGGCGAAAGCCGGTTGTTATCAGCAATAAAGACGGAAGTCAGTATACACTGAAGTGGCGGTTCGGTCCGTTCAGGGGTATACAACGGCAAATGCTGCTTATCGTTCTTTTGATTGTGACTGTGATTTTTATAGGTGCGCACGGTTACCTTCGCCGAATCCTGCAGCCGATTCAGTGGCTGAAAAAAGGGGTGGATGAAATCAAGAACGGTCATTTTAATGTTGAAATCCCAAAAATCAGGAATGATGAGCTGGGCCGTTTGACCGAAGCGTTTAACAGTATGGTTCAGCAGATCAAACAAATGATACGTTCGCGCGATCAACTGCTGCTGGATGTAAGCCATGAGATGAGGTCACCGCTCACACGGATCAAAGTGGCCCTGGAATTTATTCAGGATGGCGAAAAGAAAACCGCAATTTTGTCTGATATTACAGAAATTGAAACCATGATGACTGAAATTCTGGAGACCGAGCGGTTACAGACGGAGCATGGGAAAATGAACAATACGCCTACAGATCTGGCATCGCTTGTTCGTGAAACAGCGAGGCAATTCAAGACACTGCCACCCGGAATCCGTCTGGTTGATATTCCGCAGTCATTATTGATATCTATAGACGCAGAACGGATTCATATGGTACTGAAAAATATATTTGAAAACAGCGTGAAATTTTCACAGCATGACAGCCAGCCTGTCGAAGTATCCATGACGGTGGAAGAAGAGAAGGTTATTTTGCGGATCCGGGATGACGGGATTGGTGTTCCCGAGGATCAGGTTTCCTATGTTTTTGAGCCGTTCTTCAGGGTTGATCGTTCGCGATCCAAAAAATCAGGGGGATATGGTTTGGGTCTCCATTTATGTCAGAAAATCATGGAGGCCCACAATGGAGAGATTCGTATTGAAAATAACAAGAAAAAAAGAGGTGTCACCCTTGTACTGATATTCTGCAGGTGATAAAACTTTGATTCGCGGGGATACTCCGTCAAATACGATGACTATTTTTAAGGGCGGCCGGGAATGATGTCAGATTGATGTGATTCTGATGATCCCTATTCAATGAGTACTTTTTTATTTAATGAATCCAGCAGATTTTTGTTCTGATGTGCCGCACGCAGTTTATGATTCTTCAGCCGACCTGAGTCCTGCTTCACTTCATAGGCAGCGGCATTGATAAAAGATTTAAGTTTGGTTTGGTCTACCGAGCTGTGATAGTAATAGACCTTGTTTTTCAGGTTGATCCGACTCATTTCAACGGGCACCCCAAAGGCATTGAACTCCAGTCTGGGTGAAACCAGGCGCCGGGTCACCAGATTCTTTTTGGTCATTTCATTCAGAATTTGATTTAACGTTGACATGGTCAGATTCAGCGAGCTGTCCAGACAGGAGTAGATGGTGGTATCCATGACATCTTCTTTCAGCCACAGGGTTTTCAGAATTTCATATTCTTCATGAGTCGGCAGAATATAATCCCTGTTTTTCAGCACCTTCCTCTCCGCCACAGGTTCTTTTAATAGTTCGAAAGGAAGCTCGGGGAATATACGAATTTCTTCTGAGACCGAACCCATATTCCGGGTTGGTATTGGATCGTATCGGATATCACCTGATGGGGAAGCGTTGATATGCACACCCACACTTTTATTTCGCCTGGGCGCCGAACGATAGGCCTGCATGGTAATTTCAGGAAGTTTTCCGGCTGTATCCTGTTTTGTAATTGAAATGATGGAATCCTTTTTCTTCAGAAGAGATGTTTTACTGGTATCCGGGGTTTGTGACAGGGCGGGGATGATGACAAGGAGAGAAGCTGACATCACTTCGCGATAACGGGTTTTATTTATCCGCATGAAAAGATCCGATATAATACAGTCATTATGTCACGTGTTGATGATGAGCAATATCCATTTAGACGAGGAAGGGATAATAAAGTTTCAGGAAAACAGAATTGTAATCCTTTTAAGTTACAACATATATGCATATCCAATTTTGGCAAAAACGGTACGATTGGTCTGAATCATATGGATCAGATTGAGGGGTCGAATCTCATGATCTGCATAATAACTGTCCGAATAGCCAAGGAAAAAAACCGTTTGCGGATTGATTTTATAAGAAAAGAGAATCTGTGTGAAGATGCCTTTTGAGACAGGATCTGTGTCTTCGTCCTGGTAAAGCGCAATATTGCGTTTGTAATGCCAGTACTGAACAATGGACCTCAGGAATATATGTCTGTTAAATTGGTACACCAGTTTCAGCCGTTCGATGTTGGCTGTATACAGTCTGCCGGATTTGACATCCAGCCGGTCAGCAGTATGATTGATTTCAGCACGGATATGCAGGCCCAGGCGCAGTTCCAGATAACTGCCTATGCAAAGCTGGTTACCCGCCCGGTTGTTGTCGTAATCGATACGATCGCCGTAACGCGTCCAGATTTCACCGGCTATCCATCCTGAAGGACGCATGTAGGCCCAGGCGTTCAGCCAGTTGGCCCTGTATGATTGTCCCTCATATCGATCATGTCCCCATTCGCCATATATGCCTGCGTTACTCTGCAAAGGTCCTTCATAATTGATCCGGCTGGTCAATGCCCGATGAAGAGGGTCGCCTAACAGGTCGTAACGCTGATCATAACTTCCATACAAACTGAGCCAGTGAAACCAGCTGCCCGGGTCGCGCTGCCATTTGTAACTGCCTCCGGTTTCCGAGTAAGTAAATCCGGCCATTGTCATAAATCCCATATCGGCGCGAAATCCCGGCCGGACATGCCTGAAAAATTGATAGATATCCCAATTACGGGTATTATGATTAATATAGAAGTGATAGGCCTGGCCATCAAATTCTTTTTGATGCTGATTATAATCAAGGGCCAGAGTATCCGGATATTGGGTCCATGAATTTGTGACCTGAAATAAAATCCGATTTTTTTTCGTAAATTTAACATCACCATCAATACCAATGACGCGATTGTGATATTCGTCTCCCTCCCGATCCGTAAGGACGACACCCAGATTCGATGACTCGCCCGCATCGTGTTTATAACGCAGGACAGTACCCTGTGAATGTTTTCGAAGGGATTCATCATCGGATCCTTCGGCTCCCGGAAAGATGAAATTTGTCAGACGGTCCTGGACCGTATAAAATCCAACCGCATGATCGCCTTCTTTTCCGGTCAGCTTCACCCCATATTCCGGTTCTGCCAGGGTTCGTGTGTGTACCAGTTGAAAGGGGGTTGAAAAAAAGTCTTCGCCTTCCAGGAAGAACGGGCGTTTTTCCGGATAGTACAGCGCAAACTGGGTGTTGATATCCAATTGCATAATATCCGCTTCGATATTTGAGAAATCAGGATTCAGCGTGGCACTCATTGTCAGATTGGGCGTGAAGCCCCATTTGGCCGTCAATCCTGGATCATAGGCTTTGGATTTTTCACGGAACGGTCCGCTGGTTTCATTTTTGCGTTCCTGGGAATAAATAGCTGAAAATGTGGGATCGAATTCAATGTTATTGCCCGGAGAGGCGCCGGCGAATCCGATCATTTTCAAAGACTGGCACATATAGCAGTTATTGTTGCGGTCCCTCGGGAATGCACCGATATGGTGCCGTACATTTCGGGGATAGCTTCGAACCACATCGAATCCCCAGATCTGATCCTCCTGAGACCGGGGGAATCCTAGAGCACGGAAGGGAATGGCCATTTCCACCACATATCCCTTATCGGTGATCCGACCATGCGATTTCCAGATGGCATCCCAAGAACCGCCGCCGCCGGTCGGAGTCTCAATGATATCCGCCTGAATGCCAAAGGGATTGCAGGCAAAATCATATGTACGGCGCTGATCATTGAATGTATCGAACAGAATCAGGATCCAGTCATCGTCCCAGGTTTGATCCCGGTCGCAAAAATGGGCGCGGATTTCGGATGGATTGTGATCATAGCATTTAAATCCGACATAGATGTATTCGGAGTTGTAAACCAGATAAGCCTCGGTTTTTACGGGTGCCTTGATATTTTCACCGGGACGAACTTCAATGTTGGCGGGCACAACCAGGGCATGCGACCAGAATGACTCGTCCATTTTTCCGTCCACATGAATAGGTGCATCCACATGGGGAATTTGCAGAGGGAGTTCCTCTTGTATTGATTCCGCGATTGAGGATGACAGTAGAATGGGGCAGAATATCAAACACCCCGTAATTAAACATATCAGGGGTTTCATCTCTCCCGCTCTCAGTTTGTTTAACGGGCGTTCTTTTAATTAGACGGAATAATCAGCAGAAAAGTTTGTCTGTTTCATCGTTTTGACAATTTTTTACAATTTTCAGATTCATAAAATTAAGAAAGCCGGATGGAATGTCTGTCGGCAGGTCTTATAAATGAATCGGTGCATTCTGAGGTGATGTCAGGAGTCGTGTCCGGAAAAATATGTTTTTTGCTGAGTCAATCCCAGCACAGCGTTCCATAGATCCCCATTCAGATTGACCTTTTTACGAGCCAGAGTGGCCAGATGAATGGGTACATGCGTATAGGTATTGCTCCAGAATCCGACCACCATATTGGTTTTTCCGGCCATAGCTGCATGTACCGCATGCTCGGCAAGCAGATGACAAAAGATAGAATCTGTCCCCTGTGCAGGCACACTGCGGATATAATAGCTGGGATCGAAATATTTGATGTTCACTTCTTTTCCGCGGGATTCGAAATATTCAATGATTTCTGTTTTTAACAGCAGCCCGATATCGTTCTTGATCCGGTTGCCTGATTTATCCCGTCTTTCCGGCTGCTGCCGAAACAGGTCTTGTCCCGTGCCTTCGGCTACGACAATCACTGCGTGGTCTTTCCCCTGTTCGAATCGGCGCTCCAGTGCGCGAAGCAGGCCGTTCTCTCCTTCGAGGATCAGGGGCTCCTCCGGGATGAGGCAGATGTTCACCACGGAATTGGCAATCGATGCATAGCTGGCGATGAATCCTGAATCGCGGCCCATGAGTTTCACAAGGCCGATACCATTGTACGCACCCTTGGCTTCATTATGCGCTGCGGTGATAATATCTGCAGATACATAAATTGCGGTTTCGAAACCAAATGTTTTTTCCATAAAACTCAGATCATTGTCAATGGTTTTGGGTAGTCCGATCACACTGATTTTTAATTGTCGTTTTATGATTTCCTCGGCAATCGCCCGTGCCCCCTGCAAGGTGCCGTCCCCTCCAATTGTAAAAAGCAGGTTGATTCTCTTTTCCTCCAGCGTGTTCACCATGTCGCCGATATCCTGATGACCCCGTGAGGACCCTAAAATTGTGCCGCCGTCTTCGTGAATTGTATCCACATTTTCCGGATTGAGCGGAATTGACGGCAGAGTGTTGGATTTGGATAAACCGCGATATCCGAAGCGTAATCCTTCAATGTGCCTTACTCCATAACCCTGCCACAGCACATTGGTGATATTTTTAATCACATCATTCAGCCCGGGGCAGAGTCCGCCGCAGGTAATTATGGCGGCTTTTGTTTTGGCAGGATCGTGAAAAATCCGGGATCTGGGCCCGGCCCTCTCAAAAGCGGGCAGTTCTTTTCCGGACCGGAAAAGCGGTTTAAGTTCGTGCATTTTGACTGCAAATGAGACATGTTCATGCGGTTCAATATACCGTCGTCCGCGAAATGGGGAATCGATTTCAGGCTCTCCCAGTGTCTGAATTTGAAAATCGTAATTTTCAGGATGTGCGATCACATCTTTGTAATCCATTGTTTCCTCGGTAATTTTTTATTTGATAAAAGACTGAAGCCTTAAAATCCGGTGCTATTTGATGCGGCGTTTGCCCTTTTGAATTTGATTCTTCATTTTTAATTAACAGTTGAAGCCTTCACTCCCGGATTCGGTCAGCTTTGGAGTTCATCCCTCCGGATTTTATTCTGTATGCAGCTTACCATTATTATCATACCAAAAGCACCGAAAAAGGCCGGGATGAGTTCATAAATCCCGGTTGATGTTTTCAGAAACAGTTTCCAGAAGATTGTGATTAATGAGCCGGCAATCATGCCAGAAGCAATGCCCTCTTTTGTTGTTTTTTCCCAGTACAAAGACAGGATCAATGCGGGGCCAAATGCAGCACCAAGACCGCCCCAGGCAAACAGAACCAGCCAGAAAATGATGTCTTTTGCCAGACAGGCCAGAATGAGCGCGATGAGACCCGAGCCGATGACAATCCATCGGCTTAAAGCAAGTTTGTTCGATTCAGACAGGATTATGCCCCGCCGGAGGATTTTTTCATAAATATCACGAACAAAGGTTGAAGCGACTACCAGAAGCTGAGAATCTGCCGTCGATAGAATCGCGGCAAAGATACCGCCGACCAACAGACCGTACAGTACCGGACCAAAGTATCGGTCGGAGAGTACCAGATAAACCATTTCCGGATTTTGATCGGGCAGATTTTGGATTTTCGGAATAATTGCCCGGCCGAGCAAGCCGATCATAACCGCTCCCCATCCCATGAGGACGTTCCAGAATGTGCCGATAACAGCGGATTTACGAAGCTGATCAGCGTTGTCAATCGCCATATAGCGTACAATAATATGCGGCTGGCCGGGTGAGCCGAGCCCAATGCCAAGAAAACCGATCAGTGCGCCGAATCCTATTGACAGCGGATTGATATTTGACGGATCCAGGGCCCTTAGTATATTGAGCAGTGAGGACAATCCCCCAAGCCGGATCAGACCGACGGCGGGAAATATGACCAGGCCGAATAGCATGATTATGGCGCGAACTACATCATTGTAGGCCACAGCAATAAATCCGCCCAGCGCCATGTAAATCAGAATCATCAGACATGCTATCACCAGTGTTGCGATGACTGGCAAACCGGTGGCTGTGCAGAGAGAATCTGCGCCGGCTTTTAGCTGGGCAGCCACGTATGCGGTGATAAAAATGCCGATGATCAGGGCTCCGGTTATCCGGATAAGATGATGGTGATCTTGAAACCTGGATTCAAAGTAATCCAAAAGTGTAATCGATTGATAGGATTCTGTCTGTGTGCGCAGTTTGCGCCCGATATATATAAATTGAAACAGTTCGGCCAGAATATATCCGGTTACGGCCCAGATAGCGCTCACCCCCAATTTATAGGCCATGCCCGACACACCCAGCACCAGCCAGGAAGATCGTCCGGATGAAACAGCCGAGAGTGCTACAACCAGCTTATTCATGTTGCGTCCGCCGATAAAAAAATCGGACTGATTTTTGGTTCGGTGCAATGTTAAAAAACCCACTATTACAGGAAAAAGCAGCGTAAGAACAAATATCGACAGCGCGATTGGATTGCGGAGCTGTTCATAGACATCCATGGATCACGATCCCTCTTTTTCTGACAGGCGATAAAGCAGCCCTGCCAGTCCTATGATCATTATAGGCAAGATGATGAGTACAGTATAAGCCGCCAGCATGAAACACCTCAATTCAATAATGAAATCATTTATTTTTAATCCTTTTAATATAAATCGGGTTTTAATCCCCCCCGCACACCACACTCAGCGCCACAGATACATCTTTATTCTCATCCGCATTGAAATAACAATGCGGCTCTGTGCCCCAGAAAAAAATGGCATCTCCCTTTTTCAGGACTGCAGTCACGTCGCTGATTTCAATACCAATGGTTCCGGTCAGGCAAAAAAGAAGTTCTTCTCCGGGATGGGTTTTCTTTTCTTTGATTTCCCGGCTGAAAATTTCCATCACTTTGGCGCCAAGCTGCCCTTCTGGAAGCCGATAGTTCAAGTCCCCTATAGTCATACCGTGACACATATCAAGCTGAACACGGTCGGTCCGCGGAATCCGTTTTGTTCCCGATTTTTGAGTGTCGGTTTCATGCTTTCGGATATCATAATCCCGCCCCTTGATCAGTCTGCCTTCCATCAGATGCAGCGGTGAGACCTCAAGAACAGAACAGATTTTATAGATGGTCTCCATCCGGGTGGAAATTCCCTTTTCAAAACGGACGACGGTGTTCTTATTAACACCGGCCGCTTTTGCCAGGCTTTCGATACTGAGTTCTTTTTCGATTCGGATACGCTGGGCGCGTTTTCCCAGGGTCAAGGGATCGAACATCACAGGCTTTGTATGATTCAAGGCGGTCTCCATGGTGAATTAAATCCTAAACAAAATATAATAAAATTCATCTATCATGACAAAAGAAAAAAACGATATTGTTCAGTATAATTTTATTTATTAGTATTTTATTCTTGACTTAGTAAATACTAATTTGTATATTAATTCCTAATTTAATAGCGAACAATTTGTTTTCATTACTGGGAGAAGACAGTTATGATTCATACAAATGAAATCAAAGCGCCGGACTGCCGGCAGAATGCGAGCCTGAGTGACAATCGTTTTCAGACCATGGCGAAAGATTACGATACACTGGCACCGGTGATGGTTCCGTATTACGGTTTCATGCAAAGCATGATGATGGATTATTTGAGAATTGAAGATGCTGATAATCCAGTGATCGTGGATCTCGGGGCAGGCAGCGGTACTTTTCTGGAACGGATTTTACTGCGCAATCCGTCTGCCCGTTGTTATTATGTCGATCTGTCACAGCCTTTCATGAATGTAGCCAGACAAAAATTACAACGATATCATGATCGTGTTAAGTATATTCTCGCAGATTTGGAAGACGGGTGGACCGACCTGCTGCCGGTCAATGCCGATTATATATTTTCCATGTCGGCGATTCATCATCTGGAAAATCATGAAAAGCAGCGTCTTTACCATCGCTGTTTCGATATACTCAATCCGGGTGGATGGCTGGTCAATATTGATGAAATGAAAACGATTTATCCGGATGCCTATTTCAACAGCCTGTATTATTGGGACAGGTACGGGCAGGCGCAGGGAAAGCGGCTTCATGGCGAATATTTAAAGGCTTACTGGAAGTGGCAGGACCATTTCAGGCAATGGAAAACCCGCAATATCCGGAACGTTAATCAGCCGAAAAGAAAGGGGGATGACATTCACGAGTCATTCCTGCTTCAAATGGCCTGGCTGAAGGAAATAGGATTTCAACAGGTCGATCTTTTCGGAAAAATTCATTTATGGTGTATCATCGGTGGCAAAAAGCCGAAACAGTGATTCAATGAAAGCGTAATTGATTTACGACGTTCCTGTGGTGCTTCGGGGAACTGCATCCGGATTTTATTAAAATAGATATTTAAGGGAGATTTTTGAAAGTGAAAAAATACAGTGTGGGTGTCGTCGGTATCGGTGTTGTCGGCTCTGAAATGGTCAGTATTCTTCGTGAACGGCTGTTTCCTGTCGGTGAGATCCGCATTTTTGCCCGTACGGAACGTGATGAAACCATTGCCGGTGTAACTTTCCATATTGAAACAGCAAGTCCCGAGGCGTTTGACGGTTTGGATTTTGCGTTTTTTGCAGGCACCGAGGGTGCCAGGGGCGCTTCGCAGCGTTTTGGGTGGGAAGCAGTAAAACGAGGAGTGGTTGTCATCGATAACGGGGATGATTTTCGTATGGATTCCCGTGTGCCGCTTGTGATTCCGGAAATCAATCCGGAAGCCCTCGGGAGGCATTGCGGATTCATTGCAAATCCGAACTGCAGTACTATCATTGCACTGATGGCCCTGGCGCCGCTTCACCGGGCGGCCAGGATTCGACGTTTTATTGCGTCTACCTATCAATCCGTCTCAGGTTCCGGAAATGCGGCAGTTCAGGAACTGGAACAGCAGCTAAGGAATTATGTTTATGGAAACAAGATAATATTGAGTACGTATCCTCATCAAATCGCACTGAATGTTATCCCTCAGATCGGCAATTCGAGACCCGAGCTGGAGGGCTACACCAGCGAGGAGGCCAAGTTGCTTTTTGAGACCCGAAAGATCCTTGGAGATGACAGCATCCGGGTATCGGCCACCTGTGTACGGGTTCCGGTGTTTGTCGGACATGGGATCGTTCTTAATATCGAGTTTGACAGATCCATCACACCGGATGAAGCCCGGGAGATTTTTTCAAACGCGCCCGGAATCACAGTTGAAGATGATCTGAAAAATCACCGATATCCGCTGGTGCTTGATACGGCCGGCCGGGACCGATGCCGCGTGGGCCGTATACGCCGGGATCCGAGTGTGGAACATGGTTTGGTTCTCTATGTTACCGGAGACAATCTGCGCAAAGGCGCGGCGCTGAACGCGATACAGATCGCTGAAACGATTATCAGTCAAACGGGTCACGCATGAATCAAACAGCGGTATTTATATAAATCAACCGAAATAAAAAATAGGATGGCAGGGTAGAGAATGCAAAAATCGAATACGCATATTATTCTGGCGAATCTGAATTTGCCAGCTCACCAGCGAGCCGTGCTTGCTCTTGTGGATGCATATGCCAGAGATCCCATGGGCAATGGCAGGCCCTTAACAGATCGGGTCAAAAAGTCCCTGATTCCGGCCTTGCAGAAACATCCGACCACATTGATTTTTCTTGCTTACAATGAAGACCTGCCTGTCGGCATTGCGGTTTGTTTTTATGGTTTCTCTACATTTCAGGCCAGGCCTTTGATCAATATTCACGATCTTGCAGTACAGTCCGCATATCGGGGGCGGGGCATCAGCAGGCAATTGCTGCAAGCGGTTGAACAGAAAGCCGGAGAAACCGGCTGCTGTAAAATCACGCTTGAGGTGCAGGAAAAAAATCACAGGGCCAGGCATGTGTATAAGGCGGCCGGCTTTGATCAGGCTGAATACGAACCGGCGGCCGGGGCGGCTTTGTTTTATTCCAAATGGATTGAGGATGACACGTGAATTTTCAGAATGCTTATGAAGACAGCATCCGGGCAGAGGCATATGCCGGGCTCGAGTTTTCCGGGTGTTATTATCTGGCTTACCGGGACCTGCCGGACATTATACGTCGTCATGTCCACGGGAGCAGGGCACTTGATTTCGGATGCGGAACCGGCCGGCCGTCACGTTTTTTGAAGCATCTGGGTTTTGAGGTCGCTGGTGTGGATATTGCCAAGAATATGGTTTCGATTGCAAAGAAAGCGGATCCGAAAGGGGATTATTATGTAATCAGGGATGGGCAATTGGCCGGGCTGGAAAAGGAGTCGTTCGATCTGGTACAGGCGATCTTTACATTCGATAATATCCCTCATGTGGATAGACGGATGAATCTGATGAATCAATTAAAATCCATGTTGAAACCCGACGGAGTGATTCTGCTTCTGGATGCGACGCCGGAGATTTATTTTCACGAATGGACGTTTTTTTCCACCCGCGACTTTCCGGAAAACCGTGAGAAAATGAGCGGCGAAAAAGTGAAGATCATCATTACAGATACGGACGATCCCCGGCCGGTTGAAGATATTATCTGGTGCGATTCGGATTATCAGGATCTGTTTCGGAGGACAGGGCTCAGGCTAATTGCTTCGTACGAGCCGCTGGGCAGAAGGGACGAGCCGATTGACTGGGTGAATGAGACTGAAATCGCCCCCTGGATCATTTATGTACTGAGGAATTCCGAATGAAAAAGTTATGGTTCTATCAGGTCGATGCGTTTACTCATAAAAAATTTCGGGCTAATCATGCAGGTGTGGTACCGGAGGCGGATGGATTATCCGAAGATCAGATGCAGCAAATCATCCGGGAAAGGAACAATTCCGAAATTGCATTCCTCCTTTCTCAGGATGCTTCGGATCATGATGTGCGTGTGGGTTTTTTCATACCGCAAACTGCATTTCGAGATAAACAGGGAGAAGCCATGGTGATTGATTACCTGAGGCATTTCAAATTTCACCCGGATGAAATTGATACGCTGATTTATCAGGAACAGATCGATTCTGAATTGTATTAAAATAGTTATCGAAACAGGAAGATTAGAATGATTAAGAACATCGGAATTATCGGTGTCGGAGGTGTCGGGGGCTATTTTGGCGGAAGACTTGTCACAGGCTTGTCTCACAATCCGGCGATTAAAATTTATTTTATTGCCCGCGGCGCTCATCTGGAAGCGATTCAAAATCACGGATTGATTTTGTCTACAGCCAAGCGGGGAGAAATGATTTGTGAGCCTGAACTGGCTACAGATCAAATCGAAAAGCTCCCAATTCTGGATATCTGTATGGTATGCGTGAAATCCTATGATCTTAAAAATACGATGGTCCGTCTGAAATCAGTCATTCATGCGAATACGCTGGTCATTCCGCTTTTAAACGGCGTGGATATTTACGAAAGAATACGATCTGTCCTGAATGAGGGAATTGTCTTTCCGGGCTGTGTCTATGTCGGCACGCATATCGAACAGCCCGGAAAGGTGGTTCAGCAGGGCGGTGCCTGTAAAATCCTGTTTGGAAAAGATCCAGAGCATCCGAATCTTGTTCCCCGTGAAATATTCCGTCTTCTGGATCAAAGCGGTATCCAGTATCAATGGCTGGACGATCCTTACCCGGAAATCTGGAAGAAATTTCTATTTATTGCCGCATTCGGCATGGTGGGTGCCTGTTATGATCGAACGCTTGGACAAATCATGCAGGATGAATCATTTACCAGAGATGTTCAATCCATCATGTATGAGATTGTCAATGTGGCTCAGCAAAAGGGTGTTTGTCTGAGGGATGCGGAGGTTAAAGAGGCGCTTCAAAAGGCGGAGCAGTTTCCTCCTGATGCCAAGTGTTCCTTTCACAGGGATTTCGAGCAGGCAGACAAACCGGATGAGCGGGATCTGTTCGGAAACACCATTATCCGCATGGCTGAAACCCTGAATGTCCATGTGTCTGTGACATGCCGGATCAGCGATCGTCTCGGGTCTTTAAAACAGGAATCAGGATTGAAAAAGGAAAAACAAGAGGCAAGAAACAAGAATCAAGGAAGACAGTGGGGTAATTGAATGATTGAGTTGATGGTATAAAGGTCTGAAACGTAAAGAAATTCATGAATCAAGAGGTAAGAAGAAAGACAATCAAGACAAAGAAATAAAACAGAGCAAAAAAAGAAAAAAATTTCCTTCCCTTTTTTAAATGGCGGGATGAGAAATGAGATGGATTTATGGCGAAAAGACGTGCAGACAACCAGGAGAAGATCAAATGAAATCTGAAGTAACTGAAAAGGCATATGCATATTTTGAATCAGGTTTAAACTGTGCGGAATCCGTGCTCCGGTCGATTATTGAATCTGTGGACGGTGACCAGACACGAGCCTTCTATCGGCTGGCCACACCTTTTGGCGGTGGGATCGGAGGCTGCCATGAAGAACTGTGCGGTGCCTTGTCCGGCGGCGTGATGGCCATTGGCTATCTTGCAGTTCGGAACCATCCTGAGGAAGATGAAATCCTTTCGAGAAAGATCGCCGTTTGTCTGCGCAGACGGTTTCAGGAGTACATCAGTTGCACACAATGCCTGTCGGTACTGGACAGGCTGGGGCCCCAGGAAAATTCTCATCAATGCGCCTATCTTGTAGCGCACACGGTCGGGTGGGTGATTGACCTGCTGAAACAATATGAACTGATTTCTATGGAGGAAGAACATGATGAATCAGAAACTCAAGTTTGTTATTAGCGATGTATTTGCCGAGTCCAGATACTCCGGCAACCAGCTGGCCACATTTTTAGATGCTTCGTCTCTGACTGATGAAGAAATGCAGCATATTACCCGGGAGATCAATTTTTCGGAGACTACATTTATTCTTCCAGGCTCTCGAAAAAACGGCGGATACCGCGTGCGCATATTCACACCCGGATGTGAGGTGGATTTTGCGGGGCATCCGACTTTGGGTACGGCATCTGTTATTCGAAACCATCTTTTAGGGGAGCCTGTAGATCAGGTTCTGCTCAATCTCAATGTCGGGCCGGTGCCGGTGACATGGCAAAATCCAAAAAACGCAGGAGGACTGCTGTGGATGAAACAGGTCGAGCCTGTATTCGGGGGTCAAATGGATGCGGTCAGGATGGCTGAAGTGCTGGGGATCGATCCTGACGATCTGGATGAAAAATGGCCGGTGGAATCGGTGTCCACGGGTCTGGCGCATCACATTGTGCCCTTGAAAAACAAGCAGGCCCTTAAAAAGGCGAAAATTCAGCCTGCATTCTATGAGCCGCTGATAAACCAGACGAAGACCAAAAGCATCCTGATATTCTGCCCGGAGGGATACGAAGATGAACAGACACTGGGTGTCCGTGTGTTCGATGATTATTACGGTATTCCCGAAGATCCGGCCACAGGAAGCGGCAACGGATGCCTGGCCGCCTATCTGGTCAAGCACCGTTATTTCGGATCACATGCCATCGATATAAAAGTCGGTCAGGGGTATGAGATCGGACGCCCCTCCACCCTGGCGCTCAAGGCATCTGATAGTCAGAACAGGATTCAGGTTCAAGTAGGCGGCAAGGTTGTGCAGATTGCAGAAGGATTTTGGGATTGATCGAACCTCTGAAGAAAGGATAATGAGAATTGAGTCATGCAGTTATAACAAAATGGGATGCCGAAGCGTACACCAGGCATTCGTCCGCTCAGACAACATGGGCTTATGAATTGTTGTCTAAACTCAAATTGAAAGGTCATGAATCCGTGATTGATATCGGATGCGGCAACGGCCGGAACAGCCATGAAATCGCCTGCCGGCTTCCTTCGGGTTCAGTTGTCGGTATTGATTCATCTTTAAGTATGATCTCTTTGGCGAGGCGCTCCTGGCAGAGAGACAATTTGTCATTTCAGACCATGGATGCGGCGTACATCAATCTGGACCGAAGATTTGATGTGGCATTTTCAAATGCGGTTCTGCACTGGGTTGAAGATCATCAGGCCGTTTTAACGGGCTTGAGACGGCATCTGAATCCAAATGCGGGACTTTTGTTTCAGATGGGCGGCAATGGAAATGCCCGCGACATTGTTGAAGCAGCCGAGTCTGTCATGGCGTTAGACGCATGGTCCGGATATTTTCATGAATTTAGATTTCCCTATTATTTTTACACGCCTGGAGATTATGAAAAGTGGCTGCCGGAGTGCGGTTATCAGACTTTGCGTATCGAACTTATTCACAAGGATATGATTCATGAATCCATTGCCGGTCTCAAAGGCTGGCTGATGACCACCTGGTTTCCTTATACTGACCGGGTTCCCGAAGATCACAGGGATGCATTTCTGGATCAGATGGTTCAGATGTATCTGGCCGGATATCCTCTGGATCAATACGGGCGGACACATGTCAATATGGTGCGGCTCGAAGTGGAGGCGAAGGTTTTATAATAAAAGATTAAATGAGTTATGCTGTAAATAAGAAAATAAAAATAATGAAACGTATTCTGAAAAAGTACAGGGAAAGTTATGAAGGATTGCCCAAAGAGGCCTGGTGGCTGGCTTTGGTGGTTCTGGTCAACCGAAGCGGGATGATGGTCGTTTTTTTCATGACGCTTTACCTGACCCGAAAACTGGGATTTTCAGTAGGGCGGGCCGGGCAAATCATGAGTGTATGGGGCATCGGCTCCCTGTTCGGGTCGTATCTCGGCGGATGGCTGAGCGATCGCTGGGGAACCTTCCATGTTCAGCTTTACAGCCTGATCTGGAATGGTATTGGATTTATTGCGTTAAAACAGATGCAGACGTTTGAATCTATTGCTGTTACTATTTTTATCACGGCGATTGTTGGGGAAGCGTTCCGGCCGGCGAATATTACGGCCTTTACAGAGATCTGCCCGCCCAAAATCCGGGCGAAAGGCATTGTGCTCAACCGGCTGGCCTCGAATCTGGGAATCGCATTCGGCCCGGCAATCGGCGGTTTCCTGGCACGTATTAATTACAGCTTGATCTTCTGGGTGGACGGCATTACCTGCCTGGCTGCGGCCGTTCTGTTTTTTGTGCTGTTCCGGTCGGTTCCGGAAAAACGTCTGAATCATGAAGAAGATATTCAGACCACAAGGTCGCCGTTGAAAGACGGCGTGTTTCTGAGTGTGATGGGGCTTCTCTTGATCATGGGGCTGGTATTTCACCAGATTTTTAATACATGGCCGATTTACATGCGCGAGATTAACGGGTTTCTGGAGGATCAGATCGGTCTTCTTCTGACCATTAATTGCGTCCTTCTGGTCCTGTTTGAAATGCCTGTGATTCACCGTCTTGAAAAATTCCATCCGCTGCGCAGCGTTCTGGCGGGCATTGTCTTTCTTTTCAGTGGTTTTTTCCTGATCCCTTTCGGCCGCAGCTATGGTTACACGGCCTTGACCGTGGTGTTCTGGACCATCGGAGAAATGCTGGTTTTTCCGCTGACTGCCACATTTATTGCCAACCGTTCATGCGATTCGAACCGCGGACGGTACATGGGTCTTTTCACATTGACCTTTTCTATCTGTTTTGTGCTGAGTCCGGTCGCCGGGTCTTTCGCTTATACGGTTTTCGGACCCCGAATGATGTGGCAGGGCGCCGGCCTGATCGGCATCGGGGTGTGGCTGGGATTCTTCTTTGTGTACCGGCATCTTAAGCATGTCAACAAAAGACGGTGCAGGGACGTCATAATCGTGACAGAATAAAATATCACATCGTGGGTATCGACACAATTCAGTGCAGAGAGCACCTGTTTTTTCTCTCCCCAAAAGCCTCTCGGATTTCGGTCCGGGGGGCTTTTTAATCCCTCTGCCATTTCATGGATCTCCCTTTGATAAAGGGAGAAAAGAGCATAGTCCTTCTATAAAAAAGGGGAGAAAGGATGTGTCTGCTTGCCTTTGATTCAGGTTTTCATTTTAACCGGGGAGTTTTGAAGAATTTTATGATATTTTCAAGGGTGCTGTGCAACAAATTCCCTAAATCCTTCCCTGCTGATGACAGGCCTTATCCGTGAGCAAACCCCTTCCTCGATCCAGGGAGCGGATCGAGATCCCCCTTGACAGGGGGAGCAAAAAATTTTCCGTTGTTAGTTGGTGCATCCGGTTTGATATTCAATCAAAACAAGTATCTATGACAAGGTCTGTTCCGGACCTGATCCGGAAGGGAACCATGAAATAAAAGGAGTTTTTAGTCATTGCATTCATTCACCATTTCTGTTATCTTTCAATCCATGATGAAACAGAAACGCAAATTTATTCTCCATTCAAAGGGAGATAAAGTCCCTCTGTGAGCTGTATTAAAAAAATAAAAGATTACTACAAAGAACATGAAGGATGCAGAGAGGTCACAGAGATCGATTTAATATTATTCATTTATTGCGCTCTCTGTGTTCGCACTTCATTCTCTGTGGTTATATTTATTTTTCATAATTTGTCCCATCTCCACTTAAAGTGAGATGTATGGGTTTCCCTTTGAGAAATGGGGAGCCACTTTTTTTCATCAGGAGAATAATCATGACCGCATTTCAAGGGTTTCAGCGCGGAGCCATACGATTTCTGATCGAAAATCAGGAGCGAAACAGCAAGCCGTGGTTTGAATCTCACCGAAGTATGTACGATAGCCTGCTGCTTGATCCATTTCGTCAGCTTATCCGGGAAATGACGCCCGCTATGATGGCCATTGATCCGGAGTTCGACATGAAACCGGCGATCAGCCGCACAATTTCCAGAATATATCGGGACACCCGGTTTACAAAAGAAAAATCTCTGTTTCGCGATACCATGTGGCTGGTGATTCGGCGCCTGGGCCAGGATTGGAAAACATCCGTCCCGGCATTTTATTTTGAAATCATGCCTAAAGGGTACCGGTACGGGATGGGATTTTATCAGGCTTCACGGGAAGTCATGGACCGGTTCCGGGAAGGCATCGATGCGAAACCGCAACAATTTAAAAAGGCAGTCCAGTTTCTCGAAGAATCGGACCGCTTTACACTCAACGGCGATTTATATAAACGCCGTTTGCCCTGTGAACATGCTGGGGGGATACAAAACTGGTACCAGCGTAAATCCTTCTATCTCTCCTGCGAAAGGGATCATGATGATATTCTGTATTCTCCCAGGCTGGTCGAAGATTTGATTGATGGATTTGAAATACTGGGCCCGTTATACAGGTTCATTGTTACGGTGTGAATAGTGCAAAATTGACCGACTGCCAAGGAGTTTCATAGGCCCCTTGGGATTATTCTATGACTTCGCAAGGGACCGGACACGATACACCGGGTGTCTTTTTCATTGGATTCTTTCATTTCATGTGATACATTTTTTAGAAACAGGTTTAACCCAACCTGTCGTTTTTATCCGGATTGGAGCCGTTATGCTTTTAAAAAAAAATCAGAGAGAAACGCCTGACTGGCTTGTACTCATTCCTGCTGTTTTCATCACGCTGACATTTCACCTCCTGGCCGTCAAAGGATACGGGATTTTTCGGGATGAGCTTTATTATCTGGCGTGCAGCGACCATCCGGCATTCGGATATGTGGACCATCCGCCGCTTTCCATCTGGATTTTAAAATTGATACGCATTCTGTTGGGAGATTCATTGATCGCCATTCGGTTATTGCCCATTCTGGCAAGCGCAGCCTGGGTGTTCCTCACCGGACTGCTTGCGCGGGAACTGGGGGGCACAAAGCCGGCCATGCTGCTCGCCTCTTTTGCCGGTATGGCGGTGTTGGGCAATCTGGTCATATTTAACTATTATTCCATGAATTTTTTCGATCTTGTTTTCTGGCAGATTCTGTTTCTTATTCTGATCCGCTGGATCAAAACCGAAGATCCAAGATACTGGATCGGATTTGGCATAACGGCGGGGTTTGGATTGCTGAACAAAACATCTATTCTCTTTTTTGGATTCGGCCTGCTCACCGGTCTTTTGCTGACCCGTCATCGAAAGGCGCTGAAATTAAAATTCTTATGGATTGGTACAGCCATCGCTGCCGGTCTTTTTCTGCCTTATATACTCTGGAACGCTGCACACGACTGGGCATTTCTGGAATTTGTGCATCATGCGAAAACCTATAAAATGTTCCGGGTCTCCCCGATCCAGTTTTTTATGGATCAGTGGCTGTACAACAATCCTGTGAATCTTCTCATCTGGCTTCCGGGTCTGGTTTACTTTCTGTTCGCAAAATCTATCAGCAGGTTTCGTTTGTTCGGCTGGCTCTTTTTTTCCATTTGGGTGCTGTTTACAATCCAGAGCGCCAAAGATTATTATCTGGCCGCTGCCTATCCTATATTGTTCGCTGGCGGTTCAGTGGCCTGGGCCAGCTGGTTTAAAAACAAATCGGGATCGATCATACGGTCAGCACTCATATTTTTTCTGTTCGCTTCTACGGTTTTTTTATCTCCGGCGGTATTGCCTGTTTTAAGTGTGGAAAAGACCATTACTCATATTAACCGGCTGGGAATTCAAGGCAATTCCGGAGAAAATCACGAAATGGGCGTGCTGTCCCAGCATTTTGCCGATTTGCACGGCTGGCCGGAGATGGTGAAACTGTTTGCTGATGTTCACGAAAAATTCGCTCCGGAAGAAAAATCCGACTGTCTGATTTATGTTCGAAATTACGGGGAAGCGGGTGCAATTGATCTGTTCGGCGAACAATATGGACTGCCGAAGGCCACATGTCCGCACAATAATTACTGGATTTGGGGTCCGCCGGAATGGAATGGCGAAACGGCTATTATCTATGGATGGGGTCATGATATCGAAGCCAATATCAAAGATTTAAACCGACGTTTTGAATCCGTAGAGCACGCGGCCACATTTACCCATCCCTATTGCATGCCGTATCAAAACAACCGGCATGTCTTTATCTGCAGGCGTGCCACCTTTGATTTGAACATGATATGGAAGGAAGAAAAAAATTACAATTAATGGCCGTGCTCCCGCAGCCATTGTGGGGTGTTCTGCAATAGCTGCATTTTGGCGCTTTTATCAAAAATCGGTTATTATATTCATCAATCATATTGTTACGTATGGTGTGTGCAAATGAAATTCAAATCGGCAGCGAATCGGAGGATATCCGGCTGAATGTAACATTTTTTGTGGAACAATATAAAATCAATGCGAATGCAGTTGTCTTGAATTCAAGTTAAGGGCAGAAATCATGAGAAAAACAATATATATACTTAGTCTTCCCCTGCTTCTTTTTATTGAATTGCATATCAATGCCCATCCCGGAAAAGTAGTCAGGGGGTTTCCGGCGCCGGGCAAGTTTTGCACAGGGATGTGCTTTGATGGAAAAGCACTTTGGATATCTGATTATCAAACAGATATGATTTATCGGATCAATCCGGAATCCGGCGCGATTATCAGTCAAATTTCCTCTCCTGGTTTCTGGCCGATGGATCTTGCATGGGACGGTGAATATTTGTGGAATGTAGATAAGAAGCAAAAGCTGATTTTCAAGATCGATCCGGAAGATGGAACCATACTGAGGACGCTTGAGGCGCTCTGCGGCAATCCTGAAGGGCTGGCCTGGGATGGGAAGAGTTTGTGGGTGAGCGAGGCCAAGAAGAATGGCATTATGAAAATCGACATGAATGACGGGACCGCAGTGCATAAGTTAGACGGCGCAGCCAAATCGGTCAACGGGCTGACATTTGACGGATCGTATATTTGGAGCAGTGATCGTAAGCAGGATGAAATTTACATGATCGATCCGAAGACGGGCGAAGTGATTATCATTTTGGACGCGCCGGGATCCTATTCCCGCGGCCTGGCCTGGGATGGCCGATATTTGTGGAATGTGGATTCTCAGAGCGATTCGGTGTATCAGATGATCCGCCAGGACAGAGAAATCTATCGGCTGTCCCACAGCAGAAAAGCCCGAGTGACGCTGACCCATCAGGTGAAAGTGTATGGTCAGGGAATTTTGAAACAGATGAATGCGTTTATCGCCATCCCCTGGGAAATGCCCCAGCAGAGAATATTACATGTCCATTTTTCGCCCGATGAACATTCAGAGAAAATGGACCGCTGGCATCAGTCTATGGCTGTATTTCAGTATCAGAATATTCCATCCAATACAACCGTTCAATCGGTCATGATCGTGAACGCTGAAATCTTCGCGATTCGATATTACATTTTTCCGGATGAGGTGGGTTCTCTGAAATCCATACCCAAAGATATCCGACAATTGTATACGTCCAACGGAAGTAAATACCTGATTGATGATCCGTATATTCAAAATCTGGCCAAAGACATAGTGGGGGATGAACAGAATCCCTATTGGATGGCCCGGAAGATTTTCGATTATGTGCGCAATCATATGGAATATGAGCTGGAAGGAGGATGGAACGTGGCGCCTGTTGTGCTGAAGCGGGGCACAGGCTCCTGTTCCGAATACACGATCAGTTTTATCGCACTGGCGAGGGCTGCGGGTCTGCCGTCCCGGTATGTTGGCTCCATCGTGGTGCGGGGAGATGACGCCAGTCTGGATGACCTGTTTCATCGATGGCCCGAAGTCTATTTGCCCAATTACGGCTGGGTGCCAATAGATCCTCAGGGTGGAGACAAATCCTTGGCCAGGGATCGCGCCAATTCTATAGGCAACCTGTCCAACCGGTTTTTGATCACAACCCAGGGCGGCGGTGATTCGGAGTATCTGGGCTGGTACTATAATTATAATACGATTTACGAAACCGAGCCTCAAGTTATGGTGAACATTGAAACGTTTGGAGAATGGGAGCCGGTGAAGGAGGAGGGCGACGGATGATATTTATTAATCAAATGGAATTATGCGTATTGAAGATAAGCGTTATATAGTAAAAAGACCAGAGTGAAAACGTAAGTGTTTTCGACAGACGTATTTAAATTTTAAAAATCAGAATCCGCTCAAGCTGACCCAAAGCCAGTGTGAAAATTGCAACTTAGGTGAAGTGAAGGCATGTTAAATATTCTGAATGTGATCCTGGAAAAAATGATGTTGTTTGAACAATCCCTGAATCAGCTTTTTCTGAAATACTGAGCCACCTCCTCCACATCCTGAAAACTTTCGAACACAATATCCGGATTTTCCTGTTGGATACTTTCCTTGTTGTGGTAGCCGGTGGCCACGCCGACAGTTCTTGCTTTATGCGGACGGGCGGCAATGATGTCCAGCGGTGTGTCGCCGATGACATACACATGATGAGATGGGATGGATTGTCCGTAAAGCATTTCAAATCTTTTCAAAGCGACAGGAACCAGATCGACGCGTTCGGCTGCATCATCGGCATAAGCCCCAAGTTTGAAGTAATGCTCAATTTGAAAATGCCGGAGTTTCAAATAAGCGCCTCGCTCCCAATTTCCTGTGAGGATGCCGAGCACAATCTTTTTATCAGCAGACAGTTTTTTTAATAAACCCGTAATGCCCGGACAGAGTGATTTTGCAGGTTCCGGTGCAGCCAGTTCCTGTTCCAAAAATTGATAATAAACCTGTTGAAATGTCCGGATTCGATTTTCCTCCCAGGGAATTCTATGCTTTTTGAGGACCTCTTTCACTATTAACGGATCCGTTCGGCCCATCATAGATACATTCTGAAAACCATTATCAAAACCATACACATGAGTAAAGGCCCGGTTCAGAGCTGATCGCCCGGCGCCGCCGGACATAAGCAGTGTGCCGTCGATATCAAAGAGTAGTAATTTCAAAAAACAAACTCCGTTTTGTTGAATTCATCATGGAGTTCCGGATTATAAAAAAATCCCGGATAATCGTCAGACCGGGACCTTTTTTATAGCCATTCATCTTTTTTACGAAGCGTAGATTTTTGCCATCTCATTCAAAGAGATGCATTCTACTTTGCCGGCCAGACCGGCACAGCCGAATTTGTTGACAAGCGATTCCACATGAGAGGCAATCCGTTCTTGAACCAGGGACATCACTTCTTCAAGAACAGATCCAGCGGGATCGTTTCTCAGCAATTCTATGTCGATCACCTTCAGGTAATCCCTCGGATCTATCGCGTCCAGTTTTTCATCCAGAACCTTTTTAATGGGAGCAAGGACATCGGTCGAGGTTGTTTCAATACCAGGATTGTTGTTAAACCACTTACGGAATGTTGCGGTAATGCCCAGACGCAGATCTGTATCAATGTTGATTTTTCGAATACCAGCCACAACAGCTTCCTGAATTTTGTGCATGGGAATTCCCGCAGCTCCCTGCACATTGCCACCCTGGGCGTTGATCTCATCCACAATGTCCTTTGGTACGGTCGATGATCCATGACTGACCAGGAAGTGATCCTGATTTTGACCGTAAGCAACCATGCCTTTGTAACTTAAATCAACGACATGGATTGCCAGCTTTTCCAATCCGCCCGAACTGCCCTTGTTTGGCCCGTGAGACGTCCCGTATGCCACAGCCAGAGCATCTGCATTGGATTCATTAAAGAAATAAGGCACAAGATAGGGATCCGCATATGTAGTAGTATCATGGATAACATCTTCTTCGACACCAGCCAGCTTGCCATATTCACCTTCCACGCTTAATCCTTTGGCATGTGCATATTTCACTATATTCTGGGTGAGTTGTATATTATCTTCGAATTCCAGAGTAGAAGCATCAATCATAACAGAACTGAATCCTTTATCCGTACAAATTTTGGCTTGCTCTTCATCGCCGTGATCCAAATGCAATGCAACCGGCAATGAATGGTCAGAGTCTTTCATGGCCTGCAATACCATGCTTTGAACTTTTTCCGGACCGCCCTGGAATTTATTGGCACCCCGGCTGGCTTGAATAATACCGGGAGCATCTGCCCGGCGCAGACCTTCAAGAATGCCCATGGCCTGGGAGTAAAAGTTCACATTAAATGCGCCTATAGCCGCGGGTTTTCCGGTCTGAGAGGACTGTTCAGCTGCGCGCAGTATCGGTACCATGGAATACAGTTGTAATTGATCTTGCATGAAATGATCTCCTTACATTATATATCAACAAAAATACTTATTTTATAATCCCGATAATATGGGAACATTTCATTAAAAAGTCAAGCGGAAAGGAACGGCTACACCGCAGATCATCTTGCATTTTATTAATAAAAACTTTACCTTTATATTACTATTTTACAGAAGCGGGGTATTGTGAATGAAGCATTTTATTCTTCTATATATTTTGGCAGCATCGACATCAATGCAAGCAAACCATGCAATACTTCATCAGGCTGATGATAACGGTTGTCAATTTGAGATTAATTTCAAAGACATGAAATGGGATACATTGACGATGGAATCCCAGACATATCACCGACTTTGTTTTTCAGAGGCACAATATTGTTTAAATCCCGGAGATCCAATGCTGCCGGGACGGTCAGTCATTATTGCTGTTCCTCCAGAGGCTTCCCTTGAGGTCAATGCTTCATTATCTGCCCATCAAATATATAATAATATAAATATGCTTCCCTGTCCGGAAATGGAAAAAACGAATGGATTTTATGAAGAAAAATATGTGCAAGGCAAAGTGTATCAAAAAGCCGGATATCAGCCCCAAACTTTCATTCAGAAATCAGCGCCGTCGTATATGGGTGATTTACGCGTGGTTTATCTTCGGATTGTTCCTGTTCAATACGATCCTGTCACTCAGACAGCACGATTGTATTCGAGAATTTCAGTACATGTTCAATTTTTAGGCGGGGCGATTCCTCAAGGTCGGCCCGGGCAGACTGAAAATGTGGCATGGATCGACCGATTGATTTTAAACGCAGATCAAGCAAAACAATGGTTGAGGCGTCCGCAGATCTTGAAAAAATATCAACAGACCTTTGGCAGCGGATCCTGGTATAAAATACCTGTCAGTGAAGATAATATCTACAGAATCAGCGGAAAGAAGCTTCAGGAAGAAGGAGTGGAACTGTCGAGTGTGGACGTATCCAAGATTAAAATATACAATAACAGCGGCAGGATGTTACCGAGGGGGCTTCATGAAGATCGACCGGATGCTTTGATTGAAATACCGATTTTCATTCAGGGTGGAGAAGATGACCGGCTGGATGAGAATGACGCGATTCTTTTTTTTGGTGAAGATGTGCAAGGTTGGTCTTATGACAGTACGACGGGATTCTATTCACATTATGTCCATCTTTATGATACTCAAAATATTTATTGGCTGAGGATGAATGGAGAAAACGTCGGAAAACGGGTGACACAAAAGGCATCCATTGATGGAACCGCTTCCCAGACTGTCACTCAAACCCCGGCTTTTTATTTTTACGAAAAAGATAAAATAAATCCCATTCATGCGGGTATTCAATGGTATGCTGAGGAATTTACGGAAGCAATACAGGAAATTGGTTATCAGGTGGATTTGAACAATCCTGTGGCACCGGATGTCCTGTCTTTGGCAGTACAGGTAAAGGGCGGCAGCACAGCTTCTCACAAATTCAGTTTTGATCTGAATGGTATGATACTGCCCACGATTTCATTGAATGGGAGGACGTCAAAAAGTCAACGGATGACATTGTCCGTTGAAGATATGAATGTAAGCAATACGTTCAAGGTGAAATATAAGGGGGGTAAGAACAGTGCAATCGCTTACCTGGACTGGTTTGAAATCATTTATCACAGGACACTTAAAGCCAGTTCGGACCGTCTCTTGTTTGTCTCTCCGGATCAGGCCGGTGTATATACTTATCAGCTTGGCAGCTTCAGCGGTCGACCTCAGGTGTGGGATGTCACAGATCCTGAAAAAGTTCAGTCATTCACTGTAGAACAGGATGGCTCAGTTTGGCAGTTTGTGGATCAGGTTGATCTTCGATCCCCGAAAAGATATATTGCTTTTCATCCGGAATCTGCCGTATCGGTTGCGGATATTATTGAGGACAATTATGTTTCAGACTTACGAAATCCGTCCAACCGTGCAGATATGATCATTATCACACCGCAAGTATTTATCGAACAGGCAGATCGGTTGAAACAGATGCGTGAAAAGTATGACGCATTGAGTGTGAAAGTTGTGGATATCCAGGATGTGTATGATGAATTTGGCTGGGGTCTGACTGATCCCACAGCCATTCGGGATTTCATGATTTGTGCATGGGCATGGGAAAAGCGGCCGCAATATTTGCTTTTATTCGGCGATGGCACTTATATTTACAAAGATAGCAACGAGAATGATCTAAAAAACTGGATTCCACCCTATGAGCTGGATGAAGACGATGAAGAAATGGCGAGTGCGGTGGATGACTGGTATGTTCGGGTCTCCGGTGATGATTCGGAACCGGATTTGGCCATAGGCAGACTTCCAGTACAAACCGAAGAGGAAGCCCGTCTCATTGTCAACAAGATTATTCAATATGAAACAGAAAACCATTTTGGATTGTGGCGTACGGTGATCACTTTACTGTCGGATGATGTCAGAAAAGGGAGCGAGCAGAATCTTTCCAGTGAAAAAACCCATACAGAAGCGTCTGAATCACTGGCGGCTTATACAATTCCCCCGCATATGAATATTCGTAAAATTTATTTAACAGAATATGAAGAGGTGATTCAGACGGATGGGCGCCGCAAGCCGGGAGCAAAAGCCGATTTATTTGAACAGATTAATCTGGGAACCGTCATGGTGAATTATATCGGCCATGGCAATGA
Source organism: bacterium (assembly GCA_016932575.1). Taxonomy (GTDB): domain Bacteria; phylum Zhuqueibacterota; class QNDG01; order QNDG01; family JAFGCO01; genus JAFGCO01. The sequence continues at coordinate 286,203 of JAFGCO010000055.1, forward strand.
AAATGTCTGGGCACATGAACAGGCACTGTTACAACCTGGCGATCTGGAGCTGTTTGTCAATCCTGAAAAATTGCCCCTGATGTATGGCGCCACCTGCACATTTGCGCGATTCGATTTTGAGGATCAGCAAAGTCTGGCCGAAAATGTATTGCTCATCGAAGGCGGTGGAAGTATTGCCAGCATTGGGGCAACCCGGTCATGCTTTGCTGATCAGAACGAAGCATTGAATAAATCATTTATCGACGAAATTCTGAATTCGCAATCCGTACCTAGATTGGGTGAGGCATTGCGCCTTGCCAAAATAATAAATTCAAGCGGGGGCACCATTTCCAACAATCAAAAATATGTGCTGCTGGGAGATCCGGCGCTCCGGCTGGCTTTGCCCGAAAAACGAATTATGCTGACAGAGATGGAACCGGATACATTTAAGGCATTGTCAATTGTCAAAGTGCAGGCCGGTTTTGATACCACAGAATCCGACTTTCAAGGAACAGCGCTTCTGACGGCCTATGATTCTAAAAAACAGAAAACCTTTACATTCAATACAAGTCAACAGGAGTACCAGCTGTTTTATCAAATCCCGGGCAATGTCCTCTTCCGTGGCCAGGCCACAGTAACCCAGGGAAAATTGAATACGTCTTTTGTGGTGCCTAAAGATATCAGTTACGGACAGCATCATGGCAGAATCAGCCTTTATGCCTATAATGATGAGTTAGATGCAGCGGGATACCGGGATGATATTCCCGTGGGAGGCAGCGCCTCGATTTCAGACGCAGAGGGTCCGGAGATTTTTTTGTCATTCACGGAAAATCCTCACTTTATCACCGGGGGGATTGTTCCTTCGGATCCGGAACTGGTAGCGGAAATCGAAGATCGAAAAACCGGTGTGAATATTGCAGGAGAAATCGGGCATAAACTGACATTGACTTTGGATGATCAGGATCAGCAGGATGTATCCGCCTATTTTCAGTATGATCAGGACAGCTATTTAAAAGGCAGACTGAGTTATCGGCTGAGCAACCTTGAGGAAGGATTACATAGGCTGTCTCTGAAAGCTTGGGACAATGCCAACAATTCATCCACTGCAGATCTTATTTTTCAGATTATCCCTCGGGGGGAGATGTGTTTACAGGAGGTGTTGAATTATCCCAATCCCTTCAGTACATATACGCATTTCACATTTCAGGTGAGCCATGCTGCAGATATTGAGATCAAGGTATATACTGTGGATGGCCGGATGATTCGCAGAATTGAAGGAATCTGGGCAGAGCCGGGATTTAACATGATTGAGTGGAACGGAAGGGATGATGTGGGAGATTCTTTGTCGAATGGCGTCTATTTATATAAAGTGGATGCCAGTGCGAATATAGACGGTAAAAGAGTAAAAGTGTCGAAAATGAACAAGCTGATGGTATATCGATAACTTGATATTTGAATGAAGCGAATGACTTTGGTAAATAATTGTATAGTCAAACCGTAAAAGACCATTTTACGAATCCGAGAAATGTCGGAGAAATTGAGCATCCGGATGCAGTGGGTACTGCCAAAAATGAGGCGGATGGCGATCAGGTGCAGTTGCATCTGTCCATCCGGAGCCATAAAATTCAAGATGTGCGAATTAAGGTTATGGGATGTGTGGCGGCGATTGCGGCAACCAGTTGTTTTTCGGAGATGATTCGGGGAAAGTCTATTAATAATGCAATGACCATTTCAAAAGAAAAGTTGGTCGAGGCCCTGGGGGGATTGCCGGAGAATAAGGTGCGTTGTTCGTTAACGTGTATCGATGCGCTTAAAAATGCTTTTTCTGAATAAATGAAAGATGCCTATTTGACCATAAAGCAGCCGGTTTCACATAGTTTAAAAGTGAAAGACTCAAGGTTTATCGGGTTGGCTGCACCGGTTCAAGATCGTGACGATGCTGAGTCATGGATCGGAAACATACAAAAAAAATATTATGATGCGACCCATCATTGTTATGCTTATCGAATCGGCTCGGGTGACCAATCCGAATTTCGATACAATGACGATGGCGAACCCTCGGGAACTGCAGGCAAACCGATTTTAGATGTATTGGATGGACGAAAGCTGACCAACTGTATCTGTTTGGTGACCCGATATTTTGGCGGTACCAAACTGGGGACAGGTGGTCTGGCGCGCGCTTATGGCAGATGCGCCGGAGAAACCGTCAATCATGGTCGGATTATTCAACAGTATGTTTTCGTTTCTCTATCACTTGTTTTTGATTATGATTTTACCGGAACCGTGATGCCGCTTCTTGCCAAATATCAGTGTCAGATTGTCAATACACAGTATGGAGTACAAACAATAATGACATTGAGAATTCGTCGGTCACAAAGCGTGGAATTTCAAAGGGACGTCATCAATAAAAGTCACGGCAAAGTACAATTTATCACGCAGGAAGAGGAGGAATAAGATTCAACCTTTTTTTTTAGGCATTGCTGTTTTGTTTTCAGCCTTTTTTTCTGGGACGGAAACCGCATTTATTTCTGCAAGTCATGTCAAAATTGAAATCTGGGTGCGTCAGCGAATGCAGGGTGCACGTCTGGCCGCGTCCTTTTTGGAACAGCCGGAACACTATTTGATCACAACGCTGATCGGAAATAATATTGCAATGGTCGCGGCTTCTTGTCTGATGGTTTACTATATGGAAAAGTTCATTCCGGTTTCTATGGAGAGCCATTGGCGCGGCCTGATAATCACCGGGATGAGCGCATTTTTATTGCTGACACTTGGAGAAATTATTCCAAAAGCGATTTGCGGGGATCAACCGACGGCTGTGGCCATTCGGGTTTCATATTTGCTTCGCTTTGTCTATTATCTTCTTTATCCTGTGATCATTTTTATACGTGGAATAATACGATGGATGATGAAGGTGCTTCATATTAATCAGGAACAAAGCCGATATATTTTTAGCCGCGGGGAAATCGATCGATTATTGCGGGAAGGCCAACGGGCAGGAGTCGTGGAAACAGCCGAACAGGATATGATTTCACGATTCCTTTTAAGGGGGAATTTTAAAGTGAAAGATGTGATGGTGCCGAGAACTGAAATGGTGGCAGTACAAAAGAATGAACGGATTGGCCAGGTAAAAAAGATTCTTGAAGACACCGGATATTCACGTTTGCCTGTGTTTGGCAAGAATATTGACGATGTTTTAGGGGTGATCACAGCAAGAGATGTGATATTGAAGCGACCTCAGAGGATCGGCCAGATTATGCGGGAGATTCTCTTTGTTCCGGAAAGCCGGAATATGGGCAGTTATCTGCGCGAAATTCAGAAATCCTCCCCGGATATGGCAATTGTTGTAGATGAGTACGGCGGAACTGCCGGTCTGGTGACACTGGAAGATATGGTTGAGGAATTTTTTGGAGATATTCAGGATGAACATGATGAAGGCACCAATCTTTATCGTAAAGTGAGCCCCAGACAGATTGATGTAAAAGCCCGGGCAGAAATTCATGATCTGAACGTTCAGCATAATCTTGTGATTCCTGAAGGGCCGTATAATACATTGGCTGGTTTTCTGATGGATAAAATGGGGCATATCCCCGGGCGTGGTGAAAGATTGGATCTGCCTGAATATACGTTTACCATATTATCTGCCACTCGCCGAAAGATACATTGGGTACGGATTCACAGAAAAAATGCAGGGTCTTAGGCCAATTCATTTTGTTTTTTTTGTATTTTATCATTAATTTACAAAAAGAGTGCTTGAACAAATCGAAAACGGTTCCTATTTTTATGTAGGGCAATGATTTTAATGGGAGGAAATAAATGGCGGATTGCATAAACAAACAGGCAAATCTCGCGCGTTGTAATTGTACTTACGAACCCTGCTCGAGAAAGGGTGTTTGTTGCGACTGCATTCAGTATCATAAACGCATGGGCGAGTTACCGGCCTGTTTTTTCCCGGATGATGTTGAACGTACATATGACAGGTCCATTCAGCGTTTCATTGATTTGCATCGTTAGTTATTTTTTCACCATCAGGTGAGGGAGATTTCATGGAGCTTGGACTTAAAAATAAAGTGGCATTGGTGGCAGCATCAAGCCGCGGTTTAGGAAAAGCCGTAGCCTGGTCACTGGCCAGAGAGGGTGCAAAGCTGGTGATTTGCGCAAGAAATAAAAAGGTGCTGGAAGAGACAGCAGACGAAATTTTAATGGAAACCGGAGTCACCGTTTTTCCATTGGCCATTGATCTTACAGACGCGGAACGAATTGACTGGCTGATCCGGGAAACTCTGGATCTTTTTGGCAAGGTGGATATTCTTGTAACGAATGCCGGAGGTCCGCCTCCTGGCGATTTTATTGAGCTGAATGAGAATGACTGGAAAAAATCGATTGAATTGACATTGATGAGCGTGGTTCGATTAACCCGTGCCGTTATTCCGGCCATGAAAGAACAGAAATGGGGCCGGATAATTCATATGGCCTCTGCATCAGTCAAACAACCGATTCAGGGTCTTTTTCTTTCAAATGCCATTCGGCCGGCAGTAATCGGTTTGACGAAAAGTTTATCACAGGAACTGGCTCCCGATCAAATCACTGTGAATGCCGTTTGTCCCGGATATTTTTCTACGAACCGCGTTAAAGAACTGCTCCGGAACAAAGCCAAGCAATCGAAAAAATCTGTTGAGCAGATCGAGAAGGATCTGATTTCCCAAATACCCTTGGGGCGCATGGGAAACCCTGAAGAATTCGGATATTTCGTGGCCTTTCTTGCTTCTGAACGGGCGGGTTATGTTACAGGAACATCATTTCAAATTGATGGAGGTTTTGTGAAAGGATTGATGTAGCATGCGTATCGGATATCCTTGCATCAATTATACCGTTGGATGCCGGGGGAACCGGACATTCCGATTAAAATCCTATTCCGACCGTTATTTAAAAGCAACCGTAGAATCCAATCTCACCTGTTTGCTTCAGATATTAAAATACAATGTCAGGCACCAACTGACATTTTTTCGGATCACTTCTGATCTGGTTCCTTTTGCATCCCACCCCATTTGCACATTTGACTGGCAAACGCATTTTGCTTCCATTTTTTTGGAAATTGGTGCGTTTATTCGTAAGTATAATATTCGTATTTCAATGCATCCCGATCAATTTACATTGATTAATGCGGAAAAGGAGTCTATTTTTAAGCGCAGTCAGGCAGAGTTGCTCTATCATGTACAAGTGATGGAAGCTTTAGGGGCGGATAAAACAGCAAAGATCCAGATTCATGTAGGCGGCTTGTACAGTAACCGTACTGCCAGCGTCCGTCGGTTTGTGCGCCGGTATCATCAATTGGATGAGCGGTTGCGAGAGCATTTGGTGATTGAAAATGATGATTATAATTTTCCAATAAATGATTGTATGCAAATTTACCAGGAAACCGGTGTCCCTGTGGTTCCGGACATCTTTCACCATGCGATTTTAAACAAACGTGAATCATTAACCGATATTCTGGGTGTTGTTGAACGTACCTGGAAGAAAGGACATCATGGTCCTATGATTGTGGATTACAGCTCACAACAACCGAATGCACGCAAGGGTACTCATGCAAAAAGTCTGGATTCTGCAGATTTCCGGCAATTTATTGAAGACAGCTGTCCTTATGATTTTGATTTGATGCTGGAGATTAAAGATAAAGAATGCAGTGCCATTAAAGCGGTCAGAATTGTTAAGAAAGATCCGCGGTTTATCCGGTCGATTTCAGCAATCGATAATCCTTTACCGAGGCAGCTTGCTTATTTGTGATATACATTTTTAAAGAGTGGGAGCGAATAGTTATTTTTCAATGCACTATCATAAGTCTGGTAAACAATAAGGAGTTTATTCAAATTTATTGCCATCAATGCGGACATCAGATCGATACAGATCACAGAATCGGTCGGGAAGAAATGTGCCCTGAATGCGCCAGCCCTTTACGCTGCTGTCTGAACTGCCGTTTTTATAATGCATTTGCGCATTGGCAATGCCGAGAAACAGAAATCGAGTATGTTCAAGACAAAGCATCCGGGAATTTTTGTGGTTATTTCAAACCGTCAGACAAGTTTCATCCGCCGAGTACCAGACGGGAGGCAGCGAAGAAGAAGCTGAATGATTTATTTAAAAATAATGGTATGACAAAGGAGGATTGACATTTAATATATTTCTTGAAGTGGACATCTTAGGGAATTAATCATGGATCATTTTTCCCGACCCAGGATTGTGATCAGTAAATGTCTCGGATTTGAAGCCTGCCGCTACAATGGTGACATCCTGCCGGATCGGTTTGTAGACAAATTGAAACTGTTTGTTGAATTTTTACCGGTATGCCCGGAAGAGGCCTGTCAGTTCGGCGTTCCCAGGGATCCGATTTGGATTGTGATGCAGTCCGGGAAGCGCTGTTTGTATCAGCCTGCGACAGGTCGGGATGTCACCTCGGTCATGTTAAGTTTCATTGATGAATATTTGGGGGCTTTACATGATATTGATGGTTTCATTTTAAAAAGCCGGTCGCCTTCATGCGGTTTATATGATGTGAAAATCTTTCTGAATAAAAGCGGCACATCCCAATCTTCGCAAGGAACCGGATTTTTCGCTCAGGGCGTTTTAAATGCCTTTCCTGATTATCCGGCCGAAGATGAGGAACGCCTGCAAAATTGCAAACTGCGGGACGATTTTTTAACGGCGTTATTTACGCTGGCTCGTTTCAGGAACATACAAGCAGGGCAGAATATGGGAGCACTGATCAAGTTCCATGCCCGGCACAAGTATTTGCTGATGGCTTATAACGAAAAACAAACCCGTATTTTGGGAAAGATTACAGCCAATAGCAAGAAAAAGAAGGCCGGAGAGGTTTTAAAGGCATATCAGGGGCATTTAGGCAAAGTTTTCAGTAGGCCAGTGCAGGCGGGTGCAATGATCAACGCGCTGATGCATGGTTTTGGCGGGATTTCCAATCAGCTTTCTTCAGAAGAAAGACAATATTTTTTAATGAAAATTGAAGAATATCGAAACGAGAGGATTCCCAGATCTGTATTGCTCAATCTCCTTCAGTCATGGAGCATGCGGTTTCAGAATCACTATTTGCTCAATCAAAGGCTGTTTCATCCATATCCCCTTGAATTAATCGAATTCACGATTTGAAAAAGCATACAAACATTTTATCGGATGAATTCTATGAAATATTATGAAAGAATTACAAATGCACGACAAGTTCTCGGAATTCCGGAATATGCCACCTTGGCTGATATCAAACACCGATATCATACACTGATGAAATCAATTCATCCTGATGTGTCAGGCAAAGATATGCATGTCAGCCAGGAAGAAAGCATCCGTATCAATGATTCCTATGAAATTATCATGCAGTATTGTGAAAAGTATCGGTTGTCCTTTACTGAAGACGAAGTGAATAAATACCGACCAGCCGAAGAATTATGGTTTGAAAAATTCGGTGATGATCCGACCTGTTAGAATCCCTGCTCGCCTTTTCTTCATTCCCCTTTCAGACTTTCCGAATATCTTGCATGAATTTCATTTTTTATTTTCTATTTTGCAACCTTTTTTTTACATTATTAAACTTTGGAGAAATGTTCGATAAAAATAAATTAAAGGTGATTTTCTTAGAAAGATGAAAGCAAAGGTTTATTATATTACAATGTCTGGTATTGAGCGTGCTGGTGGCGTAGCCAAAGCCATTCCCGGACTGTTGAAATCTGCAGGATTTCAGAGTAAGTTTCAGCAAAGGGATCTGGTCGCTGTAAAACTTCATTTTGGTGAAAAGGGCAATAAGCCGCCGATTGCGCCCGGTTGGATCCGGCCGGTTTCTGACATGATCAAATCCCAGGGAGCCAGCCCTTTTCTCACAGATACCTGTGTGCTGTATCGAAGCCAGCGGGACAATGCAGTCAAATATCTTCAGCTTATACAGAATTTTGGATTTACCCCGGGAAAAACCGGTGCGCCGGTGATCATTGCTGATGGTCTTGCAGGCAATGATGAAACAGAGGTTGATATTTCTGGACAGCTGTTTAATAAAGTAGCCATTGCCAGCGTGGCTGCCCAGGCCTCAGGATTGATGGTTCTTTCTCATGTCACCGGGCACTTGGCAGCAGGCATGGGGGCGGCGATCAAGAATTTAGGTATGGGGTTTGCCAGCCGGAAAGGCAAGCTGCGGCAGCATGCGAATATGAAACCTCATATCTCTGAAGCGCTCTGTACAGGCTGCGGGGTCTGTTTGCGCTGGTGTCCTGTGGATGCGATTTCAATGCATGGCAATGTCGCGAAAATAGATTCCCTGAAATGTATCGGATGTGGTGAATGCGTTACTGTCTGCCGCTACTATGCGGTGAAACATGACTGGCAGACTGCAGGACCGGATTTGCAAAAGCGTATGGCCGAGCATGCACTGGGTGTGGTGATCCCAAAAAAGGGAAAAACAGGATTTCTCAATTTCTTAACATCTATTACCAAAGACTGCGACTGTATCGGCAGAAATCAGACTCCTATCATGCCTGATATCGGTATTCTGGCCAGTGATAATCCAGTGGCTATTGATGCGGCCAGTCTCGATTTGATCCATCAGAATGCAGGAACTGGCTTAAACAATATAGCGTATCCCATTGATCCCTGGGTACAGATCAGGCATGGTGAGGCCATTGGCCTTGGGACATGCCGGTATGATTTGATTGAAGTTTGAGAAATGACCAATACAGGCACACTGAACCGTGAGATCAAAACACAATAATGACAATCGATGGCGGACATGGCGATGGGTAACGTATTTCCGTCTGCTGATCTGGTGGGGTGCGGAACGTATGCAGAATATGCAGATGCGGTTTTCTCGGCAGGAAATTGCGAAACAGAGGAACAGCCGAGAACAAATTTTTCCAAAAACCGAATGGGTTTGTGACGGTCATCATGCGTATTGTCTGGTAGGATCCTGTAAACACTGGGATTATCAAATTATTGAACTGTATGATTGGTCTGAAAACTGAATTTATCCTGATCAGACGAATGATTGATAAAGATTGGAGTAAAATTCTATGGAAATACTTGACAGGTTTAAAAAATTTCAAGGCCGTCCCGGACCGCTGCTTCTGATTATTATGGACGGTGTCGGATTAAGTGAGCAGACCGCGGGCAATGCCGTAGCTGCTGCCAATACACCGGTGCTGGACCGGCTTATGAATACTTGTCTGAAGTGTCAGCTGAAGGCACATGGCACAGCTGTTGGACTGCCGACAGACGCAGATATGGGCAATTCCGAAGTGGGACATAATGCCATTGGTGCAGGACGGATTTTTGACCAGGGGGCGCGGCTGGTGAACAGTGCCATTGAATCCGGACATTTATGGGAAGGTGAAATTTGGAAAAAGTTAATCAAAAATGTCAAAAGCAATTCCGGTGTGCTCCATTTTATTGGTCTGTTTTCCGATGGCAATGTGCACAGCCATATTGATCACCTAAAGGCCATGATTTTACGAGCAAAGAAGGAAGGCATTGTGAAAGTACGGATGCATATTCTTTTGGACGGCAGAGATGTGGGTGAGACATCTGCGCTGGATTATGTCATTCCTTTTGAGCACTTCCTGGCGGAAATTAACCAGTCCGGCGTAGATTATGCCATTGCCAGCGGTGGCGGACGTATGGTGGTGACCATGGATCGTTATGAAGCGGACTGGGATATTGTCAAACGGGGCTGGAATGCACACGTGCACGGAGAGGCAGAGCGTTTTTCCTCAGCGCAAAAAGCAATTGAAACAATTCGTGGCCGTGAATCGGGAATTACGGATCAATTTTTGCCCGCTTTTGTGATAGAACGGAATGGTCAGCCGATAGGCTCTGTTCGGGACGGAGATTCCGTTATTTTTTATAATTTCCGCGGTGACCGAGCGATTGAGATCAGCAGGGCTTTCGAGGAAGATAATTTTGATAAATTTGACCGGGTACGAATACCGAAAATTGAATATGCGGGTATGATGGAGTATGATGGTGATCAGCATATCCCTAAACAGTATCTTGTTTCACCGCCGGCCATCAGACGGACGATGGGGCAGCTATTGTCCAACAGCGGCGTTCCCCAGCTGGCCATTAGTGAGACACAGAAATTCGGACATGTGACCTATTTTTTTAATGGTAACTGGAGCGGCAAATTCAACGATAAACTGGAAACATATATTGAAATCCCTTCGGACCGGATTCCTTTTGAACAACGCCCATGGATGAAGAGTGCTGAGATTACGGATCAGCTCATGGATGAACTAAAATCAGGCAGGCATCGCTTTATCCGGGTAAATTATGCCAATGGTGATATGGTGGGCCATACAGGTGTTTTCCAGGCAGCACAAGTTGGTGTTGAATGTGTGGATATTGCCATCGGCAGGCTGCTGAAGATGGTCGATGCATTACAGGGCATGGCCATTATCACGGCCGATCACGGAAATTCCGATGAAATGTTTGAGCTGGACAAACAAGGACATCCCAAGCTTGGTGAAAACGGGCTGCCAAAGCCGAAAACAGCACATACTTTGAATCCGGTACCATTTATTATTTACGATCCGCAATATGACGATGAATATCAATTGGCAGAGGCAGTCGATCCCGGATTAAGCAATATCGCAGCCACCTGCATGCAGCTTTTGGGATTTAATCCCCCGGAAGATTATGATGCGAGTTTGATTAAATTCTAACCGACTCATGAAAAATCGATTGACAAAGATTATCAAGGATATGCTTCGCAGTGTGGGTGAGCTGTTCTACTTATGGAAAGACACGCTGCGCTATGGTTTCAAGCGGCCCTATGAGTTAAGATCGCTGCTTGCCCAGATGGAAGAGCTTGGTGTAAATTCGCTGTCTATTGTGATTATTTCCTGTTTTTTTGTGGGGATGGTTATGGCAGTACAGGTGGCATATTCCGAAGCCAATTTTGCCGGGCGGGTCATGGTAGGCATCGGCGTGGGAGTGGCCATTACCAAAGAATTCGGTCCTCTGCTTACGGCGCTTCTTGCGGGAGGTCGTGTCAGTGCGGGCATTACTTCAGTGCTGGGTTCGATGACGGTTACTGAACAGGTGGATGCGATCCGGCTCCTTGGAGCCAGCCCTGCCAAGAAACTGGTTTTTCCCAGAGTTTTTGCAGCGGTTCTCATGTTTCCTTTGCTAACCGCAGTTGCGGATTTTATGGGTATTCTCGGCGGATTGGTCGTGAGCCTTGTGGACATTAAGATGGGATTTACCACATATGTTTCTCAAGTTGAGCGCGCCGTCAGTCTGTCGGACTTTTTCGGAGGCATTATGAAGTCCGTATTTTTTGCCTTTTTTGCCTCTCTGATCGGATGTTATTACGGATTGAAAGTTGAAGGTGGGGCAGAGGGGGTTGGAGATGCGACAACCCGTTCTGTTGTGGCCACCTCAGTATGTGTCATGGTGGTGGATTACTTTCTGACCAAGCTTTTGGTGATATTTTAGGTTTGATACATGGGGAAGAACATCAAATTATAAAAGTAAACAAGCTTATGATGTTTAATTGAGGATGATTATTCTGGTGTATATTTGATTTTATAACAGCCAGGGCATTTAAATGTATTCAAGTAACCATTTAAAATATAAATAAGTCGGTTATTTATGGCACCGTTTGTTTTTTTTGATGAAGTATATAAGTCTTTTGATTCCAAAGAAGTTCTGCGTGGTCTCACCCTGGTGATACGACAGGGAGAAGTCCTGGTGATTCTGGGGGGAAGCGGTACAGGAAAAACAGTCATTTTAAAACATATCGTTGGATTGATTCCGCCCGATACGGGCCGTGTGTTTGTTCAGGGTAAAGATATTACAGATTTCAGTGAGAATATGTTAATCCCTGTTCGCAGAAAGGTCGGATTTCTTTTCCAGGGAGGTGCTCTTTTCGATTCCATGAATGTATTTGACAATATCGCATTTCCGTTACGGGAGCATACTGATTTTTCAGAAACAGTCATTTCCGAGAAAGTCAAAGAAAAACTCAAGATGGTCGGTCTCGAGAATATCGAGCGGATGATGCCTTCAAAGCTTAGCGGGGGAATGCGAAAACGTGTGGCCTTGGCCCGTGCCATTATTCTTGAGCCGGAAGCGCTGCTTTATGATGAACCAACCACGGGTCTGGATCCCATAACAACAAAATGGGTCAGCAAATTGATGAGGCAGGTTCACGAAAACTTGAAAATCACTTCTGTTATTGTAACGCATAATATTCAAAGTGCAATGTCAGTGGCCGACCGAATCGCGTTTCTGTATCGGGGCCGAATCAAGTTAGTCGGTACACCGGATGAAATTATGGAATGTGACGATCCCATTGTCCATGAATTTTTAAGAAGTTGAGGGAATATCTATGAAATATAAATATACACGTGAAATCAGGGTAGGGGCAGTCATTGTTGTGGCTCTTGCCATTATCATTGGCTTTGTCTTTACTTTAGGCGGCAACGGGGAATTTTTTAGCAGCAAACTGAATTACAAAATCTTATTTAAATCAACCGCAGGCCTTTATGAAGGCGATCCGGTATTACTCACTGGCGTGGAAGTGGGAAACGTAACCAAGATTGGATTTCCGGAAGATTTGAAACAGAAGAAAATTTTGGTGGAAATTACAGTAGACAGGTCCGTCGGCGATCGTATCCGGGAGGATACGCGGGCCTGTGTGGGATCGGCCAGTATTGTATACGGTAAAGTGGTCGAATTAAGCATTGGAAGCCTGGATCAGCACGTGATTCCTGATGGCGGATGGATTAAAACCATGGAAAAATCAAGCTTTAATTCTGTTGTGGACAGTACCCAGCAGGTCATGGGTAGCATTCAGAACGTGATTGCCAAAATCAATCAAGGAGAGGGCATGCTGGGCATGCTGTTGAATGAGCCTATGGAGTTGAAAAAAACGCTTCATCATTTGTCGGTTTCTACTGAAAAGCTGTCCTCTATTCTTGATAAGCTGGATCGGGGGAAGGGGCCAATGGGCAGTGTGCTTTCGGATTCTGTAGAGTTCAGCAATACGTTGCATGAACTGAAGATGACCGTGACTGACCTGAAAAATGTCAGCCAGTCTCTAAGAAGTGATAAAACGGTACTCGGACGCCTGATCAGTGATGAAACATATGGTAAAACAGTGACTCAGGATTTGCAGAAAACCCTTCATGCACTGGCAAATATCACTACAAAAATCGATACAGGTGAAGGATCCGCGGGAATGCTGATCAACGATCCTGAACTTTATATCGGTTTGCAGGATGTGGTTCTGGGCGTGCAAAAAAGCAAGCTGACCCGATGGCTTGTTCAGAACCGTCGGAAAGCAGGTGAAAAGGCGCGGGAAGAACAGGCAAACGGGGAATGATCTCTTGATTCTAAAAAATTTCAATCAGGATATGGGCTCAAATTTTGTGCCAGTGGGAATGGAATCAATGGCCTTTGCTTTGGCTGCCATAGACACCATGACCAATATGATTGCCGGATTTAGGATTATGATGGATCAACCCTTTTGGCGGGGAGACCGCATCCTGCTTGAATCCGGAGAAAAAGGCGAAATTTTTGATATCAGGCTTCGCGGACTAAGATTCTTATTTTTGAAAATATACTGATCGTTGTTCCAAATCAGCAGATCATCAATGAAAAATAAACCAACATCAGCTGTCAGGATCCCCAGATCCGGGCTGCAGTTGAAGCGGGTGTGGCGTATGGTTCTGATCTGGATCGTATCAAGTTGATTCTCGAGACGATCTGCAGGGAGCATCCGATGTTCCGGATGATCCGCCCCCGCAATCGTATTTTTTAAATGTCGGAAAATATTTTCCGACATTTCTGCAGTATTCAAGCCAATCATTACCAAATCTTCTGTATAAATCTCGGGCTTCTGTATCCACCTTGAAATTATAACCATAAATTAAAATGATCATAGTAAATAATCCCAATACATTTGGGATAAATAAAAATATGCCCAGACTGTACAAAAACATCCCCAGAACAACCGGATTACGAATAAAATGATATATTCCTTTTGTCATCAGTTTTGTTTCTTCATATGGAGAGTGTATTCTCATTGAGTCTCCCAGTGATGTGCCCGCAATGATTTCAATCGTTGTTGCTCCATAAATAATAACCAAAGCGGCCCATTTGATAAATACAGTATTATTCAGTATTTTTACAGGAAACAGACAATTTGAGATATTACTGTCAATGATATAATAAATCCATAATAGCAATAACAGTAAGGTTGATAATATTATTGAAATGCTGCCAAACATATTTTGTGATGTTTCTCTCCTGCCTATCGGATTAACCCCTTTCATTTTTATTGTAATTACTCCGCTTATGAAGCATAAAAATAAAATGATAAGATTGATGAGCAATGATAATTGAAAAATGTTCATCTAAAATCCTGGTTATCGTTTTTTAAAATTTTCAGTTTTTATGTGAAAAAAAGAAATGATTCGATTTTAAGGATTTTGGTGTTTTTACAAAGTTTTCCTGTTTTGAAATCCGGGAGTAAATTGACTGTTATTAATTTGGCTGTTGGTCTTATTTTCGCTTCATAAGATTGCATCTAATTTTTAATATCGATTAATCAGGCAATTCGCTCAAGGTCCAATAAAGATTAATTGTTCTGACAGTTTCAATAAATTCGGTATACGTCACCGGTTTTAACATATATCCAGCCACGCCAAGTTTGTAACTTTCGATAATATCCTGATCATCTTTTGATGTCGTTAAAATCACAACCGGTATACGGTCTAAAAGGGATTGTTTTCTGGCCACCTTTAAAAATTCGATGCCGTTCATTCTTGGTAAATTGATATCAAGCAAGATGATACAGGGATTTTCCTCACGGTCATTCTGAAGGTAACCAATCGCTTCTTCCCCATTTTTTACAACATCGAGTCTGTTAATCACATGAATGTCTTTCAGAGCGCGTTTAACTGTCATCGCATCAACACGGTCGTCCTCGACCAGTAAAATCGGCTTGTTTTTATTCATAGGTCACCCTTTTTCTTTATTTCGCGGCAGAGTAAAGAAAAATGTACTGCCCTTGTTTTCTTTGGATTCGAGCCAGAGATGCCCTCCTGCCAGTTCAATCATTCGTTTACTCAGAGTCAGTCCGATTCCTTTGCTGTTGGTGTCATCCTTGGAGTGTAATGTTTGAAAAATTTGGAATATTTGTTTATGATACTTTTCCGGAATTCCAGGGCCGTTATCTGAAACGCTGAACCGCCAAAATTTATTTTCTTTGGAAAAATCAATCTCTATTTTGCCTTCAGACTTATCCATATATTGTACTGCGTTTCCGATGAGATGTCTGAATATCTGTTCCACATGCGTTTTTTGGCAATTTATAACGGGCATGTTTTTCATTTTTGTACATGTGATGTGCTTTGGAATTTTCATCACAGTGATCACATAGTCGACCAGTTGATTTAGATCAACAGATTTAGGTTCAATGTTTTCGCGACCGATACGTGAATACAACGAAATACTGTCAATGATATCATCCATGCGTTTCACACGGTCCAGAATCAGCATTAGATGTTCCTGTCCCGATTCAGTAAGACGATCCCCGTTCTCCTGAGTGATCCATTTTGTCAGTATTTGTATGGCTCTTAAGGGTGCTTTCAGGTCATGAGAAATAATATAGGCAAAATATCCAAACTCATCGTTTTGTATTTCCTGCGAATTCATTGTTCTTGCCTTGTTTACGTCTTTACAATTGACGGTTTATTAATGGAATCCTTTGTCTTTCGGGGAATTGTAAAAGCAAATGTGCTCCCTTTCCCCAGTGCCGATTTAACCCAGATTTTACCGCCGCTGTTTTCAATGATTCTTTTGACAATGGTGAGTCCTATTCCCGTGCTTTCGATTTCATCTCTTGGTTTGAGTGTTTGGAAAATTTGAAATATTTTTTCGTGATATTTTGATTCTATTCCAGGACCGTTATCTGTTATACTGAATTTCCAGAAGCCATTATTTTTCCGGCAATTAATAGAAATGATGCCCTGATCTTTATCCATATATTTGATTGCATTCCCGACCAGATTCTGGAATACTTGTTCGATGTATATTTTTTCATATTCGACGACAGGAAGCCTGGTTTTTTTTTGTATGCTGATATTTTTTGGAATTTCTAACAGGTCTGCCAGGTTATCAATCATTTGATTCATATCCACTTTTTGCTTTTCTTCTTTTATTCTTCCGACTTTTGTGTATTGTAATATCCCTTCAATGAACCTGTGCATGCGTTCAGTGCGATTTACCAGTAAATCCAATTGTTCTTTTCCGTCCTCATCAAACAAACTGCGATAATCCAAAGCTATCCATTGAACGAGAGATCCAATGGCACGGAGTGGCGCTTTCAGATCATGGGACACAATATATGCGAAACTTCGCAGATCTTCATTTGCCGATTTCAGTTTGATCAGCAAGTCCTGCTGTCTGGATTCGATCTGTTTGCGGACGTCTATTTCGTTGGTTAACTGGGCATTGGATTTTGCTAATTCCCGTGTTCTTTCTGCAACCCGTAATTCCAGTTCATTATGTATTTTATTAATATTATCAATCATATAATTAAATGAGTCTGCCAGGTTCTCGAATTCATCTCCTGTATGGATATCCACCCTGACATCCTTTTTGCCCGATGTATATTGATTGGTGACTTTGTTCAATGTGTGAATCGGGTGGATAAGAGATCGGGTGAAAGCGATTGAGATCAGTAATCCATAAATAGAAAAAATGATAAACAGGATAAGCGATCGTTTATACAGATGCTTTACTGCTGCATTGATGGGATCTGTCGAAAGCCCGATATGGATCCAACCCCAGTCAATACCCGAATAGCTGAAAAAGTGAGAATAGTGAAAACATTCATGATTTTTCAATTCTGAAAATGTGATATATGCTTTTTTCCTCAGTCTGGAATCAGGCACCCAGTCTCCTGCCAGCGTATCGATGGACCATGTATTGATCGTATGAATTAAGGAAAAACCATCATTCTTTGTGATCACAATATACTCTAACGATTTGCTGTCTTCTATTACATTGAGACAATGGTCGACAATGAAACTGTAATCCTCTAATATAATAGCATTGAAAGTTACCTGACTGATTGAGGTTGCTATTCCCCTGGCTTCTGTTTCCATTCTGTCTATGATGATTTTTTTCTGAAATGGAATGATCGACCAGATATAAAGTCCCAGTACAAAAATAATAACCAGCCAGATGAAAAAGGCAAATTTAAAATTAATGCTTTTCAGATTAATTTTACTTTTGAGCCCGTCTATATTCTTAGATATATCCATAATCTTTCATTGCATTCTTTTATTTATTCATCTTTTAAAAAACGGTTATATCTTTTCAGTAATGTTCGGATGTTCTCCAGGTATTTTTCTCTATATGGAATCAATTCATTGAAACGGAACAATATTTGAAGTTGATCCGAGGTTTTATTTGCTGCCCATTTAAGAGCCAAAGATGTTAAATAATCTCTGGCTTCTTCACTTAACTGTTCTGTATAGGTAAGAATGGTGGATATCATGAGTGAATCGGATGTAACAATTGGCATCAATTGAGTGTTGAGTTGCGGATTCAGTTCACTCATCGTGTTAAATGCACCTTCCGTGATAATGCAGCAGTCCGTTTGTTTCATCAAAAGAGGAAAAATGACTTGGAATTCCCGTTCTTTTTTAATGACCTCGCTGAAGAACCGGTTGGATGGCGGTAGATCCGCCTCATACAGCATGACTTCAAGCCAGGTATCTATTAAGGACGGTGACGATTCCTGTTTTAGCACCAGTGATTTGTCTGCCAGATCCTGAATTCCGACGAAATGACTGTCTTTTCGAGCAAGTAATACAAAACGGTCTGAAACAGATTCTTTAATTTTTGCACAAACAGCAGGATAAAGTTTTAGGGTTTGATTCAATTGGATATAATCAATGGGGGGTAGAGGTGCAATATTAATCCGGCCGTCAATCATCGCCTGAATCAATTTGTCCAAATCATCATAGACATAAAACTCGGTTTTATAATACTCTTTATCAAGGAAATCCTCTGCCCATACTTTAATTGCGGCTTTAACATCCTGTTCGTTCACCTCCGGAAGTACCGATATTGGAAAACCAAAATTCAGTTGCACCGGGGAGGATGTGGTTTCACTTTGAGCAAGCCCCCTGATTGAAAGCGCCAGGACAAAAACAAAGAGAGCAATGATTTGAATGTATTGTTTTATAGACATGTTTACGATTATCCGCTATTTAGTAATTCAGAGTCTGATATTGCTTAATGACCTCGAATGTGTCGTGCAAATAGGCATCTTCATAGGGTAAAAAATCATCGATATCAAATAACTCCATTAACTGTTCCCCTCCGGTCGTTTGTTTCATATTCAATAATGTCTCTTCTATCAAACTGCGGTTGTCATGTTCATCTGTTAATGATCTGTTTAGACAGAGCACACCGTTAACGAAGCCCGGGGATTCTTCGATGATTGTTATGTCCTTTGCAATCTGTGGATTCATTTCCTTGAGGACCTCAAAAGTCTGTTTCTGTACCAGGCAGACATCTGATTTGCAGAAAAAAACCCGCATGACCGCTTGTTCAGGTCGTTGGATCATGTCGATTTGCGAGAAAAAGGAGCTGACAGATGGAAGATGGTTTTCATTGAGCAGCGAATTCAGCCAGTAGGTGGGCAAATCTGATTCAACCCAGACACTGAGAATTAAAGTTTTATTTGCAAGGGCCTTCAATCCGGATCCCGGCATATCCCTCCTCGCACAGAGGACATAATGTTCATATATTTCATCCTTCTCGATTTCGATCAGAAAAGGATCCACAATATTTTGTTCAATCAGTTCCGGCAAATCCTCGGACAACACAGTGATGAGATCCAGCTTTTTCGCTTTTAAATCAGCTATGATTTCATCATTATTTTCATAAATGATGGTTGTTAATTGGACGTTTTTTTTCATTTCCTGTACGGTTTTAAGGGTGATCAGATGCGCTGCCGCTGCTGCATCCCGAATATCCACATTATAAAATACTTTTTTTGAAAATCCGATCTCAAGATTTAAGATATTATCGGTCGCTTCTTCTGAGCAGTTGATTGATGAAATAAACTTTACTTCTGATCTCTTGGTCGTCATATTCTGGGCAGAAGCGATGACACCTGTTATCATCAGTAGAAAGCAGCTTATTCTAATTTGTATCAAGCGTATTCCTCTTTATGAAATCGGTTACTTGTTCGGCCAGCAAATATTCAAGGTCTGTCCTGATCCGATAATGATCATAAAGCGATTTCTCTAATTTTGCCTTCATCAGTGCTTCAATGATCTGTGCTTCGATTAAATCCTTTTCGGTTAAGATTTCTATCCGGTAGGCGCGCTTTACCAGTTCGAGATTTTCCGATGCAGTCGCATACACCTCCTTCGAAATCTCAACGCCCTCCTGGGCTGCCATGAGTTGGAAAAAATGACTCTGCACCATCAGTGTCAGCCCCTGCTTAAAAAGCGTATATTGATGGCGCAACTGCGTGGCCCGGCTTCGAACTTCCTGAACTTTATTTTTATAGCGGAATCCATTGAAAAAAGAATAATTGAGTCCCAGACCAATCAGCCAGAGCTGTTTATTTTCAGGGGTCATCATGCCATAATTATATTTATTAAAAAGCCGTGTATGCTGACCCACAAGACCTATATGAGGATACAGATACCCCTTGCTCTCCTTCAATTTTTGATCAAAGACACTACTTGCAAGTTGAATTGTCTTTAACTCCAGATTCTCTGACAGCATCCGGTGAACATATGAATCAAGATCCTGACTCAACGCCTGGTGGGGAATCACATTCTCAGCCAGTTTAATGGGCTCATTCCAGGGAAGGCCGATGCTGAATTTCAGGGCCGCCTCAGCGAGTTTATTGCTCTTCTGAAGTTCAACAATCAGCATCTTCACATTATCCACAATCAGTTTGTTTTTCAGATAATCCGTTTTCTTTACCCGGCCTGAACCGTTTTTGTATAAGGACTCCGTTAAATCCAGGGTTGCGTTCAGACGGTCGAAGGCCTCCTGGCCGATGTCAGTCAGATGATTCGTCAGTACGACTGCGTAATAATATTTTTTCACATCGCGAGTGATTTCATTCCGGGTTTTCTGTATGTCATTTTGAGCGATTTGAACCCCCAGGGCTGCCTGATTTTTCAAAGCAGATACAATGCCGCCGGTATACAGCGGCATTGTCAGTTTTAAAGAAGCAGTCAGATTCTGATTATCCATTAATTTGATATGTTGTTCCGCAACAGTAAAATCCATATCAGGCAGGTTGATACTGGATTTGGGGAAGATAAAGGTGGGTTCTTCATCTGTGACCGAGTAATAAGCAGAAGCGCTTAATTGAGGCCAATAGGCAGAAAGGGCTTGTTTTTTCTGTGCCTCGGCGATATTTAAGGATTCCAGGGCGATCCGTTGTTTCACATGATGCTCAAGTGCCATCTCAATACAGTCATCAAGAGTATAATAATGCAAAGTCTCTCCGGGGATTTTCTCAATCATTTGTGCATTGAGCATGACGATCCGGACTGACAATAAAATCGTTGAGGTTAACAAAACAACATTATCGCGAATACCTGAGCACATCCTTTTTTCTCCGATTGATACACACCAGATCCCTGTGTCTTACATACAACATCGATGATGATTGTGAAATTCGATTTTTATTCATTACCCATAGCGTTAAGCATCATTTCAACATATTGGCATACTTCAATGAATCGGATATTCACAACAATTATGCCATTGTAACATCAGTTATATTCATATGACGAAAATGTCTTTTTTTTGACTTTTATATGATGAATTACAAGACCGGCAGTTATAGTGTTAAGTATAATATGAATATCATATTAGGCGGGCATTTCTGATAACTAAATTTTGCTGTGATTCAATCAAAAAATACATGATGCTTGTCCAAATCTGAATGAAAAAATTTATCATATTTCGATATGAAATGAAAGATCACAGTGTCGTTACATGCATAAATTCATATATTTATACAATCGTTCAGATGGTGCTTGAAGAGATACTTTACAACATATTAAATGCTTGTTGAAAAACATCTCAGAAGGGATCGTATGATGAATACATACCCTCTTCATTGAAGATGCATTGTCAATTTTCAGTAATTATCCTTTTAATAATAAAATTGTCTTACTCCGTATTAAGGTCCTATTTCCGCATCATTCATATATCTGATTCTCACGTTTTCATGGATCTTGGCCTATTCATCTTCCATTTTAACCTCAGTTGACAAATGCCGGAACCAGTTCAGGTAAAGTCCCACAGAAAGAACCGCAAGGATGCCCAGTAGAACAAAAAGGGTATTCCACGCTTTCATGATCAGCATCATCATGGTGAGAAAAAGCACGACCTGCCAGGGTACGGCGAAAAATGTGCTGATAATATCCCTGCGGTTCTCTTTGTTGATATGTTCACGAATCGTTGGAGAGATCTGATTTCGTATAGGATTCCAGAATCCGAAAGGCCGTGTGGTTTTGTAAAACTGATCGAGCACTTTTTTTTCTGTCGGTCTGGTCAGATATGTTCCCAGAATCGTGCCCACCAGAGAAAATCCGCTGGCAAAGCTGAATGACACATACTCGGGTACCCCGGGAAATACCAGACGCTGCACCACGGCCGCAATCATGCCGGCGGCCATGCCCAGGGCATAGCCATATCCGTTCATGCGCCACCAGTACCAGCGGAGCAGCGTGGGGATAATCATACCCGCGCCGATGCTCATGGTGATCCATCCCCAGATTTCATTGATATTTCGGATGGTCAGGCTGAACAAGAGGCCAAGAATAACAATCAGAACCGAGGCCCAGCGGCTGTGTTTCATTAAGGTCTTTTGAGATGCCCGTGGATTAATATAGGCCTGATAAATATCCTTTACCCAGTATGCGGCACCGGCATTCACTGTGGAGTCGAAGGTGGACATGGCTGCGGCCATCAGACCAGCCACCAGAAATCCCTTGATCCCGATGGGGACCAGCTTGTTGACGACTACCGGCAGCACTTTTTCCGGATCGCTGATTACGCCCTGCTGCGATCCCAGGGCAATGCCCATGATGGCAATGGCTGTAATAAAGGGCCACCGAAAACTCAGCAGAAAGGTCCAGAACAGAGACAGAAGTCCGGCTTCCCGGTCACTTCTGGATGCGTAAAATCGTTGAATCATGTATTGGGATGTGCCGCCGCATCCCTCAATGGTCACCTTGACCAGATAGAAGAAAATGGCGATACCGAACAGATTGTACACGGAATACATTGAATCTTTCGGAAACGCCAGCTTCCAGGGAGGCAGGGGATGGGACCAGGCTTCCCGCGTGGTCTGGATGGCCTGAAACGTGCCGTCTTTCATGGGTACGGAAATAAAAAAGGTATCCGGCAATCCGAATTTTGTTAATGCGGTAATGCATATAAATATCAGGGTTCCGAAAATCAGCACCCCCTGAAACACATCCGTCCAGACCACTCCGTACAAACCACTTGCCACCGTATACAGCATGGCCAGGAAGATCATCAGCAGGGCTGCCAGAAACTGGGCTTTGAGTATGATCCGGTAAGACACGGATTTAAAATAAAACCCATCCAGTTCCTGATAAACGTTTGTCAGCCGGGTTAAATCACCGTCCAGCATGCCTTGCCCAAGTTCCGGTTTTTCGTATGTAATCGAGGACATCAATGACCGGAGGGCTGTTCCGAATTCCCGAATTTCCCTGTCCAGTTTTGAAAGTCCGGTGACATTCCCGGGCTGGTTCCTGACCTGTTCCCAGGCTTCCCGGAGTTCGCGGCCTGCGGTGGAAAGCATTTTTTGTTCCGGTAATTGGATGATTTGTGTCTGAATTTCATAATCCACAACCATGCTGTGATATGTCATGTCGTTTATAAATGTATCCATACGGACAGATTCGGATACGTCCAGGGGATTTTCGATACGCCCGAGATCGGGGATGTGCAGAAAAGTACTGACAAATTTTCCGGAACCGACCGCCATATAGGTGATCATGGCGCAGGTGACTACAATCACGGCGACGGCAGTAACAATACGGGCCGTGTTCCCCTCCTTTCCGGAGCCGAATCGGAACCGCATCCATTCGGCCATGGTCATGACCTGGGCGCGTCTGTTCCATTTGCCCATGAAAATCATCAGAAAGGCCATGATCAGGGTGACGCCGCCTCGTATTTCCAGAAACAGACCGGCTGCACCCAGGGCGAACACCCAGGCCGTATTGATCATGGTGCCGGCTACGTCCATGTTGGATGCCATGCCCGATGCGCCCAGCGCCCACCATGGTAATCCCCGGTTTCCAAGGAAATAGGAATCGATACCCGCGGATGCCTTCTTTTGCAGTATCATGCCCACAAAAACGATCAGGCCAAGATAAATGATGATTATGATATAATCAAGCGCAGCCATGTTACCTCCCTGTTTTATTGTATCAGGATCATTTTATGATGCAATATCCGGTTTTTCAGGTTAAACTGCAGAATATAAATTCCGCTGGATAATTTTTGGTCCCGGTCACACCTGCCCTGCCATTGAATATGGTGCGCTCCCGGTTCCTGAATGCCCAGGTCCATATGCCATACCCGTTGCCCCCGGCTGTTCCGGATATTCAGCATAACCTGAGATGCCTCCGAGAGCTCATACCTGATTGTTGTTGCAGGATTGAAGGGATTGGGGGTTACGGACACAGGCATGAACCTTTTCAGGAACGGATTCATTTTCAAAGATTGTATGGATGAAGGAGAGATGGGTTCCAGGAAAACTGGAGAATAGCCGAGTTGAATATTTAATGAATTTTGAGAAACCGGGAGAACATCTGTTTCAGGAATCAAGTGATCCAGATTGGAAATGATTTGTGTCTGTAAAACTTGATCAGCCTGTACAGGCAGGGAAATAAATTCACCATTGGGTATCGTATAATCCAGATCGGGTGGACCAGCTCCTGTTTCACTCCATCCGACATAAATTTCTCCGCGGGGACGCTGAAAAAGATAGACCCGCGTTTTTGGATCAGAACTTAAGATTAATTCTTGGACTTCCGTAAAATCGTACAGAAGATCCACCATCAGACGATAGGTATAGTAACCCGGTTTCTTTTTAAATTCCAAAGCCATCGTGCTCATTAAATTCAGTTTGTCTTCCCAAATATCGGCAATGCCTGAAATACATGCCCGTTCGGCTCCGTATCCAAATACCGATACAAATGCCTTAACCAGAGTCCGTGCATGTCGGGCATAATACCAGGCCACTACCTCGGGATCGTCCTGCATTAAGCCCTGTTTTAATGCTGCATATGAGGATACCAGCGCATTTGGAAAATCACCTTCTTTTTGCAGGGCTTTTTTTGTGAACAATGCGTTTCCAGGTGCATCCTCATGATCGATTGGGAAAATATTACACCACATGTCATCCACATAAATGGGTTTGTCACCGGCATATTTTCTTATAAATCGAAAAGTCTGATCAATCTCTCTCCAGGGCATATGCGGATGCCAGCCAATGTAATCGCATTCGACACCGTCCGTGTCGTCTCCGAAACTGGTAAGTATTTGTTTAAGACGATTAAAGCTTTCTGTGTATGACACTGAATGATTATTATTTCCGAGCAGACGAGACTGAACAGTCGGTCCTTCGATTTCAGGATAATCAGGAAAGTCCGAGTAGAGATCCCACAACACGCCACCACTGCTGATCAATCGGCTGTTGCCCGTGGGATCTGCATCATGGATGGCCTGATATACAATTCTGTGGGTTTTTAAAAGCTGATCCATTGAATCCGTCCAAAAATGAAGGGTGGATTCATCTCCATATTTTCCGTTTGGCGGAGGGGGAGATGGCCCCATAAATTCGATTTCACCTGTCATCAAGTAAAACTGAATGGGAAGGATGAGATCATCTGAGGAATCGGATGGTGTCTCGTATCCCATATCCAGAATCCCATCGCCATCATACCTTTCAATCAATGCTGAAATAAAATCGTACAGATCCTTTACATGATTGTCGTCCGGGGCGCAGTCCCCCGATCCATAACAGGAAGGATTACCAGCGGAAGCCCATGGCGCATTAATCCTTAAATTCCACATCATGCGAAAGCCATATTTCTGCAGAAGGCAGACGGCCTGATCGCTGTTTTTAAAGTCAATTGCATCCCCCTGATTGGGCTGCATTCCTTTCCAGCCCCCGTTTAATGCCGGAAAATTGATATCACAGTGACCGGGCTGAGATTCAACGAGATACGTCAGCTTTTCTAACAGCGTTTGTTTTTGTGCGGTTGTCATCAGCGCGGTTAAATGAGACCATGTATCTTCAAATCCAAAGCGCCATTCCGGTTGTCCCAGTACCTGAATCCAGAAGAACAATCCAATATACCAAGTCATTGATATGGGTTTCATCAATTCAATTTACCTGATTAAAATGATTTTCTGGTTGATTACGCGCTCAGAAGTTGCCAGGCGCAGCAGGTAAATTCCTGAAGGTGCCGGCTGATATTGATCGGTCATAGCGTGCCATTGCACACGGTGTATACCGGGCATTTGAACACCTGATGCCAATATTTTCACCCGCTGTCCCTGGATATTCAATACCTCCAGCATGATTTTCGAGGATTTTTCAAGGTAATACATAATTATGGTTGCCTGATTAAATGGATTGGGAAAATTCGGATAAAGCTGGCATTGGTCAGGTAATGAGGAGGTAAAGTCCGATATGACGTTTACCGATAAAGCAGGTAAATTTACTGATTTTTTATCCTTGCCGAGAATAAAAACTGCAACACCGTATGGTTCAAGAACCGCATGCAGGGTTTCTGAATCCCCGGGAATAGGTACAGATGTATTGCTGTAAATATTGCTGGCGAATAAATAGTCCGTATCCGCAGCAGGAACGCTCACCCATTCCATCCAGGATTCAGAGTCGAGACGAATGTCTGCCTCTTGTTTTTCTCCGGAGAAGTTCATGATGACCACGGCGTTTTCATCCGGCCAGGGCCGGCCGAAAGCATAGATGGAATTGGATGATGCGGACAGCCGGGGCTGTACGGACTTGTCGGATGCATTAATTTGACCATCCTTATTGATATCTGCAGGCTGACGCCGGAATTGCGGAAACTGAGCCCGTATCTGGGCCAGTTTCTGGTAATGGGGTGCCAATATGCATGCCGGCGGATTCTGCCAGTTTACTGTAGAGCGGGCCAGAGTTTCCTTACTGCCGGTCAAGCCGAATCCCATACCGACCTCCTGGCCCTGGTAACACATGGGTGTGCCTGTTGATAAAAAGACAGACGTGGACACGGGGATGGTTTTTTCTATGCTGTTGTAGCGCTGGGCTACACGCCATTCGTCGTGATTTTCCAGAAACCGTAAAAAATAACTGTTGTCTCCTGGCCGGTAGCCCCAATTGACCAGCTTTTCATGGAGGGTGGAAATCGAAGGAAAATTATTGAGATTCCACATAAGATTCCAGTCATAGGCCATATCGACACCACCGGCCTGATCTGCATACAGGCTTTCTGTGCCTATGCCGGTACCGTCGGCTTCTCCCAGAATCAGGATGTCCGCTTTGGCCGCACGAAGAGCTTTTCTTAGAGGCAGGTCGAAGCAATCAGGTCCGTAACGCCTGTGCGGCCCCCAGTACACATCCAGCCGGAAGCCATCGATATCGTAATCCCGGAGCCAGTGCTGATACACACGGATCATGTACTGCCGGGCCTCCGCATCCTCCCAGTTCCAGTTAAGCAGTGCCGAACTAAAATCCGAATAATAGACAATTCCATCGGGAGAAACAGACTGACCCAGGTTGTTTGTATTATGAGGGATGATTTCGTGCTGGTAGAAATCCCAATAGCGGCTGTAGGGACCCAGATTTCGGGCGTCCAGGGCGAACGGATGAGAACGGCTGGAATGATTGGGGGTCACGTCCAGAATTACCCGCAGGCCGAGATCATGAGCGGCGGAGACAAAGTCCCGGAAATCCTGATTGGATCCATACAGGGGCTCCACATTGTAAAAATCCACAATGTTGTATCCGATATTCGTATTCTGATCCAGCACGCCTTCCACATCCATGACCGGCAGCACCCAGATGACACTGAATCCCAGATTCCGAATATAGTGGAGACGATTTGCAGCCGACTGAATCGTGCCTGGACCGGTGAATCCACGGATAAACATAGAGTAAATACAGGCCTCACGGATCCATTGAGGAACGGTATTCATATCCGGGAGAATGACCGAGTCTTTCTCAGTGACAGTAAAAAAGGACTGTGTTGTATTGTGATTTCCGTCCGAGTCTTCAGCGGTGATGTGGATGGCATAATCGCCGGGTGTGTCCGGTATTGGCAATTCAAGATGGCTGCCTGTCCGGCCATCCAGACCGGGAATCCGAATCCGGTTGGCTGATCCGTTCCTCCATTGGAAGGATACTGTCTGATTTTGAGGATCATTCGCCAGGGCCGTGAGAACCAGCATGTTTTCCTGAACGGATAATTGAATTTCCGGTTCCGGAAGCTGCGGCTCCGGAAAATTCAGTGTCAGCGTGTCTGAGGCATAAAGGGTGCCGCCGGTTTCCCGGGCACGGACCACATAGCAGTGCTGTCCATAATCACATTCGATCCGGGCAGTATAATCTGATTCTGTCGCAGGGACAAACAGCGAGTCCCGGCCGCCGATTTCACGCAGCACCAGACTGTCCAGTTCCATGCCTTCCAGATTGACACGCCAGCGAAGGGTTTTTGGGCTGGCAAATACGTTTTCCTGATCGGGTGTGATGAAAAAGAGATGTTTCACAAAAGCAGTAAATGTTGTTGAATCTGAAAAATTCAATTCATCCCGGGTCTTTACGTGAAGCCGGACTGTATGAGTTCCGTTGTCGATGTTTTGCAGTGGATACCGAAGCACCGAAAGGCTGTCTGTCCAGGCGCCTTGAAATGAGGTCAGGATCTCCCCGTCAAGTTCAATAAAGGACAGGTCCGGAAGCACCGAGTCTGGCTTAGCCACGCATACACTGGCGACAATTTCTATGGTTGTATCAGTCAGAATGGTTCCGTTTTTCGGCTGAATTTGAAATAGCATGCCGTTGCGTGCTGTGATTATTGAATTGTTGTTGTCTGCTGTATTTACGTCTGGATTCAGAGGATCAGTAATCCACTGATTGTCCGGATGTTCGTGGAATTTATATTGATAGATTGTGTTTGCATTGAGTGGAATAATCTTGACATAACATTGGAGGGTATCGGACCATACCATGCGGGACGGTGCATTTGCAGCAATGATCCCATTACTGTTGGGTCCCCAGTTGTTGAATGAACCGGGAACGAACGCTCGGATCACCGATTCGGATGCAGGATAAAATCGAAATGTCACGTTAACAGATGTTTGAGCGATACCCTGATGTCTAAAAAGACCAGGGCATATTAACATGATTAATAGAATTCGATTCGGTTTTCGCATGGAATGCCCTTATCGCTTGGAAGCCCTTCCACGGAAAACAGTATAATCAAATCCACAGAGATTGTCAAGGCGTTTCAGGAGGAATCAGTAAAAGCCAGAATTGTTGACTCTGATTGAATATATCAATGATTATAAGGAGTACCGGCGATGCCGGTATAACCAACACCGCCGGATTTGGGAGGGAGAGAGTTATAGAAATTACGATTCAATCTTTAATAAGTTCCCGAAAAATTTGATCCTGATGCCATTTTGGCAAAATATTTGATATCAATTCATACCAGTGTGTATCGGCCAAAAAAATATTGTTTGTGCAGTTTATGACCATTATATTGTGAATGTCAGCCAAAAGCATTTTCTGATTCATGATTAAGGCAATATATCGAAAGCGTGAAGTTTCTGCGAAGGAAAAATTGAATTTTTTATGGAGATCTGGTCGTGCCCATGATAAAAAAAATATGGATCTGCGGTTTCCTGATATTTATCAGGGTATTTGTCTTTTGTCAGGTACCTGTATTTGATCAAAGACAAGCATTCGATTATCTGGAGAAACAGTGCTCGTTCGGTCCGCGAAATCCCGGATCAGACGCTCATGAAAAATGCCTGAAATTTATTATCGATGAGTTGAAAAAATATTCCTCCTGTGTTGAAAAGCAAACATTTCGAATGACTTTGCCTCTTGGTTCAAATACATATCAATGTACAAATGTCATGGCCTCTTTTGGCCAACAATCAAAACGAATCTTGCTTTGTGCCCATTGGGATACACGTCCCCGGGCGGATCATGATCCGAATCCTGAAAACCGGAATACCCCTATTTTGGGAGCGAATGATGGGGCTTCCGGAGTGGCCGTGCTTTTGGAATTGGCCAGGATCCTGCATAATCATCGTGCACCGATTGGTATTGAGCTGGTGTTTTTCGACGCCGAAGACGCCGGGCTGGATGGGCAACCGGAAACCTGGTGCCTCGGATCCAAGTATTTCGCTGAATCCGGATGGCTGACTGTATTCCCTCAATATGCAATTCTTCTGGATCTGATCGGAGACCGGGATCTTTTGTTGCCCATTGAGCATTATTCCAGTCTGTACGCACCCAGCTATGTCGATCAGATCTGGAGCCGGGCGGAAGATCTGGGCCTGTCAGCATTCGTCCGTTCCAAAGGTCCTGCTGTGATTGATGACCATTTGAATTTATTGAAAATTGGTATTCCATCCGTGGATATTATTGATTTTGATTACACCTATTGGCATACAGTCGAGGACACTCCGGACAAGTGCAGTCCGGAGAGTCTGCAAACAATCGGTACTGTACTGCTGCATTTGATTTACGATCCGGAATAAAACAGTACGGCTTATCTTGTCTGGCGGGTTATATTTTTATTTCTATCCTTGATCGATATGATTAAAAATGTCAAATGGTTCCATGTGAGTGTGCCCTGCGAAACCGCTGCATTTGAAGCGGTTTCCAATTTTCTTTTCGATCAGGGTGCGAATGGTGTAGAAGAGCTTGATCAGACAATTATCGGATACTTTGGTGCTGATTCGGATAATAAAATGCTGAAACATGACCTGGATCGTTTTCTTGATAATTTAAAAGAAATGGGATTTTCTGTTGGACAGCCGATTATCGCTGAAAGGCCTGTTGAAGATTGGTCTGCCGGGTGGCGCCGCTTTTTTCATCCGATGCGGATTACTGAAAAAATTGTTGTTAAACCTCCCTGGGAAGTCTTGAATGCCCCTCAATCAATTTTGATTGATATCATGCCGAGGATGGCTTTTGGAACCGGATCCCACGAGACGACCCGGATTTGCCTTGAATTACTTGAAAAATATATCCGGCGCGGCGATCATATCCTGGATATGGGAACGGGAAGCGGTATTTTGGCAATTGCTGCCGCAAAATTGGGTGCACGATGCATTGCTGTTGATACTGATTCCGAGGCGCTGGAAAATGCAAGGGAAAATGTCTCCCTCAACAGTGTTTCTGATCGAATTGAAATTCTGCAAGGCAGTATTGAAGTCGTTCCAATGCGTCCGTATGATTTAATTTTAGCCAATATCAACCGCTCGGTACTGTCTGAAATACTGAGAGCCATGATCGCGTTATGTCGTCCGAAAACACGTATGGTTTTATCAGGTGTTTTAATATCAGAATACACGGGTTTCCTGGACCAGATGCAAGCCGTGGGTTTATCCTGCATTGAACGCCGGGAAAGTGGCGAGTGGATTGGATTGGTGGCAGGAATGAGGCATTGACTTAAAATCGATTTGTATGTTCGCAGGGATCCTGATTTGCTGCTTCACTATTCATTTATCCCGGCTTTTTCCGTGTCTTTTCATTTTACAGATTCTATGCCGGCAAGAAGATATCAGATGATTGTATTTAATATAAGGAGCTCTTATGAATCCGGTTGAGTTGATCATAAACAAACGGGATGGAAAGCATTTTACGGCTTCCGAGATTCAGTGGCTTGTGGATTCTTATACCCGGGAAGAAATCCCTGATTATCAAATGAGTGCTCTGTTGATGGCCATATACTTTCAAGGCATGAACCGTGATGAGATGACAGCACTCACGAAGGCGATGATTGAATCCGGAAAAAGTCTTGATTTGTCTTCAATTGAAGCAATTAAAGTAGACAAACATTCAACAGGAGGCGTGGGCGATAAAGTCAGCTTGATTTTGGCGCCTCTGGTTGCGGCAGCAGGTGTGACTGTGCCGATGATGGCCGGAAGAGGACTGGGACATACAGGAGGAACTCTGGATAAACTTGAAGCCATTCCTGGTTTCCGGACAGAACTCTCCGAATCCGAGTTTTTTCGTCAATTGAGTAAAATTGGCTGTGCGATTGTTGGCCAGACAGAGCAAATGGTACCTGCAGACCGTCAATTGTATGCGTTGAGGGATGTAACCGGTACTGTTCCCAGCATACCCCTGATCTGCAGCAGCATCCTCAGTAAAAAGAAGGCTGAAGGTGCGGATGCGCTGGTATTGGATGTCAAAATTGGAAATGGCGCTTTCTTTAATGATCGAGAGATAACTTATCGCCTGGCAAGAACACTTGTTGAATTGGGGAACATATTGGATTTGAAAACACAGGCACTTATAACCAATATGGATCAACCCTTGGGGAATACCATTGGTAACTGGATAGAAACCCGTGAAGCCATGAAGGCTTTGCAGGGCAATGGGGCTAAAGATTTAATGGATGTGACTCTGGCCCTGGGCAGCCTGATGCTTGTGCAGGCCGGGAAAATTGATGATTATCATACAGGATTCGAAATACTTCAGGATGTTCTTGATTCCGGCAGGGCATGGCAGCGTTTTATTGAGATGGTGGCAATGCAGGGCGGGGATGTGTCTGTGTTAAACCATCCTGATATTTATCCAAAGCCTGTTTATCAGGCAGAAGTAAAGGCCAGCTGTTCTGGCAATATCTATGATATGAATGCCTGTTCATTGGGATTGGCAGCCTTGTCGCTGGGTGCTGGGCGTGTAAAGAAAACAGATGCAGTTGATCCCAAAGCCGGAATTTTGCTCTATAAAAAGGTAGGAGATTCCGTTAGCAAGGGAGAGCCGCTGGCTTTATTAACCACTGACTGCTCTCAAGAACTTGGTGATGCGATGAATCGCGTTGCACAGGCAATAGATATCCGCGATGCATCTCCTCAAATTCAGCCATTGATTGAAACCCTCATTTTAGCAGACGAGGAATTGATTTTCAGCTTGCCTGATTAAAAAACCTGTTGATGATTCCTTTTTTTCTTTCCGCTTCCCGATTTTCCATGGATATCACAGGATTGAATGGGTTCTGTGCCCTTTAAAAAAATCTCTTCAACCACTTTCGGGCAAAATTCCGTTGCCTTTAATTTGCTGTCAGAGCATATGTCCATGCGTACTACACCAGGAGGTTGGATAAAATGTTCAACGGGCAAGTCAAGCGTATCATGAACCATCCGCATAAACGGTGCCCATATCGGAAGTGCTGTACTGGCACCGGTTCGTCCTTCACCAAGGCTAATGGTTTGATCATCCATCCCTACCCATACGCCAGCGGCTATTTGAGGAGTAAATCCTACAAACCAGGCGTTACGGAAGTCATTGGTTGTCCCGGTTTTTCCGGCTGCGGGCCGGAAAAACCGATAGTGTGATCGTGCTGAAATCCCTGTTCCTGAATTCATAACAGACTGTAATAAATCGGTCATAATATAAGCAGTCGCTTCGGTCAGTACTTCTTTTGAATTCGGAGTGGCCTCCTCAAGCACATTGCCGTTTTTGTCCACAACTTTCAGAATAGATACAGGCTCGGTCAGGATACCCTTATTTGCAAATACACAGTAAGCCGAGGTCAATTCAATCGGATGAACAGCATCCACGCCGAGAACGACGGCATCAAAGGGATTAATCTGAGTCGAAAACCCGAAACGTTTTGCATACCAGGCTGCTTTATGCTGCAATTCCAGTTCCTGAACCAGTCTTACTGCAATGAGATTGTATGATTTCGCCAGTCCTCTGCGGATGGTGACCAATCCCCCCTCTTCATCTTCTTCATAATTCGAGGGACGCCATTCTGTACCATCTACCATTTTTATAACCACGGGTTGGTTTAGAAATTCTTTGGTTGTTGGCCAGCCATTGTCAATAGCAGATGTAAATACAATAGGTTTAAAGGCAGATCCAGGCTGACGGGAAGCCTGGGTGGCCCGGTTAAATTTCCATTTTTTAAAATCACGCCCTCCAATCATTGCCAGAATATGCCCTGTGCCTGGATCAATTGCCACCAGAGCACATTGAACCGTCGCATATTCCTTAAATAATGAATCCACTTTGGTCGAATCCGCGAGAAAAGAGTTAATCTCTTCCCGAGATTTTAGTGGAGGATCGAACCATTTCAAGTATTCTTTTTTTTGCATAAACCGATTTCGCATGGCTTCGTCCAGTTTGGGCATAAATGCATTCACAGCACTGTTTGCGCATGCCTGGACACGTGTATCAAGAGATGTATAAATAGTATATCCTTCTGTATAGGTTTTCATTCCGTATTTTCGTTCCATTTGCTGCCGCACATGTTCACAAAAATAAGGGGCAATGACATTTTCATCATCTTCTTCACGTGGAACGACAGCCAGCGGTAATTGCGATAATGAATCATATTCAGAATTTGTTAATTTACCATAATCAACCATGCTTCGAAGCACGATGTTGCGGCGATTAACGGCTTCAAGAGTATCCCGGTCGGGATTGAAATATCCATAAGGCAATTGGAACATGCCTGCAATGAAAGCGCTTTCCTGAAGCTCCAGTTCGTCCACATTTTTGTTAAAATAGACCAATGCGGCCGATTGTACGCCATGTGCGCCGCGGCCCAGTTCCATGTAATTTAAATACATCTCAAGAATTTCATTCTTAGAATATGTACGTTCAATTTGCATGGCGGTTATGCCCTCGCGGATTTTCCGAATGATTGAGCGTCTCGGGGAAAAATACAATTTTTTTGCCAGCTGAGCAGTAAGTGTGCTTGCTCCTCCGACAATTTCCATAGAAATGATGTTTCGAAATCCCAAATAAAAAATACGGCGCAAATCGAGTCCCCAGTGATTATAAAATCTTCGGTCTTCAATTGCCAATACCGCTTGTTTCAAATGCTCCGGGATGAGATCGATAGGAACATACAGGCGCTTTTTTTGATAGATCTCTTTAAGCACAACACCGTCATTCGAAACGATGCGGGAGACAAGCACAGGATCGCTTGCTTCTTCGAGTTGTATGAGTGAAGGTAAATTATGACTGAGCAGTATCAATATGATTAGACCGATTCCCAGAATGACAGAGAAAAGAACAGTCGTGTATTTCCACCATATCATTTTTTGACTCGGTTTTTCTTGCACAGGCGATTGCATTTTGTACACTGGTATGGACCTTTTTTTACGTTTCATCTTGATTTTCCTTCGAGCCTTTGTGCTTCCATTGCTTAAGTGTAAGTTTGCCATTGGCATATACAGCATAGGTGAACTGATGCATCCATTCTCCTGTGTTGACATAAGTATGGTCGTTTTCCTGTAAAATCATCGCGTCATGTGTATGCCCCATAATGACGAAATCAAATCCTTCAGTGAATAATTGCCGGGCATAATTCACATAAGGTTCTCGCAGATCATGATTTGGGCGGTTTTGACGGCTCAGTGATGAAAACCACCTGGCCAGCATAAATGTCAAATCCGGATGCATAATTCTGCACAGCACCGCCGTAACGGGGCTTCGTAAAATTGTTTTCAGAATTCGATAAGTGATGTCTTTTTTATTAATCCCGTCACCATGAGAAATAAAAAATCGGCGTTTTTCAATATTGAGACATATGGGTTTTCGGTGTATTGTGATGTTTAAATCATTTTGAAAGAAATTTCCCAGCCAGAAATCATGATTGCCGATACAATACATTATTTTTACGCCGCGACTGGTTAAACGTTTCAAGGCGATGATTGTTTTTAAATGATGTCTCGGAATGACCCATTGATAATCAAACCAGAAATCGAACAAATCACCGACGATAATAAGAATATCAGCTTTTTTTTCAATGTCCTGCAGAAATGAAATCAGTTGTTGATTTTTAAAGTTTTCTTTTTCGGGCGAATCAATACCAAGATGCGCATCGGAAATAAAGTAAATTGTTAGCATACTTTAATTTACAATTTTTTTTATGAAAAACCAAATTGCATTGCGGACATTCTTTGGCGAAATAAACATTTTTAAAAAATGTCTGTTAAACATGACGATACTGTATCAAAAAGTATACATTTGTATCAGCGCTTGATGATCCTTTTTGCATGTAAAAATATGAATTTATATCCAAATGATTTTTAATGGAATGATATTTGTTATAGAAATTAGATTAAACTTTTTTTATCGTTTATCTATATTCATTGATATGAAGGAGGCCTGCGTTCTTTCAATAAAGTGGTTGTTGTGTAAAAATTTGAGTTGCATTTTTTACAGACAGTGACATCAGGGTTTGAAGAGAATAGATAACGCCGGGGCTGCATCCAATGCAAATGACAATTCAGTCTTATGCTAAAATTAATTTAGGATTATTGGTTCATAACAAACGGGAAGATGGTTATCACAATATTGAAACCGTTTTC
Source organism: bacterium (assembly GCA_016932575.1). GTDB lineage: Bacteria > Zhuqueibacterota > QNDG01 > QNDG01 > JAFGCO01 > JAFGCO01. The sequence continues at coordinate 321,846 of JAFGCO010000055.1, forward strand.
CAATTGATTGATCTGCACGATACCCTCATTTTCAAGAAGGTACCCTTCGGTTCTGTTCAGATTTCATGTTCAGAAATATCAATTCCCAAAGACGATAAAAACCTGATTCATCAAGCATTCCTTCAGTACAAGCAAGCATTGCATATTCGTGGAGGATTAGAAGTTACGATTCACAAGCGGATTCCTTCAGGGGCCGGTCTTGGAGGGGGAAGCAGCAACGCGGCAGCTACTCTTAGAGCCTGTGAATCGCTTTGGAAGGAAAAAACACATCATCATATATTGAAAAGGATGGCATTTGAAATTGGTTCGGATGTACCGTTTTTCCTTATGGGGGGCACTGCGCTTGGAATGGGACGGGGAGAGGAGTTAACGCCTCTAAAGATTCCCCTAAATTTCTGGGTGGTGCTGGTATTTCCGGGGTTTTCAGTATCGACGGGCTGGGCATATGCGCAGACCAAAATTGGCTTGACAAATGCAGAAAAAATGGGTAAATTAAGTTCGCTTTTTAACGAAACCGGGGTCCACACTTGGAGAAAAACGCTGGCTAACCAGCTAGAGAGTGTGGTTTTTCCAAGGCATCCTGAGCTGCAGAGAATTAAAATGCAGTTCTATGAAAAGGATGCCTTTTATGCCAGCATGTCCGGTAGCGGTTCGACCATGTACGGTTTGTTTCATGATCGTACAAAAGCGAAGTCTGCGGTTCAGTTCTTTTCCAAACAGAAAATGCAAGCCTTGCTTGCACGACCGATTTCAGCCCATCCGATGAACAATCAAGATCAGAGGGATCCATTGATTGAGGAGGGTTGATATGGAAGTTACTGAAGTCCGAATCAGTTTGCGAGATGATGACAAATTGTGTGGTTTCGCAAATATCATTCTGGACAACACGTTCGTTGTACGGGGCTTGAAGATTATTTGTGGTGTGGATCGATATTTTGTTGCCATGCCCAGTCGACGCAAACGAGATGGCTCTTTTGCTGATATTGCGCATCCGATTACGTCGGAATTCCGGAAAAAGATGGAAAAGGCCGTCATTGATGCTTATTGGAAAGAGGTTGAGGAATCCCGGGCCCGTGAGTTGAAAACAACCGATTTGTGATGGCATTCAACCGGAATAAGGCGCTCGTGAAAGTCATGAACACGCGTTGTGTTATTGACAAATAGGTTTGCTTGTATAGAAAACAGAAAAAAGGTTGTCTTTCTGTTTAAAACTGGGGCGTGGCCAAGTGGTAAGGCACGGGGTTTTGGTCCCCGGATTCGAAGGTTCGAACCCTTCCGCCCCAGCTTTTTTATTGTTGCCAAGAATGTAATGGGTCTTGACAAGATTCGACTTGTTTATAGCAGGTTTCGAATGCCAGTATGAAACAGGGAAGTTATGAATAATATGAAAATATTCTCCGGTACGTCAAATTTGCCGTTAACCCGGAAGATTGTAGATTATTTGAAACATCATTTGGGCCAATCGGAAATACGTCATTTTAGTGACGGTGAAATCAGTCCCAAGATTAACGAAAGTATCCGGGGAATGGATGTGTTTATTATTCAATCCACAAATCCGCCGGCAGAAAATCTTATTGAATTTCTGATGATGATTGATGCGGCCAGCCGGGCTTCGGCGCAACGAGTAACCGCGGTTATTCCATATTTTGGATATGCACGGCAGGATCGTAAGGATCAGCCACGGGTTTCTCTTTCTGCCAAACTTGTGGCCAATCTCATTTCTACTGCAGGGGCAAATCGTATACTCACTCTGGATCTGCATTCAGCATCCATTCAGGGATTTTTTGATATTCCGTTTGATCATTTATATTCTTATGTGATGTTTGCGGATCATATTAAAAAGGAAGCTGTTGCTGATCCGGTAGTCGTTGCTCCTGATATCGGCAGTGTCAAGCGGGCTCGGGCTTATGCCAATCGACTGAATACAGATTTGGCTCTTGTTGATAAACGGCGGATGGAACCCAATAAAATTCAATCCGTGAGTTTAATTGGTAATGTTAAAGACCGTGATGTGATTCTTTTCGATGATATTATTGATACGGCCGGCACTTTATGTTCCGCTGCTGATTTGATGCGTAATGAAGGGGCGCGAAAAATTCTTGCAGCATGTACACATGCCATACTCTCGGGTGATGCTGTTGAACGCATTGGTAAATCGGCCATTTCCAAGCTGTTTGTTTCTGATACAGTGTTTTTGCCCGACGAAAAAAAAATCGACAAAATTCAGGTCATCTCTGCAGCACCATTATTTGGGGAGGCGATTCGCAGGATTCATAATGAAAAATCAATAAGCAGCCTGTTTGATATATAGCATATTTTTACCATAAAACGAGGTTTCATATGCCAGAAGTGAATTTGAGTGTTGAATTAAGAGAAGACACAGGAAAACAAAAAGCCAAGGCTTTGAGGCGTAATGGTCAAATTCCAGCGACGTATTATGCCCATGATCAAAAGACAATCTCTTTAAGCGTGGATACCTATTCTTTAAGGCGGTTGCTCCAAAAAGAAATCAATATCTTAAATATTGCTTTTCCCGACGGAGAAAAGAAAAAAACAATTATCCGGGATTTGCAGAGAGATCCAGTAACGGACGAATTGCTTCATGTCGATTTTATGGGGATCAAACTGGATGAAAAGATTAAAATGACCATTCCTGTTATTTTAACAGGCACTCCGACAGGTGTTAAGGTTCAGGGGGGTATTTTGGAGCATCCCTTACGTGAAGTCGAAGTTGAGGGGCTCCCGCTTGATATTCCCGAACATATTGAGGTGGATGTGACCGAATTGGAAATCGGAGGTGTCAAAACCCTGGAAGAAATTGAAACGAAAGGCAAGTACCGTTTCTTAACCGATCCGACTCATCCTGTGGCCATTGTGGCCCAGGCCAAGGTTGTCAAGGCACTTGAGGAAGAGGAGGAAGGTCTCGCTGAAGAATTGGAAGAAGCCGCTGCTGAGCAAGAAGGAGAAAAAGGAGAAAAAGAAGAAAAAGAAGAATCATAAATTTGATGCAGCGGTATTTAATTGTTGGCCTGGGTAATCCCGGTGAGCAATATCAAGGGACAAGGCATAATTTGGGGTTTATGGTGCTGGATGCCCAGGCAGAGAAATTGAATCAATATTTTTCCAGAGGCCCCGGCAATTATCATTGGATACAAGCAAAAATCGGCGGATCTGAAGTTTTTTTGTTAAAACCTATGACTTACATGAATCGAAGCGGTATTGCAGTAGCAGATGCGAAAGTAAGATTGAATGTACCCTTGGAACGATGTCTTATTGTGCTTGATGATTTGGCACTCCCGCTGGGGCAATTGAGGCTGAGGGCAAAAGGCAGCGACGGTGGACATCATGGACTTGCATCTGTTTTAAATTGTCTCCATTCTCAGAACATACCCCGACTCCGAATGGGGATTGGAAATGCAGATGATCAGGAAACAGTTCGTTTTGTTTTATCACCGTTTCCCGGGCAAAACATTCGTGTTGTGAAACATATGATCGAACAAGCTGTTCAGGCTGTCAATAGTTATGTGATCCAAGGCATTCATTTTACAATGAATGCAGTCAATACATCGTTATAAACCCTGCTCATTCCGAACTGGCGGGATGGGCCAATCGACCGAAGGGAGGTGACATATTGATCAAAGCTTATGAATCCACATTCATTGTAGATGCCCATCTTTCTAATGACCAAATCGAATCCACAGTTCAAAAATTTTCAGAAGTTATTACGAATAACGGTGGTTCGATAAAAACGATCGACCGCTGGGGCAAAAGACGACTGGCATATGAAATTGGTAAAAAACAGTACGGTTATTACGTGTACATTCGTTTTGATGCCGAAGGTACGTTGATTAAACTGCTTGAGCGGGGATATAAGATGGATGACCATGTTATCCGTTATCTCACAGTTACTGTACCAAAAGCTGTGATTGCACAAGAAACTGTGATGAAAGAAAAAGGTCAGATGAAAGAGACAGTTATGAATACTGAATCAGAAATTAGCGGATATGATGAGGATGCTATGGATGCTGCTTCTGAGGACTCCTATTCAGATGATAAAAATCAAGAGAGCGACATGGACGATCAGAAAGCAGATGAGAACGAATAGTTGCTATTCTGATGATGTGGGCATTGATAAACGTATGAATATAGAGGAGTCGATCTTATGAATGATCTCCGTATGCCCGATGTGAATACTGTGTTGATTGCGGGAAATTTAACCCGTGATCCCAGTTTTCGTCGAACAACCAATGGGACTCCAGTGGCAAATTTTTGGATTGCGTCAAACCGTAAATTCAAGGACAATACTGGACAATGGAGGGAGAGTGTCTGTTATGTCGGTGTGGTAGCCTGGTATAAATTGGCTGAAACTTGCTCTGAAAATTTACACAGGGGTTCAGCAGTGTTGATCGAGGGCGAATTACAGAGTCGAAGTCTTCGATCAGACGACGGTCGTAACCGTAATATTGTTGAAATAAAAGCCCGACGGATTCAATTTCTTAATAAGAAAGAAGATAGTGAAACAGAAGGATCTGATATAAGTTCTGATAAGGTCCATGAGATTGAATCCGAAGAGGTAGATTCTGCAGAGGAAATATCCGATGAGACGATTGAGTTCAATGAGCAGTCGGAATCTGAGAGCGAACCGCCTGATTCTCCTGATGACGACAGCCAAAATGAGCAACCGCAGGAAAAAGATAATCCCATGAAAGGAAAATTTGATTTTGGATTTCAGGATATTTAAGCCATCGGGTGACAATAATTTTCATTTTCATTGATTTGGATATGAAAAAGCCTATGGATTTTGACTTTGTGAGTTTATTAGATTTAGATAAAGGAGGAAAATTTGATAAAATCAAAGAAAAAACGTATTTGCCGTTTTTGTGAGAATAAAGTCGCCTATGTGGATTACAAAGATCCGAAGCGACTTATGAAATTTACAACAGAAGTGGGCAAAATTATTCCCAGACGTACTTCAGGAACATGCGCCCACCATCAGCGTCAATTAACACGGGCTATTAAGCGGGCTCGTCATCTGGCGTTGGTACCGTTTGTTTCGGATATGGCACAGTAAATTCGGGAGGTGAGGCGGTTATGAAGATTATTTTAAGACAGATGGTCGAAGGTTTGGGGGAAATTGGCGATGTCATTCATGTGAAAAACGGGTACGCCCGTAATTTTTTAATCCCCCAGAAAATGGCTGTAGAAGCAACAACGAAAAATATTCGAATGCTTGAAGAAGAAAAAAAGATGAGTAAACGTCGCGAGCATAAAAACAAGAATGAAGCAGAAGCTCTGGCACAGGAACTTGAAAAAATATCAGTCACTGCAACGGTTGCCGTAGGAGAAGAAGATCGTGTGTTTGGTTCGGTCACGTCACAAACCATTGCCGATCTTTTAAGTAAAAAAGGCCATGAAATCGACAAACGTAAAGTGATCTTGGATGAGCCTATTAAGGCATTGGGTGTATATACAGTTCCAATCAAACTTCATTCTGAAGTAGAAGCGAAAATTAGAGTTTGGGTGGTGAAAGAATAATTTAGTTGGAGGACGAATGGAAAATTCATATCCTGAATGTCAGAAATGCAGTACCGGTGTATTGGTCCCACTTTCCGATTACGGTCGTGAAGGTGCAGCCATTCGTTATAAGGCCTGGGTTTGCAGTAATCCGGAATGTGGTTTTAATATTCGTATTGATAATGGAGAGATCAGCTTCGGCAAGTCAGTTGAACCCTCACAGAAGTAGCAAGGATAAAATTCATGGTGAACCAATGGTAAGGATACAGAAGGATTTTTGGTTCTGTATCCGTGATTTGGGTGAATTATGAGACTGAAAAGAGCCGCTCTTCAGTTTTTTAAGCATCATAGCAAAGTCAAGATTTTTAGTTTTCTCTGTGCGTTGTTTCTTTGGTTTTATGTGACTCGTGATAACCAGGTGGAGAACACGTTTCAAATTCCTTTGCATATTACTAATCAGCCAGAGGATAAAATTCTCATTCAGCCGCTTCCTGAAACTGTTCCGGTGCTTTATCGCGGATCGAGCGGTGCCTTAAGCCCGACACTCATTGACCATAGTATAGAAATCGATTTATCAAAATATCCGAAAGATACGGAAATTACATTGTCTGTGGAGATGATAGAAAGCAGTCAGTCGAAATTAGGCGTGACACCGATTCGCATCAAATGGGATCAGCCGATTTCGATTGCCTACGACAGGTATGTCACGAAACAGGTGCCTGTGCTATCAAAAATTGAATTTAAGCCAAGGCAGGGATATATACAGGTTGGTGATGTATTGTTAAATCCAGATTCTGTGAAAGTTGAAGGAGCCGCCAGAGAGGTCAATGAAATTGATGCTGTCTATACCGAGTCAAAAGTACTTGATGTATCTCGTCCAATTAAAGGTACAGTTAGTTTGATGGATTCAACCTCTTCTCTGGTGGCATTGTCTGAAGAAAAGGTGCGGTATGCTGTGGATATTCAGGGAATCGGAGATCGTATGTTTGCAGAAGTTCCTGTACGTATTATTAATGCTCCTTACGGTATAAAGGTTTCTTCTGTACCTTCCACACTCTCCATTCACTTGCAGGGAGGCGTGGAAGTTTTAAAACATGTTAAAAAAGAAGATATTTTTGCCACTATTGATTATCGGAGTCGATATCGATATGGCAAACGCATTCCCGCCATGATTCACGTGCCTCCCAATATTTCCTTTACGGATGTAACACCAAGAGTTTTTGAACTGCTGGTCGAACGATGATCGTTCTCGGTATTGAAACCTCCTGTGATGATACCAGTGCCGCAGTATTTAATGGAAAAAGCCTGTTGGCCAATGTGATTTCCACGCAGCTGGTTCATCGAAATTTCGGAGGTGTTGTACCTGAACTGGCTTCCCGGTCTCATATTCGTCTGATACTGCCGGTGATTCGTCAGGCTCTTGATCAGGCAGGTCTTCAGCGTTCCCATATCGAAGGTATTGCAGTGACGTATGGCCCGGGTCTGGCAGGCTCTCTTCTGGTCGGATTGAGTGTGGCCAAGGGCCTGGCACAGGCTCTTGAGGTGCCTTATATTGGTATTAATCATCTGGAAGGCCATATCTGGGCCAATCGTCTTGATAATGAAAGACTGGCGCCTCCGTTCATTGTCTTGATCGCCTCAGGCGGTCATACGCAATTGGTGCTTGTTGAATCGTGGGGAGAGTACCAAATTTTAGGCAGGACTGTGGATGATGCAGCCGGGGAGGCCTTTGATAAGGTTGCGAAAATTCTTGATGTTGGGTATCCGGGCGGTCCCGCAATCGAAAAACTGGCCAAAGATGGTGATCCGGACTATATTCGGTTTCCCCGAGCCAGACTCAAGGCTGCCGGGCCGTACGATTTCAGCTTCAGCGGATTGAAGACGTCTGTTCTCAATCATGTCCAGTCGATAGGGAGGGAGCAAACCCGAATCCATATCAGAGATATCGCTGCATGTTTTCAAGAGGCAGTGACAGCGGTTCTGGTGGATCATACTCTTCGAGCCGCGCAGGAGCATCAGATTTCTCAGATCTGCCTGGCAGGGGGTGTGGCTGTGAATAAATTCCTGCAGCAGGCAATGATTCATGCTGCCTGCCGATCGAACAAGCATGTTTTTTGGCCTACAGCCGTCCTGTGCACAGACAATGGCGGCATGATTGCACGTGCGGGATATTTCTATTTGAAAAAGAAGCAGAAATCATCTTTTCGTCTCTCCCCTGTTCCCGCATTGAATTTTTAATAATACGGTTATGCAAATAAACGTTATTTACAGTGCGCCGCCGGTTTTATTTTACAGCCTCATGCTGATTGTCTGGCTGATCAGCTATTATTTTTATCGTTCGACAAAACCGCCGATTCCCCGGTCTCTCCGTCGGTTTTGTATGGTCCTTCGGGGGGCGGTCCTTACCCTGATCTTATGGCTGCTTTTTCGACCCGTCATTCGGATTACACAGTATCACAGAGAAAAACCCCGGCTGGCTGTGCTGATAGATGGATCCGCTTCCATGACCGTATCAGAGGAAGAGCATCCCCGCTCATTTCAGATCACACGATTTCTTGGATCTTTAGTTTTTCAAAAGATTCAGGAAAAAACATCAATCGAACTGTTTTCATTTTCAGATCAGATCTATCCGATTTCGTCGAACGATTCCTTGTCATTCCATGGCTCAATGACGAATTTGACACAGGCGCTTGATCAGGTGGTCGGTCAGGAAGGCCGGTTGCCTTTAAGGGGAATCTTGCTCCTATCGGACGGCGCGCATAACGAAGGCGCCCTTCCGGAAAACAGGTGTGATGCATGGCCGGTCCCTATTTATGCAGTGGGGATTGGGGATTCACAGGAAAAGCCTGATGTTGTCCTGACGCAGGTGAAGGCCAACGAAATCACTTATGTTGATCAGAGCATGCCAGTGAGGGTTTCTCTAAGGGGCCCCGGTTTTGGTGATCGGGAAGTACAGCTTTATCTCAGCAAAGGAAACCAAAGATTGCAGCGCAAACAAATTCGGATCCCCAAAAACGGACTGGAAACCTCGGTGACCCTATATTGGACTCCTGAAGTACCGGGGAATGAACGTTTCAAGGTATGGGTGGAACCCCTGGCGGGAGAGCTGACAGGTAAAAACAATGCCCGTGAATTTTATGTGCGGATTCACAAGCAGAAAAAAAAGGTGTTAATCCTTTCTGGCCGGCCGGATCCGGATCTGGGCTTTATTAAGCGGGTATTTCAACAGGACAGAAATACGGAGCTGCTGGTCCGTACGCAACAACCCGGAGGACAATTTTATGAGGGAAATCTGCGAATTTCAGACATTGAAAAGACAGATGTGGCGGTTTTATTGTATTTTCCGAATTCACACACTTCTAAGGTGTCATGGCAGATGTTAATGGATGTTTTTCAGTATCATCCGAAACCACTTCTGATCATTGCCGGAAAATCTGTGGATATTGCTGCAGTGAAAAAACTGCCACAGACTCTGCCTGTTCATGCCTTTGGAAATCCGGATATAAATTGGGTGCTTCCCCGTCTGACCGCGCATGGAATGCAGCATCCGGTTCCCCTGATTGATGATGCCTCTCAAAGCCAGTCCGCCTGGGCGCAGCTACCACCCATCAGTACATCCTGGCCCGATGCTTCCATCATGCCGGGCGCAAAAGTGTTGGTCGAAGGGATCGTTGAGACTTCAGCTCAACATGCTTGCCCGATTTTAGTAAGCCGATCGTTTCAAAACCAAAAGATTATGATGATATTGGCCAATCAGCTGTACCGCTGGCATATGCTGATGTGGCAGGAGGATGACCCCCGGAATTTATTGGAACAGGTCATTCTCCGGAGTATACGCTGGCTGTCTACGAATGAATCTATCCGGCCAGTACGGCTGAAATTGGAAGAACGCATTTATCCCGCCGGAATACAGGCGCCTGTTCACGCGGAAGTCTATGATGAGACTTTGCTGCCTGTGGATGATGCCAATGTTCAATTGACAGTGACCGGCCCGGACACATTGAATGTTTCTCTGAAGCCGGAAGGCAGCGGACAATATCAGGGCCGGCTTTCCGGTCTTATGCCAGGTGAATATCAGATTGTGGCTGAAGCGACTCTTAAGGGGCGCTTTTTAGGCAGAGATACCACGGCATTTGTGATTACTGATTTTCAGCCCGAATTTTTACAGACACAGGCCCGACCGGAAGTATTGGAAAGGATTTCAAAGCAGAGCGGTGGCCTGTTTTTCACACCGGACAGTATGGGTGCGCTTGATGATGCAATTCATTTTCCAATGGAAACCCTTGTGGCGCTGAGGGAAATTAAACCCTGGCAGGATTTCCGGTTTCTTATTTTTATTGTGTTTCTGCTTTCTCTTGAATGGCTGATCCGCCGGAGAAAGGGCATGATGTAGGCCGGTTGCCGGGGACCGACGGTTTCCTCTCCAAGAAATTTTAATCCTTTTTACATACACAATTATTCATTGATAATGGATAAAAATATTATTATACTTATTTTTCGAGCCGGGGTTTTGAATTCTATAACACGCGTGAACAAGTGAGATACGCTCTGGTTGTTCAGTGTACGAGTTATATGATCTTTTTTCCTTGGTTTCAGTGTTAAAACATGCCCTGAGGCATTGTATCCTGATCAATGAGGAGATCGCCATGAAACTCCGAAGCATTCATGCACCCATACTCATGTCAGCCGTTTTGCTGTGCATCCACTGCGCCGAACTTCTACAGATGGCAAACATTCAGAAACCCAAGATTAAATTGGCCAGTATGCGGATCACCAGTCTGAGCCTTCAGAACATCGGGCTGGCCTTTGACGTGAATATTAAAAATCCCAATCCGGTTTCCATTCATCTGGCCGGCCTGGATTATGATTTCAGGCTGAATAATGCCTCCTTTTTGAAAGGCAGTCAGAACAGGGATCTGCGGATCCGGTCCCATGGCACAAGCCGGATTGAAATACCCCTTTTATTGTCTTTCAATGATCTTTATAAAACCTATCAAACCCTGAAAAATCAGGACAGCACAGAATATACTCTGATATGCGGACTTTCCGTTCAACTGCCGCTTTTGGGGGACACACGGATTCCTGTGCAGAAAACAGGGCATCTTCCCCTGATCAAAATCCCGAAAATCAGTATTCATGCTCTGAAACTGGACAGACTCAATTTATCAGGCGCTGATTTGGTGCTGGAACTGAGAATGGACAATCCCAATGCTTTCAAGCTGTTACTCAGCAAGCTGAATTATGATTTCAATGTCAACGGCCGCTCGTGGGCTCAAGGAAACCTTTCGACACCCCTGGCCGTAAACGCTAAGAGTGATGACACGATTTGTATCCCGGTCTCGCTGAATTTTATTGAAATGGGGCGATCCGTCTATGCATTGGTTTCCGGGAAGAACGATTTGGATTATCATTTATCCGGCAACCTGGGATTCGATACGTCATTGCCAATGCTGAAAAATATTGATTTGCCTGTTAAAAGCGACGGCTCGTTGAAAATTACCCGATAAGCGGGAGGTGGGCATGGAACTCCTCGGCAATTTTTTCTGGATTATTCTGGGAGGCGGCATATTCATTTTTTTCTGGTACCTGATCGGGGGGCTGGTGCTTTGTTGCACAATCATCGGAATTCCGTTCGGCGTGCAATGTATCAAATTATCCATTCTCGCACTCATGCCGTTCGGACGGGAGATCCGGGATATGAAATCAGCCACCAGTTTCATTTCCTTGATTATGAATATTCTGTGGATTTTAATTGGAGGCATTGAACTGGTGATTACCCATTTAATCCTGGCGGTTATCCTGGCCATCACCATCATCGGTATTCCTTTTGCCAAACAGCATCTCAAATTGGCGGGGATGGCGCTGACCCCGTTTGGCAAGACGATTGATTAAAATTGAAAATGGAGGTGTTTCTTGATCCAGGACAGTTATATCATTATCGGCATTCATGTTCAGGACCGGATTCATCAGGTACCGGACATTCAGACCCTGTTTACAGAATACGGATGCAGCATTCGAACCCGGCTGGGTCTGCATGAAACCAATGAAAACAAATGCTCTGGTGCGGGTCTCATCCTTCTGGAAGTCGTCGGAGATGAAAGTCAGATTGATTCTCTCATGAATGCGTTGAATCAAATGGATGGCATTGAAGTGCAGAAAATGAAATTCAGGCACGATTAAGAAGGGCCGTTATATAAAATATCCCTCCGTAAACGCCCGATTTGCTTATGGAGAGATACGAAAAATCAATTCGAAGCGAATATTAACGATTCTGAATCGTCAGATAAACGAGCGTTTGATTCAGCAGTTGAAATGCGATTTCACCAAATGTAATGGGCCCGACAATATTTCCTGTTTTTTTACCTTCAAGCTCCGAATAAAGATAGTTCAAAATACAGTTGCATGAAAAATCCGGATCAGCCAGATCTTTCGGCAGCTTTGATTCAAAACTCTCTACATAATTGCCCACAGGTGCTGCTAATTTATATTCAGTATTGAAAAATTCCTTGACTTTCTGTTTAATAATGTTTAAAATATGACAAACTTGATCATAATTATTATAATTATAATCTGACCATGAAGATCACGTATAAAGGCGATTATGCACTCAAGGCCATTCTGGATCTTTCCTATCGTTTTGATATGGGCAGGGTGGTTCCGCTGGCAGATATTTCCAGGCGCCAGAACATACCGGAAAAATATCTGGAGCAGATTATGTTGATATTGAAACGTGCAGGCTACGTGGAGAGCAAGCGCGGTATCGGGGGCGGTTTTTTATTGCAAAAATCACCAAAAGCAATCACTGTGGGAGAAATTGTCCGCCTGATAGAGGGGCCTGTTGAACCGATTGCCTGCGGAGATGCTGTATATAACTGCTGTGGTGAAGAAGAAACATGTGCCTTCCGGGAGATATGGCTGAAGGTGACCCGTGCCATTACAGATATTGTCGATACGGTCACTTTCGAACAGATCATGAAACGCACAAATGAACTTCAGCAAAGGCACAATGGTTATACCTACCAGATATAATTCCGAAAGAAAGGTAACAATCATGTTCAATCAAAAGCTGGCCATAGAAACCCTGGCACTACATGCAGGTTATTCACCGGATAAAAAAACACGTTCGTGCGCGATCCCCGTCCACCGTACCAGCGCATATCTGTTCAGCAGCACGCAGCAGGCGGCTGATTTATTTGCTTTGAAAGAAATAGGAAATATCTATACACGCCTTCAAAATCCAACCCAGGACATTTTAGAGCAGCGTGTGGCCGCTATGGAAGGCGGTGCCGGAGCCCTGGCCGTAGCCTCGGGCACAGCTGCCATATATTATTCGATTATCAATATTTGCTCGGCCGGAGATGAAATTGTCGCTGCCAACAACCTGTACGGCGGTACGTTTACCATGCTGAATGACATTCTGCCTCAGTTTGGTATCAGGACGAGGTTCGTCAATCCTGAAAAACCGGAGGATTTTCAAAAAGCCATCTCGGAGAAGACACGGGCGCTTTTTGCGGAGACCATCGGTAATCCCGGACTGGGGGTGACAGATATTGAAGCTGTTGCCGGGATCGCGCAAAAGCATCATTTGCCCCTGATTGTGGATTCGACTTTTACAACGCCCTGTTTATTGCGGCCGATCGAATATGGCGCCGATATTGTCTGTCATTCGCTGTCCAAGTGGCTGGGCGGGCATGGTACGGGGATCGGGGGTATTGTGGTGGACGCCGGCCGGTTTGACTGGACCGATTCTAGGTTTACCCTGTACAATGAGCCGGATTCCAGTTACCATGACTTGAGATACGCCCATGATCTGGGCGACCTGAATTCTCTGGCCTTCATTTTAAGAATGCGCCTGGTACCGCTTCGCAACCTGGGAGCGGCCATTTCCCCTGACAATGCCTGGATTTTTATTCAGGGCATTGAAACCCTGCCGCTTCGTATGGAAAGGCATTGTCAAAATGCACTGGCCGTGGCGAAATATTTAAAAGATCACCTGAAAGTCAGCTGGGTGCGATATCCGGGGCTGGAGAAAGATCCCGCGTATCCGACAGCCAAACGCTATTTGAAAAAGGGGTTCGGAGGCATGGTGGTTTTCGGAATCAAAGGGGGGCTGCATTCAGGTGAGGAGTTTATTGATGGTTTGAAATTAATTTCTCATTTGGCCAATGTGGGCGATGCCAAGAGCCTGGCGATCCATCCAGCGAGCACAACACACTCTCAGTTGTCCGAAAAACAGCAAAGCGAAGGGGGCATCACGCCGGATTTAATCCGCCTGAGCATCGGCATCGAGCACATTGATGACATTCTTGCGGATCTTGATCAGGCATTAAAACAAACCTGAATTGATGTGGGGTGTGCAGTAACTTTATGCATTGTGATGCTTTTATGGGCAGGATTTTTTATAAAAAATAAAATGAAACCAAAGGAAAATAAATTTTTTGAAAACCATACCTGACAGCGACAATAAAAACGACACCATTGACCGGGGAAAAACCGTCTTTGGAAATGACAACATTGGCTCGTGGCTGACCGTAAATTCTGGATCATGTTAAAACGAAAGACATTCACATGACAATAATATATCAGGATAACTCATATACCATTGGCAATACGCCCGTGGTGCGGCTGAGCCGTATCTCTGAAAAGAGCCGGGCAGAAATACTTGTAAAAATTGAAGCGCGCAATCCATCCTGTTCAGTCAAATGCCGTATCGGTGCCAGTATGATTTGGGATGCTGAAAAAAAGGGGATTCTGAAACACGGAATGGCCATTGTCGAACCGACCAGCGGAAACACCGGCATCGCTCTGGCTTCTGTATCTGCGGCGAGAGGATATCCACTCACATTAACCATGCCGGATACCATGAGCATGGAACGTCAAAAACTGCTTCGGGCCTTTGGTGCGAATGTGGTTTTAACCGATGGTATTCAAGGGATGCAGGGAGCGGTGAAAAAAGCCGAAGAAATATTTGAAAGCGATAGAGGCCGCTACATTTTACTGCAGCAGTTTAAAAATCCTGCAAATCCGGCCATACATGAAAAGACCACAGGACCGGAAATTTGGAGAGACACACGCGGCCAGGTGGATATTTTTGTTGCGGGTGTTGGCACAGGGGGGACGTTTTCTGGTACAGCACGATTTCTGAAATCGAAAAAACCAGTGACAGCCGTAGCCGTGGAGCCTGCCGGCAGTCCGGTTATCCGGCAGACGCTGGAGGGGAAAGTCCTTCGGCCCGGCCCGCATAAAATCCAGGGCATCGGTGCGGGTTTCGTTCCCGAGAATCTGGATTTATCTTTGGTGGACCGCGTGGAAGCAGTGACAGATGACGACGCCATGGAAATGGCCCGCCGTCTGGCCAGAGAAGAAGGCATCATTTCAGGCATTTCTTCAGGTGCTGCCGTTTTTACTGCGCTGCGTCTAAGTCAAATCGATGCCTTTGCCGGAAAAACCATTGTGGTGATCCTGCCGGATTCCGGTGAAAGGTACCTGTCAACTCAGTTATATGAGGGATTTGTTTGATGAAAAATTCAGGACACCGGACAGGCAAACCGGCGAAAAAAGTGAATTTACAGGGAAAAACCGAAGAGATGCGTGGGAATACAGGGTATTGCCCCGATCCAGGGGGTGTCGGCCTTGTCAAAACCCGATATTACACTTTTTCGGAACCGCCTGATACGCTGATTCTGAAAAGCGGAGAGAAACTCGGGCCGGTCACTCTGGCGTATGAAACTTATGGCGCTTTGAACAAAAATCGATCAAATGCCATTCTCATTGCTCATGCGCTTTCCGGGGATGCTCATGCTGCAGGCTGTCATTCAAAGACCGATAAAAAACGCGGCTGGTGGGATTTTATGATCGGTCCGGGACGGCCATTTGATACAGACAAATATTTTATCGTCTGTTCCAATGTTATTGGCGGATGCAGCGGATCCACGGGTCCTACGTCTGTCAATCCAAAAACCGGTAATCCCTACAATCTTGACTTTCCCGTGATTACCATTTCTGATATGGTTGATGCCCAGCGGTATCTTATCGACTCTCTCGGAATCGACCGTTTGCTTGCTGTGGCGGGTGGATCCATGGGGGGGCAGCAGGCCCTTCAATGGGCCGTGGCCTATCCTGAGCGGATTGCAGGTATTTTGCCCATTGCCACGACTGCCCGGTTGAATGTGCAGGGCATAGCCTTTGATGTGGTGGGCCGTCAGGCGATTTACGGCGATCCCAAATGGCAGAATGGCAATTATCTCAACAGCCATGTGATTCCTGCCGAAGGTCTGGCTGTCGCCCGGATGCTGGCCCATATCACATATCTCAGCGAAGCCTCCATGCGTAAAAAATTTGGCCGGGAACTGCAGACCTGCCACAAGGAAGCCGATTTTATTACAGATTTTGAAGTTGGCAGCTATTTAAGGTATCAGGGTGAGAGCTTCATAAAACGCTTTGACGCAAACAGTTATCTGTATATTACAAAAGCCATCGATTATTTTGACCTGGCAGAAGAGTATGGGTCGCTCGAAAATGCATTTAACCAGGTCGAAGCGAGATTTCTGGTGCTTTCGTTTACCTCGGATTGGCTGTTCAATACGGCGCAGTCCAGAGAAATTGTCAATGCACTGAACGTCAATCAAAAGGATGTCTCGTTTTGCGAAATCAGCTCATCTTACGGTCATGATGCATTTCTTTTGCCCAATCCCATCATGGAACGTTTAGTCGCCGGTTTTTTGAACAATTTGAGGAATTAATATGAATCCCAGAGTCAAACGCATTTCAGACCGGATCAGGCTGGACCTGAAAATCATTGCAGATTTGATTCAGCCGCACAGCCGGATTTTGGATCTGGGGTGCGGTCAAGGTGAGCTGCTGGCCAAACTGATGGAGAATAAACAATGCCGGGGTCAGGGTATTGAGATCGATGATCAAAATATTTGCGCCTGTGTGGAAAAAGGGGTTCCGGTCATTCATGCAGATTTGGATGAGGGGCTGCACGATTATCCGGATCGATCCTTTGATTATGTGATTCTCAGCCGAACTTTGCAGGTTGTGAAACGGCCGGATTTTATTTTGAAAGAAATGCTGCGTGTCGGGAAAATCGGTGTCGTAAGTTTTCCCAATTTCAGCGCTTTAAGTGTCCGGGCGCAGCTTTTTTTTAAAGGACGGATGCCTGTGACACGAAATCTGCCATATGAGTGGTTTGGCACCCCCAATATCCATTTGCTGACCATAAAGGATTTTAAAATGTTCTGTAAAAATGAGAAAATGCGAATCAGAAAACAGATCAATTTGGGATCAGAGAGAAGGCAGGGTGTATTACCGGATTTTATGCCCAACCTGTTTGCGCATTTGGCGATTTTTAAAATCGAGATGAAGCATGATGAAAACGAATGAGAAAATGAGAGAACTTCGTTCCATACTGCAATCCATGCAGAGTGCGGCAGTGGCATTTTCGGGGGGTGTGGATTCCACTTTTTTATTAAAGGTTGCCAAAGAGACACTTGGAAAACAGATTATTTCAGTGATTGTGCGTTCCGGCATGTTTGTCAGTACAGAGTACGAAGAAGCAGTATTATTGGCGGATGCATTGAATATCAAACGAATCACCGTGGATTTCAATGTGCTTTTCTTGCCTGAAATCCGGCAAAATCAGCCGGACCGGTGCTACCATTGCAAGAAGGCGATTTTTACAAAAATTATTGAAGTTGCCAGAGATCAGGGGATGGCCTGTGTGGTGGATGGCACTCATGCCGATGACCTGGATGATTACCGGCCCGGGGTGCGGGCGCTTCAGGAGCTGGGCGTGCGCAGTCCTTTAAAAGAGGTCGGATTAACCAAGTCAGAGATCCGGCGGCTGTCTGAAGAATATGGATTGTCTACAGCAAATAAGCCTTCTATGGCCTGTCTGGCTTCCCGTTTTCCCTACGGGATTGCCATTACATCCCAAAATTTGAAGCAGATTGCGGCAGCAGAAGCATTTCTTCGTGATCTGGGATTTAATCAACTTCGTGTTCGTCATCATGATACATTGGTCCGTATTGAAGTATTGCCGGGGTCAATTCAGGCATTCATGGATTCTGATAATCGAAACAGGATTGTTGGCTTCTTCAAGAAAATGGGATACCATTATATTACGCTGGACCTGGAAGGCTACCGTACTGGAAGCATGAATGAAGTGCTGGGCAAATGATTATTGTTCGTCTGTAGGATTTGATATTCTTTGTTGTCAAATTCATTCAGGGAATTTTTGATTCGTGCAAAATCAATCAAGTGATAATAAAACATCACCCTTCTATCCTGATACCGTTTCTTGACAAACCCCGTGCTTTTCAGTAAATTGGGACACTCGAACAGGAGATAAAAAGATCATGACACCTATTTATCTGGATTATGCAGCCACAACACCGATTGATCCCGAAGTCAGGGAGGCTATGCTCCCTTATTTAAAATCCTGTTTTGGCAATCCTTCCTCCAGTCACCAGTTCGGACAGCAGGCTCTTGAAGGTGTGGAGAATGCCCGGAGGATGGTTGCCGAACTGATCGGGGCTGTGCCTGGTGAAATTGTATTCACAAGCGGCGGCACTGAATCAAATAATACAGCGATTAAATCAGTCTGCTTTACAGAGCAAAAGAAAGGCAGCCACATTGTTACCACTGCTTTTGAGCATCATGCGGTGTTGTGCCCCTGCCGTTTCATGGAAAAGAACGGTTTTCATGTGACCTACCTGCCCGTAGGTTCTGATGGTGTAGTGGATCCGGAAGATGTGCATCGGGCGTTGACGGAAAAAACGATTTTAATTTCGATTATGCATGCGAATAATGAAATCGGTACTGTTCAGCCGTTAAAGGAGATCGGAAAACTCGCCAAAGAAAAGGGGATTTTGTTCCATACTGATGCGGTTCAAACAGTTGGGCATATTGATCTGAATGTGCGAGATTTGAATCTTGATTTTCTATCCCTCTCTGCGCATAAGTTATACGGTCCAAAGGGGGTCGGTGCGCTCTTTATTCGTGAGGGGGTGCCGTTTGAACCCCTGCTGCACGGCGGCGGACACGAGAGAGGAAGGCGAAGTTCGACACACAATGTCCCGGGCATTGTAGGTCTCGGTAAAGCCGCTGAAATGGCCAAAGCCGGACTGTCTGAGGAATCCGACCATGTGAGAATGCTTCGAGACCGATTGTGGCAGGTGCTGCAATCTTCGATATCCGGTATTCATCTGAACGGCAGCAGAAAATACCGGCTGCCCAACAACCTTAATATCTCAATCGAGCATGTCGAGGGTGAATCTTTACACATGAATCTGGATATGGAAGGTATTGCCGTGTCGACAGGATCTGCATGTGCCTCTGAATCCGGTTTACCCTCGCATGTACTGCGGGCCCTGGGATTAATCCCTGAGCTGGCCAGGGGAAGTCTTCGGATAACATTTGGGAAATATACAACCAATACAGAAATTAAGACCGTTGAGGAAAAATTACCCCGTATTGTCAAACGTTTTCGAGATATGGCCGCTTTTTAAAATAATCAATCAGGATGCTCATGAAGCGATATTTAATTCTATTGGGCGTATTTGCATTTGGTGTTCAATCCCGGGAAATCATTCACCGGTTTCATCCCATTCAAGTGACTGCGTCGCGCCTGATATCCAGCCTGGCAGCGGAAACCCGTGAGGTAAGCGTCATTACCCGACACGAAATCGAACAACTTCCGGTTCGTTCGATACCCGAGCTTATGCAATATGTCGGCAGTATGGATATCCAGCAGCGTGGATTCGGCAGTGTTCAGGCGGATTTTAATTTACGGGGGAGCAGTTTCGAACAGGTGGTGATTCTTCTCAACGGTGTCCGGCTGAACGATCCAAAGACAGGGCATCATAACGCGGATATTCCTGTAAGTTTGGAAGACATCGACCGTATTGAAATACTTCACGGCCATGCATCTTCCATGTATGGACCTGAAGGATACGGCGGTGTTATCAATATTGTTACCCGCCAGGCTGCCGGAAATCAAACCCGGTTGTCAGTCACGGGAGGCAGTTATGGTACCATTGGCTCCAGTGTGTCCCAACAATTGAAGACGGGCCGCTTATCATCTGTGATGAACCTGGAGCATTATCAGTCGGACGGCTATCGGCCGGATACAGATTTTAAAAATTTTTCTGTGTCCTGTATCTCGCAATGGAAGGAAAGATATCACACCTTGCATCTGACGACCGGATGGATTGAAAAAGATTTTGGTGCCAACGGGTTTTATGCACCTTATCCATCCCGGGAGAAAACCAGGTCCCTGATGACCATTTTTCATCATACATATCATCCACTTCAATACATCCAATGGGACATGCGGATTTACGGCCGCCGGCATCATGATCATTTTATTCTGGACAGTCAGATTCCGGAATGGTATCAAAATAAACATTGGTCTCAATCTTATGGCGCCGAGAGCGTTTTATGTCTGCGTATGGCCTCTAAAACACAGGTCGCTGTCGGATGCGATTATATTAAAGAAACCATGGAAAGCTCAAGTCTGGGAGATCGCGAGCACAACCGGTTTGGTGTATTTGGCGAAATTGTTATGCAATTATTCAGAAGAATCATCATCAATTCGGGATTGCGGATGGATTGCCACGACCAATGGGGAACGCAAATTTCTCCCTCGGTCAATTTTGCTTATACTTTCCTTGAAGGTTTTAACTGTCGTGTTGCGGGAGGACGTATTTTCCGCGCGCCGACATTTACAGAGCTTTATTACAATTCTCCTTCCAACATTGGCAATCCGGATTTAAAGCCCGAGCACGGCTGGAACATTGAAACCGGTTGTGATGTTTACAAACTGGGTTACATAATGAGCATGACTCTGTTTCAGCGCAGTGAAACCGATCGTATCGACTGGATCACAATGAAAAAGGAAGATCCCTGGAGCGCTGTGAACATAGGTTCTACGAAAATACAGGGGCTTTCTGCTTCTGTTTCACGAGACCGGACAAATCCGTTCTCGTGGAAAATAAATTATACCTGGCTGAATCAGATTCAATCTGACAGAGTCTACCGGTCAAAATACCAATTTCGTGTACTCCGGCATCATCTCAATATGTGTGTCTGCTTTCACGGTCCTTGGGACATTGTTACCTCCTGCCAGACCGGTTATAGAAAACGACAGAAAGAATCCGGGTATTGGCTGTTGTCGGCCAAACTATCACGGGATTTCAAGACAGGAAGATGCTTTTTAGAAGCGATCAATTTACAAAACACTGTATACCAGGAAGTCATCGATATACCCATGCCGGGCCGCCATTTCATGGGTGGCGTGGAACTGAAAATGAAATACTGATTTGACGGGTTTTAACCAATTCAAACCATATGTCTTGACTTGAACGGCTTGAATGGATTTGGGACCTCCTACGGTCTTGTTAATTGATGTGAGGACAGATTTGTGATTTACTGAGGGATTAACTATGGATAACCAGCAAATGATACAGGAAATCCTGAGACTGAAAAAAGAGAAAAATGCGGTCATTCTGGTGCACAATTACCAGCGTAAAGAAATCCAGGATCTTGCCGATCATCTGGGAGACTCCCTTGGACTTTCCCGTATTGCTTCAAAGACCGAGGCAGATGTAATCATATTCTGCGGTGTTAAATTTATGGCCGAGACTGCGAAAATTTTATCTCCCGATAAAAAAGTGCTGCTTCCCCAGCAGGCAGCCGGGTGCCCCATGGCTGAAATGGCCGGTGTGCAAGACCTGAAAGCCCTGAAAAATCAGCATCAGGATGCGATGGTAATCACCTATGTCAATTCTACCGCCGAGGTAAAAGCAGAAACCGATGTATGCTGCACATCGGCCAATGCAGTGACCGTTGTAAAAAATGTCAAGGCTGATAAAATCATCTTTGCCCCGGATAAAAACCTGGCCGCTTACGTACAGCGCTTCACTGAAAAGGAAATTATTCCCTGGGATGGATACTGTTATGTGCATGAAAAATTCACTCCCGAAGAAATAACAAAGGCCAAAGCCGCTTACCCAAACGCTGTTGTCATCGTGCATCCTGAATGCCCGCCTGATGTGATCGACATGGCAGATGAAGTCTTTTCAACAAGCGGGATGGTAACATTCACCAGGCAAAACGAAGCGTCAGAATTTCTGGTAGGAACCGAAGAGGGTATGCTTTACAGGCTGAAAAAAGAAAGTCCGGAAAAAACATTTTTTTCTCTGGGGACCGCTAAAATGTGCCGCGGTATGAAAATGACGCATCTTGAAGATCTATACCAGTCTTTGTTGAAAGAACAATTTGAGATCACGTTACCAGAGGATATCATGACTCGGGCGAGAGGCGCTCTGGAACGGATGCTTTATTATGTCTGACCGTGTGATTGTGGCCATGAGCGGGGGGGTCGACTCTTCTGTTGCAGCTGCCATGATGAAAAAGAAAGGATATGAGGTTATCGGTCTGACCATGCAGCTGGGATCCCGGAACGGCCGCTGTTGCTCGGAGCAGGATATTCTGGACGCGCGCCGGGTTGCCGATGCTTTATCGATCCCCCATTATACAGTGTCGTATAAAAAGGCTTTTCAGAATGATGTGATCGATTATTTTGTTAAAGAATATATCCGTGGAAGAACGCCAAATCCCTGTGCTGTCTGCAATCCGAAGATCAAATTCGGGGTATTGCTGAACAAGGTCCGAAGTATGGGTGCCCGATATCTGGTTACGGGACATTACGCCAATATGAAGCGGGATCCCGGTACAGGGCGCTGGCTGCTGAAACGGGGCAGGGAGCGGGGAAAAGATCAGTCCTATTTTTTAGGACGACTGTCTCAGGATCAGCTTGCACATGCGCTGTTTCCGGTGGGTAATTATCCCAAAGACAAAATACGGATTTTAGCAGAACATATGGGGCTGCCGGTTGCCCGGAAAACCGAAAGTCAGGAGATTTGCTTTGTACCGGAATCGGGTGTGGCCCGGTTTATTGAAAATGAGCGGGGTGAACCTTTCAGACCGGGTAAAATCATTCAGTCGGATGGAAAAAAACTGGGAGAGCATCAGGGTATAATCGGATACACAATCGGTCAGCGAAAAGGATTGGGCATTTCAGCTGGCAGACCCATTTACGTCACCCATATTGACGGACGTAATCATACAATTACAGTGGGCGATAATCATGAACTGTATCATGACAGGCTCATTGCGTCGGAACCGAACTGGATTGCTGTTCCTGAACTTGTCGATAAAATGGAAGTTCGTACCCGAATCCGATACAAGCACCGCCCGGCACTCTCGACGATTGAAATGATCGGGAAAAACCGAATTTGTGTTCATTTCAGAACTCCTCAACGGGCGATTACACCCGGACAGCTGGCTGTATTTTATCAAAAGGACATCGTGATCGGATCGGCCTGGATTGAACATATTGAACGTTAAAATCAATATCGATTTTTACGATATTGATTTTGAAATAAAAATAAACCGGTTGGATAAGGACAGTGCCTTTCTGATTTACTGCGCCTGTGGCAGCCGAAGCGGTCAGGCATTATCCGTGATGGAAGATTCAGAATTTTTTACAGTCGACAATCTGGAGGAGGGACTGTATGCCCGGAAGAATGCGGAGTATCACGTTGTCGCATACAACCTTTGATTGACTTCCAGTGAAAAATCTGCTAATTTATAGCCGGGAGAATGATTTGACTTGGAAAATAAAATGGATAGTCATAAAATAACAGTCCCTGAAATCATGGGAATGAAGTCTGCGGGAGAAAAGATCGCCTGTCTGACCGCCTATGACTGGTGTTTTGCCGCGCTTTTAGATCAGGTCGGATTGGATATTGTTTTGGTGGGTGATTCGGCGTCCATGGTCTATGCCGGATACGAAACCACAATCCCGATTACCATGGAGCAAATGCTTTATCATACACAGTGTGTGTCAAGGGGGGTTAAACGGGCACTGTTGATTGCGGATATGCCGTTTTTGTCGTTTCAGATCAGTCCAGAAGAAACCCTGCGGAATGCCGGGCGGTTTTTAAAGGAGGGCAGAGCCGAAGGCGTCAAGATCGAAGGCGGCGAACCCATGGCCGAAACCATTCACAGAATTACGGATGTGGGCATTCCGGTGATGGGGCATCTGGGGCTCACGCCTCAGTCGATTAAAGTATTCGGAGGATACAGGATTCGCGGCAAGGATGAAAGAGAAGCTGAGATATTAAAAAACGATGCCCGCATATTAGAGCAGGCAGGTGTATTTGCACTTGTGCTGGAAAAAATTCCCGCAACACTGGCAAAAGAAATTTCCGGATCCATTGCTATCCCGACTATTGGTATCGGCGCGGGACCAGATTGTGACGGGCAAATACTGGTGACACATGACCTTCTGGGTCTCTTTGAAGAATTTAAACCGAAATTTGTTAGAAAATATGCCGAGTTGGCAAAAACCATGCGGGATGCATTTTCAAACTATGTAAAAGATGTCAAATCAGGAACATTTCCATCCAGCAGGGAAAGTTTTTAAACAGTAATGAATCTGAAGATATTTACACAGAAAACATACTTGAATTCATCATTTTTTTCTGTGTTTCTGCATGACCAAGGTAAAAATAAGGATATCTATGGAAGTCTCTTTCTGGTTTACCTTCGTTGGACTGACAATTTACGGTCTTCATCATCTTTGGCACAGATATCCGGTTCCGCTCACCTGGCTGATTGATATTCTGGCAGGTGCCGGTATTGGCGCGCTTATCGGCCAGGCCCGACCCGTACATTTCGGATACTCTGTTGTCCCTGTCTGGCTGACAGCATTTTCAGGCGGTTTGTCTGCGGTGATGCTGTGGGGGGCAGACCGTTTGAAATTATTCGAAAAGCAGCCCGTTCAGTACAGCCTGATGATTATGATGAGTATAATACATGCCAGTATCTTTATTCTGATGTACAAATGGTACATTTTATCTCAGCTATCGGATTATCTTTCACAACCCCAAAATTTTACTTTGTTCGTTCATATCCTGCTTATTAGCGCCCTCTCTTTTATAGGCTTTACATTTCCTAAGCGTTTGCTGAAAATTCGTGGCCGTGATTGAGAGTTTGTGTGTAACCGGATAAATCCAGAGTGCCCTTTGGATTTCGGAACCATTGAACAGTCATTAAATTCTATAAAAACAATATATTTCAAAACAACCGGGCGCTCGCTTTGCCAGGGCAGCGGCAATTTTTACACAGCCTCTGTGTTCTGATTCAGGTAAAAAGGAAACCGAATCCCCGTTACCTCGTCTTGCTTCATCCTGACTTAACTACAGGATAAAAATGCGTTCCTGTATGGTTCATTTGTATGTATTATTCTTTATTTTTTTTAAATGCCGGTTAACAAAATGACAATATGATAAAATTACAAACCGCCCTGTTTTATTTCTGAAGTATGCAATAATATTTTGTTTTTGATAATTTAACATGTTGATCTTTCAATCATTCTGTAATTGTTTATTGTTTAATTATTATAATATAATAATATGAAAAATTTTTAATATTCATGTCGCACTGTTTTATATCCACGGTTTTTTCCTGAAAACAATACATTTCAGTCCATTTTACGGCATATTCTTCTTGTTTCGGCAATAAATTCCGATTCAAATTGCATATTTTCAGCATTTCTGTGCAGCTTTAAAATTTGTATTTTAAATAAGATATAACACTATACTAATATTTCGGCATATATATTGCTTTAACATTTGATAAATCGTGTGCGGAAAACATGAGGAGGCGTTTATAGAAAAAAAGTTCTCTATCGATAATCATCAAATGAATTCTTTAAAATTGAAGTGTCATCATTCTCCTGTAATTTAAAAAGTTAGAGTATCAAAAATATTTATCCCCTCCCCCATGTGTGTCAAAAACAAAGGAGAAATGTCATGAAAGTTCTGCATTTGCTCAGAGCAATCGCCCGAAGGGAAGAAGGACAGACACTGGCTGAATATGCCTTGATTCTCGTTCTCATTGCTGTCGTGGTCATTGCCGCAGTCACTCTGCTGGGAACTCAGATCCAGGGTGTACTGCAATCCATCGCCAATGCACTTTAAGATGCTGCTTTTGACAAAATGCGAGGTTTAGTCAAAAGAATCGAAGGGCAAACGTTGGGTGAGTTTGTACTGATCCTTCTGCTGATCGTGATTGTCACGATTGTGGCGCTCACATTATTGGGAACCAATCTCTTGGCCTTCTGGAATCAGATAAGCAATGCTTTGTAATTCGCAGTTTCATTACAGCAGGATCAGTGCGTTTTTATTTGATGTTGCTTAAAGGAGAGGGAGATTTTCATCCTCCCTCTCCCAAGAGCAAGCCCCTGCTCTTCGTTCTCAATGAAGCGGTATTGCTAAAATCAGTCAATCGGGAAGGACATTGACGATGTTGAGAAAATTGATTCATAATCAGGAGGGTCAATCCCTGGTAGAGTTAGTGCTGGTGATTCCCATCTTTATTTTTCTTCTGTTTGGCATCATTGAATTCGGCAGGGCGTGGGAAACGCTCAATATTATGACAAGCGCAGCAAGAGAGGGTGCCCGGGTTGCTGCAGTCACCAATCCCAACGTATCAAGAGCCTCTAATGCTGCGCAAAGAATACTCTCTGCAGGCAATGTCAGTAATGCATCGGTTTCGGTAACCGGACCCGACGGCAACGGAGAAGTCCAGGTTACAGTCACTGTCAGTTATGCGCCCATGAGCAATATCATACCCGGTCTTGGACCGATGTCCCTTTCAAGAAGTACTTCGATGCATTGGGAAGGTTAATTTTCGGAGCGAAGAATTATGATTAAAGTGCGATCGATCATCATTGTGGCCCTTGTGCTCAGCGGGGCTGTCACTTACGGATTATATCAGTATATGGAAAATCAAAAGGTCACATCTGAAGAAAAAGACGAAGGGTATAAGAATGTCATTTTAGCCAATGTGCATCTGCCTATCGGGACAAAAATTGAAGAATCCAATGTGCGGAGGATTGCCTGGCCTGCCAAGCTGCTGCCCAAAGACCACTATTCTGAGATATCCCAGGTTGTGGGTCGCGTAATGAAAGCAGAAGCATTTCCGGGGGATGTGATTATAGAGAGCAAATTGGCACCGATCGGATCTGAAGGAGGATTTTCCAGCATTATACCTCCGGGTATGCGTGCCCTGACAGTCGAAGTGAACACCTATGTAGGTGTGGGGGGATTTATTCTTCCAAATACACGTGTAGATGTATTGGTGACGGTTGCATCATATTCAGACAAAGATGAAGCATCCACAAGAATTATTCTCGAGAATATCAAAGTCCTGGCCGTAGATCAGACTTTCCAGAGAAAAGGGGACGATCCGGTCACCGTACAAACGGTGACACTGCTTGTGACTCCGGATCAGGCAGAAAAACTGGTACTTGCAAGCACTGAGGGAAAGCTGCAATTGACTTTAAGGAACGACTCAGACAACGCGCAAATGACGACAAGCGGTGTTCAATTAAAAGAATTGGTGGCCAAGAAAACCACCATAAACCGTCGGATCACCAAGCCTTCTGCATCCAGGAATAAAAAAGTAGTGGAAGTGATTCATTCGGGCGAACGGGAAGAGATCACATTCGAAGACGGAGAAAGAAAAGAATAAACTCCCGGCATGACCTCA
The DNA here is from genome assembly GCA_016932575.1 of bacterium. Classification (GTDB taxonomy): domain Bacteria; phylum Zhuqueibacterota; class QNDG01; order QNDG01; family JAFGCO01; genus JAFGCO01. The sequence goes on from JAFGCO010000055.1 coordinate 348,984, forward strand.
GCGGAACTTCAGGACTGAATGATGAGGATATTATTTACCAGGAGACACACCCATGGCTATTTTTTCGGATAGTACATTTTGTAAAAAGGGATTTGCGGTAATACTGTTGATTTTACTCTTTGCTAATTATGCGCAGAGTCTGACAGAGGATGTTGAGGTATTGGATATCTATTCTGGCCAATCGGAAGTCCTCGATTTCGAAAAGCCCGTTAGCCGGATTGCGATATCGAATCCTGATGTGGCCAGCGCCAGTGTCATTACTCCGCTTCAGATTTTAATTGACGGTAAAAAAACCGGTATCACAACCCTGGTAGTCTGGCCTGAAAAAGGCACCTATATGAAGTATAAATTAAGGGTTGTTGCCGGGGTTTCGAAAGAGCAGGTCATGCTTAATGTCAAATTTATCGAAGTGAATAAAAGTGCTTTAAAAACACTGGGATTTGATTTTTTAGTAAAAAAATTCAATGTCAGAGAAGAAGTGATGGATATGGGATCCTACGCCGGAAAGGTCAATGATCCGTCAGATCCCCTGATTCTGGGCAATTCCGTTGATTTCTTTTTTAATTCGACGACCCAGAATATATCAGGTATTATTAAAGCTCTGTGGGAAGACAACCTTCTGACGGTTCTGGCAGCACCGAATTTAAGTGCCATCAGCGGAGCGGAAGCCCGGTTTCTGGCAGGAGGTGAGTTCCCGATTCCTCTTGTATCCGGAACAGGCGGTTCGCAGAGCATATCGATTGTATTTAAAGAATATGGTGTCCGGTTAAAGTTTGTGCCCACAGTTCTCAGTTCGAAGCTAATCAATATTAAAGTAGAGGCAGAGGTCAGCAACCTGGATTTTGAAAATGGTATTATCCTGAGCGGATTCCGAATTCCCTCCCTCGATACCCGTAAGGCAGAAACGGTTGTTGAACTGGAAGAAGGGCAATATTTTATTTTGGGAGGACTGCTCTCTTCAGATATGGCGAAAACCGTTTCTAAAATACCGGGCCTTGGACATATTCCCATTCTTGGAAAACTCTTCAGCAGTGAGCGGTATTTAAACAATGAAAGCGAGCTTCTCATCACATTGTCACCGAAGATTGTCAGGGGGATCGGTGAAAATGAAATTCCTGCCATGAAGCTTCAGGCTGATGACAAGTAACAGTAAAAATTGGAAAAGGGGGGTGTATGAAAAAGTTCATCAAAGAGACAAAGGGAAATGTCATCGTCTTTACCGCGATTGCCATGACCTGTATGATCGGTTTTGCTGCACTCTCCATTGATGTGAGCACGCTTCTGACGGCGCGCAATGAACTGCAATGTGCGACAGATGCAGCCGCCCTGTCAGGCGCAACGGGATTATTGGAAAGTTACCCGGAATCCAGAATCCGGGCCATAGCCACGGCCGGCCGGAACCAGTGCATGAACCAGTGTGTTGACTTAACGGCCTCCGATGTTACTTTTCCTCAGACCAACCAGATCATGGTGCAGGCCCAGTTACCCGTCACTCTGAATTTTTCACCGGTTCTGGGGATCAATTCGGCCAATATATCCGCAATAGCCGTGGCCGAACTGGGAACCATTGTGGGGACGAAGGGTCTCAAACCCTGGGCCGTTCCGGACATGAATTATGAACCGGGTGATATTGTCTGCATCAAGGCAGGCGTGTTGGGGGCCCCGGGTACCGAGCCCAGTTTTTTCTATCCAATCGATTTTCCGCCTATGAATCGGGGTATACCTGAATCGGGTGCCTGTGTTTACCGGGAAAACATCATTCACACCAGCAGCAGCTATGTTTCTGTCGGTGATATTCTGCAGGTCGAGCCCGGCAATATGGTTGGACCCACCCAGCAAGGGGTCAACAGTTTAATCGGTCAGGATCCGGACGCTTACTGGGATCCTGGATTTGGGGCGACCGGCGGAGTCGTGAATTCCAGCTCGGGCCAGGATGGAAGTTCCCTCAGTCCGCGGGTGGTGATTATTCCGATGTACGATCCCACTCTGCCGCCGGATTCCGGAAGGAATAATATTACTGTAACCCGTCTGGGTGCCTTTTTTGTGACTGGATTTCAGGGGAAAAGTCTCTATGGCACATTCATGACGATTTGGCATCATGGCACGTTCGGAGGCGGCAGTTCGATGCTGAAAGGCGTCAGGCTCGTTCAATAATCATCCGGATAAGATTTAATGAATAAGATCATAAAAATGTAACTCTAACAAATGGTTTTCAGCAAAATGAACACATCCCAAAATCTAAATAAATCCATTCTTTTGCTTGATACAAATGATGCATCGGCGAGGCATATCAAAACAATACTGGAATGTCTGGATGAGGTCGAAATCATCCATGAGGGGAAAGAAATTAATGAATTTTTATCTCTGATTCGAAAGCATACACCGGATATTGTGATTTTTAATCTATCGCCATCTCTGGAAGCCAGCATCAATCTGTCAAGACAGATGACCAGCATGTTCCCGGAGGTTACCCTCATTGCAGCTGCTGATACAATGGACACCTCTGTTATTCTGAAGGTTATGCGTGCCCGGGTACGGGAATTTTTAAAGCAGCCGGTCAGTCAAGATGAACTTTTAAGCGTGATCCACCATGTTTTCAGCGAAAAGGAAGCGGCATTATCCCTGAAAACCGTGGAAAGCAAAATCATTACTTTCTTTGGACCCAAGGGAGGCGTGGGAACCACAACGGTCGCCACCAATATGGCCACTTCACTGGCCAGACATACAAAAAAAGATGTGATTATCGTCGATCTCGATCTGCAGTTCGGCAATGTCGCATTACATATGAATGTGAAATCCAAATACTCTATTCTTGACATTGTCAATTGCATTGATCAGATAGAAATTCCCCTTTTAAAATCACAAATGCCCAAGGGCACAAACGGCGTTTCAGTGTTGTCAGTGCCATCCCGTATCGAGGATGTGGAAAACATCAAATCGGTTCATATTGAAAAATTATTGCTGATGCTCCGCAAGGTATTTGATTATATTATTATCGACACCCACAATGCATTCGATGATCTTTCAATCAAAGCCATGGACGAATCCAATTTTGTGCTTCTTGTTACCACCCTGGATGTGCCTTCATTATTTCATACAAAAAGAAGCCTGCAGCTTTTTCAGAAAATGGCGTACACCATGGAAAAGCTGTTTATTGTCATCAATCGGTATAATGCTTTGGAAGAATTTGATTTAAAATCCACGGAAAAGATGCTGGATTTTCCGATTTTCTGGTCCATTCCGGAACAGGATTATCAAACCATGATTTCTTCCATTAACAGAGGGAATCCCATATCAAGCATGAAACCGGATTTAAAATTAAGCCAGAATTTTTTAGAAATGGCTATGAAATTTAATGGTTTATACCATAAAAAGACTCAGGATGAAAAATCTCAAAAAAAACGAAGTCTATTTATGTTTAAGAAAACTGTGAAATAAGGGAATTTGCAATGGGTTTGAAAGACCGCCTATATGTCAAGACTGCTGATGGAGACAATTCACCTCTCGAGTTTACGGGCATTGATCGAAGTTCGCTTGGCGATGCCCTTGTTGATATGAAATCGAGTCAGCAGCATGACTACATGGGATTAAAAGAGAGAATACACAGACGTTTAATCGACAAGCTTGACTTGACCAAACTATCATCCATTCCAAGAGACGTGCTGACAAAACAGGTCAGAGAGGTCATTGAAGATTTACTGCTCGAAGACATCGAAATCGGACCTGATTTTAACCGTGATATATTAACCAAGGAAATTCTGGATGAAACATTTGGATTGGGTCCGCTGGAACCGCTTTTAAATGATCCGACTGTGTCTGATATTCTGGTCAATGGCTATAATCAGGTGTTTGTTGAACGATATGGAAGGCTTGAGCTGACCAATACAGTATTTAAAGATGATAATCACCTTTTGAATATTATTGACCGCATTGTATCAAAGATCGGGCGCCGTGTGGATGAAAGCAGCCCTATGGTAGATGCCCGGCTTCCGGATGGTTCCAGAGTCAATGCAATCATTCCTCCATTGGCCATTGACGGACCCAGTGTGTCTATCAGAAAATTCGGAATCAATAAAATATCAGTCCAAGATCTGATCAACCTTGGAACATTGACAACCTCTGTCTCACAAATGATGAAAGCGGCTGTCAGGTCACGGCTGAACATATTAATCTCGGGAGGGACCGGTTCCGGAAAGACCACCCTGTTAAATATACTCTCGGGATTTATACCTGCATCTGAACGCATTGTGACCATCGAAGATGCGGCAGAACTTCAGCTTCGCCAGGAGCATGTTGTTCGCCTGGAAACCCGTCCGCCAAACCTTGAAGGGAAAGGCCGTGTTGCCCAGTATGATCTGGTTCGGAATGCCCTGCGGATGCGTCCGGACAGGATTGTTGTGGGTGAAGTGCGCGGGGCAGAAGCGCTCGATATGCTGCAGGCCATGAATACAGGCCATGATGGATCCCTGACGACTTTGCATGCCAATACAACCCGCGACGCGCTTCGCCGGCTTGAGACCATGATACTGATGGCAGGGAGCAATCTCACAGAAAAAGCCATGCGCGAGCAGATCAGTTCGGCCATCAATATCATTATTCAGACGACAAGATTGAGCGATGGTACCCGCAAAGTGATTAAAATATCTGAAATAACCGGCATGGAAGGCGATACGATTTCATTGCAGGATATATTTGTTTTTGAAAAAATGGGTGTTCGTGAAGATGGCCAGGTTCTGGGCGGATTTCGAACGACAGGTCTCCGTCCGAAATTCGCGGAACAACTGGAAACATCGGGAATTATGCTGCCTCCAGATTTATTCGAACCAAAACTTGAAGTGCTTGTTGATCAAAATGCGGAGGAAGAGCAGGAGTCATGACTATTTTATTGATTGTTTTTTATGTGGCCATTGTCTTGCTTATTTCCGGCGTCATGTTTTTTATTGTCCGGCTCGTCCGAAACCCTGAACGGCAAATTAACAAACGGGTTGAAGAATTTTCTGAAGTGTATAATAAACAGGAAGAGGACGACACTCCCCGGATCCTTCAAAATCAGGACTTCGGTCATTTAACAGCCCTGAATACCCTGCTGGATAAGCTGAGTGTGTTGAAGAAGATAAACCGTCTTATTAAACAGGCTGATTCAAAATTAACGGCTGCGAAGCTGATCGTTTTCATCGTGTTCATGTCATTTCTTGGATTTTTAATTGGCATGAAAATCAATGTATTTTTTATGATTGTTTTTATGGCGGGTTTCGGCAGCATTCCCGTTGTGCATTTATATATTCAGAGAGCAAAGAGACTGAAAGCTTTTATCCGTGCCTTTCCGGATTCTATTGATATGATGGCAAGTGCGATTCGGGCTGGCCATGCCTTTAATCAGGCCATGCAGCTGGTGGGGAATGAGGCTCCTGATCCGGTAGGAATCGAATTCAAACGAACCTATGAACAGTACAATCTTGGATTGAACTTGAAGGATGTGCTTCTGGAAATGACAGACCGTGTAAACAGCCTGGATCTAAAACTTTTTGTCACTGCCATACTGCTTCAAAAAGAGACCGGCGGCAACCTGACCGAAATACTGGATAAGATAAGCTATACAATTCGTGAAAGGTTCAAACTGATCGGGCAGATCAAAACGTTCACGGCCCAGGGCCGGATGTCTGCGATTATACTGGGAGCTTTGCCGCTTGTATTTGTCCTGTTTATATCCGGTCTGAACCCCGATTATCTGACACCGCTCTTTCATGACAAACTGGGTCATTACTTCATACTCATTGCTGTGTTTTTACAAATCTTTGGTTTTATTGTCATTCAGAAAATTGTGAAGATCAAATACCAATAGGGTGGGGGATATGTCATTACAAGTCATATTTATATTGGTTTTTATTACGATTTTCCTGCTGATTTTAACTTTCCTGCTGATTATTCGAAGGATGCAGAATCCAACGGCGAGACGCATGAAGAACCTTGAAAAAACGAATATCACTGATAAAAATGACAGCCGGTTAAAGGAATTACAAAGGAAGAAAGATGCGGTTCATGCTTCCGTTGAAAAAATGTTGGCGGATATCAGCCGGTTTGTCAAGCAGGACAAAGAAAAACAGACAAGAATGCAAGCGGCTCTCATTCAGGCAGGATATCATCGGGAAAACTGTATCAAAATTTTTTTAGGGATCAAGCTGTTGACAGCTGTGGGATGTTTTCTGCTGTATTTGTTTATGGGATTACAGGGAGACCGCCCATTCAATGTTGTTTTACTGATGTCTATCATTATGGGAGCCGTGGGTTTTATTCTACCCAATGTGGTCCTGCGTTTCAAAACACAAAAACGACGGGCTGTGATCGCGCAGGCACTGCCCGATGCTCTTGATTTACTGGTGATTACTGTCGAAGCCGGATTGGGATTAAACGCAGCCCTGATGCGTGTCGGCACAGATCTGGTAATGCGATGCCCGCCTCTTGCCCAGGAATTCAATCGGGTCAATCAGGATCTCAGAACGGGGAAACCCCGCGATAAAGCACTCAGGAGCTTGAGCGACCGGAATCAAATTGAGGATCTCAGAATACTGGTCGGTGCATTAATTCTGGCCGACCGCCTGGGAACCAGTATCGCAGACACCTTACGTGCGCAGGCAGATTCTCTCAGAACCCGTATCCGTCAAAAAGCGGAAGAGCAGGCGGCAAAAGCCGGTATAAAATTGTTATTTCCGCTTGTCTTCTTTGTTCTGCCTGCTTTGATTATTATTTTAATGGGACCTGGATTGATTGCTTTATACAGAACATTTCAGTAATATTTACAAAAATATATTTGAGAACAATGATACAAAATCTGAGTACACACAAAGAATATAAAATCCATGTTTACAGAGCGAGCTCGCTGCTTTCACGTCTTTTGGGCCTTTTGGGCACAAATGCGCCCGTGTTGAATTCGGCATTACATATTCAGCCCTGTCATGCTATCCATACATTTGGCATGAAATATTCAATCGATGTTTTATTTCTGGATCAGAATGGATGTATCGTTGGTGTTTTTGAAAAACTCAAACCCAATGCCGTTTCAAAATCCGTAAAGGAAGCCGTTTCTGTTCTGGAATTGGCTCCGGGCACCATCGAGCAATGCCAGTTTAGAACCGGTCAATTTCTCCGGTTTCAAGCCGATGATGAATTTAGACCGGAACTGGCATCGCTTCGGAACTTATTTCACTGGCCGATTAATCTGATCATTGCTTTATTTTGGAGCAAGTTTATCCTGACAGCGGGAGGCCACGCCGTTGCATTTCCCCATGCCATGAATTTTGGCATTTTGATTCATAACACTTTGTTGATGCTTCTTTTTTTAACCCGAAGAAAGAGTCATGCTACATCCTTTAAAATCTTTGACTGGATTGTTCCTGTTTTGACCCTGATTTTTACTCTGTTTCTGCGTCCTGCTTCTGAAGGGGCAGGGGAACTCAATGTTCTCTCTGCAATTTTTCAGTATTTGGGGCTGGCCGGAATTATCGTGTCTTTGCTGAGTCTTGGACGCAGTTTCGGTATTATTCCGGCAAACCGGTCCATTCAAACCCAGGGGGCCTATGGGATTGTCCGGCATCCATTATATATCAGTGAGATTATTTTTCATGCGGGTTTTTTCCTGGGGAATATCACAGTTCATAATGGCCTTTTGATTGTTCTGATTTTGGCCGGACAGCTATGGCGCTCAATTTCGGAGGAAAGATTGCTGACATTGGATGCGGCTTACAGGGCATATTCAGAACGGGTTCGGTACCGGTTCATTCCGGGTATTGTCTGATTTGGAGACATGAAAAAGCTAAGGGATTCGCGTCGGATCGGGATTGTATGTATATATTTTATCATAATAGCGCTCTCTGGCGGGGATCGTTTGACAACAAACGGTCGATTTTGTTTTGGGTCCAAGACAGGGCCAGGTAAAATCAGCGGTTAAAAAAGCAGGCCGCTCAGTATAGTAATAACTGATGTCAGATAGATAATATTCAAATCTGTTTTTATAATTATATTGTGCAACCTGATTATGGGTATAGTGTTTCCCTGTTTCGTAGGTTTGGTTTTGCGTGATCCATATCCCGTAGAGGTCATATACGAAAGTCATATCAGGGCGGACAATGCTTTCCCAATTGTTGTTTCGACCCAGTATGTTTCCCAATATATTTGTAAGATCTCCGTTGTCCAAATGGATCAACTCGTTTTTGTTTTTTGCTTCGTGATACACATAATTTCTGACGAATGTATTGTATGGCCCATTTAATCCATGAAAGTCATCCGCTCCAATTCGGCAAATATAATTCTGTTCATATAAATTGCCATAAGGGTACTTTGCATGTAAATCGAGGTCCCGATCATCATAAAAGATCCCTTTCCAGGTGGAATGCTGTTCTCTGGAATAATTATAGGCCCATACATTGCAATTCGCCCCGCCGCCGATCACCAGAGCATGCCGCAAATATCTAAATATATTATTTTCTACCAGAGAATTTGTTGTGGCGCCATATAGTACGATGCCGTATCCGTATCCACCCCCTCCATAATGTTCGGCATGATGACAATAACATCCGCTGATTTCCATGTGGGTTGAATGAGAAACTGAAATGTGAGCTCTGGATGTATTGTCCGATTCGACACCTTTCACCCAGCAGTTCACAGCGAAACCGAACTTTATATTGTATCCTTTTCCGTCAACAGCCGTTTTGCCGCATGACAGTCTTTTGATGGTTAAATTTTCTATACCGATATTTTTTACAGGGAGTACTTTCCGAATTTTCAGATTTGTTGAATCATAATCATTCACCACAGAATAGGTTTTTGTTGCTCTGTCTTTCATCTGTCCTTCGGAGCCGTTGATGTCTTTAAGTTCAAGACGGGAGATCTGTCCCACGATTCCCTTTTCATGTTTGTCAATGGATTTATCCGGATCATACCTGAACAATCGTTCCGTGATGTGTATCCAGTCTCCGGGATTGATTCCGGATAAGTCCCCGTGGATGACGCTTTCTCCTTTATATATGTCCCGGTTTAAATTTTGATAATTTCCGGCTCTTCCATGAATATCAAAGCCGTTGACATCGGCCCGGCTTAGCTTGATGACGGTTTTGTCTGCGCCGTCCCCGAGGAAAACAATATTGCTGTCAGGATAGGTCAGATCAAAGGGTGTGACCGGTCCGGTAAATTCATAGATTCCTTCAGGAAAATATATAATGGACATTTTTCCGTTCCGTGAATCACCTCTGGCCTTGTCCAGTGCTGTCTTGATTTGATCGGCAATACTGGATCCGGTTTCCTGAGTGACATCATAAAAGTCAGCGGCGGTTATTTTTTTCAACAGGCCCGCCTGATGCCACTCTTCCTGATATTGGACAGGGATATGGCCGATATCATGATACAGCACCTGGGCCGTTATATTGATGGTATATATCAACATCGAAAGTATTGGAACCAAACGGTTATTATAAGTTTTCATGGGTATTTTTCCTATTATATCCATTCCGATTCTCCAATAATATGAATCAATAAATCCTGAGATGCAAGATAATTTTCGATGTAAAGTGACAGGCATAAGGCATCTGTTTTACTGATAATAGAATATGGAACACAAGTCTCTTCATGTGTACCTGTTCCTTCGGTTATTTCAGGGATTATGTGACATTTTAAATAGATATTTTTTGGTTTTGCCAGAGAAATATTGTAAATTAATAGCTGAAATTTTAGAAATCATTTAATTTTCAATCAGGAAAAAAACAGGTCAAAAAATTTTGATCGGCTCAGACAGAATAAAATTTTACAGCACCAACCACAAAGCCTCGAAAGTGACTCTTTCGGAAGCGCTTCTTAACGGTCAGGCACCGGATCGCGGCCTTTACATGCCTGAGACCATTCCCCAAATCACCCGTGATGAACTGAACTCATTACGGGAAATATCCTATCCGGAAATCGCCCGCTTTGTGCTGTCAAAATATACGGCGGGTACAGAAATCGATCCGTTGCTGCCCGGTCTTTGCCGGGATGCCTATAATTTTGACATCCCTCTGGAACATGTGACTGACCGCAGATATATCATGCGTTTGGATCGGGGGCCAACGGCCTCATTCAAGGATTTTGCAGCACGTATGATGGCGCGTATGTTCGGAGTGCTTCGGAAAATATCAGACCCGCCTCTTATTATTCTGACAGCGACCAGCGGAGATACGGGCAGTGCGATCGCACAGGCCTTTTACCAGATTCCCAATATACGCGTAATGGTGCTTTTCCCGCCTGAAGAAGTCAGCGACAGGCAGCGCAGGCAAATGACGACCCTCGGAGACAATATTACCATTGTGGCCCTGGATGGCCAGTTTGACAACTGCCAGGCCCTGGTTAAGCAGGCATTCGCGGATCCCGAACTGAAACATATTGATCTGACTTCTGCGAATTCCATCAATATCGGAAGGTTACTGCCACAGATTGTGTATTATGTTTATGCCTATGTCAGACTGGCAGGAAACGGGGAGCCAATAACACTCTGCGTGCCTTCCGGTAATTTCGGAAATATGATGGGGGCCCTGCTGGCCAAACACATGGGGGTTCCAATTAAAAAGATCGTTGTGGTTACCAATGCCAATGACGAGGTGCCTGTCTATTTAAATACGAAACAGTATAACAAGATTGTACCATCCCGTGTATGTATATCCAATGCCATGAATGTCGGGCATCCCAGCAATTTTGCCCGTGTTGTGGATTTATATGGCGGCTGGATGGATGAAACCGGTCTGATTCGGAAAGAACCGGATTTGGATCGTATGCTCAAAGATCTCTGGTCCGTCAGTATTGATGATTCCGAAACACGCAGCACCATTCAGAAAGCCTGGAGAGACAACCAATTGTTATTGGAACCGCATGGCGCTGTAGGCTGGGCCGGCATGACGCATTATATTGAAGCAACAGGTGAAAAGGGGCTGATGGTTTCCGTGGAAACCGCGCACCCGGCAAAATTCCCGGAAGAAATTCAGGCGCTTCTGGGATTTGAGCCGGATGTGCCCGAAAGTCTTAAAGCTGTGGAATCCAAACAGGAGCATTATCTTTCTTTGCCCAATGATTATCAGCAGTTCCGGGCATTGCTGAACGAAAGGCACAGTGTATGAAACGAATTGTCATCCTCGGAGACGGCATGGCGGATCTTCCGATTCCGGAATTGGATAATAAAACATTGCTTATGGCGGCCAAAACACCGGCTATGGACCAGATTGCCCGAAAGGGACAAAACGGCATATTTAAAACAATTCCCGACGATATGCCGACCGGATCCGCGGTGGCCAATTTATCGGTCCTGGGATATGATCCCCACATATCTTTTCAGGGCAGAGGCGTTCTGGAAGCTGCGAGTCTGGGAATCGATCTTAAAGACAATGAACTGGCCATGCGTATGAACCTGATCACCATAGAAAATTCGTGCATTCGAAGTCATTCCGCAGGCCATATTACCAGTGAAGAGGCCAAAATATTGGTCAATGATCTGAATACGCATTTTAAAAGTGAATTTCGGTTGTATCCGGGATTGAGTTATCGTCATATACTGATTATGCCGGACGGTCATCCGGGAATTATTTGTTCACCGCCGCATGATCATTTGGGAGAAGCGGTTGAGCCCCTCCTGGTGCAGGCAGATAAACCGGAAACCAGAGAAACCGCGGATAAACTCAATCAGTTGATCCGGGAATCATGGAAATTGCTGGAGGATCACCCGATTAATCAGAAACGCCGGGTGAAAGGCCTCCTGCCGGCAACCAGTATCTGGCCCTGGTCTCCGGGTAAAAAACCCAAAATGCAAACCTTAGAGAATCGATTCGGCGTACGGGGAGCCGCCATTTCTGCAGTGGATCTTATCAAAGGGCTTGCCGTATACGCCGGTATGGATGTCATCAGTGTGGAAGGAGCCACCGGTCTGTATGACACCAATTATGAAGGTAAAGCAGATGCGGCTCTTGACGCGCTGGAAAATCATGATTTTGTATTTGTCCATGTAGAAGCCGCCGATGAAGCGGGACATGAGAAAAATTTGAACTTAAAGATGCAATGTATTGAAAAACTGGATCAGCGATTGGTCGGACGGATTCTGGACGGCATCAAATCGAGACATATTGAAGCCACAGTTGCTGTTCTGCCGGACCATCCTACACCTGTCGCGCATGGCGCCCATACCCGGGATCCGGTTCCTGTGGCCATCTGGAACCCAAAAAAGTCCGCGGATGGAGTGACCGTATTTGATGAACAAAGCGCCAGAGCCGGACGCCTCGGTTTTATGGAGGGAGATGAATTTATCAGACGGGTATTTGATTTTGAATAAAAAGACAACAACACTGTTCTAGGTTTCGATTCAGAAAACAGGGGAAAAATGCCGATGATAAAAATAAATCCACAGGCTGAAGCATTAAACAGTATCATTCAGAATGACAATCCGGCCATTTTTCATGTGCTGTCCGAAAAAGGAAAGGCCGCCTACTTTCCGAACAAAGGCATCATCAAACAATCTGCGGAAGCCAAAGGGAAAAGCATCAATGCCACTATCGGCATGGCCATAGAAGACGACGGGACGCCCATGCGTCTGCCCTCCATCGATAAAATGCTGAATATGAATCCGAAAGACACGTTTCCGTATGCCTCCAGTTACGGAAAGCCGGAACTGCGGAAAATCTGGCAGGACCTGATTTATAAAAAGAATCCGTCACTTCAGGCAACAATCAGTCTGCCCATTGTGACCAATGCATTGACCCACGGATTGAGCCTTGCAGGATTTTTATTTGTCAATCCCGGGGATAAAATTTTGATCACGGATAAGTTCTGGGGAAATTACCGGCTTATTTTCGAAAACGGGCACAATGGAAATCTTTTCACATTTAATACCTTTTCAGGAAACGGCTTTGATCTCGAAAGTCTGCAAAGCGCACTGGATTCAAATCCGGGGAAACAGATTCTTCTCCTGAATTTTCCCAACAATCCGGCCGGATACACGCCCACAAATGATGAGATCGAACAGATCACAGGCATCCTCTTGAGAAGTGCCGAAAAAGGGAATGAATTGGTCGTTCTGGTCGATGATGCTTACTTCGGGCTGGTGTATCAGGAAGGCGTGTATCAGGAATCGATCTTTGCCAGGCTTGCCGGCCTGCATGAAAATATCCTGGCGGTCAAGATCGACGGCGCTACCAAGGAAGACTATGTCTGGGGATTCCGCGTGGGATTTCTGACGTATGCCTGCAAGGGGATAACAGAGGCCGTCTGCCATGCGCTTGAAGAAAAAACCGGAGGAACCGTAAGGGGCAATATTTCGAATGCGTCTCACCTCGGGCAAAGCCTGGTTCTTGCGGCGGTGAATTCTCCCACATATGAAATGGAAAAGAAATCGAAATACGATCTGATGAAATCTCGGTTTGATGCGGTGTACAAAACGCTTCAGGAAAATAAGGAAAGGTACGCTCCTTATTTTCATGCGCTGCCCTGCAATTCCGGTTATTTTATGTGCGTGGAACTGAATGCATCGCTGGATGCGGAGCATGTCCGCCAGGTTTTACTGGATCAATATGACACGGGACTCATTGCCGTGGGCAATATGCTTCGTGTGGCGTATTCATCGGTACCCGCTTCACAGATTCCGGCGATTTTTGAGAATATTTATCAGGCGTGCAGGAAATAGAATTGTTCTGTCATCCGGCTGAAGATGTGCAATCCCTGTATGCCTATTTCTCCACAGCACAATGGCGTTGCACTCCTTTTTTGTATCATTTCTGATACTTTGATTAAAAAAAATCACTTCACCAGCATCATCTTCCGGCTGGAAGAGAATGTCTGATCCGCTCCAATGGCCTGCATCCGGCAGAGATACACGCCGCTGCTCACAGCATTACCCGATTCATCTGTACCATTCCAGGATGCATGATGACTGCCTGCCTCCTGCCTGTCCTGGATCATCGTGCAGATGTGCCTGCCTTCTAAATTGTAAATGTTCAACGTAACCCGGGCCGGTTCGGGTAATGTATAAAGGATCCGCGTACTCGAATTGAACGGATTGGGGTGGTTCGGATGCAGGGAGAATGTGTCGGGCAAGCGGGACACATCCTCAATATCCGAAATATCTGTCTGAATGGTAAAGGGCCCAATTTTGTCATACATCCATGAATGGCCGGACGCCTCGATTTGAATATAAGCCTGGGTTGTGGAAATCGAGGGGATCTGCCAGTCGTAAGATCCCGAGGATTCAATATTTGGTGCGATTATCTCCCAGGAATTGCCATTGTCGTACGAAACGGCGATATCGACCCGTCCAATGCCATGAGAGATCCACTGGATTTCATGCGATTTTCCGGATTGGCAGGTATCCTTTACTTTTGGTGACAGGATATCAATACGGACAAACTGCACACCACAAAAATCAGGAAATATCGCGGTCCCCATGCGGCTGGCATCGGTCCCGGTCATGTTGTCACTGCCCCACCAGCGGATCATATTCTCGCGGGCCTCGTTATCCCGGTCATTGACCTGAACTTCAAATCCGATTTTTTTGCCCATGTCCGGTTCAAAGGGCAGATCTTCCACGGGAATGACGCATTCAAAGGTGTAACCCTCGAGACCCGATTCCAGTTCGCCCCATGCGTAAACGCTGTTTGGAGCGCCTGTATCATGCCCTTCGTTAGTGACCCAGCGCATCTGGACATCATTGTCATCGTATGCGCCTTCAGTTTTTTCATTGCCTCCGTCAAAAAAAAGTTCAATACCGTCATTTTCATGGGCATGGACACCGGACGTACAGAGTTCCTCGTCGAGCACTTCCATCCACAGATAAAAATGCTTGAAATCCCAACAGGTCTTGAATGTCATCTGAAGGTCTTCCCAGAATTCGATCTCGGTAAAGCTGCCGTCAACCACATCATTATTGGTGTACACATAGGTGCCGGCATGAATGGCGGGAATATCCTTCCAGGCCGCATCCATAACACCATCGATATCCAATAAGGATTCTAAGGGAAGCATATTCAGCACTTCGTCCGCTTCATAACCGATCAGCTCGGCGGTTCCGAACAAAGAGGGATCCTGCCATGCCATGTTGTCCGTACCCCACCAGCGATACATGTGTTCGCGGCTTTCATTGTCACGGTCATTAATCTGAATCTCGAAACCGAACACTTCACCCTCTTCGGCCGCAATGCTCAGGGGTTCCAGAGGAAATGCGACTTCGAGGATCCAGCCAAAAGCATCACCGTCAATGGCTTCCCACTCGTCTGTGGCGGCTTCGGTGCCTTCCGGACAACTGTCATACAGTGTGGCGTCCGAACCATCCTGAAGCTCGATACGTGTCTGAACGTCATCGGCCCCGTAGGTTGTGTCTTTATCATTTCCGGCGTCAAAATAAATCTCGGCGCTGTCATTCTCGTAAGAGTTGGCTGAACTTGAGCTGAGTTCATCATCCACAACTTTGATGAATATATAAAGATTGGTGTCATCCCATAAAACACGGGATTCAACAAACAGATCAAGATAGCCATCGACTTCCATAGATTCGCCATCGAGCTTTATACAGCGTTCGGTCGATGCTGCCCAGTAAACAACGTCCATGTCACCATCGATCACCGGTGCGGTGACGGCTTTGTGAACCTGCCATACATCATCCTTGACATAGGCCATTGAGGCTGAAACAAAATACATCATAGTCATACAAATCCATATATATGAGATTCGTCTCATAGGTGCCTCCTTATGACGACAATATCGCAGAATTTAAAGAAAAATCTTGATTCGGACAATTTAAAATGAAAATTTTTGATCGTGGTTCAACGTAATGATTCATCAAGATAAAAACAAGCATTTTTTTTGTCGGATTTCCTGGTTTTATGAGTAAATTTGGTATTGCGGTTTAAAATGGAAAATGGTGCTGTTGAAAATGAATGACGGATATTTGCTTTAATATTCAATATGATGTGATTGAAAGCACCCTCCCTGGATTCCCGCGTGCGCGGGAATGACAAAAAGAAGCCGCACCAGGCGTGATCTGAGATAAAGATGATACACTAAAATGAACAAACTTGCAATCCCGTCTGATCGCCCGGGATTTCCTGATCCCGGGCGTGTATTGGGAAAGGATATTTATCCTGCTGGGTGGCGGGTGAGAGATAGTTAGATTGTATTTTTACTGTTTTAACACAGTCTATTAAAACGGGGACACAGCCTGACGCAATTCGTTTAATTTTTTCTTTGATTTTTCAGTGCATTACCATTACCTTAAAATTGATATATCATTTTCATCCAATCGATTGGAGACCGAATCATGAAAAAAGAATCCCCCTCTCAGGTCACCTCAATCCCTGTATCCAGCGAAAAATCATCCAGCCTGTCGAGACGGCAGTTTTTTAAGGCCGGGGGTTTGGTTACGGCCGGATTTCTCATTGACTCCTGCATGAAAAAACAAAATCCGCTTGAACCTGCATCGATGCTTTCGAAAAATGCGGATTCACTCTTGACCCATCCCTCGAACGGAACCCTGTCTCAGGTTGCGACTGCGACTCAGACCGACTATGATCCCGAATCATTGAAAGCGACCATTCAATCCTGCTTTGAAGCCATTGGCGGAATCGGCGATCTTGTGAAGACCGGGGATACGGTCGGACTGAAGCTGAACATGACCGGCGGAGAGTACAATGCTGCAAAAACGAACCGTCTTTACGGGCTTGACGCGACCGAGACCTTCTGGTCGCATCCCGAAATTCTCCGCGCCGTGGGTGAATTGCTGAAAGATATGGGTGCGGGCCGGCTTCTTGTTTTCGAAGCCAATTATGACTGGGCTTCGGTCACTGACTGGGGATACCTGGACGTTGTCAATGCTCTGGGTGCAGAATATATCGACTTGAACAGTGCGGATCCTTATGACGATTTCACGGAAGTACCCGTTGATAATCCTCTGACGCACTGGACTTCTTATTTTCACAACGGTGCATTGTATGACGTGGACTGTTTTGTCTCACTGCCCAAATTCAAGCGCCACCAGGGTGCTGGTGTCACCGGTGCGTTAAAAAACATGATCGGTTCAGTGCCTTTGTCCAAATACCAGAAAAGCGGGGCCTGGCGGGAAAAACTGCATTGCCCGGACAGCCTGACGGATTCAAATTCTTACGAAGGTCTCCGGAATCTGGTACGTACCATTGTGGATCTCAACCGAATCCGGCCCACGCATTTGACTGTGACGGACGCGATCCTGACCGCGGACAACGGCGAAGGCACCTGGATCAACGGATTCACGCCGCTCAGCCTGAATACACTGATCGTCAGTAAAGATCCGGTGGCCGCGGATTCCATCGGAACCACCCTGTTTGAATTCGATCCCACAGCGGCGGACAAAGAAGGCCCCTTTGCGCCGGATTCCATGCCCGCCAATTTTGCGGGTACGGACAATTATCTTCGCATTGCGGATGAGCAGGGACTGGGAAATCACAATCCGGATCAGATCGAAGTGATTGATGCCACGGTGAGTACGCTTGTGGAAGCCTGATTAAAGACGAATCTTGAAGACAGTATTTTAGAGTTTAAAAATATCGGCAGCACAAAAAAGTCCGGCGGGTGCCGGACTTTTTTATTCTTCCTATATTTACAGCACTGCAGTGTGCCGTTAATTGAAAATCCCTTGCCCGAAATCCAATAATTCCGTATTTTAAGATGTATGGACGCTCCGTATGAAAAAAACCGGATCAGCGGATGGCGAAAGAGACTGTTCGAGGTCATTTTTGAAGCGGATACTCCGGCAGGCAAGTGGTTCGATGTTTTACTGATCCTGAGTATTCTGGCCAGTGTGCTGGTGGTTTTTCTGGACAGTGTCCGTTCGGTTCGCGCAGAGCATGGCCAGTGGCTCTATGGTCTGGAATGGACATTTACCCTTCTGTTCACTGTTGAATATATGTTTCGTATTTTATGTGTCCAGCGGCCCCGGCAATATATATTCAGTTTTTTCGGAATCGTCGACTTCCTGGGTGTAATGCCTACCTATCTCAGCCTGTTTGTTCCCGGCACGCAATATTTTTTTGTGATCCGTATTCTTCGTGTGCAGCGGATTTTTCGTGTCATGAAACTGGTTCAGTATCTTGATGAACTGCAGCTGTTTTTTCGTGTGATCAAAGCAAGCCGGAAGAAAATCGCTGTTTTTTTGGTCATGGTTTTGATCATTACTGTCATTGCTGGATCTTTGATGTATGTCATCGAGGGAGAGATCAATGGATTTACAAGCATTCCCCGCAGTGTATACTGGGCCATTGTTACCATGACCACGGTGGGCTATGGCGATATCTCGCCGAAAACCGGCCTTGGGCAAGCGCTGGCCGCTTTGCTGATTATTCTGGGATACAGTATTATTGTGGTTCCCACCGGTATTGTCTCTGTGGAAATGTCTCATCAATATCCTGCGGTCAAAACCAGGGTTTGTGCCAATTGCGGCACAGAGAGCCATGAAACCGATGCGCGATATTGCCGCATGTGCGGATCACAGTTACCATGACCGATTCTGGAAATCGGAGAAGGATGATATGCAAATCAGACAGATGACCCCTACTGATATGAATGTTGCGGTTGAATTGGCAACCCGCGAGAATTGGTATAGTGAAAATCAAGAGGTTTTCCGCGCATTTTTATTTCACGATTCCAAAGGATGCTTTATTGCCGAGAAGGGTGAAGAACCTGTAGGGATCTGTATTGCCACGCCCTATACACATGCCGGTTTCATCGGCGAATTGATTGTTGCTGAGGAGCACCGGGGGCAAGGCATCGGATCCATGCTTTTAAAAAAGGCAATTGAATATTTACAGACAAAGGGGATTCAGAGTATTTACCTGGACGCGGTACCCAAGGCCGTAACTCTCTATGAGCGTCAGGGATTTCATCGGGTATGTTCTTCTTTGCGATTTACCGGCAAGCCCGAAGGAAAGGAAGATGATCATGTCCGGGCCATGCGCAAGTGGGATCTTGATCCGGTTTGCAGGTTGGACCGGAATGCTTTTGGAGATGACCGGCATTTTTTTCTGAAGTGGATCAGTTTTATCGGTCCGGACTTTGCAAAAGTGTTCGCGAAAGATAAAGTCATTATTGGGTATATCACAGGCCGCTATGTAAAAAACGGCGTCTCTGTCGGTCCCTGGGTGATGTCTCCAGATATTTTCAATCCTGAAAGGCTGCTGTTGTCTCTGGCGATGGAGACACTGGATGAACCTCTCCATATCGGTGTGCTTGAGATCAATAAAAAGTCCATACAGCTGCTTCGATCACTGGGATTTCAGGAGAAAGAAAATCCCTCTGTTCGAATGGCATGGGGCAAAGAAAAAGATCTTGGCACCGCTTCAACATGTTTTGCCATTGGTTCCCCGGCAAAAGGATGATATTCCCTTTATGAAAACGTCTCCATCGAGCGATCAGGCCAAATTGACAGATGGCCCTATCGGCAGCACACTGTTACATCTGACCCTGCCTATGATTGTGAGCATCGTGAGTATGGTGGCATTTAACCTGATCGACACCTATTATATTGGTCATCTGGGTACCCGTGAACTGGCGGCTATCAGTTTCACATTTCCTGTGGTATTTGTCATATCCGGACTGACCATGGGCATGGGCATCGGTGCTTCGGCCGTGATTTCCCGTGCTATAGGCGAGGGCAACCAGGAGAAGGTCCGGCGTCTGACCACAGACAGCCTGATTCTCGGCCTCATGATTACGGCTCTGTTTATCGGGCTGGGGTTGTTTTTTTTCCATTCCATTTTCTCTTTACTTGGTGCCGATATTGTCATGCGCCAATTGATTTTCAAGTACATGCGAATCTGGCTGCCGGGCATGATTTTTCTGGTCATTCCCATGGTCGGCAATAATGCGATTCGGGCTACAGGCGATACCAAAACACCGAGTCTCATTATGCTTATCGCGGTGGTCGTCAATGCAGTATTAGATCCTCTGTTCATTTTCGGCATCGGCCCATTTCCGCGTCTGGAACTGGCCGGAGCCGCTCTGGCCACTATTTCGGCCCGAACTCTGACCATGATCGTTTCACTTTATGTGCTGATTGGCAGGGAAAAGATGGTCAGTTTCGTCTGGCCGTCTTTAAAATCGATGTACCATTCCTGGAAATACATTTTATATATCGGTCTGCCTGCAGGTGCCACCAATATCATCATTCCTGTGGGTACGGGTATTCTGACACGCATGCTTTCCGGATACGGACCTGAAGTCGTAGCTGCTTTTGGCATCGGTACCCGGATCGATATGTTTGCCCTGACCGTGATCATGGCGCTGGCCACGGCGCTGGCTCCCTTTGTCGGACAAAATCTTGGGGCGGGAAGACACTGCAGGGTTCGTCGCAGCATTGCTCTCAGTCAGCGGTTTTCATTGATCTGGGGGTTTTTTATGGCCGTCTTGTTGATATTTTTTAGAGGTATCATTGCCCGTCAGTTCAATGCCGATCCCTCAGTGATTAAATCGGTTCAAATCTATCTTCAAATTGTCCCCATTGGATATGGTATGCAGGGTATCTTTATCCTCTCTACAAGGTCCATGAATGTACTGCATCGTCCTCTTCCTGCAGCCGGAATGAATGTGCTGCGTATGTTCGGATGTTTTATTCCACTGGCAATCATGGGAAATACAGTCTGGGGATTTCAGGGCGTCTTTCTTGCCAATCCCCTCACAAATATACTTTCAGGGCTCGCCGTCTATTTCTGGCTGAAAAGACTATTATGCAGTGATAACCGCGGATTGAAGTGATGAGTTCTCAAAAAATGAAAACGCATGTCCAGGTCAACTTGAGCGGACTTATTGTACCGCTGACGACTCCTTTCGATGACCGGGGCACAATCAACCAGATCGCATTGATCGAACATCTGGGATTTCTGGCCGACCACGGCATTCAACGCATTCTGGTAGCGGGGACCACGGGAGAGTTTTTCTCATTGCTTCCGGAAGAGCGCAGACAGCTGCTTGGTTTATCCCGTCGTTATTTTCAGGGTGCTGTCTTGTTTCAGGCCGGGACCGAAAGTTTGGCCCTCACACTTGAACAGATTCGCTGGGCAGAAGACTTCGGCGCGGATGCGGTGCTGACCCTGCCGCCCTACTATTATGCCGGCGCAACGCATCAAGGATTGATCCAGTATTTTCATGAGGTGGATAAAAATATCGGTCTGCCTTTGATTCTTTACAATTTTCCCAAGCATACCAGCCTGCCGTTTACACCGGAACTTCTCTCAGTGATATCTCATTTCGGATTGAAGGATTCATCTGCGGATCTGGATTTGATTCCGGCCACTCCTCATTACTATCTAGGAGGCGATGCCCATATTTTAAGGGCTTTTCAAAAAGGCGCGTATGGCCTGGTCAGCGCCCGTGCCAATGCCTATCCCGAACTTTATATTAAAATGGAACAGGCATGTAAAGATGCGGATTGGGACCATGCCCGGGATCTGCAGGGCCAAATCAACCGGATTATCAAGACAATTTGCAGTCCTGGGCAAATTAAGAAAGTCAAACAGGCGGTCCGGTCTGTTCTGAACAATTACCCTTCCAGGGTTCGTTTGCCTCTGTTGTCATGAAAAACAGACAATATCATTTTCTTCTGGCCCCGGATTCGTTTAAGGACAGCCTGTCCGCTCCGGAAATTTGTGATGCCATGGCCCGGGGAATTCGCCGGACTTGTCCGGATGCACGAATTACCTCTGTTCCTTTGTCGGACGGGGGAGAAGGCTTCACCCGGGCATTGACCGCTGCCGGGGGTGAGTGCCGGCGGTTCAAGGTGATGGGACCGTTGGGAGAATCGGTTCATGCCCATTACGGCCTGATCGATAAAAATCGAAAAACCGGTGTTGTTGAAATGGCCGCTGCCTCCGGCCTGCATTTGATTCCTGTATCGCGGCGCAATCCTCTGAACACCACCACATTCGGAACCGGAGAGTTGATCCGGAAAGTATTGAATCATGATGTGGATCAGTTGATTATCGGCATCGGCGGTTCCGCAACCCATGACCTGGGATGCGGTCTGGCCCAGGCGCTGGGCGTTCGGTTTTATGATTCATCCGGAGAAATCAGCCGGCCCATATGCGGCGGCCTGCTTGAAACGGTCCGCGCCGTTGAGATTCAGGGGCTGAATATTCGTTTGAAAGCTGTGGAAATAATGACTGCCAGTGATGTGAAGAATCCCCTGCTGGGCCCGCAAGGGGCGGCTTATACATATGCCCGGCAAAAAGGAGCAGACGATCAGATAATCGAAACACTGGAAAAAGGCAGTGGGCATATTATCCGATTGATTGAGGAAGCCACCGGAAAATCTGTACGCGATGTTCCCGGAGCCGGTGCGGCCGGCGGACTCGGAGCCGGAATCATGGCATTTTTAGGATCCGCGATTACGCCCGGCATCGAACTTATTCTCGATCGGATTGGGTTTGATGAATTGCTGAACGGTGTGGATTATATTCTGACCGGTGAAGGCAAAACCGACGCCCAGACCATTCAGGGGAAGACTGTATGGGGCGTTATTCAAAGGGCCAAAAAGCAGTCCGTGCCTGTGATTGTCCTTTCCGGGAGAGTTGAGTCCGGCGCCCGGATTCTTTATAATCATGGCGTCCAAATTATGGATTCTATATGCCCGAAGCGGGTTACGGAGGAAGACGCTTTGAAGAATACAAGATCCGATATGATCCGCAAAGTGGCGCAGGTTGTCCGGAAATTGGTTCTCGCATAGACAGCACCGTATTGAGTTGTGAAAAATATTGACATTCCATCGATAGTAATGAAATTCCTGGGGACTTTATGAATAGAAGTATCAGAATCTTTCCCTTCCCGGAAGCTGTCAATGGATAAATTCGTTTTATTCATATGAAATGTATATCACCTTCGGGAAAGTGTGCCTTGAACTTTTCGAAAGGCTCGTATATAATTTGATGATCGCAAAACCAGGATAACTATTTTTCATCTTGTGGATGATTCCCTTTATTTATATATTTATAAATATTTATCAATGTCATTGTAACCCTGAACATGGTTTTTTCGTCTATATATATAATCATGTCCAAATTCGATAAGTGAAAATAATTTTGAAAAACAGGGAGCACCATGCTTCAAATTACAGATTTGACCAAACGCTTTAAAGATCTGACTGCGGTAGACCGCATTTCTTTTCAGGTTAATCCGGGAGAAATCTTTGGTTTTCTCGGGCCCAACGGGGCGGGCAAGACCACCACGATCAACTGTATCTGCGGGCTCTTAAAGCCGGATTCTGGCGCGATCACCATTGACGGTCAGGATGTTGTTGCCGGCGGGGACCAAGTGCGTAAAATGTTAGGTGTGGTACCCCAGGAAGTGGCCCTGTATGAAGAGTTCAATGCCATAGAGAACCTGCAATTCTGGGGCGGATTGTACGGATTGAAGCGCAGCCAGCTGAAATCACGTGTCGATACACTTTTAGAATTAACCGGGCTCAAAGACCGTGCAAAAGACGCAGTCAGCACTTATTCCGGCGGTATGAAGCGCCGGCTCAATATGGCCGCAGGCATGATTCACCAGCCCAAACTGCTTCTGCTGGATGAGCCCACTGTGGGCATCGATCCCCAGGCGCGGCACCAGATGCTGGATACGGTCCGGCATGTGGCTGGGCAGGGCACCACGATTCTGTATACCACCCATTATATGGATGAAGCGGAAACGCTTTGCGACCGGATCGCCATTATTGATCACGGACGCATTCTGGCCATGGGTATCCAGACGGAAATACAGCAGATTGTGGGAGAGAACCGGTTGCTGAAAGTCACGGGAGCTTTCGAGAAATCGACAGCCGAATCCCTGCCGCAAAAAATGAAAGATCTGGTGCTGTTATCGATTCAGGAAAACGAGGTGTTGTACAGTCTGCCGATCAAGCAGACGACAGGCGCGTTTCTGGAAATTCTGATGAAATCCGGTTTTGAAATCGACCATCTTGCGATTAAAGAACCCAGTCTGGACTCGGTGTTTATTAAACTGACCGGAAGGGAGCTGAGGGATTGATCTGGAAATTGATTCAAAAAGACATCAGGCGGCGGATCAAACAGCCGGCCGGTTATTTAATTCTTGTGGCCATGCCTCTGTTGTTCGCTTTGCTGATCGGGCTGGTGTTTGGTCCCAAAGAATCCGGGGAATCGCTGATTCGGGTAAAAATGCTGATCGAAGACCGTGATGATTCTTTTGCCTCGCATTTTATTGCCAATGCGTTCGGAAATGAAGAATTGCAGAATATGTTCGATGTCTCAGTTGCGGACAGCGGGGCTGGACGGCCGCTTATGGATCAGGGAAGGGCCTCGGCCTTGTTGATTATCCCGCAGGGATTCGGGGATTCCCTTATTCATCAAAATAATGTGGCGCTCACGCTGATTAAAAATCCCAGTGAAGCTTTCGCTCCCAAAATTGCCGAAGAAACCATTCAGATTCTGGCCGAAGGCGGTGACCGGCTGGTGTCCATGGCCGAAGGTCCCTTAACGACCATTCGTCGCCGGCTGGATTCTGACACTGAGATCTCCGAACCGGAAATAGCCCTGATGGGAATTCAATTGTACCGCATGATCAGAAAGGTGGACAATATTCTGTTTCCGCCCCTGATCACAATAAATACTTCCACTTCCGACGATTCGGAAGAAGGCAGCGACCTGTCTTCTCTATATGCCTATATTCTCTGCGGCGTCCTGGTGATGGCCCTTCTGTTCAGCCTGGAAGTGTTGAGCCGCGATTTTTTTCTGGAACAGGAAAATCATACGCTGACCCGACAGCGTGTCGCTACAGGCATAGCCCGATTTGTTCTGGCGAAGATGGGCTTTGTTTATCTATCCGGACTGATTTCGTTTGTTCTGGTGTGGATGATCGCGATTCCGTTATTCGGCATTTCCCTTTCTCTGATTCAAGTCGGCCGAATGGCCCTGTTTTCTCTGGTGCTGATGGCCGGATTAAACGGTGTCATCACCATGATTTATGCACTGGCGAAAAACCGGAATCAGGGCCAGTCCATCGCTCCGGCTGTGATTTTAGGATTCAGTATGCTGGGAGGCGCCATGGTACCCCTGGAAAACTTCCCGCCGTTTATACGCCAGATTTCTGTGGTTTCGCCTGTCTATTGGGGCATCGATGCGCTTCGAAAGATCACACTCGCAGATGCCTCGCTGCGAGACATTTCAACCCATATTGCGATTCTGACAGCAGTCGCTGTTTTATTGCTCATTCCTTCCATTATTTTTCAACAAAGGAAATTTCGCTCATGAAAGCCATCTGGCTCATCGGCAGACAAAGCCTGCAGTTTTTAATTAAAGATAAAACCAGCCTGATCTGGTTCTTAATTGTACCTGTAATGTATATTGCCGTTTTTGGCTATGCTTTTCGGCATACCGGATCCGATCCTTCTCAATATAAAGCGGACCTGGCCGTTTACAACCGGGACGGAGGTCTGTTCGCAAAACGGTTCATCTCATATTTAAAATCCGAGAATCTGGTCATCGATTCCCTGACACAGATCCCGCAAAATCCACCGGTACGCATGATCACCATCCCTGATACTTTTTCTGCAAACCTCCAGGCTGAAAAACCGGTTGTGCTTGAATTCCAAAAACGGTCAGATGCGAATGCTCAGGCCAGTATGACTGCAGAGATGGCAGTAAGAAAGGCCTATTTCCGGCTGCTGGCCGATATGGCCCAGCTCCGGTTATCGAGAAGAAAAATCAGCAATGCCGGATTCCAAATCCTGGATCAGCGAGTGCCAATACTCACGGTGAATTCCGAATACGCGGGCCGCCATGTGACCATTCCCCAGGGATTCAGTCAGCAGGTGCCGGCACAAATTATTCAATTCACTACCCTCATGCTCTTTATTTATGCAGGCAGTGCCATACTGGAGGAAAAAAACCGGGGACTGCTGCGCCGCATCAAAACCACGCCGATCCGGTTCTGGCAGATATTTCTGGGAAAGCTGCTATTTATTTTGCTGCTCGGATTGACTCAAAGTCTGTTGATTCTCGGTATCGGACGATTTGTATTCGGTGTTTATCTGGGTTCGTCACTGGCTTCATTGGCAGGTGTTCTTATCGTTTTTATACTGGCCATTGGATCGATCGGCCTTTGTCTGGGCTTTTTCATTCGCAATCCAGAAAAAATGGTGGGATTGGCCATTATTTCCGGACTGGCCATGGCTTCGTTGAGCGGCTGCTGGTGGCCAATCGAAGTTATGCCCACATGGATGCAAAGGATGGCTACGGTTCTGCCGACCGGTATGGCACTTAAGGCGCTGCACAGTCTGATTTCTTTTGGAAAAGGAGTGTCAGACATCCTGCCGTATTTAATCGGACTGCTGCTGACTGCCGGGCTTTTTTCTTTGATTTTCGGCCGCTTTCTGCTGAAATACCAGGAGGGGTAATTTATCTTATAAGTGCCGTTTTTAAAAATCGTTGATAATAACAACCTCCCTGATTGATCGCCGCACTCCTGCTGTTAAAAATCTTAATAATATATCTTGATTGTCTTCGAATTATTCCCGAAATTACGTATGAAATAAGTCGAATCATATATTTTTTATCATATATTGCTGAATTGGATGAAAGATGATTGTCTACTACAACGGAGATTATATTGAAAAGAAACAAGTCATTATTTCTCCGGATGACCGGGGATTTCTGTTCGCTGATGGTACCTATGAAGTCATCCGAGTCTATCATCACCGGATTTTTCGGCTGGACAACCATTTACAGCGATTAAGGCGCAGCCTTCAGGAAATCGAGATCGATCATATGGATGTTTCATTCCTCCGGGAAACAGGGGAAACATTGATCCAGAGAAATCCGGAAATCGCCCGTGATGCCGTCATGTATATCCAGATTACGCGGGGGGCGGCTCCCCGGCATCATGAATTTCCGGATCAAATTCAACCGACGGTATATGCCGCGCTGTCCAGATGTCCGGTCGAACGGAATCAGATTGTCCGGGGTATTAAAATCATTCTGCAGCCGGATCAACGCTGGGGCCGATGCGATATCAAGTCCATTGCGCTCCTGCCCAATATTTTGGCTGCAGAGGAGGCCCGCCGGCAGGATGCCTATGAGGCCGTGTTCGTGAGGGATGGGATCATTACGGAAGGTACACGAACCAATATCGCCGCGGTTTTTAACGGGCAAGTTCACACGCATCCCATCGGGCATCACATTCTTGGCGGTATTACGCGGGACATCGTGCTTGAGTTATGTGGGAAGATGGACATTCCGGTCATTGAAAAGCCGATTTCTGAAGAACAGATAATGCTGGCTGATGAAGTTTTTCTCATGGGAACAACCACAGAGATAGGCCCGGTAATTCAGGTGAATGAGATTAAAATTGGAGAGGGGAGTCCGGGACCTGTCACAAAACAGCTGCGCAAAGCATTTCAGGGATTGATCGATAATCCCGATCAATATTAAAAAGCCGTCCTCGATCATTGAGGACGGCTTTTTAAGGAAGAATAAACCATACTGGATGGATGATAACATCAAAGGATTATTTTATATTCTCCGGCAAATCTTCAACCCATTTAACAACCTTATCAAAATTGTATTTGGTCACTTTATAAACCAGACCGTCTTCCTGGGTCTGCATGTAATATCCCTTGTCTTTTTCATACATCTTGCCGAAAAGCACATTTTCTTTGCTTCCGTCCGCTTTTTGAAAAATAATATAATGAGAAGGTCTTCCGAGACCGTATTGATTGATTTTATTCATCTGCATCAGTGAGTTTGAGATTCGATCCACCACTTCTGTTGCACGAATTTTGCCCACATCCCGGAAAAAATCATTTATCTTTTTCTGATCCAGGTCTTTCTCGCGATTATTTTTCACCAGCACCCATTCTTTTACCTGTTTGGTGACCGTAGAATCACCGATGGTTTCTTCTTTGGTTTTTTCCACATTCCGGATATGCACATTTCGGCCTTTGGATACCAGCGCCAATTCAGTATAATCGTCTGCTTTTTTATCCACGGCCTGCAAATCGACCCATATGTTTTGCTTCAATACAGTCAGTGTGTCGGCTTCACCATAGACCGAAAGCGTGGAAAGCAGATTTTTATCCACAGCATAGACTTTTTCGAATCCCGCAAACCGGACGAATCCTGTGTTCGCATCTTTTGCCCGCTTGCCGATAATCAAATTGGCCAATGGCTTTTCTCCCTGGTCTTTGAGAATCAGATGAATTCCCTGGGCATCTGTAATCTTGTACGTTTCCAGATGTTTCGGATCTTTTGACCGGATCTGGCCTGTCATTTCAAGAATGTCTTTAAGCAGGTTATCGATTTTACTTTGATTGCCTTTGGCATTAAAATGACTCGGGATCCGCCATTGATCTTCCACCCTGGCAATCAACACCTGGGCCGGCTCGCCGTCAGTTTCTTTGTAAATTTCAATATGGTGCACATCTTTGGCCGAAAAACCGAACACCACATTTTGAACCAGGTCGTCTACATTAACACCCTTTTGCCGTGGAATGGTAATCAGATAAATTACCACAAGTACGGCGAATACAATGGCCAGTTTCTGTAAAAATTTTCTATCCATAGAACAATCCCTCAATTCTTTATATGATCATTCGCGGAGTTCAGACGACAGACATAACCGTTTTGATTCAAATCATCCTCTCTGACTATTTTTTCTTTCTGCGAATATTCAGATAAATTCCCAATCCGACAAAGCACAGAGGAACAAACCAGATCACGAAGAATTTGGAAAATGCCTTTGCTGCCGGACTGGTTTCCCTGATACGATGAGCCGCCAGATTTTTCGAACGGATATTGATCAGCTCATCACCCAGAGTCAGTGCATCCACACAATTGATGAGCAGCGCCTTATGGCTGGTCACGCTCTCCAGCATGTCGCTCTTGAAAATATTGCTGCACCCGATGGCAATGATTTTGTTTTCTTTTGACGGACCGATAATTTCCGATGGCAAATTCAGGGGAGCTTCTTCACTTTCTTCACCCGGTTCCTTTGGCCATTCGGGGATATTCACATCCACATATTTGGGCTTGAATTTACCCTGTATCAGAATGCCCAGCGGCTGGTATCTCAGCACGTTTTCCAAAGCGGGCGGATCTTCATTCACCGGACCGTAACCGGCGCCTTCTCGTGTCCAGCTGAAATCACTGGAGGTAAACAGCGGCTCGTAATTCAGTGTGTCCTGCTCCAATTTGTCCTCGTTCACAGTCAAACGGGTACCGTACATATAAAAAAGATCGTTCACCCCATTCGCAATGGAAAGGTTATTATTAATACTCTGTGTGTTTACACGAATCATCACCGGTTTGGTTACCGGTTCCATTCGCTGTTCACGCACCTGAAAAATGCCCATGGACCGGGTTTTATAGACTGGAACCTGAATAAAAGCCGTGTTTTTGTCCATGAACATCTTGTTGTCAAATTCGAATCCGTATTTTTTTACCAGGTCATTGATATTGATGTTGGTGGGCATGCCCCTGAGGTCAAATTCACCGGGTGCATTACGGGCCGGAGAAATCTGATAATTATGCATATTGGCGGCCATAACGAGGCGGACTCCACGATGTACAAGCTTGTCGATTTCATAAAGCTGACGTTCGTTCAAAGGCTGATCGAGCATGAGCACCATGGTTTGAATATCATAAGGAATGGGATCTTCCAATTTGATATTGGTCCGGGTAACATCATATCCCTGTTCCCGAAGCAGTTTAACCGTGGTCTCGTACATATCCGGCGGGGTTTGCTGTCGATAGTACTGCTGCATTTGCGGCGGTATTTCGGGATCGGAAGGATAAAAACCGATTTTCGGACGTTTGTTGCTGATCAGCTTGTAAATCCGGGACATAATTTCATATTCCAGTGTCCCGAAGGTTTCAGGCCGAACCTCCTCGATAATATCTTCCTTCCGATCCAGGTAGGACAAGACCAGTGAAGAGTAAACCCGCTTAATGGCGAATTCATCCCGTTCCGTGCTTTGCACGCCAAAAGGAATCACGCCTTTTTCATACAGACGCTCTGCGATTTTTTTACGTGTAATCTTCGATTTTTCGTCTGTTTCGCCTGTTTCTTCGGCTTCCTGCTGTTTTTTTTCTTCATAGGATTCTTTTTCTTCTTCCGCCGAAGGATCAAAAACTTTATAGGTCAGCATGCCTTTGGACGCCGTTTCCAGATCTTTCAGTTTGTCAATCACGTCCCGTTCCAGGTTCTTCCACTGGGTGGGCATTTTTTCCGATGAAGAAACATAATAGGTGATTTCAATCGGCGCTTCTAATTTTGCGAGTATTTTTTTTACGGAAGGTGACAGTTTATACACTTGATCCGCAGTCAAGTCCAGACGACCCAGATTCAGATTGTTGAAAATCATGTTCAGCAATATGGCAATAAAGCCCAACAATACAGCGCCGATCACAAAGGTCGTGAGAAACTCTTTCTTCAAGTTTTTCATGACTAATATTTTCTCCTTTCCAATGCTTTGGCGTTGAGATAGATAAACAGTGCCGTGAGTGAGATAAAGTAGATGATACTCTTGATATCGATCACGCCGCGCTCAATGTCATTAAAATGGCGTGTGACACCCACATAGCTATAGAGAAAACTGCCCAGACCGGGTATCCAGCCGTCGATCACCATGGGCACATACTGCCAGCCGACCAGCACCAGAAATCCGCAGGCCAGGCTGGTGATGATCAATGAAACAATTTGGTCTGAGAAAAATCCTGAAATAAAAATACCGACAGCCAGAAAAAAACCACCCAGCATAATGGCGCCAAAATACCCACCGATCATCGGGCCTATATCCGGTTTGCCCAGGAATACCAGTAAGATGGGGATGGTCAGGGTGCCGGCCAGACCCACCAGATAAAATATCAGTCCCGCCAGATATTTACCCAGAACGATGGCTTCGGTTCTTATGGGCAATGTCAGCAAAAGCTCGACCGTTCCTAATTTATAATCTTCAGACCATAACCGCATGGAAATGGCCGGGATAAATATCAGACCCAATATCAGAGGCAGAGTAGAAAAGAAAGCCCGCATATCTGCATTCCCGAAGAAAAAGAAATGAAACATGTAGATACTTGCATTCAGCACAATAAAAATAATGCAGAAAACATAGGCAATCGGCGAATAGAAATATTGTTTCAGCTCTCGTTTTAAAATGATTGCAACATCATTCATGCAGTCCCTCCTTCCTGACCACTGGAGCGGGTGAGACGAATAAAAGATTCTTCAAGAGATAATCGTTCACGGCTAAATTCAACGATATCCCATTTGTTTTCACGGATCACATGGTTTAAATCAGGCAGGATATCTGTTTTGGATGGAAAGTAAATATGCCCGCCCACAACCCCGCGAGGTGTGTTTTCATCAAACTCGATCTCTTCGGCACCCTTGATTTTATTGATGGCAGATTGAAAATCCTTCTTGGTGCCTTTTACGGATATATACACTGAGTTCCGCTTGGTGACCTGCTGAATCAGGTCATCAAAACTGCCATCTGCCACCAGGCGTCCTTCATTCACAACCAGGATACGATCCGACACCGTTGATACTTCCGTAAGAATATGCGTACTGAGAATAATGGTTTTATCACGAGATAAATTCCGGATGAGATTGCGAATACCGATGATCTGCAAAGGATCCAGACCAGAAGTCGGTTCGTCTAAGATTAAAATTTCCGGATCATGAATCAGAGCCTGGGCCAGACAGGTTCGTTGTTTATACCCCTTGGAAAGCACTCCGATTTTTCGGTTGAGAACCGGAGCCAGACCCGCTGCTTCAACAACCCAGTCGTACCGCTGTTTGAATTTTCCATTCAAATGCCGGGCCTGGCCGATGAATTCCAGATACTCATGAACCAGCATATCATAATAAAGCGGTACGGTTTCAGGAAGATAACCGATCATCCGTCGTACAGACAGGGGATCTTTCATAACATCATACCCCCCTACCATGCAGGTGCCCGATGTCGGTGCCGTATAGGTGGTGATGATTTTCATTGCCGTTGATTTACCGGCGCCATTGGGCCCGACAAAACCGACAATTTGCCCCTTTTCCACGGAAAAACTGACATCCGTTAAAGCCGGGGTGAGTCCATAGTTTTTACATACATTTTTTAGTTCAATCATAACGCATCCCTCTGTTACGATTCCACGGTGAAGAAATCACCCGTAAATAAAATTAATAAAATGAAAAAGAAAGTATAACCCAATAATAAATCTTCTTATATTGCTTTTTAATCCTGGTTATTTTAGCAAAATGAATCTAAATATAATAATTATTCCTTTTTCTGTCAACCCGTTTTTGGGACTCTTTACTCATATCCATCTATTTTTTTTAGTTATTCTGTCATCAAGAATATCTTGAAAATAAAAGACGAATGAAACATTGAAAAAGTTTTATAAAAAGATCATTTTTTTTGCATTCAACCGGGATTATATTAAATTGCGGTATCGGATCCGTTTTTTACCTCGAATCAATATTGGATGATCATGCTTTTTTTTATGTTACTTCCTGATTTTTCCTCCAATGATATTGAAAAACTATGCCGCGGAGATACGGATGCTTTTGAACGGCTGTTTCGAACCTACAGCCGCGGGCTCATTCATTTTTGCCTTCGCTATGTCAATGATTTGCATATTGCTGAAAATTGTGTTCAGGAGGTTTTTATCCATATCTGGGAGCATCGGAGTAAACTCGATCCTAAGCAAAACATTAAGTCCTATCTGTTCACAGCCGTTCGCAACCGCGCCTTGAAAGAAATCCGGCGTGAAACCGTTCGAAGAAATTATCAGCCCCATATTATTCTGGAGCCCATCATTGATCCGTACCAGAAGATGCATGCCAAAGAGCTTGAATCCGCCATTGCAGAGGCGATTGCCGGTTTACCTGAAAAATGCCGGCAGGTTTTTGAAATGAACCGTTTCGAGGAACTTACCTACCGTGAAATCGCAGAGATCCTGAATATTTCCATTAAAACCGTGGAAACCCAGATGGGACGCGCTCTTAAACAACTGCGGCAGGCTCTGGCGTCTTTCCTGAAGTGACCATTTATATTTTTTTTGGGTATAATAAATATAGATTTTTCAGAATGGATGTCAGGGTGTTTTATATTTCAGGGGTAAAAAGGAAGAATGCCAAATTCCTGTCGTTGTGGAGGTAAACATGAAGCTTCAAAACCATGAGTGGGAGAGGCTGGCGCGATATTTTTCGGGCGAGTCTTCAGAAAGAGAAACATCCGAGATTGAAGCATGGATCGAAGCAAACCCGCAATATCAAAAATGGATGGCCCTGCTCAGGCAAGCCTGGCATGTCAAACAGGACCAGGAGAATATAAATCTGGAAGTTTTGTGGAAGAAAATCCGGGCCGAAACAGGAATCAGAAGGCAAATCCGGCCGCGGATTGTATCCATGCCCCTGTCACGTCCATGGATAAAAACGTTTCGTATTGCCGCCTCTCTGATTCTTATGGCCGCGCTGGGTTACTGGGGCCTCTCCACATTTTTTTCCGGACGGGCGATGGCGGAAGTCCGGGTGGCTTATGGTGAGCAGAAAGAAACAACCCTGCCGGACGGGACAGAGATTATACTGGACGCCGGATCCGGTCTGCGGTATCCGAAACGGTTCGACCAGGAAACACGGGACGTTTTTCTGGAAGGCGAAGGCTTCTTTAGAGTAGCTGAAGATCCGGCCCGTCCTTTTGTGGTGCACGCGCAAGGCGCAGCGGTTCGCGTGCTCGGCACCCAATTCAATGTGCGTGCATGGAAAGCGGCCCGCTATGTTAAAGTGTCTGTCATTAAAGGCCGGGTGGCTTTCAACAGAGAAAACCAACCGAAAAAAGATCAGGTCATATTACATCCGGGGCAAATGAGCCGTCTCTCGGAGGGCCTGGTTCCGGCTCCGCCGGTCCAAACCGATCCTGACAAGGAAACCGCCTGGATTCGGGGCGAAATCGAACTGACCGACGTGCCTTTGCAGGAGGTGCTCGATCAGCTGGTTCGCTGGTATGATGTTTCGTTTGTGTGCTCGGATTCCAAAAGGCTTCATGAACGTGTGACTGTGCATATTCAGAACCATGCTATGGAGGATGCCCTGGAGATGATTTCTCTGCTTTCCGGATTTAAGGTAACGAAAAACAAAAACATGATTTATTTAAACTAATCTCGTTTTATTCCCGGGGCGGTTCAAGCCTATGGGAGGCAAAAAGGAGGCTTTTTTGAAATATTTGAGATTTATGGGGATTTCCCTGTGCATGATCGCATGGGGAAGTGCTTTGTCACAGCCGAATGCCACGGACATGGATCATGATGCGGGTCAGGAAATTCCCGAACAGCTGATGATCACCATTTCTGTTGATTTTAACCCTGTTTCCTTCGAAGCCGCACTGGATACAATTTCGAAAAAGACGGATCTGAAATTCAATTATAATCGAAACCGGATCCCACTGAAGCAGAAGGTCTCGCTCAGCATGAATCAGGTTCCGGCTTTGACCATTCTCGACAGACTGCTTCAGCAGACTCAGACCAGACTTTATGTGACAGATAACGGACAATTGCTGATTCTGCCCCTGGATTCTCAAAAACATAAAGGATCGATCAAGGGAAAGGTCATCGATCAGGCCACGCAATCTCCTTTGCCTGGAGCCAATGTGATACTGGAGGGCACCCGTCTGGGTGCGGCAAGTGACAGCCAGGGAAATTTTTCCCTCGAACATGTGCCGGTCGGTAATTATATCCTTAGATTCAGATATATGGGATATCGATCGGTTAACATAACAGATATTATTGTCAAATCCAACAGAATCACCTATGTTCAGGCGCCCATGACACCGGCAGTTCTTTTGGGAAAGGCGGTTACAATCAACGGCGGCTATTTTTTAAAGTCTCAGGAACAGCCTGTCAGCAGCATCAGCTTTGCCTCTGAAGAAATTCGCCGTGCTCCCGGTTCTGCGGGAGATGTCAGCCGCATCATTATGGGGCTTCCCGGACTCGCCAAAGTCAGCGATACGGAAAACACATTGATTGTACGCGGAGGCAGCCCCAATGAGAATGCGTTTTACCTTGATAATATAGAAATTCCAAATATTAACCATTTTCCCGTTCCAGGATCGACAGGAGGTCCGATTGGATTACTGAATGTGGATTTTATTGAGGATGTTCATTTTATGACCGGCGGATTTTCATCCATTTATGGAGACCGTCTTTCTTCGGTAATGAACCTGACGTTTCGAGAAGGCAACCGCTCAGAATTTGACGGTCAGCTTAATCTCGATTTTGCAGGAGCCGGCGGCAATGTGGAGGGTCCGCTCTTTAAGGGAAAAGGATCCTTCCTGTTCTCTGCAAGAAGAAGCTATCTGGATTTAATCATCAAAGCCATTGACAGCGAGACAGCAACGGTACCCGAATACAGTGATTATCAGGTGAAGATGGTGATCGATCTGAACCGCCAGCATAGACTGAGCCTGCTCGGAATAGCCGGTATCGATGAAATCAAGATGCCGAAAAAGGCCATTGAAGGCACCAGTCTGCCTGTATATGGCGATGCCGTTATGTCCGAAACCACAATCGGAATGAATCTGCGCAGTTTATGGGGAAAATACGGATACTCAAACACTGCGCTTTCCTATACTCAAATGAAGCAGAATGTCGATTATATCGAGTATAAATCCGACATACTGCTGATGGACAATATTGCCAGAGAAGCATCGGTAAAATTCAGAAATGTGAATCACATAAGATGGTCTGATGCGCATCGGTTTGAATTGGGTGTTGAAAATAAAATTCTGTTTACTCGATATGACAACTTTATTAATGAATATACGGATGCATTGGGCAATCCCAGCCCTGCGGTTACAGTGACTGAAAACTCACGGGCCAACCTGACGGGTGCTTTTTTCAACTGGACATGGAAACCCTCGGCGCGGCTCTCCCTGAATACCGGATTACGCACGGATTATTTTGATTACAATAAAAAATGCACGCTGTCGCCTCGTCTCAGCCTGCGGTATCAGGTGAATGAGAAAACCTTTGTCAATGCGGCGACCGGATTGTATCATCAGAATCTTCCGCTGGTGCTTCTCGCACAGAAATCCGAGTTTCAGTCATTGGACGTGCCGCGGGCGGTTCATTATATTTTGGGCGTAGAACGGCTGCTGACGGAGGATATGCGTCTGACCCTGGAGGTTTATGAAAAACAGTATGACCGGTTTCCCATGGATCCGGCACAGCCCCGGCTCTTTGTGATTGATGAAGCCAGTTATATGTATGATTTTTATTTCAGCCATTCAACGTTGAATAACAAAGGCGTTGCATTTGCACGAGGCGTGGAAATGATGGTTCAGAAAAAACTGGCCAAAGATTTTTACGGGATGATCAGCGGTGCTTTTTTTAAAACATGTTACAGGGATCTGCAGGGCCAGTGGCGCGATCGTATTTTTGACAATCGTATGGTATTCGGTGTGGAAGGGGGGTACAAACCGAACAATACGTGGGAATTCAGTTTGCGGTGGATTTACGCAGGCGGTATTCCCTACACACCCTATAATGAAGTAAAATCCGCTGATCTGGTGCGGGGTGTCTATGATGATTCACGAATCAACGAGTCCCGGAATCCCGATTATCATTCGCTCAATGTTCGCTTTGACAGGCGGTTTCACTTTTCAAAAAGCAATCTGGTTTTTTACCTGAGCGTCTGGAATGCCTATGGCCGGAAAAATGTATCAGCCCATTACTGGAATGAGCAGAAAAACAGGGAATCCATCTCCTATCAATGGGGACTGCTGCCGATTTTCGGATTGGAGTATGAGTTTTAAATGATTTTTTATCAATTTATTTATATTTTTACACAAGGAGAATTTTTATTTCCCCAGTAAAATCGAGCTTTGATTAAAAAAGGTTCCTGCAACTGCGGCTGTTAAAAGGCACGCAAGTGTTGCAGCCAGGAGGGCACGGGGGCCAAGCAGCGAAAGTTCCTGCCTGCGGCCGGGAATCAATGCGGTGATACCGCCGACAAAGATGGCCAGAGAGGCCACATGCGCGAAACCGCAAAGCGCATACGTGCAGATGAACGCAGACCGGGGATGCTGAAGCATATTAAGAGAAAGCAATTCCGCCAAATCCTGATAAGCAGTCACCTCTGTGACTACAGCACGCTCCCCGATGACTCTTGCGATTTCCCAGGCATCCTGTACAGGCACTCCCAGGATGAGTGTTACCGGATAGAAAAGATAGCCCAACAGTCCTTTTAAAGTCCAATCCACGTTGATAGAAAAAAGCCGGTTGATATAATTTCCGGCACCCCCGAGAATTAAATCCAATAGTGCCACCAGACCCAGCACAGCGATAAGCAGAGCGGCAATGCCCACGATTAATTTAACCGCGGAATTGGCGCCGCTGATAATTGCTTCGAACAGATTGTTTTCGCGATCAACCGAGGATTGAATATGGATGCCCAGCGTCTCCGGGCTCTCTGTTTCAGGCAGCAGGATTTTCGACATGACCAGTGCGGCCGGCGCGGAAAGAATCGAGGCGGAGACAAGATGCCCGGCAATGGTGGGAAATTGGTTTTGCAGCATGAAAACATACATGGCCAGAACGTTCGAAGCTACTGTGGCCATGCCGGCCGTAAGCACTGTGGTTAATTCGGACCGGGTCATTTTGTTCAGAAATGGCCGGACGGTCAGGGCAGATTCAATGCCCACGAATATGTTTGATGCCGCACACAGGGATTCTGCACCGCTGACCCGCATAAGCCGGGTAAATACATAGGCAAATCCGCGAATAATCAAAGGCATGATCCTGAAAAAGTAGAGAACGCTCATCAGGGCCGCAAAAAAGATAATGGCAGGAAACGCCTGGAAAGCCAGAAAAAATCCAAGGGATGTTTCTCCTGCAGCGTTGGTCGCACCCGGCGGAAGGGCCAGTCGACCGAATACAAATTCGCTGCCCGCCGAGGCACAGCTCAGAATTTTCAGCACGCCTGTGTTGATGCTCAGAAAAAAACGGTGGCCGGCCGGTACCCAGAAAACAAAAGCCGCAAAGCAAAGCTGCAAGCCCAGTCCCCAGCCGATCAGGCGCCAGTTCATCCGTTTTTTATTCGCAGAAAAAAGCCAGGCGATGCCCAGGAGAATGAAAATACCGGCGAAGCTGACAAGATTATAGGTTTCCATGATTTGTTCCTGTTCATGTAAGTGAGCCATACCAGTGAAAATTCAGCAAATATTCCGGGATTCTGTGCAATCCATCAAGTGATTGCACTCCAGAGTTGTTTTTAACAATGATATTATTTGCTGTGAGTGCTTGCAAATGATATAACAATTATCCATACTTAAAACAGCAAAAGATGTCATTACTTCTTCAGTTCAATTTCATTATACCACTGTCTCATGATCCAGAAGGCTTTTTTCTTTTGACCGGTTTCCGAAATCAGGCCTTTGCGGTTCCAGCCGTCCTGTATGCCGGTCAGCGGACGGCGCGGGGACTGGAAATCCATGAGTATCCAGGGCGTGGTTCCTCGTAAAAACGGAATCTTCTTCAGCATATTCACCTGGTGCTGATACAGGTTTTCCTGATATTCTTCGGTCCATCTTGTTAACGCATCGCCGTGATAACCCTGCAGGGCGCCACCACCGAATTCGCTGATAATGAGCGGCTTTTTATGCTTCATTTTCCAGACAAGGGTATCACATTTCTCCGGCAGTCCGTCGTACCAGCCGATGTATTCATTGCATCCGAACACATCCAGATGGTCGCCCAGAGGATCGTCGATCATCTGCGTTTTCGAATCGAGATAATGACGTTCCATGGCGGCGGTCAATAACCGGGTAGGATCCAGAGAACGCGCCTTGTCTGCCAGATTTCGGATAAATTCAAGGCGGCCTTTCACACGGGGCGTTTCATTGGCCATGGACCAGAGAATGACCGAAGCGCGGTTTTTATCGCGCGTTATGATTTCTGTCAGCTGATTTTCCGCATTTGCGCAGGTCGCCGGATTGTCCCACAAAATAGTCCAGTATACAGGGATTTCGGCCCATACCATGAGGCCCATTTGATCGGCCAGACGAATCATGTATTCATTATGCGGGTAATGGGCCAGCCTCACAAAATTGCAGTTCATCTGCTTTGCCCAGGAGAGCAGGATTCGAGCATGCTCCTCGGTGGCTGCCCGGCCGCCGCGGGGCGCCTGCTCGTGGATGCAGATACCGCGGAGGAATACAGATTTTCCATTGAGCAGGATGTCGTATCCCTCGGTCGAAAGGGTCCTGAATCCGATGTCATCCTCCAATGTTTCAGATGACGTTATAATCTGCACCCGGTATAATTTGGGATTGTCGGGAGACCAAAGTTCGGGAGCGGCTTCGATTTGGAAGGCGGCCCTGCCGGTGGCATCGGATTTTAATAAGGTTGAAATCTTTAGTTCCGGAATGGATAATGTGAGGGGGTGTTTCCCTCCCCCGCTCAATTGAATCCAGCCCTTGATTCGGTTTGCTTTTCCTTTGTCAAGCTGAATGAAGTAGTCCTGAACGAACATGTCCGGCACATCGATTAATTCCACCCGGCGGGTCAGTCCGCCGAAATTCCACCAGTCCGTATTCACAGTGGGCACGCCATCGCGCAGCCGCTTGTTGTCTATCTTGACCACAATAAAATTGTCTTTCGGCCGGACAAGGCGGGTGATTTCAAAATTAAAAGGCGTAAACCCGCCGATATGTTCACCGAGAAATATTCCGTTCAGAAAGACTTTTGCTTCATAATTGGCCGCGCCAAAATAGAGAAAGAGGCGCCTGCCGGATTTCAAATCGTAGTCGAAATCTTTTTTATACCAGACCGTACCTTCATAATAATAGAGTCGGCTGTCCTGACTGTTCCAGTCGCCGGGTACCTGCAGCAGTCTTGCATTATCGAAGCTGTATTCGATCAGGTCCCACCGGTTTTGGGCTTTGGCATTTTTAAACCAACCGTTGGGATCGGGCTCATATCGGTAATTATAATAGCCCAGTTCATACGGGTCCACAATAACCTGCCATTTGCCATTCAGACTGACCCTCTGACGCCCGTCCACATGGGTGATGAGGGGATCCGCTGCCACAGTGAGGGGCAACAATATTAAGATCGAAAGGTGTCTCATCCGATATATGTTCATCATTTGTCTCCTGAGAGGATCAAAATTCAATTTATCAAAATTAGTGATTCCGGAGATGAATGTCAAGGATGGGAATGACGGCCCGGACGGTCATTGTTCCATGCAGGGGGATTTTTATGGGATAATGAATAATAACAATCCGAACTTTTATCAGTTAGATTAAATGACCAATTGTTGTATCGGTCCGTCGACTGGCGGGCTGTTGGATCAGAAGGTAACCTTTTTTAAAAGGTTACCTTCTATTACTCAAAATTTACCAAAGTTCAGCAAGAATAAAAAAAATCTCCCGGCGATGAATGACAACCGCCGGGAGATAGACACATTATTGCAGACGGATCAGTTTTCGGGACTTCTCGAAGACTTTGGTCCGCAGCCGGACCACATAAATGCCGGACGCCACTGCGGATCCTCGCTGATCTGTGCCATCCCACCAGACCCGGTGCCATCCCGCGGTTTGATGCTCATGAACCAGCGTTCTGATTTCCCGGCCGCTTAAATCGAAGATTTTGATGGTCACAGGTGCAGGTTCAGGCAGTGCATACGGAATGCAGGTTCCGGGATTGAAGGGATTGGGATAATTATTATCCAGAGAATAGGCGGCCGGAAGATTGTCACGCATATGGGGGGCAAGGGTGGACGAGCCTTCAACAATCGTATGAACCTGATCGACGGCAGGATTGTTTATCGTTGTTGTCTGTCCGCTGGGCCAGTAGACCTCCAAGGTGCTGATGGCCAAGGCCTCCTTTAATCCGAATGCAGCGGTGAGGTGGTTTTCACTGCCGAACCCTGTCTGAGAGCCGATGATCCGGGTCTGAATGACGGGGCTTCCCTGAATGGTGGCATGAACGCATACCCGGGCCCCGATGGCCGAGCGGTTTGAGACCGTGCCCTGACACCGGACCTGCACCCAGTGATTCGAATTGCCGGAATTGGTATAAAGAAAATTATTCACCCCGTCATTCGCGGCACAGAGGTCCAGATCTCCGTCCCCGTCAAAATCACAGAGGGCCACGCCCCGTGAATTGGCGGCCGCCGTATAGTATTTTGTAAATGCACCGCCGCCTTCGTTCAGATACACATAGCTGTCTTCATTTCTGTTGGAGACAACCAGATCGAGGTGCCCGTCATTGTTGACATCGCCCCAGGTGCTGCTGCGCGAATGGTCCGCACCCGCGACCAGGGCGCCGGTTGTGACTTTCGTGAACGAGCCGCCACCGTTGTTCACATAGAAGAAATTGGCTTCCGCATTGTTGCCCACAAACAGGTCCATGTCCCCGTCATTGTCCGTGTCTCCCCAGCTGGCGGTCCAGGATTCCCCGCCGTCCGTGACCAGGCATTCCGAGGTCTCTTTTGTAAAGGTGCCGTCTCCGTTGTTCAGGTAAAGACAGTTGTTCTGGCCCGTTGTGTTGGTGACAAACAGATCCATATAGCCGTCCAGGTCCACATCCGACCAGGTGCCTGTGGTCGAGTAACCGCCGTCCGTGACCACCGGTCCGGTGGTCACCTGGGTAAAGGTGCCGTCCCCGTTGCTGGTGAAAAGGAAATTGTTTTCGTCATTTCCATTGGCCACAAAGAGATCCGCGTCTCCGTCATTGTCATAATCGCACCAGCTGCATCCCCTCGAGCTGGCAGTTGTGCTCACAACAGCGCCCGATGTGATCTTGGTGAATGTGCCGCTGCCGTCGTTTTCATAGAGCCTGTTGTTGCCGCCCAGATGGGTGACAAAGAGATCCGCGTCTCCGTCATTGTCGTAATCGGTCCACGAGCCCGACCAGGAAACCCCGCCGTCCGTGACCACGTCGCCGGATGTGATTTTTATGAACGTGCCGTCCCCGTTGTTTTCATAGAGAAAGTTGTCTTCACCGATATCATTGGCCACAAAGAGATCCGCGTCTCCGTCATTGTCGAAATCCTCCCAGGCACAGCCCATGGAAGAACCGCCGTCTGTGACCACGGGACCGGTGCCTGAAGGAGTAAAACTTGAAAACAAAGGAGTGCCCGGACCCGGGCCTCCGCCGCTGGTGTGCCATACACCCATATAACTTGACTGCTTTCCGCCGGCCTCAGAAAAGGTTCCGCCCACATATAACAGGTCACCCTGCACACACATGGCATCTACTGTGGAATTTATCAGTTCCGTGGAATACCATACCTTTCCGGAACATCCGCTTCCAAGGTCGAGCCAGTTACTGCCGTCCCATTGCTGTATGCGGTGACTCAGATATCCTCCGGTAAAAATTCTGTCTCCGATAATGGCAACAGCGTTCACATAGGCATGAACAAACTCGCAAAAATCGATGAGCCCGTAGGTTGGAAGAGAGTGTCCGCTGCCAAGCGAGGTCCACACCGAACCATCCCACCGTGCAATATGATTCACAGGGAGGCCACCATCTGCTGTTGTAAAATATCCGCCCGCGTACAAATATCCGTCTGAAAACCTTAGCGAATTAACCTTCGGATAGTCAGAATAAAAGGATGTATAGCTGAAGCACAACATATCAGGAGCCAGTGTCTCCTCCCCGTATAAACCGTTTCCCAGTGTAGACCAACTGCTGCCGTCCCATCTGGCAATGTTGTTCACTGAAACACCGCCTGCCTGTGTAAAGCGGCCTCCGGCGTACACGTTATTTCCATTAATCGTAATGGCATCAACTTCACCATTTGTACCACTGCCCAATGTGTGCCATGAAGACCCGTCCCATCGTGCGATATAATTGGCAGCGGCACCATCCATACTGGTAAAGTGTCCGCCCGCGTACACATCCGTACCCGACACAGCGATAACAGAAACCCGGGGATAGGATGTCCCGCTGGCGCCGCTTCCCATGTTGTGCCAGGCATTTCCGTCCCATCGGGCGATACGGTTGGCATTGACAAATCCGTTGGCTTGTGTGAATTGACCACCGGCATACACGTTGGATCCATCAACAGCGATGGCCTCCACCGTATTATTCATACCCTTACCCAGAGGGTGCCATTGCATCCCGTCCCATTTTCCTATATGATTGAGGCGCATGCCGCCGCCTATTGTAAAGTCACCACCCGCATATATACCATCCTGGCAGGTTTTCAATGCTTGAACATTTCCGTTTAAACCATTACCGAGTGCCGACCAGCGGGTTCCGTCCCATACTGCAATGTTTTCTGCTTCAGTCAAATTGCCTATATGCATCGTGTTATAAGCGCTTGAGGCATAGAGTTTGTTATTGATAAGTAAAATATCAGAAATTCCATAAGTCCCTGCATCAAAGCCGTTCCATTCCGTTCCGTTCCATTTTGCGATGCCACTAATACTGATGCCGCCTACTTTTTCAAAACATCCGGCGATAAGAAGGTCGGTTCCATCGATAATAATTGAATAGACCGTTGCAAGAAGATTGTACTGCTGCTCACCTTCACTCCAGTTCACACCGTCGAAAATGCCACCGCCGACAACCGACCAGGCAGAGCCGTCCCATCGGCAAATATGTCCGCTGAAATATCCTCCTGCATAAAGATCAGTGCCATCTGTTGCCAGGGCGCAAACATCGTTGTTCAGACCGGCTCCCAAATCAGACCAGGCAGAACCGTCCCATTTTTTAATATGGGTTATGGGGCTGCCGAAATAATGCCCGCCGCCTGCATAAACCTCAG
This sequence comes from bacterium, assembly GCA_016932575.1. Classification (GTDB taxonomy): domain Bacteria; phylum Zhuqueibacterota; class QNDG01; order QNDG01; family JAFGCO01; genus JAFGCO01. The sequence goes on from JAFGCO010000055.1 coordinate 392,772, forward strand.
AGCCCATGATTTCAATCGCTTGAATCTCCCATTCAGATAATCCTCCTCCGAAACCGGACCATGTACTGCCGTCCCATTTGGCAACACTGTAAGTATAAACACCGCCGGCGCTGCTAAAAACACCCCCCACGTAAACATCGCTGCCATGGATTTTAATGGTATTGACCCACCCGCCGGGATTGATCCCTGTCCCGAGCGCGCTCCAGGCGCTTCCGTCCCATTTTGCAATACCGTTGACCGTCATGCCATTGACCGTTGTAAATTCTCCTCCGACATAGACATGATCGCCCTGAAGGGCAACTGCCTTGACTGCGCCGTCAAAGTTGGCATTCCCGACAGGAGACCATGCATGGCCGTCCCACCTGGCAAGGTATTCAGCCTGGACCGTTCCCGCCTGTGTGAATGATCCAACAATATAAATCGCATTTCCGTTCGAAGCCATATCCACTATTTTGCCATTTGGGCCACCTCCTGCGAATTGATTGCCCCAGTTTTCATCTCCCGGCACCATCAGCTGCGGCCAATAGTCAGATCCGTACATCCATGAAGCAGACAATAACATCGCCGCAAGCGCAAACCAACGAATGATCGTACTCATGACTTTCACCTCCATCATTGATTCATACAATAATTGATATGAAATGCTGCGTAAAAGGCGAATCACCGTCAGTAAAAACACAGTCACAAGAAAGGAATTTATTGGAGAAGTCAGTTCGAGATGCAGTTTTATAGAATTAAGTTAAGTCACAATCATTAAAATGCAAGGGAAAAATGGAACGGCCGGATTTGGGAGGATCCGGTTGTTTATTCGGATATTTCATATCGTTTTTATGTAATACTGTTCCATATAATCTTTTACCATACGGTCGGTATTAAAAACAGGGATAATCATTTTCATGGACCGTTTTACCCGTTTCAGCCATTCGGCAGGCACATCGTTTTCGTCCCGTTGAAAGAAAAGCGGAATGATTTCGTTTTCCAGCATCTGATATAACGAATGGCTGTCCGCCTCGTCCTGTTCCCATTCATTGTAGTATTCCCGTTCCTCACCGACAGCCCACCCGTTTTTGCCGTCATATGCCTCACGCCACCAGCCGTCCAGAATGCTGCAATTCAAAGCACCGTTGGCGGCCGCTTTCATACCGCTGGTACCGCTGGCTTCCATGGGCCTTCGGGGTGTATTCAGCCAAACATCCACACCTGAAACGAGGCGGCGGGCAAAAGCCATATCATAATCTTCCACAAAGAGAACTTTCCCGGCAAAATCAGGATTCCGGCTTTCTGTGTAAATGTCCTTGATCAGGGTTTTGCCCGGCTGATTTTCCGGATGCGATTTGCCGGCAAAAATTAATTGAACCGGCATGCCGGATTTGTTCAGAATGGCCTTCAACCAGTCTCTGTTTCGCAACAGCAGAGTGGCCCGTTTATAGGGTGCAAACCGTCTGGCGAATCCGATGGTCAGGGCGTTCCGGTTTAAAAGCTGCTGTGCTTCCTGAATCGCTTCGGGGGTTTCTCCGTTTCGTTCCCGCTGTGCGATAAGACGGCAGCGGATGTCATTTCGCAGTCTTCTCCGGAGAATCTGCCGAGTTTTCCAAAGCTGGGCATCCGGCAATTGTTCAATTTTTTCCCAGAAATCCTTCTGCATCAAATGGTATCGCCAATCGATACCGAGCGTTTTGTCTAATAAATTTTTCATTTCAGAAGTCATCCAGGTGCGGGTATGAATGCCGTTGGTAATTGCTCCTATGGGCACTTTGTCAGGAGGCAGTTGCGGCCACAGCGAATGCCACATTTGCCTGGATATCTGGCCGTGTAATTGACTGACGCCGTTGGCATGGTCCGATGTTTTCAGTGACAGAATCGTCATATTGAACGCATTGGCGTCCGGATTGTGCTCATCCTGTGCCAGACTGTTGATAGATTGAATTGAAATCCCCCCGTTCGTCTGCATGGACTGAAGAAAATGAGCCACCCGATCGGCAGCAAATACTTCATTGCCCGCCCGTATCGGTGTATGGGTGGTAAACAGAGTGGATTTTCGAGTGGTTTTCAGGGCTTTTTCCCAGGGTGTTTTCTCCTGAATCATTTCCCGTATTCTTTCCACACTGGACAGGCTGCAGTGGCCCTCATTCATATGCCATGTTGTCGGATCGTATTTCATGGCACGAAGAGCCCGGACGCCGCCGACACCCAGCAGGATTTCCTGAACGAGCCGTAAATCCCGGTTACCCACATACAGTCGCTTTAAAATATCGCGGTCATCCGAGTGGTTTTCCGGAAAATCCGTATCCAGCAGATAAAGGGGAACGCGTCCAATCCGGGCTTTCCATACTCTTAGTGCTATCGGACGGTCTTCGATGGCCACCTCAACAATGAGAGGATCTCCGTTTTCTTCGAGTACGGGTGTGATCGGCATGCTTGAATAATCATTGTAAAGATAGATCGATTGTTGATTGCCGTGCATCGATAGGTACTGGGTGAAATATGCCTCCCGGTAGAGGAGACCGACACCGATCAACGGTAATCCCAGATCACTGGCCGATTTTAAATGATCCCCCGCCAAAATGCCGAGCCCGCCTGAATAAATCGGCAGGGACTCATGTAAACCGAATTCCATGGAAAAATAAGCAATAAGAGCGTCTTTTTTATCTGAATAATGATATTGAAACCAGGTTTTTTTTCGGATCATATATTGATCAAACAAGTCAATGACCTTGTCGTATCGTTTCAGGAACCGATCGTTCCCTGCGACTTCATCCATCCGCTGCGGATCGATTTCATGGAGGAGACGGACAGGATTGTGTTTCACATCCTCCCATAATTTATAATCTATAAATTGAAAAAGCCGGATGGACCGGGAATGCCAGCTAAACCACAGATTGTAGGCCAGATCTCCCAGGCGGATGAGCCGCTCCGGCAAATAGGGAAAATGTTGTTCATTGACAGTCATACATGTTCCTTGTTAATCATGCCTGATTTTTTGCGTCCATCATTATACATAAAACTTGCTTGAAAATCAATAGGATAAATTTTACTGCAAATTATTTTTTTGTTTCCAGAGCCGCAAAAGTTCCCCGACAAAATATATGGACCCGGTTCCGCAAATCATATCTTCCGGCGCTGCCCGTTTGAGCGCCAATTGCCAGGCTTTCTTGATATCCGGTTCAATGAGGCATTTTTTATGATGCCCTGTTGCCAGTGGTTTTAATTTTTCCGGCTGGAGCGCCCGGTCACTGAGCGGCTGTGTAAAAATCACCACATCAGCGAGAGGAATCAGTCCTGCAAGCATGGTTTTATAATTTTTATCTGCCAGCACCCCGAAAATGAGAATCAAACGATGGTACTGAAAGACAGTTTTAATGGCTTTGATCAGGCGTCTGGCACCCAGAGGATTGTGTGCGGAATCCAACAGGATTTTCGGCTGCACCTGAAGCAGGTCAAGCCTTGCAGGCCAATATACCCGGTTCAATCCTTTCCGGACTGCGTTTTCAGAGATATGCCATCCCATGCTTCGAAGCAGATCAATACAAACGAGGGCTGTCGCCAGATTGTCCGTCTGATGCTTTCCCAAAAGCCGAAGATACAGCTGGTGGTAATATGTCCCATGAACAGTGATGTCTGTCCATGTTCCTTTTTCAGTCAGGCGGATATGACGGATTTGGGCTGATTCCTGTGCAAACTGAATGGGACATCCCGCGATTTCCGCACGTGTTCGAAAGAATGTGTTCACACTCGGATTTTTAGATCCGATAATACAGTGAACACCCGGTTTGAAAATACCGGCCTTTTCTGCGGCAATGGGATGCAATGTTTTTCCCAGAATTTTTGTATGATCCAGGCCGATTTCTGTGATAATCGTAACAACCGGAGCAAGTGTGTTGGTTGCGTCCAGTCTGCCTCCCAGGCCGGTTTCCACGACAGCGAGATCGACCTGGTTTTCGGCAAAATAATAAAATGCCAGTGCTGTCAGTGCTTCAAAAAAGCTGGCCTCGGTGTTCTCTATATGCGGTTTGATACGATTCAGAATTTTAAGCACATGTTTTTTTGAAATCATGACTCCCCGGATTTGAATGCGCTCACGCATGTCGATCAGGTGCGGCGAGGTATATAAGCCTGTGTTGTATCCGGCAGCCTGAAGCATGGACGCAATCATGGCCGCTGTGGATCCTTTGCCGTTGGTACCGGCAATATGAATGGATTTGAAACGTTTTTCAGGCCGGCCGAGCCGATTCAGGAGGTTTTCCATACGGTCCAGTCCGAGCTTCATTTTTTTTTGACGTCGGCTGAATAAGTAATCGACAGCTTGTGCGTAATCCAATGAAAGCCTCCGGTATATTCAAATCCAAGCCAATATAAGCCTTACAGGCTGGTTTTACAATAGAGAATTGGAAAATGCGACAGCGTATTCGGCGATGTTTTTCACGGATAATCCATTTAAATAGAACTTGTGATTTGCAGACTTCATCCGTTTCCTTGACTTTATACCCTGATTGGCGTATATTTTGGCATGACCCTTCACACGCAAACTGCACAGGACAGGTCCGGCGATATCCCGGATCTTGACTCAAGAACAACGCCTGATTTTTTGCTGATCCGAAAAAAAAGGTCCAAACGATGGATGTTATTCATCCTTCGATTCGGATTCGGCTGTCTGCTGATTTACGCATCAATCGATAAGATTCGCCATCCGCATGATTTCGCCCAAATGGTTGAAAATTATCGTGTGGTGGACTCCGGTCTTGCTGACTGGACTGCTGTTTTTCTGCCTTACCTGGAGGTTCTTGTCGGGATGATGTTAATCACAGGATTTTGGCTGGATGCCGTTTCAGTGACAAATTTGTGTCTTATGACTGTGTTTCTGATCCTGGTTACCCAGGCTTATATCCGTGACCTGGATATCAGCTGCGGATGCTATTCGGTCGAAGAAGGGGATATGATCGGCCCGAAGAAATTACTTGTGAATCTGGCATATGCTGTTTTGGGTGTGATACTGGTGGTTCTCGTTTTTCACTCATCCAGAGAGGTGAGGGATGTCAGCCATGAAAGCATTGATTAAAAAATCACCTGAATCCGGTATTTGGCTGGAGGAAGTGCCCGTTCCTGAATTCGGCAACAATGATCTTCTTATCAAAATTCAAAAAACCGCGATTTGCGGCACGGATGTGCACATTTACAACTGGGATGCGTGGGCACAGCGTACGATCCGGATTTCCACCGTCATCGGGCACGAATTTGTCGGCGAAGTGGTGGACAAGGGGATGAATGTATCAGGATTTCATATCGGGGACCGGGTGTCCGGAGAAGGGCACATTGTCTGCGGCATCTGCCGGAGCTGCAAGGCCGGACGACGGCATTTGTGCACCAATGCCGTGGGAATCGGTGTGAACCGGGACGGATGTTTTGCGGAATATATGGCTTTCCCGGCATCCAATGCCTGGCACGTGCACCCTTCTATCTCCTCAGAAACCGCGGCGTACTTTGATCCCTACGGCAATGCCACCCATGCCACGCTTTCTTTTGATCTGGTGGGAGAAGATGTTCTGATTACCGGGGCCGGACCGATCGGAATCATTTCAACGGCCATTGCCCGGCATGTGGGGGCGCGTAATATCGTCATTACGGATGTGAACGATTATCGTCTGAAACTGGCGGAAAAGATGGGCGCCACGCGGGCGGTTAATGTGAATCAGACCACCATTGAAGACTGCCGGGTCAGCCTCGGGATGATCGGATTTGATATCGGGCTTGAAATGTCCGGGAATGCCGGCGCATTTGAATCCATGCTGGAAAACATGTACCATGGCGGGCGGATCGCGCTTCTGGGAATTTTGCCCAAAATGGCCAGTATTGACTGGGATCAGGTGATTTTCAAGGGACTGAATATCAAAGGGATTTACGGACGGGAAATTTTTGAAACCTGGTACAAGATGGAAACCATGCTGCAGAGCGGACTGGATATTTCTCATGTCTTGACCCATAAGTTCCCCTTTGAAGATTTTCAAAAAGGATTCGATGTCATGCGTTCGGGACAGTGCGGCAAGGTGATTCTGGAGTTTTGAACAGTCGTTTTTCTGAAAACGGGAAAATGTTCATATAAAATCCGGATATTTTACAATTTTTTGGTTGTATCGGGTGCCCTCGTATGGAATAAACAGCTTGACAAATATAAACTAATAGTTTATATTTGTCCTATATGTATATCCCGCGATATCTTAAACCAGCTGTAGAACAGGCCAGAAAAGGCTTTCCAGCCGTTCTGATTACCGGCCCCAGACAATCGGGGAAAACCACATTTTTAAAACAAGAATACAGTGATATTGCCGATTATGTCAGTTTTGATGATCCGCTCCAGCGGCAATTTGCGGGACAGGATCCGAATGGATTTCTTGATCAGTTTGAAAAGCGCCCCGTTATTCTCGATGAAGTGCAATATGTTCCTGATCTTTTCTCTTATCTAAAAATGCGGATCGATGCAGAGCGCCATCGCAATGGGCGATTCTTAATGACCGGATCCCAGCAGTTTCAGTTCATGAAGCATATCAGCGATTCTTTGGCCGGGCGGATCGCCATTTTAGAACTCCTGCCTTTTAATCAGAGAGAAATATCATCACATTTCCCGAAATTGTCAATTCAGGAGCATCTATGGTTCGGTGGATATCCGGCCAATATTGTTAATCCGGATCAACGCGGTCTTTGGCTTTCGAGTTATATTCGTACCTATGCCGAACGGGATGTCCGTCAATTGCAGCAGATTCGCGATTTGGCCCAGTTCGAGCAATTCTTATCATTGGCCGCTTCGCGGCATAGTCAGCAGCTTAACTTTGCATCTGTATCAAGGGAATGCGGTCTGAGCATCCCCGGATGTAAAAAGTGGTTCTCACTTTTAACATCCACGTATCTCATTTATTTGCTACGGCCTTTTTATAAAAATTTCGGGAAACGTCTGTTGAAGACACCGAAGCTCTATTTTACGGATTCTGCCATTGTCGCTTATCTGACACGGCATGGATCCTCTGATCTCTTATGGCATGGTCCTATGGGGGGGGCGCTTTTTGAAGGATATGTCGTCATGGAAATAATCAAACATCAGGCTTCATTGGCCCGGCAACCGAATATTTATTACTGGAGATCCCGAGATGGTCTTGAAGTCGATTTGATTATGCATATCAAAAACAGAATAATCCCTGTCGAAATCAAGCAAACGAGCACACCCACAAATCAACATATTCAAAGCATGGTCTCTTTTCTTGAGATGGCTGGAAAACAGGAAATAGAACCAGGCGTGCTTATATGCAATATTTCAAAATCCATATCCATGCCTTATGGTATAAAAGCCATTCCCTGGCATGCCATTCCGGGATGGCTGGACCGGTTGGGCTAATTTTCGATGCGTTATGTATGAAAGTCATTGTCACAACGTCGCATGCCAGATAGAGACTATTGACTCCGGCGCATTTTTTCTGTGAGGATATGCTACAGTTCATATATTCATATTTTTGAGGAATTACAATTTAAATACAAGCGAGAGATCCGATGACGCTCCGAAAAAAATATATCCATGTCTGTTTTCTGTGTCTGTTTGGACTGAGGATTCTGAGCGGCCCTGTCCTTTTTACAAAACCGGCGGGTGAATACGATGCTTCCGATCCATCTAATGATTTTGGAGATGCCGGCTGGAAATCTCTGTCCCTCCGGGAAAAAATCGGACAGACCATGATCATCAATTCGCTGATCCGTGATCATGAAACCTTCGAAGGCGGCAGCCTGAAGGATTTTTTCAACACCTATCCGGTCGGCGGCTTTTTCATGGCAGACTGGTATTTCAACCTGCATACATCAAGAGACTCGATCATATACGGCATCAAGGTGTGTATTGCCCAATATGCAGCCGCAACGAAAGTGCCCCTTATTTTCATGGAAGATTATGAACGCGGGGTGGGAGAACGTGTGCCGCCTTATACGTATTTGCCTGTGGAAATGGCACTGGGAGCGGCCGCCTCCGAGAAACTGGCCTATGATTACGGTACGGCCATTGCCCTGGAATCGCGCGACCTGGGCATCAACTGGCTGCTCCATCCGGTGGCGGATTTGAATTTGAATCCCCTGCATCCTCTGGTCAACGAGCGGGCCGTGTCAGACGACCCGGAGATCGCGATCCCCCTGCTCAAGAATCAGCTTGCCGGCCTGCAGGAGCACGGCATTATCGCCACACTCAAGCATTTTCCCGGAGACGGAGCCACCGTCCGGGACCAGCATCTCATGACCGCTTCCAATACCCTGGATTGGGAGAGCTGGCAGCAGACCTTCGGCCGGGTATTTCAGGCGCTCATTGATCAGGGCGCGGCAGCCGTGATGGTGGGACATTTGACATTTCCTGCCTATCAAACGGAAACCCCGGACGAAAGGCTCCCCCCATCGACATTGTCCAAAGAAGTCATTCAGACTTTATTGAAACAGGAGATGGGATTCGAGGGTGTGGTCATTTCTGATGCCATGAACATGGGCGGTGCCGCAGGATTTTATGATAATCAGCTAGAAACAGCCATTGCCTGTTTTGAAGCCGGTATCGATATGATCCTCTGGCCGCGGCTGGCGGTTATGGATTCTCTGGAAGCGAGAATTCTGCGGGGTGACATTTCTATGGAGCGGCTCGATGATTCGGTGCGGCGTATCTGGGCAGTGAAAAAACGGTTTGGCTTATTGAAAAAAAATCCTGTTCTTTTCCGCACTTTGTCTCGGGAAGACCGCTTATTTGTGGATCAGACGGCACGGGCTGTGGCCGGGAGATCGGTAACCCTGATCAAGGAGGATGAAAAAATGCTTCCTCTGACCCCGGACCGCTTCGAAAAATTACTCCTGGTCAATATAAGTGAGCAGGATAAAACATCTCTGTTTCTGCCCACTGCGCAGATGCTCGAAGCCAGAGGATTTCAGGTGGAGACGATGCACGGATTGTCCTTTTTTAACTGGGAATGGCGGGCCAGGCAGCTGGATCCCTATGACAAAATTCTGGTGTGCCTTGAAAACCGATATTTGAATCCTGTGGGAATTTCCCTGCTGCGGGGTCAGGAAGCCGAATCGGTCTGGATGCTGAATATTCTCCCCAAAGATAAAATCATCGCTATTTCATACAGCAATCCTTATTATGTGAATTTTTATTTTGAACAGGCGCCGGTCCTGATCAATGCGTACAGCAGTGATGCCTATATGCAGGAGGCGGTGGTACGCGCGATTACCGGAGAACAGCCGTTTCAGGGCGTTTCTCCTGTCATGCTTGACCATGATATTTTGAAATGAATGAGGCGGGTTTGAATTTTCTCTGGGATATAAAATCCCACTGGTATCATGCGGTTCGCCGGATACCGGGTATTCGATGGATTCTGGAACAGGAAAACAGGAATCTCCGGGACCTGATTGTGAAATATGATGTCAAACCGGCTTTGATTTTGGATATCGGAACTGGCGCGGGATCTTCATTGGATGTGTTTCCCCCCGATGTGCCTGCAGTGGCCGTTGACCGCTCTCCGGGCATGCTGAAACAGGCCGGAAAGCGGCGGGCCGGTCTGCTGCCGGTCACTGCGGACGCGCAATTTCTCCCCTTTAAATCAGGATGTACAGATTTTTGCGCCTGCATTGGCGTCACTGAATATCTGTCTTCGGCAGATATGCTTTTCAGGGAGGTTTACCGTGTTCTGTCACCGGGCGGATGGTTTCTGTACACAAGTGCGAGGCCTTCTTTTTTCAATCAATTGCGAATGTGTCTGGGGCACCGGATGAATCTGATGCCAGACCGCGCGTGGGCGAAATCATCTGAAAAACATGGATTTTACCTGCTGGGCCGTCGAATGTCATGGCTTCAGCATCAATGGTTATTAAAAAAATTGCAATAAATACGATATTAATAACGTAAATTTCGCAATAAATTTGACATTATCCCTCTTTTTTATTATATTACTCACCGTTTTACATCCAGCGCAGACATTTTAAAAGAAATATTTTATTCCCGGCGATGCCGGGCCCCGGAGAATCTGACACCCTGCATGTTTTTACAGGATGATTATTCGAGGCGTTTTATAATGCGGCCCTATGCGAACCTGCCGGGATTCGGATAGAGGCTGTTTTTCAACCCTATGATATCGGAGGGATTGTTATGAATCAGCGATGTTGTCAAATAACCATTGGCTTCGTTTTACTGTCGGCTTCCCTGTATGCGCAGCAGGGGATTCATCCCGTCATCAGTGAAATTCGGTACGATGAACGCAGCGGCATTAATGAAGAGTTTGTCGAATTGTACAATCCGACACCCGACACGATTTTTTTGGGTGGGTGGGCCCTGTCCTATAAAAGCAAAACAGGGACATCATGGCGAAACAAGGAGACCTTCGGACCGGAACATCACATTTTGCCTTGCGGATTTTTTCTTTGGGGAGGCGACGCAGTCGAACCCCTGCCGGATGTGGTGGAAACCAATCAAAATTCAATAGGGCTCAGCAACAGCGGCGGGCATATAGTCCTGTTAAATGCTGAAAAGGACTCCATCGACCGGGTCGCATGGGAAGGAGGAGATTCACCGGAGGGGAATGAGGATGCCGGAAAAACAGAAGACGGCGGCTCTCTGGAGCGAAAAGCTTCGGCCGAATCCACACCGGAATCCATGGCCGGGGTAGGAGAAGAAGCATTCTCAGGCAATGCGCAGGATACGGATAACAATGGCGCGGATTTCGTGAGTCAGCCGCCTGAACATGTAAATCCGCAAAATTCAAAAAGCTCTCCGGAACCCGATCCGGAAAAAATATTTGGAAAGGGGAATGCCCGGTTTTCAAAAGATTGGGCGTTTGGCAACACGGTCGTGGATATCCGGCTTCAGATCCGCTCTGAACCAGGTTCTGTCATTCAGCAGGCGGGCGTCCTGCCTCCCTGGGACGCAGAAGATGTGACCCTGGAAGAGGACTCGTTTACGGATGCTGCCTTCTCGTTTTCAGGGGATACCCTTCTGGTCTCCGGGGTGCTGTTGTCCGGAGATCAAATACTCAGCCTTGTTTTTTACTCTGCACAGCTTCCGGGTACACCCTCCGTGACTGCCTGGCCCGTTTTTACTGAAACCGAAACCAGCCATGGATTGCTGCCCGTTCGGTCTTTTCCCGTTTTTCAGGTATTGCCGGCTTGTATACCCATTTCCTCTCTTCACAAGAACGGCAGTGATGGCATTCCCCTCATGTTAGGGGACACTGTGGCTGTTCAGGGTGTGGTCACAGCGGGCACGGGCACATTTTCCAGTGAATTCACAGATGTCTTTATCCAGGACAAATCAGGAGGGATCAAAATCTTTGACAATGAAATTACGGTTCCGTTTTCTCTGGGTGACAGTATTACGGTTTTCGGCAGGCTGGATCAGTTTCATGGGATGACCGAGCTCGTACCGGTCTGGAAGCATGTGATCATTCATTCTGCAGATCATGCATTGCCCGGGCCTGTTGTTTTAACCTGCCGGGAGATCAGCCGCACTTTTCGTCCCGATTACGGCGAGCCCGACGAGGCCAGGCTGATTCGTTTAACAAACGTTATCTACGATCCGGGCAAGGCCACGCTGACAGATACCTCCGGTTCATGCGGCATTTATCTGAGCCCGGAAGCCGGCCTGCATATCACTCCGGGAAAATATCATATCACCGGGCTTCTCTCTCAATACACGACGGACGCACAGCCGCCTTATGCGGACGGTTATTCCATACAGCCGCGTTTTCAATCGGATGTCGAGCCGGCTGCTGCAATTATGTTCGTCACTGTGCCCGAAGTTTCCGTGTGGCACTCGGACGGCGTCACCCTCTCGTTTGAAACCAGTCAGGCCTGTGATGTCATTGTGGATTATGGATCATCCGAAACATATACAAATCAGGTGCAGGTATCCGCAGATTCTGCACACCATCAGGTCCGGCTTGCCGGTCTTCAGGCCGCTTCGATTTATCATTACCGGGTGGTTTGCCGGTCGGGCGGAGACCAAATCCAGACACCGGACGCCTTATTTGTGACGCTCGCACCTGCGGATGTTGCCGGCGGAATACACATTTATTTTAACGGACCGGTCCATGCTGCAGCTCTGCAGTCGGTTCCCGCCAGCGGAAACGAAAATTTGTACGATCGTCTGGTAGAACGGATTCAGGCTGCAAGGCACAGTATCGATGCCTGTTTTATGAAACTGACGGATCCGGACGTACGGGACGCCCTGATCGAAGCCCGGGACCAGGGACTGTCCGTCCGGTTTATCTGCGAACAGGATCAGTCGGCCTGTGAGGCAGTCCAATCCCTGATCGATGCCGGTATTCCCGTGATTACCGATACCTTTGGCGGCAATCCGGGAACCGGGTGTATGCACCACAAATTCGCTGTATTCGACAGAAGGGACGATTCTTCCCTGTCGGATGACTGGATCTGGACCGGCTCTTTCAATCTGACAGATTACGGTTCATATCCACAGCCTTATGAAAATGCACTGGCAATTCAGGATGCGGCTTTGGCCGCGGTTTATACGGACGGATTTAATCGGATGTGGGGCAGCGACTCTGAAACGCCGGATGCACAGGCCGCAGGTTTTGAGGCCGGCTGTTTTCAAAATATGCCCCATCAGGTTAAGGTTGGAGAGACACTTGCCGAAGTTTATTTTTCTCCGGAGGGGGGTGGCATGGAGGCCATCTGCAATGTCATTGCGACCGCGGATCATACGATCGATTTCTGCCTGTTTTCTTTTACCCGCAATTATATTGCAGAAGCCTTGATTCAATCCCATGAAACGGGCGGTGTCACGGTTCGGGGCCTGATGGACAGCGGTCAGATCGAAAGTGACGCGGCATACAGTCAGTGGGCCGTTTTAAGTGCTGCGTTTGGTGAGCGGATCTGCAAACATGAGGCTTCAAAAATGCTTCATCATAAATACGCGGTGATCGACGGACGTGCACCGGATTCAGATCCCGTGGTGATTACCGGGTCATACAACTGGACACACAGTGCGGAAATCCGCAATAATGAAAATGTATTGATTTTGCACAGTGCGGATGCGGCGGATCAGTATATTCAGGAATTTGAAGCAAGATATCACAACGCGTCCGGGATCAATCAAAAACAGACTTTTCCTTTGAATTGGAAGCTCCGGCAGAATTACCCCAACCCGTTCAACAGCGCGACCACAATTGATTTTACAGTACCCCGGCCTTCCCGAGTGCGTATTCATGTGTTTGATATTCACGGCCGGACGGTCAGGCATCTTGAAAATCATTGCTATTCTCCGGGTCATTATTCCGTGCAATGGGAGGCCAGAAATGACGACGGCATCCCGGTTCCAAGCGGTGTGTACCTGATCGGTTTAAAGGCCGGAGATTTTACAGATCAGGTGAAAACCGTGCTGCTGCAGTAGGGAAAATGACAGGCAATTATTTTAAAATGTCAAAATTTCATAAATCAAGAGGAGTCATGAAAGAGAAGATCAAGCGGTTTATCAAAAACGGAATCGAAGACGGGGACTGGATCATCGTTTTGCTGCTAATCGGCATAGGACTGATGCTGAATCTGATTGCCAAAAGCTTTTAAAGCCGGAGTTACAACATTTCTGGTTCCAAAACTCAACACCCTCCTGCCCCACTGGTTCCAAAACTCCGGTTTTGGAACCAGAATTGAGTGGGTAACTCCGTTTCCCAAATAATGAATAGATGAGAGACCGATATATTTGTTAACCAGTTCGGCAAGGAATTATATTTGTGGGGATCATTCTGTGATTCAGGTCGATTGTTCATGGGATTAATACAGAAGTAAGAAACCGGGTTTCTTGGACATATGCGTTCCCAAACAGAGTTTGGGAACGAGGAAGGCGGACCCGTTATGAAGCCGGATTCGGATCTATCCTCGCGTACTCCCAAACTGCTGGACCAGGTGCGTACGGTGCTGAGAATGAAACATTATTCTTACCGCACAGAAAAAGCGTATGTGTCGTGGATTTATCAATATATTGTCTACCATAACAAGAAGCATCCCAGAGACATGGGTGAGAAAGAAATCAGTCAATTTTTATCACATCTGGCGGTCAATCGCAAAGTATCCGCGGCTACTCAAAACCAGGCCCTGTGTGCGATTGTATTTCTATATAAACAGGTTCTCAATATCGACACCGGACAATTTGAAAACCTTATATGGGCTAAAAAATCAAAAACAATTCCTGTCGTTTTCAGCCGTCAGGAAATTCAATCTTTGATGGACAATTGTACTGGCACATACTGGCTTATGGCTGCATTATTATATGGCGCAGGTCTGCGTATGAGAGAACTATTAAACCTGCGTGTAAAGGATATCGATTTTCAATATAATCAAATTACAGTGCGGAATACAAAAGGGAAAGAAGACCGTGTGGTTCCTCTGCCACAAAAAGTAAAAACGTCACTTCAGGAACATATGCGCAAGGTAAAAAATCTCCATAATAAAGATCTGAAGGAAGGATTTGGCAGCGTATACCTGCCAAATGCATTGGAGCGAAAATATAAAAACGCTGCGAAGGAATGGATATGGCAATTTGTTTTTCCAGCCCATCGAATTTCAACAGATCCAAGGTCAGGAATACGTCGCAGACATCATTTGTACGACTCTGCCCTTCAAAAAGCCATAAAAAATGCAGTAAAAAAGGCAGGCATATCAAAACACGGCACCTGCCATACATTGCGCCATTCATTTGCCACACATTTGCTTGAAGATGGATATGATATACGGACCGTACAGGAATTGCTGGGTCATAAGCACGTTGAGACAACCATGATATATACACATGTTTTGAATAAAGGAGGACTTGGAGTGAAAAGTCCGATGGATACATTATAATGAAAACAATCAAAACATTATTGCCTGGCGAACCGGGAACTA
>JAFGCO010000056.1 GCA_016932575.1 bacterium
ACCGGTATTGACCACGGCTGATATTGGTTTAATAACACAAACAACCGCGCGATGCGGAGGTACAATTACCTCTGATGGCGGGGGAACGATAACCACGTGTGGAGTATGCTGGAGTACAGACCAAAAACCTACGGTTTCTGACAATAAAACCAATGATGATACAGGGGCGGGTACATTTACGAGCGACATTGCTGGTTTAATACCTGAAACTACCTATTATGTAAGGGCTTATGCCACCAATATCGCCGGCACTGGTTATGGAAGCGCGAAGTCATTTACAACAAGAGGAACAGTAACAGACATAGACGGCAATGTGTATCAAACAGTAAAAATTGGTAATCAATGGTGGATGGCAGCAAACCTGAAAGCAACTCATTACCGCAATGGAGATGAAATACCTAATGTCACTGGTGCCGTAGATTGGAAAAACCTTACTACTGGAGCCTACTGCAATTATGATAACAATGCAGATTATGGAACCACTTATGGGCGTCTCTACAACTGGTACGCAGTAAATGACAGCCGCAATATCGCTCCCCAAGGCTGGCATGTACCAACTGATGCCCAGTGGCAGACGTTGATTGATTACCTTGGTGGTGGTAATGTTGCCGGCGGCAAGATGAAAGAAACCGAAACCACTCATTGGGTAAGCCCCAACAGAGGCGCTACCAACGAAAGCGGTTTTTCCGCGTTGCTTGGTGGTTACCGTAATGGTTACTATTTCTATGATATGGGAAACGAAGCCAAGTTTTGGTCTTCTACTGCGTCCATGAGTACCCACGCGTTTTACCGGGCATTGTATAACTCTAATTCATATGTCATGAGACTCGACTTCTATAAGTCCTGTGGGCACTCAGTTCGTTGTATCAGGGATTGATTATTCATCAAAGGTTAATAAGCATTTGTAAAAATAATTTTATTATTTCTATTAGAAAACGCTAACGAAGGGCTTGTTTCCAGTTCAGATCAATGGATATGGTCGTATGCGTGGGCAAGAAAACATAGATATGGTTTGATACCAGATGATTCCAATATTCCAATGCTGATGAAATGATATATGCACGACCACAAGGCTTGCCCCGGTAATTATTTAAGCCGTGGGATCGTGCCACACGACTTAGAGTATAGAATATAAATATCACTGGCACCCGCCCTGGATTTCATAATCCGAAGCGATTATAAAGAATGAATACTTCATGTCATGGTCACCATTTTATTAATGATCATTGCCTGATGTTTTTATTTGGATGGATCGATTCCAATGTTTATCTTATATATTATAAAGCAACTTTTCTTCTCGAAATTTTGAAGTTTCATTGCAGGCTTCTTTCTGTTGTTAATTGAGAACAGGGATGTTATTATTATCGCGATGGAAAGTCACATTATCAATGCAAATCTTATAAATCAAAGATAAAAATCGTTGGGACCATAAATAACTATAAATTTTAAAAGCTGACATGACAGATTCATAAATTCTGAACTTTATAAAAACCTCTAACCATTAAATATAAGGAGATCATTATGAAAAATGACTTCAAGTACACAGGAAAATGGCCTGAACTGTTTGGTGTTCTTTTCGTTCAGGGTTTCCTCACCATGATTACTCTCGGTATATATTATCCATGGGCCTATTGTAATATCCGAAAATGGACTTTGGAACATACACTTGCTGAGGGAAGACAACTGACTTTCACAGGCAATGGTTCAGAGTTATTTGGCATAATTCTCGTTCAAATCCTGCTCACTTTTGTAACATTGGGAATATGGTCTTTACTCCAGCTTCCTGCTCATAAGATCCTTGAGTATGATGTGAATAATACA
Organism: bacterium; assembly: GCA_016932575.1. GTDB lineage: Bacteria > Zhuqueibacterota > QNDG01 > QNDG01 > JAFGCO01 > JAFGCO01. The sequence continues at coordinate 1,822 of JAFGCO010000056.1, forward strand.
AAATTCACGGGATAGAAAATTTCTTACAAAAAGACATTAATCTTTGATATAAACGTTTATAATCCGTGGAAAAAAACAGGAAAATTAAAGAGTTTTTTATAAAGCAGTTTTTTTTCGTCCAGGGGTTCTGCCCCTGGACGAAATATGACGAGGGCTCCACTCTATCGATATGCATAATTATTGACAACACAATAATGATTAAACGATTGATAACATATCATGTATACATGATTACTTCTCGTTATCAAAAAATGAATGAACCGTCCCTGGTGAATTGCCTATTCCAGAACCACCATCTTTCTCACAGCCTGATAATCCCCCATTTGAATATGATAAAAGTATAGGCCGGATTCAAGACCCTGTGCATCGAAAGGAACATCATAAGTTCCGGGCTGATACTGTTGATCTATCAATCTCAACATTTCCTGCCCCATGAGATTATAAACCGTTAATTCAACACGACAGGGCTCCTTCACATCGAAACTGATCTGTGTCTCAGGATTGAAAGGATTGGGATAATTCTGCCTCAATGCGAATGTCTGTGGTGTAAGTGGCAACTTATCACTGGCTGTGCCCGGTTCAACCTGCACTGTGACAGGCCTCGTATACAGAGTGAGATCAGGCGCCATCGGATTTGTGATCATGCAAATATAGTCGCCCGCATCTGAGAGTGCTGCCGAATCAAACTGATAGGAATCCCCCTGGCCCGTTCCGATATCCACATCACCCTTCAACCACCGGTATTCATTGACCTGGCCGCCGACATCGACTGAAAGCACAAGAACAGATCCTTCGGTCACCGATTTGCTTTGAGGCTCACCCACACTGTCCTGGGGTGCGTATGTAAAATCGGGGATATTCATGTTGGGTTCGACATCTTCAAACGTGAACCGGTTCCCCTGAATCTCTGCTCTGACAAGATACATATTCGATGAGAGATCCGGCAACTCTTTAAACTGATTGAATGCAATCTGAAATTCTTCAAGCTCTGTCAGATTTTCAATCTGTGCAGATATAGCACCCTCGAAATGATTGTTGTTAAGATGGATATTATGAAGGTTTGTACAATCATACAGTTCATCCGGGAGAGAGCCCTCCAGTTGATTATTATACAGGTGCAAAGTTCTCAACAGAGAGAGCTGACCGATTTCAGCTGGGATAGAACCGGTAAGCGCGTTCCTCGCAAGATACAATCTTTCAAGAACAGGAAGCTGACCAATAGCCGCAGGTATGAGACCTGTAAATACGTTTCCAGTTAAACTCAGATGAGCCAGTTTATCCAGTTTAAAAATCACAGCAGGGATTTCGCCGGCAATGTTGTTATCAGCCAGATCGAGACTGGTCAGCGCCGACAGATTCGAAAATGTCGCTGGAATAGTTCCGGATAAATTATTATTCCTCAGCTTAATACCCATTACACGATTTTGATCGACAGTGACTCCAATCCAGTCGGCAATCGGTCTGTTAAACCAGTTGCAGTTAATCCAGCTGGCTCCGTTCATGCTGTGATAGAAATCCACAACCGCCAGAGAATCAGTCACAAATGCCGGTATGGCATCCAAGACGGTTACGCAGATGGGACGGCTGTAAAGTGTTAAGTTGGTTGCCAGTGTATTTGTGATTACGCATATATAATTACCGGAATCAGCCGAAACGACAGGGTTCACGGTATAATCGGATGCATCTGCATTCGTTAATAGCGTGCCGTCACGATACCACTGATATTGATTTTGCGTACCTCCGACTTCTACGGACAATGTCAGACTGTCCCCAAGAAACGTGGTTATCATTTGTGCTTCCCCGACGCTGTCCTGTGGAAAATACCAGAAATCAAATATGTTAATATAGGGCTCAATATCCTCGAATGTAAATTGGTTGTTATAAATATGCAGTTGTCTCAGATTTGCAAGCCCTGAAAGATCGGGCAGGTCCGTAAACTGATTACCATCACAGGCGAAAACTTCCAATGTGGATATATTGCCCAGATTCACGATAATCGGACCGGACATTTGATTACTACCAACACTCAGATATGTGAGTTGGGTCAAATTCTCAAACTCGGAAGGTATGGATCCTGTGAATTGATTCGATGAAAGCATCAGTGTCTTGAGTGACGTACACTGACCGAGCACACCCGGTATTTCTCCTGACAGCTGGTTTGTATGAAGTCGTAAATAAGTCAGATTGCTTAAATTTCCAAAACTCTCGGGAATGGGCTCTGAAAGCTGGTTGTTAGATAAATAGCAGGTATACAGGTTGAAGCAGTTACCAAGTTCTACAGGAATGGCTCCTGACAATTGATTCTCACTTAAAAAAAGATTCGCTAATTGCGTGCATCCTCCTATTTCTTCCGGTATCGGTCCGTCCAGCATATTTCTGCTTGCATTAAATTCAAACATATGATCCAGGTTCCCGATTTCAGAAGGAATACTTCCCGTTAAATAATTATTGTTGACTGAGATCTGCTCAATATTACCCAGGAGTCCGATTTCAGGAGGAATACTGCCAAAAAGCTGATTGGACCATACGGAAAGTTTTTCAAGTTGTGTCAGATTCCCAATATCCGCAGGTAGGATTCCATCCAGATTATTTTCTCCCAGCTCAATTTTTTTTACCCTTCCCCCTTCCACAGTAATACCATACCACGTATCCACGGGACCTGTCAGCCAGTTGGTATTATTAGTCCAGTTGGCTCCGCCTGTGCTGTTGTATAAAGCCACCAGGGCCATCGAATCCTGTTCCGAGTAATCGGGAGGAAGAGAGAATATTTTAAGATCTTTCAAATATCCTTTAAATGTATGACCATTTGAAAAATCAGTAATGCCGATTTTCTTTTCATTGCCATGTTCAATTTGAAAATTAATATGATCAGCCAGAACGCCATCGAGATAACATTCTGCATCATGAGTTGTGCTGTCATAGGTAGCAGTCACAGTGTGCCATGTATTCGATGTATAGTGGTGTTCATTATTGTATCCAAAGCCAATCAAACTGTCTGAATCAAACTCTACACGAAGCCATCGCCAGTTTTCGCCACCCACAAAAAGCGGATTGCCGGCTGCCTCATCAGGGTCGGTCACTTTGAACGTTGCACTGATTGCCAGTTTATTAAAAGTAAAATTGATTAACCGGGGAGTAATCGCCTGACATCCATTTTCATCATAAACATAAATACCATTACAGGTTATCCCGCCCTGTTCGAATGGAGTATTGGTCAATGTCATGGGCAGCTGCTGCAAGGTCGTATCCTCATTATTCACTGAAAGTGGATAATGTGCGATTAATACCAGATCGCTCAAATCCTGTGACCGAATGAAAACAGCACAGATTAGAATCGTGCTAAATACTGCCATTGTCTTTTTCATAATCTGTTCTCCCAATTATGATGCCGAAAGAAGCATGACCGATCGGTTCGGTAATGAATCATGCATTTATGATGGACGATCCTCTTGTCTTGTTTTCGGATAATGTCTTTAAAAAGTAATCCAGGCCAGCCATACGAATGTAACCATAAACCACCCTTATAATCCACTAGAATCCGACATTGTCTTAAAAATCAGCTGATACGGAATCAGGGGATTGTCGGCGATATCCCGGAAACTTAAAAAGTCACCGCGGTTCATCCAGAGGATATAGGTTTGTTCCGGAGCCAATCGAACCGGTAAAACATGCGTGAAATCATCGGTATAATACGGATCAGCGGTTACCTCAGGAAACATCCATGGATTCTGAGGATCTTTCATCCAGCTGTATCCTCCGGTATACATCATTTCATTAAATACAATCCTGATCTCTTTAATCCCGGGATCAACGTTCTGACACCCGTTTTCCGGAAAGGTTGAGACTACAGCGGGAGGAATGGTATCAGGCTCCACCGCCGGTGTCGACTCAGGAGTTACCGGAGCCTTATTCTCATTTGCCCAGTGGATCGCAAAATCCAGGACCGGATCAATCTTCGCATAGAAATCAGCCTCTGTGCTTTTTACCAGAATATCCGGGCATATCCCGTTCCATTCAACCACGGTCATATCCACAGTATAATAAATGAATCGGGGAATATAATACGTGGTTCCGTCCTGAAAATAAAAGGGTGCGGGATTGCCTTTCGCACCCGCTGTGGTATCTCCAATCGATGTCACGTGGGGCAGTTCATGCATGGCATTAATAAAATGTTCTGTGCTGCTCGCACAGGTTCTGCCGCATAAAACAGCAACGGGACGGTGAAACGGCCAGGGACCTCTGGGCTGAATGTACTCACGGGACAAATCAGTCAAATCATCATGATCGGGTCCGTTTCGTCTGCGTGAGTATAGAAATAATCGCACCTGATCGGCAAAACGTTCTGCTACTGCATCTGCCAGCAGACTTTCACCTCCGGAATTCATGCGAACATCAATAATCATTGCGGGTGACAATTTAAACTGTTCAAAGATTTCATCAAATTTCTGAACATCCAGGCCTGTGCTGTCCCATTGCCGAATCACAACATAGGGAATTTCATCGAAAAAACAATATCCCCAGATACCGTTGAACCATTTAAAATTCTTATTATTAAGATATTTCGTCAGTGTCTTCTGATCATAATTGATCCAGTAATCGGGTTTATATGTCTGAATATATTTTTTTCAGGTGTAAGAAAATTCACATGAAGATCCCGCATGGGCCGAAGCATCTGCACACAGAGATCGATTAAATCTAAATAATCAGACAGGTCCTCCAATTCCGGTCTGTACCGGTCATAGGCCGCATTCCAATCCATATTTTTATAAATAAAGTAAGGATATAATTCATCGAAATGAATCCATAGTGAATCAAAATCCTGAATGAGTTGTTCAACAGGAACGTTTTCCTGTTGTGCGGGATTCTGTTTTTGACAGGACAAAACAAAAATTATCATGAAATAGGTAATTGCTAATTTCAGGATATTCCTTTTCAAGGTGATTCTCCATGATTCTTTATGTGCATTCATGCTGAACCATTAAATATTCTGTTATTTTCTATGCATACAAACATCATATGGTCACTGTGTTTATTTTTATCTGTCACTGAATTAAAAAATACAAACATAATCAAAATCCCAGATCAATCGATATCACATTCGCATTCAATTTTCTGTAATCATAAATACCTTTTCCATAATTCAGGGATAATCCGACGGGGATAATCATTCGAATTTTTCGGGGAGTTTTAAATCCGATTCCATACGTCATCCCCTGTATTCGCCGATTTTCATCACCTTCCGATAAATCGAAATGATAACCCAAACGCGCAAACAGATGATTCAGAAAACAGACCTCAAGACCGGTTCCAAGATGACTCCAGGGCGCAATATAATCTGCATCATTGTAACTTTTTTGAAATTCCACTGTGCCCGTCATCCCTAAATCAGAATCCGGTGTATCATTCGTGCCGATTGCAGCTCCGATACGAAATAACTCCATCGGTCTTAATAACAACTGTTCATCCAGTTCAATCCGGTGTCCGAAATTTTCAGCAGAAATGCCGATCGAATACCAGATTTTCATACGGTTGATTCGATACCGGATGCCCGCATCCCCGAATACTTCACTATCATCGCAAATCGACATATAGAACTGTAAATATTTAAGCGTCAAACCAAACGACAATTCATTCTGATCCAGAGTAAAACGCCCTGCTCCAGTGATTTGAAATTCCCGAAGGCCGGTGCGTTTCTTACCCACCGGATTGCCGTGAGGATCACAAAATTCCCATTTGCCTAAATTGAGATTGTAAAATTGGGCTCCCAGTGTAACCGGACCAAGCGGCACTCCTGCGCCGGCCGCTTCCTGATTGAACGGCATGGCATCAAACTCAGAAGCAAGGACCGGTATATGTGAGTAAGCAACATGAATATCATAAAGTCTCATTCCTGCGGGATTCGTATAGGTTGAAAGAAGGCCTTCCCGATAAGCGGCTCCTGTTAATCCAAGTGCGATACCAATCGGATCATTCGGCCGAAGTATCTGAGCCACGGCTGATAAAGGAATCGTTTTCGCGATTTGTGCGGATGTGTCTGCTCGAATGTTTTGTAAAAAAAAGATGAGACAGAGAATATATGTATAGTTTTTCATTTATATCTTTTGGATCTGAAATATCCGCTTACACAAATTGACTGCGCTGCTGCAATATCTGATAAACTTTCCGTACAGTTTCATATTGTTTAAAAAGCAAGTTCGGTTTGATTCGTTTCCCCGACCAGTAAATAATCAGGTCTTTGCCTGCGCTTTCCACGCACAGTTTTTTTTCATGCAGAAAGCAGGCAATCACATCCTGAGTAAAAATTTTATCAATTGCGGCTTCATCTTTCCCCCTCAGAATAAACTTTTTTGAAAATTCAGGATACTGTTTAAAATCGATGTCCTGATAACCGAATATCTGGCGGATTTTATGAAACACATGTTCCGGACGAACGGCGAACACCGGCAAATGGAGCCGATCTGAATGGAACAAATAGACCGTTTGACGATGGATGGAGCGGTTCTTTCCGCTCCCTGTGGTGTAAATATAATCAAATATGGCTTCTTCTGAATCGAGACCGGATTTTTGCATGAAATTCTGAACACGTTTGGAATGGCCGCGGGAAAAAAGATGGAATTCATTTGATAAAGGGATGACTTCCAGACCTGCTTTATCCTGAAACGTGAATCCACGCATGCCTGCCTTTTGCTTCAGCGTTTCTGTCCGCTTTTTCTCATTACGAATACTCGCGATAAAAATAATTACTAACAATGTTAAAATGGCAAATGATATAATTACGGGTTCCATGGCTGTTCCCTAACCGGTTTTATGGATTAATGTGGTTTAGAAATGTCTCCAATGCCTGCCATCCCACGGCATCAGTAATATCCTCGATCATATCAGTATGCTCTGTCCTGCCGCTGAGGATTGCACCTTTAATCATGAATGCTTTAAAATCGCGCTCAACCGCACCGTAATGAGTCGCCAGCACACATGCAGTGGCACTGAGACCGCAGAGAAACACCGTATTGCATCCTTTGTCCCTTAAAAGCTGTTCCAGATTTGTATTTTGAAATCCGCTCATATGATGTTTAATAATCCGGGGATCACCTTCTTTCACCTGCAGCGTTTTATGAAACATAAATCCTTCTGAATCCACAGGAGGTCCCCATTCCGGATCCGTGTGATAAATACGGATCACCGGGAAGTTATACTGCCGGAATAATTGAATTGCCCCATTGATCATCTGCATTGCGAATTCCTGATGCTTGTCATCCATATACGGCAGATACTGATTCTGCATGTCTATGATCAGCAGAGCCGGTTTCATGGGTACATTTTCATTCTCTCCGGATTTGACCCCTGTTACTGTCAAGCCAAGGAGAATGCAAAAAAGTAAAAACCGATTTCTCATATTGCCTCCTGTTTTATTTGACTGGACAATTCAGACTCAATCTCATCATGAAACAGCGAAAATTCACCAAGGGTACGATTATTCGCGGTGCTGTGTAACGAACCGGCCGTTTCTCGATGCATTTCAGAATATGACTGACGGCTTTTTCCACGGAGATCATGAAGGGCTTGATCTCTCCCTTGGCCATTTTGGTATCCACAAATCCGAAACGAATATTGGTAACATAAACACCTTTTTGCTTTAATGCAAGCCCTAAACTTTCCAGATAATTTGAAAATCCGGCCTTGGATGCATGATAACCCGGTGCTTCGGGAGACAACAATATATCAGCGACACTGGAAAGCCCGATAAAATGTCCCTGCCCCCTTTCTGCCATTACCGGAATGACCTGAACAGCAGTCCGGATCAGGCCCATCAGATTAACCTGAAAAATATCAATCTCTTTTTGCATATTCTCCAAATCAAGTAATTCTCCGATACCGGCACAATACACGCACAAATCCGGAGCACCATCATTTAAAATATTCCTCACGGTTTTCTGAAATGAGACCTGCCGCACATCTTCAATATAATGGGAATAGTTCCTGTTTTCTATCACGGACGGACTCTTTGAAATACCTACGGCTTTCCATCCCCGTTCCAGAAGTGCATGGGTGATTCCCAATCCAATGCCGTCCGAATTACCAATGATTAAAGCGTTTCGGTTCATTATGTCTCCTTTCATATAGGATTAGGGCCATCTCAACTGATCAATACCACACACTGATATCATAAAAAAAACCAATGGCGTTGAATATTCGTTGTATTGCTTCAGAAGAAAAAAATATGGAACAGGAGGATTTAAATGGATGAAATCACACCTATGATGTACCGCAAAGTGAATTGTCGATCAAACGGTATTTTTCATCCATTAACCATGCATATTTGATTCATGTGAATTCAGATGCTTCAGCTTTATCGCAATTAATTTCGATTCAACATCTTAGATAAAACAGACACTACAATCCGAGTCGCTTTTTCAGGGGTTTGCCAAGTTTCTTTTTCTGTTTACTTAATTGGGATTTTGTATAATCACGTACTTTCTCTGCTGCCTGATCAACACCCTTTCTCTTGACTTCAGCCAGTGCCTGGTTGCTGAGCTTTAAAATCACCTGTGTGGCGATCTGTGCGGGAGTGCCCCTGAGATTTCTCATTTCAATGGACCGCATTTTTAAATCATAGGTTTTATTCAAAGGGATAATATCAGCATAAAGCCTTGCTTTTTCAAAAAGAATTCTCCGAATAAAAAGCTGAGATTCTTTTTCTGCTTTTTCAGTTTTTCCTGATGATGATTGTTTCTGATCTCCAGCGGGCAGATTCTTCATCAGTTCTTTTAGATTGTTTTTATTATCCTGATTCACCTCCACAAAAATTTCCGGTGCCCGAATCACAATTTCATCGATTCCGATTGTCTCACTTCTCAAGGAATGCAGATCGATATCTACGCCGATCTCGCCTAACGAAAATGCGTGCTTTGCATTGAAACCTGCCGGATTGGCCACTGTCAAACCCTCAATGCCTGCGGCACCCTCCTTCAAGCTTATATGAACGCCCTTGACCCGCACTGCTGTCTGTGTTGCTTGAGATCCGTATTTTTCAATGGCGTATTTGACCAGGAAATTCAAATTGGTCAGCAGATAGGCAAGCCCTCCGCCAATGATGACCAGTATGATGATCAAAAGTATTAAAATGACCTTTCCTTTTCCTCTTTTTTTCGAGGATTTCCCGGCAACGGATTTTTTGCCCGATTTTTGAACAGACATTTTGCCCGACACTTTCAGCGGCTTTTTCGATGCAGTTTTGTTTCTTGATGTCTTCATTTGTTTTGCGCCCGACCCCCTGGACGCTTTCTTGGTTTTGGGTGTTTCTTTCTTCTTTGGCATGATACACCTCGCAATTATAGACCGAATCAGGTCATAAGATCTAAACCACCTCCATGGTCGAAGGCGGCTTCGACGCAATATGATAAGTCACACTGACCACACCGGGCACTTGACTGACAATGTCAGATGCCATTTTTTCAAGAACATCAAATGCAATCTGTGTGGGTTTGGCTTCCCGTGCATCCACACTGTCCCAACACCTCACTTCAACTTGCAGACCGAAATCCCGATTGCCATTACGGATGCCGGTCACCTTATCCTTGTGCAAAATAGCCATATATTGAAAAGCACCTGTATTTTTAAGCGATTCTTCCACTATGGCAGTTGCCTTGCGCACGATTTCGACACGTTGCGGTGTCACCTCTCCAATGATTCGAGCGGCAAGCGCCGGTCCCGGAAAAGGAATACGATTGAACACTGATGCCGTAAGTCCGAGGGCTTCTCCGACACGGCGCACACCGTCTTTTCTCAGCTGAATCAGGGGTTCGATAATGCGGTAACCGAATGCATGTTCTGGATTGATACCCAATTGTTCAAAAACATTGTGCTGTCGCTTAATCCCTGCAACGGTTTCGTCCACATCTGTCAGGATGGTTCCCTGCAGTAAATATTTTGCACCGCTTTCACGGACGAGTTTTCCAAATACATTCTTGTAAAACGTCTGTGTAACGGCTTCGCGTTTTTCTTCAGGATCTTCGATACCACGTAATGCATCAAAAAAATCCTTCCTGGCGTCGATAATTTCCACAGAAACTCCGATTTCTGAAAATATGGCCTGTACCTTTTTTGGTTCATTTTCCCGCATCAATCCATTTTCAATAAAAACAGTTTTCAGACGGCTGCCTATAGCCCGGTGCCCAAGTGCGGTCACGACCGAAGAATCGACGCCGCCTGACAGGGCATTAATGGCCACTCCATCACCAACGGTATCACAAATCTCCCGGATCTGCTTATCAATAAATTCCTGCGGATTCAGGCTCTGGCTGCTGATTTCTTTTATCATCATTCTCTCCTGATTTTTTATAGAACAGGGGGTTTATTTTTAAATAATAAAACTCTGTATTCTCTGTATCATCAATCTTAAAGAACAACTCTGAGTTGCGCATGATAGGCATAGCATTCGATAATAGAGTCCCACGCATAGGCTCCGTCAATAAGCACTTTATTATAAATCGAAATACCCAAACCACCGCACAGATGTTCATCTCCAAAACCAAGACGGCCGGCTAGCGCTAATTTATTCCGCCAAATCGGCTGTTCGTACTGACTTCCCAGACGGATACGGCCTGTTGTACTTTTATATCGTGTGTCATTTTCAAATACATCGATCCAGTCTAAACCTGCGGACCATTGACGACTGAATGCATGATGAATTCCAAAATTTGCACAGAATGGCAGTTTCAGTTCAAACGGCAGGGTTAACGTTACAGGACATTTATACCTTACCATCAGTGTATCTCCGTCCTCCACCTGTATTTCTCCGTTGATATTTTTATCATATTCTACTGTATGCTTTACAAAATCCATACTGATCTCATCATTGAGTGTCTGAAACGGTAAAATATTCTTGAAACACAAACCCACATCAGTGCCAAAAGGCAGGCGGGTTTGCAGTCCGGCATCAAATGTAATGCCTGTCTTACTCTGATTAAGATCCGAAAATGCATTCTCAATAATTTCATCATACTGGACCACAGGAATTCGATTTAATGAAAACCGGCGGTTAATAATTTTAAAAACGGCACCGGCGTTAATCCCCTTCCAGACATGATTTCCATATCCAATACTGCCCACAATATCCATATATGAAAGATAAAATGCGACAGGGAATACTTCCTGAGAAAAAGAGCGCTTGTCTTTTATCAGACCTGCAGAAAGTATAGCCAAAATTTGCAGAATAGATCGTGTCGCTTCTTTTGTATCCTTTAAATTTTCAGGAACCTCAACATTAGCGAGTGCCTCCAAAGTCGGACTCTGCCGAACCATAAAATTGGCCTGCCCGTATCCATACACAGAAACGCCCCAATGCCCAAATTGTGCACCAAGACGTGGCAGTACAGAAAAACCGTGTTTCTGAGGTGCTTCAGAAGATCCAGTCACTTCATTCATTAAATCAACAGTAAAGGACAATCCATCCTGTATTTCACGTAACGCAGTCCATCGGTCCTGCGGCGCTGCTTCTGGATCAAAAAAGGCCTCTGCACCGTCCAGGATCTGAACCATTGAAGCCGCATCAATAAACTCATCCATATGGTCTTCAAGAAACCAGGCAGCTTCCCAGGTTGTGGGTGGAAATGCCGTCTGAATACTGAATGCATCGATCCGGTTCTCTCTGTGTGCCAAAAATGCGGGATTACCCATCATGCCTTCTCCCCGGTTTCGCCATGCGGTCTGCACTTTTCCCAGGCCCAGTTGGCTGACATCGGCCACATCTGAAGAATAATGAAGTAAAATGGGTTGAGGAAAAATCGGATCAAGCGGTTTTTCATCTCTTCGAAACTGATAGTTGCCCTGTGCTGCAAGTGTTACTGAAAAGATTAGCAAACTAATTAGAACCATCGGGTATTTCATTATACTCACTCCTTATTTTGATCCATTATTCCCAGACAAGGACGAGGGAGCAGGCCGTTTGTTACACTCTCGATAGTCTGATTCAAAGGATTAACAAAATACAGCCTGATTATCATCAATCATGGCCAATTCAGAATAAATCCGGCTCATGCCTTGTTATGACAAAGGCTTCCGGATCATACCCCTGTTTTACCAGAATGCCATTAATCAGGGCTATTGTTTCCTGCGGAAGTTGAGGTGTCCTGGAAAGTATCCAGCCGTATTCACGGTCCGGGGATCCCACAATTGCCCACTGATAATTGTCATCCAGACCGATAATCCAGTAATCACCCCAGAACAGGCGAATCCCCAGCAGGCTGACAAAACTCACCTTGAGTTTGGCACAGGTTGTCATGTCAGCGATTTTAGCCACGCCTTTGGCCGTGATGATCTCTCCGTCCTTACGCATGCAACGGTTCACCACATCGATTCTGCCGTCTTTTCTGAGAATATATTCAGCCGTTGTATTTCCGGCACACTTTTTCTGAAACCGGTTGGGAATTTTGGCAATCTCGTACCATAGCCCTTTGTATTGATCCAGATTGACAAATTCCACGACTTCCGGCTCCGTTTGTACCGATGTTTGTGTTAAAACAAAGGTTGTTAAACACACAAGTATTGATGCAACAAGTTTCATAATCCAAGATTCCTGATTTTGTCATTTATATTTATGATGATAGTTAATATATCATTTATCCATATTCATGTCAATCACAGAATGGGAACCAATCAACAATTCATGCGTTAGAGTTTAAATATGAGAAAGGAAAAAAGGAGGTTGATTTATGAAAATGAATAAATGGTTATCCGTACTGGCATCGATACTCCTTGTGGCATCCGGGTGGGCAGAGGACGGCAATTGGTTTGAAGATTTCCAGGCAGCAAAAGTTCATGCTGAAAAAACAGGAAAATACATCCTGTTGAATTTCAGCGGATCTGACTGGTGCATCTGGTGCAAACGCTTATCTGATGAGGTATTTATCCAGGATGGATTTATTAATTATGCAAAAGACAATTTGGTACTCGCTGTGGCCGATTTTCCGAGGGCAGACAAGCAATCCAAAAAAATAAAAGCGCAAAACGAGGCCTTGCTTGAAAAATTTAAAATTCGGGGATTTCCAACAGTTCTTATTCTGGATCCGGAAGGAGGCCTTGTCTATCAGACCGGATATCTTCGCGGTGGAGCCGATGTATATGTGTCTCATGTCAAAGAAATCATTGAAAAGCATCAGTCACAAAATAAATAGTTCGGATTCCCACAGCAATGACCATATGATTTTCATATTGAAGGATATGAATCAAGGATCACTATAAAACAACAAACAAATAAAATCGATTGATAAAAATAAAAAACCCGCTTTTAAAGCGGGTTTTTTAAATGATAAGAACTCAATTTGTTTTATTTCGCATGCTTTACTTTTCGCTTTTGCAAATAGCGCTCAAAAACAGCATAGATCACCGGCACCACGATCAATGTCAGAAGGGTTCCCACGAACAGACCGCCGATCACCGACCGGGCCATCGGGGCCCAGTTTTCACCCCCTTCACCCCAACCTAGTGCCAAAGGCGTCATGGCCAGAATTGTCGTTAAGGCTGTCATCATCACAGGGCGCATTCTGGCTTCGCCTCCCAGTTCGATAGCTTCGTAAAGCGAATGACCGCGTTCCCGAAGCTGATTCATATAATCCACCAGAACAATACCATTATTGACAATAATTCCCACCAGCATAATCACACCGATTAATGCCATCACACTGAGTGTGGTCCCTGTTATGGTCAAACCCAGGGAGACACCGATGATGGAGAGGGGAATTGTAAATAAAATAATAAACGGATCCAAAAATGATTCAAACTGTGACGCCATAACCATATAAACCAAAATCATAGCCACTACAAATGCGATTCCCAGATACATGAATGATTTCTGCATCTCTTCTGCAGAACCGCCGATTTCAATTCGGAAATCATTCGGTATGTTGATATCTTTCAACACCTTCTGTACGTCCTTCATGGGCCCGCGCAAATCATTTCCATCCACATCCACACTGATCGTAACTTTTCTGTCCTGATCTTCTCTGTCAATGTCAATGGGAGCCTGGCCATAGGTAACTGTTGCCACGGAGCGCAGGGGAATCTGCCGTCCGGTCGGGGTCATCAACAGAATATTCTCAATATCATTTTTACTGGACCGGGATTCTTTCTGCAGCTGAACTCGAATATCATATTCATCTCCTTTTTCCCGGTACCTTGTGACAACACTTCCAAGAATACTGGAGCTGATCACCTGTCCGACCTGAGCCGTACTGAGTCCAAAATCCGCGATCCGGTCCCGATCATACTGGACTCTCAGCTCAGGAGCCGATTCCTTCATGCTGAGCTCCGTACCGACAATTGTGTCTAGTGAGTCCAGCTTCGGAATGATTTCATTTGCCAATGCCTTGGCCATTTCCAGATCATGACCGAAGATCTCAATGTCAATGTCGCCGCCTCCCATGAAAACCTGGGCGCCCCGGTCTTCAAACAGCACTCTTAAATCCGGAATTTTATTGGCACGCTGACGAAGATCTTCTTCGATCTGATCCAGGGTCCGTTTTCGTTCTGACCGGGGCTTGAGCCGGATCATCATTTCGCCCTGATTGGAACCGCTTGAAGAAAATGCCGCAAATACCCCCTCACCCTGTCCGAATGTGGTGTACACCATTTCTGCTTCAGGCACTTCTTCCTGTACAATTTCATACAATTTATCAATGCTGTTTTCCATCGCATCCAGACTGACACCTGCAGACCGGTCCAGCGCCATTTGAACGAATCCCATATCACTTTCCGGGATAAACTCGCCTCCGCGAGTAAACAGCAATCCAATTGAAATGACAAGCAGAATAAATGTTAAAATAATCACGCGCCAGCGGTGATGAATCGACCAGTGAAGCGTCTTGATATAGTTCTTCTGTAATGAATGAATCGAATTACCGATTTTATCGGACAGCCAGTGCATCCATTGCCTGAATTGATGACTCCGGAGTTGAAAAGAATTCAATTCGGATAAATCCACCGGTTTGTCATGGCTTTTTTTATCGATTTTTAAAAAACGGGACGTCAAGAGCGGAACCAGAGTCAAGGCAACCACCAGAGAAACCCCCAGAGAAAAACAGATTGTCACTACCATATCATTGAACATTTCCCCGGCGATTCCCGGTACGAATAAAATCGGAAGAAAAACCGAAACTGTCGTAAGTGTGGAAGCGGTAATCGCCATCGCGACTTCCGATGTGCCGATATCGGCTGCTTTTCGGGCAGTCTCTCCCTGCTCCCGATGCCGGAATACACTTTCCAGCACCACAATGGAATTGTCCACCAAAAGTCCGACAGCCAGGGCCAGACCGGCCATAGATATCATATTCAAAGTCAGACCCGCCTGGTCCATGACGGCAAACGTGACGATCATGGAAATCGGAATAGAAAGCGCGACAATAATAGCACTTCTGAAATGACGTAAAAAGAAAAGAAGTACGATAAACGCTAATAGAATGGCCTGGATGGCTGTTCCACCGAGATTGGAAATTGATCTGTTAATAAATTCAGCCTGTTCATAAATCACTTCAAGATCCACCCCTTTGGGTATTTCAGACAGGATGTCCGGCAATCGCTGTTTCAATTCCCGCGTCACATTTACCGTATTGGCATCAGATTGCTTCTGTACGATAAGTATAACAGCCGGATTCCCGTTGGTGAATACCCGCTGCCGCTGCTCTACAAACCCGTCCACCACTTCAGCAACATCCTTCACGCGAATGACCGCATCGCCCATGGTGCTGATACCGGTGCGCTCGATATCCTCGATAGACTCATATTCCCCTTCGGCCTGAATGGTGTATTCCCGGTAGAGATCCTCGATCCATCCGGAAGGAAGCTGTAGATTGTTTCTCTGCAGGGCGGCTTCCACCTGCTGAATTGAAACATGATGCGCTTTCATTCGTGCAGGAGAGACCAGAACCTGAATTTCCCGCTGCAGCCCCCCGGAGGTTGACGCAGATGCCACACCGGGTATGCGCTCAAGACGGGGTTCCAGATCCAGTTCTGAAATTCTCCGTAATTCGGCCAGCCCGTGCACATCGGATCCAACGGCCATAAATAGAATAGGCTGCATGGACGGATCGAACGCAAAAACCAGAGGATCGGTCACTTCGGTAGGCAGATAGTCTTCCACCCATTCCAGTGAATTCCGCACATCGATTTCCGCCTGGTCCATATCGGTTCCCCATTCGAATTCCAGCATAACCAGAGACAAACCCTGACGTGTGCTGGAATGCACGGTTTTTACATTTTGGACTGACGCCACTGTTTCTTCTATGGGACGGGTTACCGTCGTCTCAATATCGAACGGTCCCACACCTGTATACTGGGTAATGACGGCAATGACGGGAAAATCAAGTTTGGGCCAGAGATCGACACGCAGACGTCCCAGTGAAAACAGGCCGAATCCGACCGCTATAATATATATCATCATAAATGTCACGCCACGCTTGATCGCGGCTTTCGTAATAACCATAATTATTCCTCCTCTTCCACAATCAGGACAGGCAGACCGTCACGAAGGTTATTTTGGCCGTTGACCACCATGTTTTCGCCTTCTTCAATTCCTCCCCGAACTGCGACAAACCGATGATTCACATAAGACACATTCAGCTCTCTCTGTTCCGCAATAGAATCATTCGCCACGTAGACAAAATAATTGCGGATAACTGTATCCACACCATCTATTTTTTTCAGGGATGTACTTTCCAGCACAGCATGACGGGGCACTACCAGAACATCCTTAATGGTTCCCACAGTGATCTCAATCGTGGCATACATTCCCGGTCTGAGCAAACGTTTGGGATTGTCCACCAGAATTTCAACAGTGGCCATTCGGGTCATTGGATCCAGAACCGGACTTATTTTATCAACTTTCCCATAAAAAACGAGGTCCGGGTAACTCACTACCTCGATTTCCGCATCCTGACCAACTTCCAGCAGACCCAGCTCTTTCTCAGGAACTTCGATGGTGATTTTTACCTTGCCCATCTGAACAATGGAAACCACCGGCTGTGCGGGATTGGCCATATCGCCTTCTTCATAATACCGTTTTCCGATAATACCGGAAATCGGAGCCAGAACTCTGGCGTCATCCAATTGGCTCTTGATGGATTTATAGGCAGCCCGGGCCTGGGTCACCTGGGTTTCGATGACGTCGAACTGCTGCTGACTCATGGCATTTTCCTGATAAAGTCGTTTTGCTCGTGCATATTCTGTTTCCATATTATTTTTCTGGGCTTCCGCCTGCAGAACGGCTTGTTCGATCGTTGTTGCAACAATCTCTGCAATCAGTCCGCCCTTTTTGACATAATCCCCTTCATCTGCGTAAAATGCTTTGATACGATCCGGAATTTTGGAGAAGACTTTTACTTCTTGCTCTGCATGGATATCACCGTTGAATGCAAGTGTGCGCTCTACATTCCCCTTTTCTACTTCTTGAACACTGACCGGTATTTTTGCCTGTGATTCTTCATCGGCAGACTGCTGACACCCGATCAGAATGAAAAGCATAACCAAGGATAAAATTACAATCAATTGACGTTTCATTTTTTTCTCCATTCTTAAATTACAAAATGTCATTTAACTGGCCGGTAACTTTACGGATCTGATATCGGGCCATCTGGTACTCATAAAGCGCCGATGCATGGTTCAGTCTGGCTCGTGTCAATGCCAGCTGAGAATTCAGTACATCCAGTTGTGTACTGGCGCCCTCTTCATATGTCAGGTTTGCCAGGCGCATGGCTTCTTCAGCCATATCTATAGATTCTGTGGCCGCCTGATATTTTTCTTTGGCTTCCTGAAATTTATTATAGGCAATTTCTACTTCCGCCTTAATACCATCCAAAAGCTGCTTTTCCATATCACTGGAAATTTTATAATCCAGACGTGCTTTCTGGTATTGTTTGCAATTTTTAAATCCATGGAAAATCGGTATTTGCAAACTTAACGCAGATGTAAATCCTTTGCTGAAGTCATCCGGTGCAAAATCATAATTATTTCTCATCGCTAAAAATGAATAATCCGTTGAAAAGTACAGCTTCGGCATAAACTGACTGCGCACCAATGTCACACCGCTGGCAGCTATTTTTTTCTGAGCAAAAAGTACGCTGACTTCGGGACGGTTTTGCATGGCACGATTCTGGATTTCGCTTAACTCCAGGGTTCCATAATCATCATAGACAAACTTCATTTCACCCTGAATATCGATCGGCAGTTTTTTCTCAATGCCCAGCAGCATTCGGATATGGGTTAACGAGGCCTGATAATTGTTTTTTGCAGTGATTAATTCCGGTTTCAGATTGGCCACTTCCACTTCAGCCCGCATTTTATCGAATCCCGATGCGCTGCCGACCTCATATCGTTTCTTCACCATATCGAGATTCGTCATCGCCTGTTTGAATGCCTCTTCCTGAACCTCCACCAATTTCTTGGCCAGTAACGTTTGATAAAAAGCATCCGAGACCCGGTAAATCAGATTCTGTTTTATGGATTCATAATTCTCCCTGGCTGCCTTTTCCGTTGAATTAGCCATTTTAATTCCTGCGATACCTGCACCCCCGAGGAACAATGGCTGATTCAGTGTTGCCCCGTACATCAAGGTGTTTTCCAGTCCGAACGAAAGGGGAATGACATCAGGCATGGCATCCGTATAGATCGTTAACATGTCTCTAAATTCTTGAGTTATTGGGATTCCAGGAGATGGTTTTAATATTTCTTTAATAAAATTTGGGATAGCATTGGTCTGAATGTCCCACGACTTTTGAAAGGTGGCGTGCGCATCCAGAGAGGGCAAAATCATGGAATAGGCCTCCCATATGCCTGCTTTGGCTTTTTTCCACTCTTTTTCGGCAATATTCAAATCGGGATTATTTTCCAGAGCAATATCCACGCATTGTTCAAGTGTTAGCATCTGATTCTCTTCTGATGCCATCGACAGGCCGGCAATAATAAAAATGCATATCAGAAATGAATATTTCATTTTATGTTTCATGTAAAACCTCCGTAACCTCTGCTTTTTTCACACCATTTAAAAATAAATCAATGATTAATTCTGTCTCCCCAGCCGGAGACATTGTTGAAGAGATAAAAATCTGATAATAGGTAAAATTATTTAAAATCCCTCCCAGCATTTTAACCATTGAAAAAATATCAACCGATCGTAAACAGTGATCAGCAACACCTTTTTTAATCAATTCTGCAAGGATATCGTTAAATTGATTAAAAATTTCTTTTGCATAATCATGCATCTGATAATGTGCATCCATACTGGCCCGCGTTTTTTCAGAATGCATTAGCTTGAAATAGGCCTTATGTTTCTGAAAATATGTCAGAAAGGTGAACACAAAATCACGCAAACTGGCTTCAAATGACACTTCAGATTGAATTGTATCTTTAAGAGAAAGCATCAATGATTTGGTGCGGTCAATAAGAATCGAAAAAAAGAGATTTTCCTTGGTTTCAAAATAAAGATAAACGGTTCCCTTAGATAGACCGACTTTTTCAGCGATTTCATCCATGGTGACGCCATGAAAATCTTTTTGAGCAAATAATTCAGCCGCGATTTCAAGGATGTCTTTTTTTCTCGCTTCTATTTCCTGTTCTTTTCTTGATAATGTCAATTCTATGATGTCCCGCTTTTTGTTCTTGTCGACGTATTGGTCAGAAAATGACTGTTTAGTCATATTAGATAGTGATACGATCACAAACGTAAAAAAGTTTCAATATAATTTGATTTTCTTAATCAAATTCAAATTAAAATAAAGGTGTCATCAGGTATATATAAAATAAAGAAGCTCAACGCATTAAAATCATCTTACAAGAATGCAATTTTATATTATTTTTCAGCCTGCATTGCCCACCATATCCTCTCAGACGTACAAAGTAAACACCGGAAGACAGTTCATGATACCGATCATTTCTTCCATCCCACTGAATCTGTATCATTCCTTCCCTCGTATCAGGCAATGCCACAGATCGAATCAATTGGCCATGGATATTATATATTTCGAGATATTTGACAGACGACACGGGATTTAAATCATTCAGAGAAACAGTGATTGTTGTACATCCATTAAACGGATTGGGAAAATTCCTGATCAGGTATTGATGATCCGGCAAAACAGCTTTCCTCTCATGTTCAACCCTGCTGATTCCCATGGCAGCGGCAGCGTCCACTTTTCCATATCCCCATGCGTTGTTCCAGATATCCTCCCCCGTAAAATCATCTTTTCTGGTTTTTAAAAGACAGCCTTTGATGGCATTGGCTGTCAAATTCGGATCTGCTTCAAACATACAGGCAATCAATCCGGTGATATGAGGCGCAGCAAAGCTGGTTCCCGCCCATGCACGGTGAACGCTGTCTGAAGCAATATACTGTTCTCCCGGACAGTAGTTAACGAAAGCAGAATGGGTTGAAACAATATATTCTCCCGGAGCGGTAATTTCCGGCTTATTTCGTGTATGATTATCCAGCGAATTGGATCGGGAGGGACCGGGACTCGATGTGGCAGATAATGCACCCAATGTCAATCCATCCGGTTTCCAGGACGAACTGTACAAGTTGGGCCACTGGGTACGGCTGATATAGGATCCAACCGCAACGACCAAAAGGGCATGCGCAGGTTCGTTGAGAAGTGTGGTTTCGTCGATTGTGCTTGTAATTTCTGCAGAAAGGGTTCGGTCTACCAGCCACAGATCCAGACGATCGCTTCCATCGTGAAACTGAATCGTCCATTTTCCATTGGACAATTCGTCGCCCTGTGCTCCATCCATAAGTTGCACAAGAATTTGTTTGTCTCCATTATATTCATAGGCACCGCTTGAACCATTGTCCACAAAAATCCTGATCTCTCCATTCTCTGGCCAACGATACAGTGCATCCGGCGCAATCGGGCCATACCTTTCTCCCTGCGGATCGATAATAGTAACACAAACCGGAGCAAGGCGATGAATCCAGCCTTCAAAGCTCACCTGATCGATCGAGGCCGGATCATTATCACTCACCTGTACTTCAACTTTCAAGGTATCTTCAATAAACGGATTGAAGTCATGCTGTATATGAATTCGTTTTCCTCCGTCATTGCCTGCGGATACCACAATGGCGCGTCCTGCAGTCGTCAGATAATTGTTCATTCCCAGCTCAAATGCGGATCTACCATCATGCGATCCGTTGCGTCTGCCCAGGCTCAGGTTAACCACGCAAGGCAAATCGTATTCTCCAGCTTTTTGAAAAATAAAATTCAAAGCATCCTCGACCTGTGAATCGGTCATGGAAACACCATCGGAAACCTTAACAACAATCAGAAAAGCCTCCGGAGCTCCACCGACATAATTGCGATCTGATTTTCCATTTCCTCTTCCGCGACCGTTCCCTGCGGCAATACCGGCCACATGGGTTCCGTGGCCGTACACATCGGTTCCGCCGATTGAAGAACCATCTTCCTGATCGAGAGCCGCCTGTATTTGGGCCTGTGTATAGATATGTAGCGGTCCGCCGTATTCATCCAAAGTCTGGTCCCAGATTGTCAGAATTCTGGTATTCCCATCATCATCGATAAAATCCTCATGCGTCCAGTCAATCCCCGTATCAATAATGCCGACAATAACATTTTTTCCGGTATATCCTGTCTGTCTGGTAATTGATCGAATGGCATCCATACCGATCTCAGGCATACTCTGATCCAAATTGAGATGACATTTTGAAGCCTCTTTGACCCACCGAACACCGGAATGTCTGGCGAGTTCATTAATTCTGGATAGTGGAACAGTGGCAGTTGCATAGAATCCGTTCACGGAACGAATCTTAAATCCGGCGCACTTCAGAGCCCAGGGATCTTCGGTACAAAGCCGGATATCCAGGAGAACATCCCGTGTTTTATTCAGTTTCACTCCTTCATCACCATCAAACTCCAACAGACGCCGTTTTAAGCAGGGGCCCAGATTCCCGGGGATATCCGCGGATACAATCATGTTATATAAAACAAGAAGCCACAAAGTGACAATCATTTTAAATGATCGGATCATCATTGTTGTTCTCTCGGATGAAACGTTTGAATCACATCACGAAGATATTCACGATCGAGATGTGTATAAATTTGCGTTGTGGCAATATTGGCATGTCCAAGCATTTCCTGTACAGACCGGAGATCAGCGCCCCCCTCCAGCAAGTGGGTGGCAAAACTATGCCGAAATGTATGCGGACTGACATTTTTTTTTATACCCGCTTCACCAACATATTGTTTAATAATCATCCATACAGCCACACGGGTCATGGGCATGCCACGAAGGTTCAAAAACAACCGATCATGGCCCATCCCCTTTCTTGCCAGTACATCACGCACATCACGCTGATAATGCCTGACAAACCTTAATGCTGTCTTTCCGACAGGAATCAGCCGTTCTTTGCTTCCCTTTCCAAAAATCCTCGTAAATCCTTCCTCCTGCATAATATTGGACTGTGTGACTGTCACCAATTCTGTGACTCTGACACCGGTTGCATATAAAAATTCCAGCAGAGCTTTATCACGAATACCGCGATTTTCAGTTAAATCGGGACAATTCAATATTGTTTCAATTTCATGAATATCCAGGACCACCGGTAATTTTCGTCTTTTCTTGGGAAGTTCGAGATTTATCGTCGGATTATGTGCCGACAAATTTTGTGCCACCAGGAAACGATGAAACATGCGAAGTGTGCTAATATTTCTTGCCAGACTCGAAGGCTTTAATCCTATCTCATCAAGTTGTTTGACAAGGTCAAGCACATGTTCCAGACGAACATTATCGAACGCCCCGATTTGCCTATCCTGTAGAAACTGCAAATAACGCACCAGATCCCTTTCGTACGCCATTTGTGTATTGACGGACAAGCCTTTGTTCATTAAAACATGATCGAGAAAACGACGTAATATTTGGTTAAAATATGGAGTTATTTCTTGCAAGAAAAGGATTTTTCTCCCGTTCGTGGCCAATGGTTGTGGTCATTCCGTGACCTGGAAAAATTCGAACGTTGTCATCGAGGGGCATCAATTTCAGTTCAATGGATTCAATTAATTGTTCCGGATCCGCCTTTGGAAAATCCGTTCGTCCGATGCTGTTTCTGAAAATTGTATCACCCGAAATTAACTGATGGTCCCAATAAAAACAGACACTGCCCGGTGTATGTCCTGGTGTATGCAAAATTGATATTTTTTGTTCGCCAAAATTAACAGGCTCACCAACTTCGAAATACTGAATATATGAATCGATCTGATAAGGGGCAGTGATCATCGAGGACAAATTCAGCGTGGGGCTGCACGCCATTTCCACATCATCCGGATGGATCCACGCCTGAATATCAAGCATGTCCACCAATGCATTGACAGCACCAATATGATCATAATGACCATGTGTCAGTAATATCCGATCAATCACCAATTGTTTTTTTTTGCAGAACAACAGGATTTTTTCAGCATCTCCGCCCGGATCAATACACATGGCCCGCCTTTGAGCCGGATCCTCGATCAGATAGCAGTTGGTTTCAAGCAGACCGACGACAATTGTGTGTATTTCTAGGTTTTTCATTACCATTCGATTTAAATGCATGCGGTTATTGATCCTGCATCAGCCGGAATAAAATGGCTTTCTGCAAATGCATTCGATTTTCTGCTTCATCAAACACAATAGAATGCGGGCCATCCATCACATGATCAGTAATTTCATCACCCCGATGTGCCGGAAGGCAATGCATCACCTTGACCTGCGAACCGGCATGTTTCAGGATTTCATCGTTGACCTGATAATTTTTAAACACCTTTTTACGTTTCTCTGCCTCTTTTTCCTGCCCCATACTTGCCCACACATCTGTATAGATAATATCCGCGTGTTCTACAGCTTTTTTCGGATCCCGAAATATTTGAATTTCACTTTTCCCGGCATCCTGAGCCAATTGTAAAACATCATTATCCGGATCATATCCTTCCGGAACAGCCATATGAAAGGTCATGGACAAACGTGAAGCCGCATTCAACCATGAATGCACCATGTTGTTTCCGTCTCCGATATAGGCAATTTTAAAATCCTGAAACCGTCCCAAATGTTCCTCAATCGTCATCAAATCACTCAGGACTTGACAAGGATGATTAAAATCAGTCAATCCGTTGATAACGGGCACAGACGCAAATTCAGCCAACTCAACGATGAAATGATGTTCGAACAATCTTGCCACAATTCCATCATTGTACCTCGAAAGCACACGGGCCACATCAGCAGGACTTTCCCGTTTTCCCAGGCCCACTTCGATCGGACTTAAAAAAATAGTATAGCCACCCAGTTGATACATGGCAGTTTCAAAGGAAACACGGGTACGCGCTGAAGGTTTCTGAAAGAGCATAGCCAGTGTTTTTCCTTGCAGAGGATGAAAGGTTTCTCTATTTCTCAATCTTGCTTTTAAAGACTTTGCCAATTCAATCGTCTGCTGAATTTCCTCCGTTGTCCAATCTGTGATTGCTAAAAAATCTTTCTTCACATCTCCCCCATTCTATAGGATATATTTTGACAAATCTTCGTCTTCAACAATTTCTTTTAAACGTTCTTTTACATCAGCAGCCGTGATTTTAATGATTCTCACTTCCGGATCCGGCACCTTAAACATCCATTCTTCGAGAAGAGTACTCATGATTGTATGCAATCTTCGCGCACCAATGTTTTCTGCTTTCTCATTGACTTCTGTCGCTGTTTTGGCGATTTCCTGAATTGCGCGCTTGTTGAAGGTAATTTTTACCTGTTCCGTCTCAAGAAGAGCAGTGTACTGCTTGATTAATGCGTTCTCCGGTTCGGTGAGTATTCGGACAAAATCTTCGGTACTGAGGTTGTCAAGTTCAACCCGTATAGGAAAACGTCCCTGGAGTTCAGGAATTAAATCAGAAGGCTTAGATACGTGAAACGCTCCTGAGGCAATAAACAGGATATGATCGGTTTTTACCATTCCGTATTTTGTCACGACAGTCGTTCCTTCCACGACGGGTAAGATATCGCGCTGGACGCCCTCGCGGGAAACATCCGGACCCGCTCCGCCGTTATCTCCACTTGCGATTTTATCAATTTCATCGAGGAACACAATACCTGACTCTTCTACCCGTTGAATCGCTTCCTGAATAATTTTGTCCATGTCGATCAGCTTCTGGGTCTCTTCGGAAATCAAAACCTGTCGCGCTTCGGAAACCGGCATCTTCTGCTTTTTTCGTTTCTGCGGCATCATATTACCGAATAGATCCTGAATATTTATACCCATTTCTTCCAGACCGATCGGTGAAAATACTTGCATCATATGTACAGATTCAGATGTGACGTCCAGCTCCACGATCCGGTCTTCCAACTTTCCTTCCTGTAACTGTTTACGCAACTTGTTTCTGGTACGCAGGTTCCGTTGTTCAACCTCATCATCCACATCATGAGTGTCTGCAGGACCTACAATTTTTTCCGAAATTTTATTCGGTTTTGCAGGCGGATTGGGATATAATAAATCAAGCAATCGTTCTTCTGCTGAAATCACCGCCAAATCCTGAACCATCTCAGTATGTTCTGATTTTACCATAGAGATTGCCAGATCAGTTAAATCCCGTATGACGGATTCGACATCCCGGCCCACATACCCAACTTCAGTAAATTTGGATGCTTCCACTTTAATAAATGGAGCCTCGGCCAGTCTGGCCAGCCGGCGTGCGATTTCAGTTTTGCCCACGCCTGTATTCCCAATCAGAATGATATTATTGGGCATAATCTCTTCTCTTAAGTCATCCGATACCTGCCGGCGCCTCCAGCGGTTGCGCAAGGCAATGGCCACCATTTTCTTGGCTTTGTCCTGACCGATAATATATTTATCCAATTCTCTGACAATTTCCTTTGGTGTCAGCGTAATTGTCTCTAAATAGTCAAAATCTTGTGTATCATCAAACCGTGTCATTCTATCTCCTCAATCACCAAATTATCGTTTGTATATATGCATATATTGGATGTAATTTGCAAAGCCTCCTTCACAATTTCTCTTGCAGATAACTTGGTATGTTTCATCATGGCCCTGGCCGCTGCCAGGGCATAAGGCCCTCCAGATCCAATAGCCACAATATTGTCATCTGGCTGAATTACTTCACCGTTGCCTGAAATAATTAACATGGATTTATTGTCGGCCACGGCTAAAAGCGCTTCCAACTGTCGAAGATATTTGTCTGTGCGCCACTCTTTGGCGAGTTCAACAGCGGCTTTATACAAATTTCCGCGATACTGATCCAGTGCCTTTTCATACTTTTCAAACAGCGTAAATGCATCGGCAGCCGATCCCGCAAATCCGGCCAAAATACTGTCATTATAGAGACGACGGACCTTTTTCGCCTTTTCTTTCATGACTGTATCGCCAAAAGTCACCTGCCCGTCCCCGCCCATGGCCATACTTTTTCCTCTTTTTATACCTAAAATTGTAGTTGCCCTGAATTGTATCAATGAATTTTCTCCTTAAATTATCGCTAATTTAATCTTATATAAAACTTTAACTGTACTATCCAATCGATCCATTCCCTTTTTGCATTTGATAGACACGCCGAATACCTGATTTCTTTTGAATGATAAATTGTTTTTTATATCAAATCTCTCTTCGCAATCTTGCTACCGGAATCCTCATTTGCTCGCGATATTTGGCAACAGTTCGTCTGGCGACAATGAATCCATCCTTTTTTAAGAGTTCGGAAATATACTGGTCATTAAATGGCTTTTTAGGATTCTCACCATCAATGATCTCTTTTATCCGCTGCTTGATAAGCTTGTTGGAGACTTCATCTCCATCCGCGGTCTCCATTCGCTCACTAAAAAAGTATTTCAGCTCAAATACACCAAAATCGGTTTGTACATATTTTCCGTTGGTTACGCGGCTTACTGTCGAAATATCCAGATTCACATCATCAGCAATGTCTTTAAGTATCATCGGCTTTAAAAATTCACGACCGTGCTCAAAGAATTCACGCTGATGATAAACAATCGATTCCATAACCCTAAGAATCGTCGATCGGCGCTGATAAATCGAATTAATCAGCCATCGGGCTGATTCCAGACGTTGCCGGATATAATCACGGGTTTCTCTTGTAATCTTTTCTTTATTTTTTAACAATTGTTTGTAAGATTCGTTTATACGTAATCTGGGCATATTCCAGTCATTTAACACAATTCTGAAATCACCTTCGACTTTTTCAACCAGAACATCGGGTATAATATAATTTTCAGCATCTGAGATGTACCGCTCTCCGGGTTTTGGATTTAATTTTGATATCAGGTCCATCATGCGTTTAACTTCAGTAAGAGGAACTTCCAGACGTTTGGCGATCTTTTCATACCGTTTGTTTGTAAAATCATCGAAACATTCGGTAATCAAACGAATGGCATTCTCATCCTCACCATGGAATTCTTCCAATTGAATTAAAAGGCATTCCTGTAAATTCCTGGCACCAATACCCACGGGATCAAACCTCTGAATGGATTTTAAAACCTTGAGTACAACATTTTCATCCACCTGAAAATTCTCAGCGATAGCCTCCATTTCGCATGCCAAATAACCCGCATCATTCAAACACCACAGAATATATTCTCCGATTTCCATTTCCTTCTGGGTAAACGGAGCCAGATGAAGCTGCTCTAACAAATGATCCATTAATGTAACAGGCGCAGCCTCCGGACGATCGATTTCATCTTCAGATTGCTCACGCGGGGCTTTAATCTCGAAATTATCTTCATCATTCAAAATTGTATCCCAGTCGATTTCCTCTTCATCCTCCCGATCCTCAAATTCTTCTTCCTCCTCCTCATCATCCTCTTCTTTTTCAAGTTTGGTATCAATCTCCTGTTCCTGAACTTGTTCGATATCTTCTTCCATATCCAATTCAAGCAGGGGATTGATCTCCAATTCCTGCTTGATCCGCTGCTCAAGCCGAAGTACCGGCAATTGAAGCAAAGTGGATAAAAGAACCTGCTGCGGGCTTTGCTTTTGTTGCAGTGCCAAACGTTGGCTTATCTGTATCATGGTGTCCGTTTACCCCCTGACTTCTGAATAACGATCCAGTCGAAATTGTTTTCCCAGATAAATTTTCCTAGCCTCTTCGTCGTTTGCCAGAAACTCTGAAGTTCCCGATTTCATAATTTTTCCATTTGATAATAAATAGGAACGATCGGTAATAGACAGTGTCTCATGTACATTATGATCCGTAATTAAAACACCGATATTTCGATCTTTCAGATGCATCACAATATTTTGAATATCTTCAACAGCAATGGGATCAATACCGGCAAATGGTTCATCGAGTAAAATAAATTTTGGTTGTGTCACAAGGGCACGTGCAATTTCCACACGCCTGCGTTCGCCTCCGGAAAGTGTATATGCCTTCTGTTTTGCCACATGAGCCACAGACAATTCATTAATAAGCGTCTCCAGACGATTTTTGCGCTCATTTTCTGAAAGCGGCATCAATTCAAGAATAGCCATAATGTTTTCTTCAACCGTCAATTTTCGAAAAACCGAAGGTTCCTGGCATAAATAGCCAATACCCATGCGTGCACGTTTGTACATAGGAATCCGGGTAATCTCTTTATCATCATAATAGATTTTTCCTGCATTTGGTTGAATCATACCGGTAATCATGTAAAAAGTTGTGGTCTTTCCTGCACCGTTTGGCCCCAGCAGGCCCACCACTTCACCGCAATTGACATCAATAGAAACCTCGTCCACAACACGGCGTCCCCGGTAAATTTTAACCAAATGATCGGCTTTTAAGGTTTTGCCGGCACTCGATGATTGATATTGAAATGCATTCATTACAACTCTTCTTTTGCCTTTGGCATATTTGCAGGTATAAATTTACCCCGGCTTTCACCGGGATCGCTTTCAACTCGGACATAAGTCAATTTTTTACCGGAAAATTGCAAAACGATCCGGTCACCATTGATATTGTTCACTCCTTCCATCTCACCTGCATCATTAAACACATGGTAGATATTCTCAGCCTGATGATCAACGGTGACGGTCCGAAGGCTGTCTTGTTTCGCCTGTATGGTGATAATTTTGCCATTCAGTACATTTTCATAGATACTGTCAACGGATGTGACAACCGCATTACCCCAAATAATACCGCTTTCAAAATTCGAAGCACTGAGCTGAACCTGGATTGAGTCGCCCCGGATGTGACGATTTTGTTCGATCATCCTGGGTGATTTATAAAGTGACAATTGCTCTTTATCTGTAAAAAATTTGGCATATTTGCAATACGCTTTCATATCTCCCTTTTCGATTTGAACACTGTCTGTGACAGTAGCCAATTGACGTTTTCCCCATACCTCCATTCTTTCACCAATAATAATTAATGAATCCAGGGAACTTGTATCTTGCTTGACGATTTTTGGATGACCAATGGCTGTACCATATTCTGCAACTCTGTCATACTGCACATCCTGCGCTATGAGCGTGGCCTTTTCAAGGTAATCGATCATATGAACGTTTCCAATGGCGTGGGCCTGCCGGGTTTCCTGATGATAAACCGCACTGTCTGCGGTTAAAATCTGCCCTTCCTGTTCAAGACGTACATTTCCGCAGGCTTTCTCGATTTTAACCTTTCCTTCATAAATAACACGGTCACCAAAAAGCCGGTGTTCTCCGTCATAAATTTCAACATTCTGATAGAGAGTCACATGATCTATATCGTCATCGAAAAGCGCGCGCTGACATCGTAAATAAGCCTCACCCTGACGAAAAAAAACATCACCTTTCAGCACGCGGATTTCACGCCCGTCCATCTTAATCAATTCACCGACTCCTGCATGTATCAGTTCAAGACGCTCAGCGGCCTTTATGAAAAATGCATTTGTGATCAATAATATCAATATCCATCGGACAATATTCATAAAGGCTCCATGCTGTCTGCAGGAATCGGCTTTGCTACTTCCCGTTCCCAGGATTCAAAATCCACCCCTTCTTCACGTGTACCCCGGGGATTTTCAATAATCATATGGCTTAAATCCGCATCCGATTGAAAAGCGGTTCCATAGATGGTATCATTTTCAATTGTGGTCACCATCACCGAAGTATCAGAAATTATTTTTTCCAAATGCTGATCCCATCGCCCTATAGGTGTAAACAGTATCACCCCGGTATCGGAAATAACAACTACCTGGCCGATAGCCCAGATATCCTGGGTAAGTTCGTGATATTCGCCTTTTTCTGCTGTGAGCTTTGTTGTATGCTTCCCATGTTTATCAAACATATCCACCTTAACACCTTGATTAAAATAATTAATTTTATTCTTATCAAAATAGGTCATATGTCCATATTCGATTACGGCTTTTAACCTTCCTTCCGATGAAATTCGAATAACTGCATCCCAGCCCTCTCGGTCCGGAACATCCGAAACATCCTTATGCACCAATTTACCTTCACCGTTTGTCGAAACACGGGATTGATCACAACCAGAAAAAAGAAGACATACCGTGAAAAATATAATGATATTTATACGCTGTTTTTGCATTATCTGTCCCATTGCTTTTCAAACGACAAGTCCGCACCCGATCATTTTTATTTCGGTAATAGAAAATTGTTCATACTATGCTAATCCTGACTTTAACAAATCATGAATATGAACCATACCCACAGGATCACCGTTTTTATTGACAATGACCAGTTGATTAATACTATGTTCCTCCATGACCCGTAAAGCTTTTGCTGCCAAAATGCCTTCAGGAACCGTAATGGGACTGGCGCTCATCACATCCTTTGCCTTTAAATCATGAATATCATGTTTTTTTTCCATCAAGCGCCGAAGATCTCCATCTGTTATAATACCGCACATTCGTCCCTTATTGAAAACACATGTTGCACCCAGTCGTTTCGAAGTGATCTCAAGAATAGTTTTGCTTAAAGGCGTGTCTTTGTCAACCCTTGCGATATCATCTCCGGAACGCATGATATCATCCACTCTTAAAAGCAGTTTACGGCCGATGTTGCCTGCAGGATGCAGTAATGCAAAATCTTCCATAGTCAATCCCCTGGCCTCAAATAGTGACAACGCCAGGGCATCCCCCATGGCCAATGTCGCAGTCGTGCTGGCTGTGGGCACGACATCATACGGGCAGGCTTCGACTTCCACATGAATATCCAGAACAATATCACTGCTGGCAGCAAGAGGTGAATTCATATTTCCTGTCATGGCAATAATCGGCACATCTTTTCTTTTAAACAGCGGCAATAAACGAAGAATTTCTTCTGTCTGGCCGCTGTTTGAAATACAAATGACAATATCATCTTCCAATACGGCGCCCAGATCCCCGTGAACACCTTCCGCAGGATGAAGAAAAAGGGCAGCTGTTCCGGTACTGGTTAATGTCGATGCAATTTTTTGTCCGATAATACCAGATTTGCCCATACCGCATACAATCACACGTCCGCGACAGTTTAAAAGGAGTTCTACCACGCATTGAAATGGTTCTCCGATACGTTCCTGCAAAGCGAGAACGGCTTTGCCTTCAATGCGGATCACCTCTTGTGCGCGCTTGATAATCATTGTCCGGAGGCATTCCAATCTTTTAAAAATTTTTCGATACCAATATCAGTTAACGGATGCCTGACCATTTGTTCAATCACCTTCAATGGCGCAGTCACTCCATCCGCACCGAGAGCTGCAGATTCAGTAATATGTCCGGGTGTCCGTACACTTGCGACTATGACTTCGGTATCCAGCTCAGGATAATTATCATAGATCTGCATAATATCTGCGATCAACTCCATACCCGGTGTATCGATATCATCCAATCGACCGACAAAGGGACAAATATATTTGGCACCGGCTTTGGCTGCCAATAATGCCTGTGCAGAACTGAATACAAGTGTCAATGCTGTTTCAATATTTTCATGCTTCAGAATATGCGTGGCTTCGAGTCCGGCATGTGTCAGAGGGATTTTAACTACCACATTTGGTGCCCAGGAAGCCAGAATCTTACCCTCTTTGACAATATCTTTCACTGTTTCACTCACAGGTTCTGCCAGAACAGGTCCTTTCACAAGATTAGCAATTTCAGTAATAGCATCCTGAAAATCCTGGCCGGACCGGCGGATCAGAGTCGGGTTGGTAGTCACGCCATCTGCCAGCCCCAGAGCTTTGGCTTTTTTTATGTCTTCAATGACCGCGGAATCAACAAAAAATTTCATAAAACCAACTCCTGATATTCACTGTTCAAGTTTTCATTGATTATGCTTGCATCATCACCGGATTTCCGGCTCTCGATAATTGACTGTTTTAATATCTCTCATTAAATCCAAAAAAAATCAATCAAAGCCATTTCTTTTATTCTGACCGGCCCTCCTCTGCCCACCGGCATTTTTTCACGGCTTCATCCCATTTGCCCTGCACCTTCAGGATTGTATCGATCACTTTTCGGACAGCTCCTTCTCCTCCCCGTTCCTGTGTTGCAAAATCGCATACAGCCTTGATTTCAGGTCTTCCATTTGCGGGTGTCACAGATAAACCCACGCGTTCGAGAATATCAAGATCCAGAATATCATCACCGATATAACAGATTTCATCATCTGTGACACGATAACTTTCCAGTATTTCAAGATATGCAGGCAGTTTATAAAATGATCCCTGCATGACAATATCCATTTTCAATTCACGAGCGCGCCTCGAAACAAGTTCCGAATGCCGTCCCGTGATGATGCCCATTCTCAAGCCTGCCATACGGGCCAGCGTTACTCCCATACCGTCCTGGATATTGAAAATTTTTATTTCTTCACCCTGATTTCCGAGTATTATTCCCCCTCTGGTCAGCACACCGTCCACATCCATAAGAATCATTTTTATCTTGTCAATTTTATGTTTCAATTTTGGAGAAATCGGGGATTTCATGACAGAGTGATCTCCTTCATATTCCGGATCAGTTCGTCAACGGATTTCAACTGTGCCAAAAGAGATTCCAGATGCTTCAAGGGCCACATGCTGGCCGCATCACATTTTGCATTTTTACAATCTGGATGCGTTTCGATAAACATCGCATCCACACCTGCCGCAACAGCCGCGCGTGCAATGGAAGGCACAAACTGTGGTGTTCCTCCTTTCGGATCCGAGCTTGATATACCGTATATCCGAATCGCGTGTGTTGGATCTGCTACCACCGGATAACCGGTTTGCCGCATAATCTGAAAAGACCGCATATCCATCACCAAATTGTGGTACCCGAAAAACGTACCGCGGTCTGTAAGCAGAATCTGATGATTTCCTGCATATTCGATCTTCTTGACAATATGACTGACATCTTCAGGATGAAGAAATTGCCCCTTTTTGATGTTCAGCGGTTTGCCAGTTTTCGCAGCCGCCAGAATCAGGCTGGTCTGCATGGATAAATAGGCAGGTATCTGAATCACATCCAAAACTTCGGCTGCAGGTGCGGCCTGATGCTGATCGTGAATATCGGAAAGTACGGGAACGCCGACCTCTGATTTTACTTTTTCTAAAATTTTTAATCCATCCTGCAAACCCGGTCCCTGATAAGAAGTGGCAGAGCTTCGATTATCTTTCAGGAAGGATGATTTATAAATCCATGGAATACTCAGCTGATTGGTGATTTTTTGAATGGCCTCCGCAGTTTCCAGTGCAACACTTTCCGATTCAATCACACAAGGTCCTGCAATCAAAACCAGTGGATGTGTTCCACCTATCGATATATTTTTCACATGAACGACAGGCATCAGGTCTCCTTCGCATTTTCCTGAAATTTAAGAGCGGCATTGACAAAACTGGCAAACAATGGATGAGCGTTTAAGGCGCGTGATTTAAATTCAGGATGAAACTGACAGGCCACAAACCATGACTGTTCCGGTAATTCGATCATTTCAACCAAGTTCCTATCCGGAGACAGGCCACCGAACACCATGCCATGTTTTTCCAGGATTTTCCGAAATTCATTATTGACTTCATATCGGTGCCGATGGCGCTCTGAGATCCTTTCTTTTTGATAAATCTCATAAGCCCGCGTTCCTTTTTTAATGACACAGGGATAAGCGCCCAGACGCATTGTGCCGCCTTTATTGATGATCTCCACCTGTTCAGGAAGATAATCAATGACCGGATTCTTTGTTAACTCATTAAATTCGGTGCTGTTTGCATCTTTTAGTCCGCATACATTCCGGGCATATTCAATCACGGCACATTGCAAGCCAAGACAGATACCAAAGAATGGCAAACCAATTTCTCTGGCATATCGCACTGCCAGCACTTTTCCTTCAATGCCCCGTTCACCAAATCCACCGGGAATCAACAGTCCCGAAACATCCTTTAAATGGCATTCTGCGCCCTGCGATTCGATATCCTCAGAGGCAATCCAGATGAGAGAAACACGTGTATTGTTGGCCTCACCCGCATGAATAAAAGATTCCATAATACTCTTGTATGCATCATGGAGCTCAATATATTTTCCGGCAATGGCAATTTTCACCTGCCGGTCCGGTTTTTTCACCCGATTGACAAACGCCTTCCAGTCAGATAAATCCACTGATTTTTCCTTCAGACGTAAAAGGCGAAGGACCATTTTTGCCAATCCCTCTTTTTCAAGAGCCAGCGGTACCTCATAAATTGATTGCACATCCCTGCCTTCAATAACCGATTCGGATGATACATTCCCGAACAGGGCGATTTTTTCTCTTGCTTCTTTGGACAATGGTCCTTCTGACCGGCAGAGAATGATATCCGGCTGAATTCCGATTTCCCGCATTTTCTGTACGCTGTGCTGTGTAGGTTTTGTTTTGGTTTCACCGCTTGCTTTGATAAACGGAACCAGGGTCAGATGAATATTGATACAGTTGCCAATCCCCAGCTCCAGCCTGAATTGCCGGATGGCTTCCAAAAATGGCAATCCTTCAATATCACCGACAGTTCCGCCCAATTCAACCAGCACAACATCCACACCTCCATGATCGTCGGCAACCTGGTATATTCTCCGTTTAATTTCATTTGTAATATGGGGGATAACCTGAACTGTTTTTCCCAGATAGTCACCGCGTCTTTCTTTTTCAATGACCGTTCGGTAAACCAGCCCCGTTGTGGCGTTGTTTTTCTGGCTCATTACCACATCCAGAAATCTCTCATAATGCCCCAGATCCAGATCGGTTTCAGCACCGTCATCTGTGACAAAAACCTCTCCATGCTGATAAGGACTCATGGTTCCCGGATCTACATTAAGATAGGGATCGATTTTCATAATTGTCACGCGAAGGCCCCGCTTCTTCAAAAGCAGCCCAAGAGAAGCTGAAGCGATTCCTTTTCCCAATGAGGATACAACGCCACCGGTAATAAAAATATACTTGGCTTTATCTTTAACCAAAATCAATCCTTTTTACTTATGTATACATTTTTTTTGCATGGATTTCCCTGACCTTTTCAAGATCTTCGGGTGTATCCACGCAGAGTGTTTCCGAATCGGTCTCTGCCACTTTGATTAAAATTCCATGTTCCAAAACCCTGAGTTGTTCCAATTTTTCTGCCTGTTCAAGCGGTGTCGTATCCCACCCAGTCATTGTATGTAAAAAATTTTTCCTGTAGGCATAAATCCCAATATGTTTATAATAAGTATAAAATTTCAACCAGGTCCCAGGATCAGAATCGTTCCGGCAAAAGGGAATGGGCTGTCTTGAAAAATAAAGAGCATACCCATGTTGATTGACAATCACTTTGGCTGTATGGCTGCTGATTAATTCTTCAACATGAGAAATCCTTTTCACCAGCGTACTCATCACTGCATTTGAATCATGAATTAAAATATCTGCCGCAAGGTCCACTTCTTTGGGATGAATAAACGGCTCGTCCCCCTGAATATTGATCACAATATCGGCCTCCATATCCCGGACCGCTTCGGCTACCCTGTCTGTCCCCGACTGGCAGGTATGCGAAGTCATCACAACATTTCCGCCAAACTTCCGAACTGCGTTTTCAATACGGGAATCATCCGTCGCCACAAAAATTTTACTTAAACAAGCTGCCTTGCTTGCCTGTTCATATACCCATTGAATCATCGGCCTGGTCCCGATCAGGGCCAATGATTTTCCCGGCAGACGGGAAGACTGATAGCGGGCAGGAATCACACCAATGATTTTAGTCAGGCGACTCAAATCTGCCTGCCTTCATTTTGAATAACCTTTGGCACTCTGAAAAATCCTTGTCCTTGAGCAGGAGCATTCTTTAAAGCTTCATCCTGAGACAGTGATGATTCTGTTCTGTCATCACGCATCGTGTCTCTGGATGACTGCACGGAATATGTCGGTTCGACCTCCTCTGTATCCAATTCCTGCAGTTTTTCCACATAGGTCAGAATTTTGTTAAGATGACCGCAATATGTACAAAGTTCCTCATCTGTAAAATTCAGGTTTGCAAGTTCAGCGATCTTTCGCGCCTCTTCCAAAGACACACTCATATTAGAGCCAATCTCCTTTTTTATGTCGATAAATCATGAATTAATATACGTTTTCCCCCGCTCATTGTCAAGGAGTAAAAGTTGATTTGGCA
Source organism: bacterium (assembly GCA_016932575.1). Classification (GTDB taxonomy): domain Bacteria; phylum Zhuqueibacterota; class QNDG01; order QNDG01; family JAFGCO01; genus JAFGCO01. Next base: position 38,376 of record JAFGCO010000056.1, read on the forward strand.
CACTATTTGTAAGGAAGCATAAATTTTTAAACTGTAATGCCGCGTAAAACTAGAATACCGGTTATTTATGGCTGGAATATAAAAAAGACATGATATCTGTGATGCTTTAATAGTAATGTTGATATAAAAATTCGGCAGAGTTCAGTATCTTTTTATTTCGAATGTTTCGAAATGGTTGTCAAGGGTTAAAAATACCTGGATCGAGTTCAGAAACAGCATTTTTTATAAATGATCTTTTATATACATCCCTATCCACAATTTTACCATTCCACACAACAATATCCAGATCGATGGTTCTTGGACCGTTTTTGTTTGTAGCGGGTTTTCGATCCAGTTGTTTTTCAACCTTTTTTAACCATTGGTTTAACTCTTTTCGGGAAAGCCGAGTTTCTATCTGAACAGCACCGTTTAAAAAATCATTTTGATCAGGATATCCTACAGGCTTTGTAAGGACAAATTGGCTTTGAGAAATCAGACGATGCTTTTTACTGATGATTTGTAATGCTTTCGGAACGTATATCTCAGGATGAATGTTTGAGCCGATTGCGATGATGACACGATGGTGACCATTTGCACGGAATGACGCCATTCATTATCTTTCTTCGGAACATTCCACGGAAACAGAATCCGCAAAACGCAGCGCTTGCGGTTTGTCGACTTCTACGCTCGCCCGAACGACTTTTGGATCATCCATAACAATATCCAATATGCTGCTGGCCAGTTTTTCGAGCAGATAGAATTGCGATGCCTCAACCTGCTTAATAACGCGTTTTTTCAGAGACTTATAGTCAATGGTATCCTGAATATGATCGGTTTTTAAAGCTTCTGAACCGTCGAATTCAAAATGAATATTTATCACAACGTCCTGTTTTGTTTTACGTTCCCACGCTTGAATTCCCACAACGGTTTGCAGGCGTAAATTTTTAATATGAATTTTCATTTATAAATGCTCTCCTCCATCCACGTACAGGCAATCCCCCGTAACAAATTCATTCTCAATCAGATAAATTACAGCGCGAATAATATTCTCCGGGCTTCCCTTCCTTTTTACCGGCAGTTTCCGAATCATTTTTTCAAGCGCTTCCTGAGAAGTCTCGGTGCTGGGAAGTATAATGCCCGGACAAATACCATTCACACGTATGGCCGGTCCCAGAGTACTCGCAGCCATCTTGGTGAATTCATGCAATAATTTTTTAGATAGGGTATAGGCAAAGAAATGCTTCGAATGTTTTGATATTTTTGTATCTAACATATTGACAATCAGTCCTGAGGAGCAGCTTTGAGCAAACTTTTGAGACAGTAAAAAGGGCGCCATAAAATTGACAGTCAGATGCTTTTCAAGAAAAGCCAGATCCGTATTCTGAAATGACCCCCGCTTGAATACCGAAGCGCTGTTGATAAGCAGGCTGCATCCGGGAAATTCCTGAAATACACGGGAAACCAGCTTCTCCACTGCGGTCATATCGCTTAAATCACATTTAAACAGGGTACATTTTACGCTCTGCCTCTGAATCAATCCGGCAGTTTCTTCTGCTTCCTGCTCTGACTGTCCGTAATGCAGTGCAATATGGTACCCCTTTTCCGCCAGCGCGAGGCAAATGGCTTTTCCAAGGCGTTTCGCACCTCCAGTCACCAAAGCAGCTTTATGATTCGATTTCATTATCGGCAACCTTATGAATAAACGAATAATTGTCAGTAATTCTGTTTTTCAGCATGTGTTTGGACACACATACGGGCATGAGAAGTATTACTCCGGCCCTGTTAATATATCGAACTTTTATCCGCGCTTCAATGTTTCAGTCAGATGCATGAGGAATCCACGCATTAAATAAACAGGTTTTACATACCAATCCCGACTCCCAGTACCACCACGTTCTGATTTCCGATTGTATAATCGGCGTGGACTTTTAAAATGAGCATGCTCAGACAAACACCAACATTCATTCTGCCGCGATTGTCACTGTCGAATGTAAGTGGCTGAATGTTGAGCAATCCTTCCGCATTACCGATTGTTAAAGTGGTTTTTTCAATACCCAGTCCGCCGTAAATCGTCAGCGGTCCCAGCGAGCGACTGGCCTGAGCTCCGAAAAAATTCATCTGAGCTTTAAACACTCTTCCCAGTTCAAAATCCTGAATAAAAAATCCAAAGCAGATATCAATGGGCGACAGGGGTATATATTGACTTATACTGTGACGCAGGCCATAGCCCGTAATTTTTAAGAGACCGAAATTCTTCGGCAGATCCAAACTTACCAATCGAAAGGATAATTCTGTCCCCATGACAGAGCCGATAGTCAACCGCGGAGCAATAACCGGCAGGGCGCGGATCTCTTTTCCACCGGGAATTGAAAATGTTTGATTGCCGATATCCACCGACCAGGCTTCATCAGAACCAAAAATTGTGGGTTTATCCGTAACTTCAAGACTGGATGGGGGATCATCAATGAGTGAGGAATATTTTCGCTGTTTATTGCTGATGAATGCCCAGAGCGTTTCAACGCCGATATAGAAATGAAGTCCGTCTTTGTGCACTTTTGCCGTATGATATAATCCGCTGTTCATGTTGCCTCCGAATGCATCTGCAAAGGGTTGCATATAGGCCTGGAACGTTTCTTTGAGCGCCGGATGATTGAAAGATTCCAGTCTTTCCTCGATATCGGATTTTGCATTTTGGGCAAATGTGAAGGATCCCGTCAACAAAACAAGCCCGGTAATCATGATTCGTTTCATCATATCCTCCTCAGAATTTGGAAATGACCGGCCAAAACAATACACTTTAAGATGATAAAAATAATTTTCATTATTGACAAGTAAAAAAGAGGTTGATGTGCAATAATTTGTTGCATTTCATTTTGATAATATTTACATTAACAAACCAGTTTTCTGTAATTCATTATTTAATTATAAATATACGGTCACCAGTACTGTGTTTACAACCTTTTAATTGTGCATTTCTCAAACGGAGGAAATAATGGGCGATACCGATTATAAACTGCCATTTAAAGAAAAAATTGCCTACGGATTTGGAGATCTTGCCTCAGTTCTTTATTGGCAGACCTTTATGCTCTACTTTACATTCTTTTATACGGATGTATTTTTGATCCCGGCCAGCGCGGCAGCCACCATGTTTCTTGTCAGCCGGTTATGGGATGGTTTTAACGATCCGATTATGGGAATGATTGCAGACCGGACAAACACACGATGGGGAAAATTTCGACCCTACCTGCTATGGCTGTGCATTCCCTTTGCCTTTATTGGTGTGCTGACATTTACTGTGCCCGATTTTGGTTTCACCGGAAAGATGATCTGGGCCTACACAACATTTATTCTTATCATGATGCTGTACACCGGGATCAATATCCCATATACGGCACTTCTGGGGGTCATATCCCCGGATTCAAAAGAACGAACCACAGTCTCTTCTGTAAAATTCATGTTTGCTTTTACAGCGGGTATTATTGTGTCAGCCACACTTCTTCCTATGACCAAACAACTGGGAAAAGACAACAGTTCCATTATACATGCCGAAATTAATAATGATTCCGTTCAGATCACAGAAAAGGGAGTCGGCGCATCAAACATTATATTATTTGCAGAAGATCAAAACGGCATTAAAAATAAAACTGAATTCGGATTCAGGGTTTACCCCCGGGAAAGCAATAAACCGGTCGTTCAGAATCCTGTGGATCCGATTATGCTGATCAAGGGATTCAACACTCACAGGGTGCCAATATCTCAGGTGTTTGACTCTCAGCAAAAGCATGCTCTTGAATATAAAATAGAAAACAGTGATACGACCGTTGTTCACACACGCGTAGACAGCTCTTATCTGTATATTGATGAACTATCTGTCGGCATCGTTCAGCTGCAATTAAAGGCCATTGATATAGAATGGGGCGACTGTACCCATGAATTCTTCATCAGTGTCAATGATTCCCTCAATTCTTCACCGGTTTTAATCGATAGTGCAAATGAACTCAATCTTATGAACGGGTTTCAATCAAAACGCATTGATTTATCAGAAATATTTCATGATCCCGACGGAGATACTCTGAAATACGAAATTCAGGTCAGTAATAAGGGAGTCATCATACCGGAAATTCACAATAATGAGCTTTTAATCATCGAGGATGAACCTGGAATCACCCGTTTAACCCTGCGAGCCAAAGACGGACGCGGCGGTCTTTCTGAAACCCAGATACAAATCATTGTGTCAACGGATAAAAACAATCCGCCCTATTTAAGCGGGTCCATATCAAATCGCGTTGTATTTCAGGGATTTGAACGTCAGGATATTTCGCTGGCTGATCTGTTTACCGACCTGGAAGGCGATCAAATCACCTATTCCCTTCAGGTTGTTAATACTGCCAGAGGCTGGCAGCGTACATTTATTTTTTACGGTACTGCAGCCATCTTGTTCTTTTTAATCGCGTTTAAAGGAACACATGAACGGGTGAAGCTTCCCAAAACTCAAAAATCTTCCATTAAAAAAGATTTGTACGAACTGATAACCAATGTGCCCTGGCTGATACTTCTTGCCACAACAATTACCTTTATTCTTTTTGTTGCAGTACGAAGTAGTGTCACCGCACATTATTTTAAATATGTGATTGGATCTCAGAATGTCTCGTTACCATTTATTAAAACAAAAACTTATAGTTTTGAAACCCTGGTTTCCGCTTTCAATACAATGGGACAAATCGCCTCCCTGATTGGGGTTGCACTGGTCAGCTGGTTTGCGAAACAGGTTGGAAAAAAACGGGCGTTTATCATCATTTTCCTGGTTGCAATTTTCAGTACAGGCGCCTTTTACTTTTTAAGTGCCGAACAGATCGGTCTGATTTTCTTTTTTCAGATTACCGGCTCTTTAACCGGTGGGCCTCTCAGTGTTCTGCTCTGGGCGATGTACGCTGATACTGCGGATTATGCGGAATGGAAGCGAGGTCGCAGAGCCACAGGCCTGGTTTTTTCTGCATCCACAATGTCTCAGAAATTCGGATGGGCATTCGGCGCTTTTGTGGCACTGAATCTAATGTCACAGGTCGGATTTCAGGCCAACAAAGCACAGACGCCGGAAAGTCTGAAGGGGCTGATTCTGCTTTTCAGTCTGATTCCTGCGGGCATGGGTGTGCTTTCCGTAATCATTTCATTCTTCTATCCGCTCAATGAGAAACATGTTAAAGAAATAGGAACCGAACTGGAATCGCGCAGAAAGAAAGAGTAAAGAAACCAAATCGAACATCATTACAGCCATGTATGAATCTCCGGAAGGTTTAAATCCTCCCGGAGGTTTACTTTTATGTGAAATAAATATTCTGCAGCCCTGATTTTTTTTCATCTCGAAATATCACGGTAATTTTTCTCCACAAACAAAATATCGCGTCTTTTTATCATAAGTATAATTTATATACCGGATCATTTCTGTTTTAAAAAAATTATGGAGTGTGACCTCCGTGATGTCGCAAATTGCCTTGCTTCATCTCATTTCAGTTTATTCGGAAACAGCTTGTCAATCATCTCTTTTTCAGGGGGTCGTGTAAATAAGCTGATTAAAATCAGCGATCCGATGGATACCAGCATCGCAGGAAAGATGGAGGGGATCCCCCACGGATCACCCTCTTGTATCACGGAAGGCCAGATATGGGGCACCAGTTTGTCCAAAAACAGGGTGACAAGTGCACCGGACACAATGGCAGCCAATCCGCCTGCTCGGGTTGCACGTTTCCATGTTAATGCAGCAATCAGCACCGGTGTGATGGCCACACCATACATGGTGTAGGCAAAATATGCCGAATGCAACACAGAAATCGGTTTATTTAACAGCGTGGGAATAAATATCATGGCAAACGCACACAATCCCAAGAGAATCACAGCGATTTTTTGCCATACAACCTGTTTGCGTTCGGAAAGAGAAATGTTAAAAAATTTCTGAATCAAATCCCGCATCACATTGGTGCTGGGCGATAACAAAAAATTGGTACCGGTGGACAGTAAAACCGCCCATGCTGCTGCCAGCAGCAAAACACCGATCGGCGCCGGTACCATATACCGGGCCGCCAAAAGCACCATGGCGCCGCCTTCTTTACCCTGCCCCCAGAAATGGACAGCCGCAAAAATCGCAATGATGACAACAACCACTTCAACAATAATGGTACCGAAAATCCATAAAGATACAGCCGATCGCGCATCTCTGGGCGATTTCGCACTGTAGAACTTCTGATACATTGACTGTTCGCCCATTAAAAGCAGTAGAGTCGCAAAAAAATATCCGAACGCTTTTAATGCCGGCCTGGCGCCAAAATCGGGACTGAATATTTGGAAATGGCCGGCTGGCAATGTCGCAACGGCTCCGGAAAGACCGCCCGCCTTAATGATCACAAAAGGTGTGGCGATAAGGCAAGCCAGAAGAATTAGAATACCATTGGGCAAATCCGTATGGGCCACAGAGATCATACCGGCTGAGACGGTAAACGCGATAATAAAAAAAGCGCTGACGGCCTGCCCCCATGCAACTGAAATCTGACCATCTGTAATGATATTCAGTATATACCCTCCCGCCCGGAATTGGTAGCTGACAATCGTGACAGAAGCAATAATCAATGCAATAGTGCCAAAAAGACGGGCAAACCTGCCGTAACGCACTTCAAGAATATCTCCAATCGTATACTGCCCGAATGTACGGATTTTGGCAGCCAGAAAGTAAATAACAATAATACCCAGCCAGGCGCCTGCCGGCAACCAGAGCGAACTGAAACCAGCCTTGTAGGCATATTCAGCGCCCGCAATGAATGTACCGGAGCCAATCCAGGTAGCAATCAGTGTAAATACAATCACATGAATGGAAAGGGACCGTCCGGCCACCATGAAATCCTCATGGCTTTTGACCTGTCTGGAACGATATACATTGATCCCCAGAAGAATTAAATTGTAGACCAGGATGATCGCTAGAAACCAATACATGCTTCCTCCCTTTTTACAGATCCATTAATATCAGGCTTTCCTGCAGTTTTCCGGATACAAGCGCTTCACCTTTCGGGGAAATAAAAACATCGATCTCAGTCCGGACCGCCATCTCCCCTTTCAAATATATTCCGGGTTCAATGGAAAAACAGAGTCGCGGAATCAGCCGACGCTCCTCTTTGGTTTCAAGGTTATCAATATTCGCGCCATTACCATGCACTTCCCGGCCGATGGAATGGCCGGTGCGGTGAATAAAATATTCTCCGTATCCAGCCTTCTGAATCACGGCTCGCACAACATCATCCACCTGCCAGCCGTAACAGGGCTCGTTCTTGTGAATTTTATTCCTAATAAACTCCAATCCCGCGTTTCTGGCATCACGGGCAATATTGAATATTTTTACATATTTTGAAGGAGGATTCATCCCGGCAAATCCGCACCAGGTAATATCCACCCAAATCGCATCCTTTTTATTGAACCTGGCCCACAAATCAATCAGGATCGTGTCTCCCTTCTGAATGGCATAGTGATTATCAGGTGTGGGTTCAAAATGGGGATTGGCCGGATGGTCGTTCACGCCCACAATCGGATTCTCTCCCTCACAGGTCATGCCTTCTTCATGAAACCTGCGGACAATCCATTGCTGAATGTCGTATTCGGTGATTTTTTTACCTTGCTTCAGTGCAGATTCTATTTTCGTAAACGCCTCATCCTTGATCTGATATATTTTCTCACTGGCTTTCAGATGGGACTGAAAACCTGCTTCATCAATGACTGCTTCAAAAATCTGAATCAGATCGGCTGATGAAACCACCGTGTGGCCGAAACTGCGGATCAATTCTATCGTGCCGGCATCGACCATGGAAACATAGGGAATATGATTATCGGGCGAATACTGCATGGCAATTGTTTTCGCTGAACCAAGCATTTCTTTTAAAATTGTATGCAGCTCGTTCCAGGAAAGATAATATAACAGTTCGCCGGGAAGAGAATCCAGTTTCGCCGGTTCCACGCGATGGCAAAGACGAACCGGTTCTCCTTCGGCCGGAACATAATAAAACCACCGCCGGCTGGTCAATTTACCAGAGTCCAGATCCAGCACTCGATATGCGATGGGATCGCGGTTATGAAAATCGTAAAACAGCCAGCCGTCCGATCCGGCCCGGCGAATTTCCTGCTGGATCATCCTGATATCCATACACACTCCATTCTGATCAGATCCGAATCACCCCGGCAATCAAATCTCTCCTGGATTCCGGCAGACATAGATCACTAGTGATTGGTGAACTTATCGAAATTTTATTCTCCCGGATTTAAAAAATGCCGTCCGAAATCAAGACTGGTCCTCAAACAGCCACTCCGGAGGAATCATCTGGTTTAATTCGTCATGTAAATCCTCTTTAAGCAATTTAAGACCAACTTGATAAGAAGCGTTCATCCATCCGAACCCTTCGCGAGTGATATAGGCGAATTTGGTGCCCACATTGCCGTATTCCGCAAACACCTGATGAGACCTTGTAACTACGTTGAACTTTTCCGGAATTGTACCATTGTAATCCACTGCATTCCGGATAATCGTATACAGCCAGCGGTAAATCAGCCGCTGGGCATGAGAATCATGATGATAATTGCACAACGCCTGCCATGCGATCATCTGATGGGGCGCCCACCCGTGCGGATAATCCCATTGCCGCTGCGGACGCAATTCCGACACAGGGCCCCGCGATTTTTCAGAAGAAGCAGCCAGACCCCCTGGAAATTCAAGGTAATTCAGAAGACAGCGGATTAAACGGTCTGCTTCCGTATCCGTCAGAATTCGGGTATCTGGACGGTCAGGATCACAAGCCCACAGTGGATAAAACGCGGTTGCGCTTATATATGGATGAGAATATTCGTCAACAAAATTGTAATCATAAAATAAAGCATCTGCTTCGTTCCAGAAATATTGACGAATTGATTTTTTCCTGTTGTCTGCAAGCTTTTTCCATGCGGCTCCTGTCTCTTCTGATCCTCCCGGCATGACGAGGGTTCCCTCAAACAAATGATCAATGAAAAATGCCATATCAATCTCGGTTTTATACAGGAGCGCATTCAGATCAACAGGCACAAAATCCGCACAGCGGTCCTTACCCCCCGCCCACCATCGGTAAGTCGTGTCATGACCCGATTCACGAACGGCGCGGTCATGCACGAAAAATTGATCGAGCTCACTCTGCAGAACCTTCCCCTCTTTATACTGCCGCTCAAATTTACGGACCAGCATACCCAGTGATTGTGCGTAAGGCTGATATATCGCATCAAAATGTCCGGATTCCACTTCCACCGGCGGTCCCAACCCCTCTCCGAAATACCGGCTCAAACCGGTTCCTGTAAGCCGTTTCGGATGCATCCAAACCTGTTGATATTCCCGGATGATCGCCTGGCAGACCTGTTTCATCCAAGCTTTTGATTCTGATGTTTTTGACATTTCATTGTAAACCGCCCTTGCCATACTGCTTAAAAAAGGCGGCTGAGATCGGGTTAAATAATAGGTTCGGTTGGCATTGAGAATTTTGCCATAATGATTGATCTGATAGACATGATGATCGACCATACACTTTGCCAAATCCACTCGCCCGTCTGTAAGCAGACCCAGAACGATGAAATAGCTGTCCCAACCGTACATTTCATTGAAACGTCCCCCCGGCACGACATAGGGTTTTCCCAGAATTTCTCCGGATGAATCCATGACTGAATCAAGTATGAGCAAACCATGACGGCCCTCCAGTGACTGAACGGCTTTGGGAGTGATTTCCGGAGGCAGCACCCGAATCTGTATATTTTGCGCATGCAGGTTATCTTTATGCGTCTTAAAATAGTTGCTGGCTGTCTTGTCCGAAAATGGAATATATAGGTTCAGGCCATCTGACTTGACTTTTTCGTCTGCAATCACCCCCGGCAGATTATGGAGTTCGATTTTTCGCGTTAATCCATCCCAGAAGAGAGTGCGTATCTGACGGGAAAAACGCTGCACAGGATCTTCAAAAATTCTCTGAAAATCCAGTTCACATATCACTTCACCCCGGTCCAGCGCCAATTTCAATTCCTGAAGGAGATTGGCCAGATAGTAATTGCCGCGCACTTCGTAACATTTTTGATCCACGGTTGTTATTAAAAATTGTTTATCACCATGATGCTCTCCATCAAAATGATCATCAATGGTAATCTTCAGATCCTGATCCACATCCTCTTCATCAATCAGACGTTGAATCGTGTTTTTTACATGAACCTGAATTTTGGGTGTTTTTTTCATCATGCCGGTATTTGAATACAATGATAAATAAAACAGTAAGATAAAGAAACTCGCGATTTGAATCCGCCGTTCGGTTCTGTTTTTTTCCAACACGCAAGCCCTCTGTATCGGTAATCTTGCGACAGGATTTTTTCTGTTACCTGTAAAAAGCATACCAACAGTCGTTCACCAATAAGCAAAATCATATGAAAGCATTGATATCATCAATTTATATAGAAAACCGTTTTCCCATATTGACCACATCTTCCACCTGATAACCCAGTGTCTTGTAAAAATCAACCACGCGACGATTCGCGGCACGTACCTGCAGATTGATTTTGGGACATCCCATGGCCTTTAACTGCGCTTCTGCATATTCCATCAGCAATCGGCCTATTCCCTCACCCCGGTAATTCGGATCCACTGCGAGATAATTGATCCACCCGCGATGTCCTTCGTATCCGGCCATAACCGTGCCTATAACCTGATCACAGCGAACAGCCACCAGAAACAGGTCCGGTTGAAATGCCAGCTTGCGTTGAATATCCTGATTTGGATCATTCTGTGTCACAATCAACCCACAGGCCTGCCAAAGTGCGATGACCCGCTTTTCATCACCGGATTGAAAAGGACGAATATTAATCACCTGTATATTCCCGTTTTTTTCATAAATCACATGCAATGTACTGAATTGGTCGATATTTTTCAACCAAAATCAAGATAATCCTTGATTGCGTCCCGGATTTCAATTATTTTTTATTGCTTCAGCTTTGACAATCAGAAAAAACCATTCCATTTAAGGAGAATTTACATGGGTTTTCAATGTGGCCTGGTCGGACTTCCCAACGCTGGTAAATCCACAATATTCAACGCGATTACCCATCTTGGTGTGGAAGCTTCTGCGTATCCGTTTTGCACAATCGATCCTCATTTCGGAATCGTGCCGCTGGAAGATCCGCGTCTGGATTTTATCTTTGAAAATATTGGATCTGCCAAAAAATCACCCACCACACTGGAATTTGTGGATATTGCAGGACTGGTAAAAGGTGCGAGCCGGGGGGAAGGTCTGGGCAATCAATTTCTCTCTCATATCGGCCGTGTGGATGCTATCGCGCAAGTTATCCGGTGTTTTGAAGATGAGAATATATCGCATCCTTATGAGACACTGGACCCGGTTCGGGACGCGAACGATGTGAAAATGGAACTTCTGCTGAAGGATATGGAACTGATTGACCGGCGGCTTTCCAAAATACGAACAGCAGCGAAAACCGGAGATCCGGCATCAAAAAAAATGCTGGACACACTGGAGCCTTTGTATGATCAGGTCTCAAAAGAAAATGAGGTCCGGTCGTTAAATCTGTCGGAAACACAGCTTGAGCTCGTTCGGGAAATGAACCTGCTCACAGCCAAACCGGTGATTCTGATCGCGAATGTGGATGAAGCACATTTGCATGACAGCCCCTGTGTCTGCTCGCTTACAGAATACGGAACAACTATAAATGCGCCGTGCCTGCCGTTTTGCGGCAAAGCTCAGGCAGAAATCGCAGAGCTGGATCAGGCCGATCAGTTGGAATTTATGACGGCTATGGGTCTGGAAGAAACCGCTTTGCAGAAAATTGTGCGTGCCGGATATGATGTATTGCATCTGATTACATTTTTCACGGCCAATGAGAATGAAGCCCATGCCTGGACCATTCCTGAAGGCACTAACGTGCATGAAGCCGCCGCCAGGGTGCATACAGATTTTAAAGAAAAATTCATCAAAGCAGAAGTGATCAAGACGGCCGATCTAAAAACATACGGTTCGATGAAGGTCTTGCATGATCATGGTTTAATTGAGGTTCATGGCAAAGACTACATTGTTGAAGACGGAGATTTGATTCTTTTTAAAGTGAGATAATTATTTTCAACAGATATTCCGGATATCCATACAGAATGACTTGGGGTCCTTGAGTCCTCTAGTCTTTGTGTCTTTGTGTCACAACTTTTAAAGCCGGAGATACAGAGAATCAAAAGAATTTATAAAAAAGCAACATTAAAACAGCCGGCAACCCCTTTTGTCTGACACCGGCAATCCTCACACAGTCTCAGACTGTGTGAACGAGATCAATATATACCTGACCATTCTTTGAAACACAATGTTTATTGCTCACCCCATATCCATATCCACACTGTGATGAGATTCGAGATTGCCTGAGCAAATATTTCTCTGGTCATTTTTGGAAACAGCGATTTATTCCACTTCAATGGCGCTGCTATGGGAAATAACAGCAGTGCCCTTTCTTTTGATTGGATACATAAATCAATCATATAGCGCATCAAGTCATTATCGGGAATCACATACGGCCTGATTTTACCACGATGCTCATCATTGATCACGTTAAATTGAATCTGTTCTGACAAGTCGGTGGGTTTGCTATCATCCTCTTTTCGCTTCGTTTTTATAATCCCTTCCTCTATGGCAACCGGTTTGACAGCATCTTCCCATAACTGTTCAATCTCACCATGTAATTCATTCGAATAATAGTGACCGTTTCTCGGTTTCTTTGTATCAGTGGCTGAAGGAGGATCATCCCGCAGGTCACAATGCATGGGAACATGAGCGTCAACAATATAATGGGATATCAGCAGGTACTGATACATAATCTGATTCATTGAGCAACGGTCATTGTACTTTCTTAATTTATCCATATCAGAAAGAACGCGTGCCAGATGGTCGACTTTATATGGAAGGCCCCCTCCCCCGGCCACACGATAATATTTGCCCTGATGGGTTTCTCTCGCATACCTGACGCTGTTCGGAAACTCCTTTTCAGTATAAAGCTTGAATGTATGATACTGCGCTTTATCATTCAGGATATCATCCGGAGCCCACGTCGCTTCACTGATGACATCCTCATAATGCATCAGCATTCGCTGAAGAATTTTTCCTTCCCGCCTTCTTTTGGTAATTGTCGCAGAGGCAGCTTTCCTGTCTGATGCAGCATAGTGAAGATTATCGAGACCTTCATATAAAAACTCTATGCCCTTTGCTGCTAGATAGATATGCGTATTATGCTTCATTTGAAATCACTCCCCCCCTTTTGGATGTTCATTTAAATATCAGACTTTATTTGGTTGTCTCATTATTGCAGTTGTCCTTATTCTGGTAAGCGCAGACATATCAACACACAATGCATTTAAAAGCAGGATGAAATTAGAAATACATCCCAAATTGTTTTCCAAATTCCCTTAATTCTTTCCTACCGATAATTTGAATGGCTGTTTTATGTGGCTTCGAGAAACCGGAAACTGAGGAATCTTGATTTGATGAACATCATGAATATAGTTATGCGCTTAACTACCGGCTGTGGGACAGGTTCTTTCACAAATTCAACTGCGATTCACATCTTGCAGAAAAACAACATCATTTGTGAATTCACTTTTTGTGAAACTTGACGCAAAAAAAATCACTTGCGCAAAGGCAGATAAATGCAGAACAGTAACCAATCAGCCAACCCGGATAATGCACCAAAACATCAAATAACCAACCTTTGCGTCAAGTGATTTTTAATTATTTGCCGTTCATTTAAACATATTTGTTTACTTCATCAACATTAATTTTCTGGTTTGCACTTGATTACCAACCTGCAAACGATACAGATAAATACCGGAACTTAACTGTTTTCCGGCATCGTCACGTCCATCCCAATTGACCGATTGAAAACCGGATCCTAGTCTTTCTTTTACCAATGTACGTACCTTTTGACCGTTCTGAGTGTAAACATCCAAAACCACATCACTACTTTTCGCTAAACGATAACTTATGGTTGTCGCCGGATTAAAAGGATTGGGATAATTCTGATTTAAAACAAATTCTTGCGGCAGCGCTGCCGGATTATCGTTAACATGAACTTCCATGCCCTGAGATAAGTAGTAAACATCCACATCAGTTAAAGCCTGTGAATAAATACGGAAATCATCGAGCACGCCCATATAGGTACGACCTCCCCCCGCCATCTTACCCAGAAAAATATTGGACAATTCATACATGGAGGATACATATGGCCATTCCATAATCAGTATGCCATCGATATACAATTTGGCAGCACCGGCCCCCCCATCCCATACACCTGCAATATGATGCCATAATCCATCACCCATTAATGTGGGATTAACAGGTACTGCGCCAGGATCATCTGCGCCGCTTTTATCCGGATCCGAATGAAGGTGCACATTTGGATTCGGATCGGCCCTCAAATAAAAAGACAGCTCGCCGCCGATCCAGACATTAGAAACTGCAGACTCGAGATGAATATGCATTTCGTTCTCCGGTCCGAAACCACCACCCGTTATGTTGTCACCAGCCCAGAACATCGTATAAATACCTGTCGGCACGTCAGCCTTCATCCAAAATGCGACCGAACCAATAAACGAGGTCATTCCCATTGCTTCAGCCGGAAAAGTCACATTTTCAGATCCCCAGAATTCCATAGCACCATCGAATTTTCCTTCGACAAAGCCTGGAGTGCCTTCAATAGTACCATCGAAGCCATTGCCGCTGGCATCGGCAGCCACAGTACCGGAAGTCTCATCGAGCTTGTAGTGAACCAAAAGTTGGGCTGATGCAGCGGTGGCCATTCCCAATACAAAAATACAACAAGCCAGACACAATAACCTTTTACACATCATTGTCCTCCTTTCAAAAAGTGATAACTGGTAATTAAATGATTTAATGGTTTACAATATACCATCAATTTATTTATTTAATATACGCAACAATTGAATAATAATAAATAACATTAAAAAAATGTTAAGTAAAAGTCAAGGAAATAATTTAATCAAAAGGATCCGGTCATTGTTCGTTGGTGTGGATTAGGAAACATACGTCCCGGGTATGATACCCGGAACGATTGAACCCTCCTGCCCGGTTATACCAATTATTTTAAAAGAACACATTTATTTATTTGAATATAATCACCTGCAGTAAAACAAATAAGATATGTTCCCGATGAATACTTTGATGCATCCCAGGTGGTATGATATTTTCCTGCATCCCTCTGACCTGAAAATAATACTTCTACAATTTCTCCAACAACATTAAATATCGAAATATTGATTTTTGAATTCGTTGGAAGCGTATAGGCAAATCGTGTTGTCGGATTAAACGGATTCGGATAATTCAGTTCCAATGAATACGCTTCAGGTATTTCTAATGCATTGGTTATACTTGTCGGTTCACAAAGATTGACAGCTTCTTCACCCATTCCTTCCGGGGATTCGAGAACATTTGAGATACATATTTTATCCAGTTTTGCGCCGTCTTCTCGATAGCCTATGGTCAGCGTGTGTTCACCTGCTGTCAATGAATAATCGTCAAATTTAACCCATTTCCATCCGCTGGTTACCAATCCATTGTGCATCTGGAATGATCCATCATCCATTTTTACCCAGAAAGAATCGTCATCATAGGTTGGACAGTTCAAACGGCCGAATACAGAATAACTGTCGCTGGAAATCACAGAAAAATAAATCAAAATGCAGCCATCATCAACGGAAGGTGCCTGGTTTACGCTTTGTATACCGGATTTCACTGTGACATAGTGATCATTTGAAGCTCCGGCATCATTGACTATGTCCCAATTGCCGCCCATTGTACCGCATTCCGCTTCCAGCCAGACACCCGTACCTTGACCCACGACAACATGAATTGTTGTTGATTTTGCTTCGCCGAGTTCACCTTGATAACTCGCGGTGATATCCACTTCGCCTTCGCTCATTCCGGTAATAACTCCGTTTGATACAGTTGCAATTTCCGGGCTGGGATTATCATAGGTGGCTTTGTCGGCGACATCTTCAACATGTCCATCGTCAAATTCTGCTAAAATTTTTATTGATGTTGAACTACCGATAAATAATTCAACATCACTTTCATCAGTATAAAGCCGGGATATGGCAAGCTCGCTTTCCAGGTTTTTTACCACTACTTTTATATTATCCATATTATCATTATAACTGGCAGTTACTGTAACAATGCCATAACTGACGCCTGTAACAAGATCATCGGTTATAGAAATTATATTTTCCTGATCGAAAGTAAAAGTGGTTTCTGAAGTAACGACATCACTGGCACCATCTGTATAAATAGCAGTGACTGTAATGTTTGTATTGTTGGTCCCGGCAACCGTATCAATTTTGGAATCATCAACAGAAGCATTGATTGCAAGAAGATCGTGTTCACTTGTTTTTTGAATAAATTGCCAGTAATCAAAGTTAAAAAGGTTGTCGACATGCTCACCTGTAAACAGAAAATACACATCGTGCACACCGGTTACATTTTCAATGGCAATTGTTTCTGATTTCCACACATCCAATCCGCCTGTATATAAAACCGGAACGATTCCGATTCGTGTTCCGTTTATATCATCGATTCGAATTTCAATGGATCCGTCTTTCGAAGTTCCTACTTTCAAATCACTGGCTATGCTGGCGGTAAAAGCGGCTGCCCCGGCCGATCCGAAGTCAACACCACGAACCTTTATCCAGTCGCCGTCTTCCAGACTGGTAACATTCATGCCTCCTTCACTGCATACTTCCGTCTCTATGCCGTTTTGTCTATTCATTGTTTCAGCTTCCGTATGGCCAAATGGATTGACATTTCCAATTTGCTTGACTCCGTCAACGGTGTTCACCATGGTTTCGATCGACCCATCCGGGTTATGGTAAATACTGTCCAGGCAAAGGTTGCGTTTATACACAGGAGGAATGCCTGCATGCCGCGACACATATCGGTTGTGATAAGCCTCATACCACGCTCCATTGAATTCAAAAATTGCCTGATGATTATTGTTGCTGTTTTCGGGGGGTTGCGGAGACACGATCCCGCCGTAAGTAAAATCCGATGTGGGATTATCGCTTGTCATATAATCAATACGCATTCCGTTACCCGGATTGGTAGAATAAGAAAAATAGTAGGTGCCGTTATGCTTGTGCATCCATGCGGCCTCAAAAAAATAGTCAACATGAAATTGAGTTGCAGGGCCATCCACGCTGATCATATTGTCGTTCAGCCTGATAACCCGCAAGTTATCTTCGCCATTCCCGCCAAAGTACATGTAGGCTTGTCCGTCGTCATCAATAAACGTCATGGGATCAAATAACCACATGTTAACAGCCGGCAGAACACCCGGCGTGCTTGAGCTGACCAATGGTTTGCCTATGGGATCGGTAAAAGGACCTGTCGGGCTATCGGCAGACGCCACACCGATTCCGCTGGCTCCATTGCCAAAGTACAAATAAAATTTACCATTCCGTTCAACGGCAGAGGGTGCCCAACTAAATTGAGCCCACGCAGCATCACGGGGCACCTTGAAAACAATACCGTGGTCGGTCCAGTTTTTCAGATCACGGCTCGAAACACAGACAATTGACTGCATCTCATATCCCGAATCATCACCGGCAGGATTTTCATCATCATTGGAACAGTAGAGATAGACACTTCCATTGTACACCAGTGCACCCGGATCTGCCAGATATCTGTAAGAAACTATAGGGTAGTCGGCGAATGCATGATTCGTTATCCCGGTTAAAATGAAGCAAACCAGCAATTTGATTTCTCTTTTCATCTTTCATTTCGCCTTTCTTTTTTAATTCGATCCAGGACCATTATGATCGTCCTGGGGTTAATAACCCAGGATGCATTTCTTAGGGGCCTCTGCCCCTGTTTATGATCTACAGCGGCTTTGGAAACCCGCTGGTTTTCCGTCCCGCGCATGATACGTGACGATCGAAAAATTGTTAGTTTTTATTTACATAATAATTGTAAATTTCTTTATATTCATTCTCTTTTAAAATTCGATTATATATTCGCACTTCATCAATACAGCCTTTAAAACGTGTAGAATCCGACAGATCTGAATCATTAGTTGAACCTATATAAAAGGGAATTTTACCAAGTATTTCACCATTTTTTGACTTAAAATAATCAGGGAAAAGTCCACCCCCTCCGATATTATCATTTAATATTATCCAATGATAGGGATAGTCAGGTTCTTCAAATGGTCCTTCTCCGTATGCGAAATAATAAGTGACCATGATCCATTGATCTTTCATGCCTTCATTAAATCCAAAACCACCTCCACTTCCATCAATTTCACACCCAATTGACTCCGAGATTCCAGAAACTCCGGGTAAATCTATGATACCATTAAATATTCCAAGATTTGGAAATTGATAATCATGATATGTATGATCAGATCCCATTATATATCTTCTCGCTGTCCAGGAATCAGTATTTTCAGTTCCAGGAGATTTTATCCATAAGACAATTGTATATGCTGTGATTGGAAAAGGAGAATTATCAATATCATATTTGATATAACTGTTTGATCCGTCCAAATATAAGCACCCATTACTTATTCCTTGAGTATAGTTGACATTACCAATTTCAGTACCATTGTAATTATTTACACTGTGATCGTCAGCATCGTCATCAAAAGGATAATATGCAATTAATCCTTCGTTTAAAACATCAGGACTAATGTGATTTGTTGCAGAATATGGACTCGTAACATTATTTGAACAATGTAGGAAAAAAATCAAAATAAATATTGAAGTAAATTGTTTCATTCCCTTTACTTCCTTCGTTCCCAGCCTTCGAGACTGTTTGAAAACGACTTGAATATGTCATCATAATTATCTAATACGAATTACTTTGCGTAGATAATTTAGAGCGTGTTCGATTGTTTTCCATTCTTCATTCATATATCACTTATATTTTTTTATTAACTGACAAAATATGATATCGAAAAATTCTCCTTTAAAATGTTTTCAATGACAGGAATAAATGTTGATTATTGGTAATAATTCCCAATAATCGGAATTTAAAATTTCTATTATTGGAAATTATTAGGGACAGTTTAAAATACCTGATATTAGCCATTTAAATTCTTCCGATCATTTTTGCATAGCGCGAAAGATGTTGTATTTTAGCGGAAATATAATCAGAAGCAGTATACTTATAATCATCTATAAAATCAAATAAAAAAACCGAAGGTTGAAAAATATCGAATCCGACAAACCGCCCTATACGCAGCCACTGTAACAAGACCTGTCCCGGTCGTTTCTTCGCGAAAGAATAAAATTCAGATTCATGATTGATACAGGAAGATGAGAGAACAGACCCCTCCGGGAGGTTTGATAAATTCAAAATTTTCAATGTCAATATTTTCTCAAGCAACCTCCCGGAGGGGTTATTGAACCCTTTTTCAACAGTCATGCCAGGCAGACTCTATTGAGGCATTCTTCCTGAGTCAGACAAAATTTCAGGCAATTTATCAATATCGGCTGCCATTCAAAAATGTTTACCTGCTTATACGAAAGATCTGCCGGTATATAAAAAGCCCCATTCCGAAATATATCGGAACGGGGCTTACCCCTCTCCCTCTCTTGAATACGGGTACGGCCGGTACAGTCCGACCAACCGAAATGGAGAGAGTACTTTTTATTTCATCAGCATCATCTTGGCAGACCGCACTTGTTTACCGCTCTGTATACAGTACATGTAAATTCCGGATGCCGCTTCCATACCGTCGCTGTTCCTGCCGTTCCACTGAACCGTATGCGCTCCTGCAGGCATGGAACTGTCCATAAGCACTGTAACGGTTCTGCCCTGAAGGTCAAGGATGCGAACCTTCACATCCGCCCTGGCGGACAGATAAAATGCAATAGTCGTCGAAGGATTGAACGGATTGGGGTAATTGGACGACAAGGAAAACCGCCCGATTGCAACAGCCGGTTTATCTTCCACCAAGGAACCCACATATTCATCAGGATAAAAAGATGCCTGGATATCGACATTGGCGTCTGTCGGGCCTGAATCGAATTCATAGGCAATCAGAAATTCATTCTGCATCACACCGCAATCAATGCCCGGATACATCATATCGCCTTCATCATTTTCGGTCTGGACAATCGGCATATTGACCGCTGGATCCGCGTACCAGTTACCGTCCGCATCAATCCAGACCAGATGTGAATCCACCGGATTGATATAAAGACGCTGTGCATATAAATCGGCCTGCGGATCCGGCCCCACTGCCGTGGTAGCATCCCATTGGGTCACCCTCCAGTCATTCCAGATCACCAGATATTCTCCGGTATTTTGATTAAACGCTAAATCATTCCAGCTCTGATAATTGGGATGACTCGTCACTGCGTAATTGGTCCATTCAATCCAATTCGTCGCAACAGCGGGCGGATTTCCGAGACTGTCCAGCAGAACCGCCGTAAATTGACTGTCTGCCCCCGCTTCAGTTTTCAGACCCATGCGAACAGCAGTATCATCAGGAAAATAGGCGATACGCTGGCCGTAAATATCTGTATTCTCAGCCATTTCTGAATCGCGGTAATCCGTCCACACCACCAGAAATTCCGGTACAGGGTAGTTTTCATTGATATCCGCCGAGGGCTTGAGCAGCCCGTCCGCAAACCAGACGCTGTTGCTGATCACATGCGGACAGTACTGTCCCGCATATCCCTGAAAAGGCGCATCGGGATTGGTCGGCAATTCCGGAAAACCAATTGGCATGCCTTCGCACCAGAATGGCAGCCAGAATATCGAACCTGTTGTACTGGATTTTTTTGCCATACCGGATTCATCAACTTTCGAAAATTCTTCACCAAAACTGTTCAGATGATAGCCTCCCCATCCGCTGATCCGGGTTCCCCAGATGCGGGATCCGGTTTGCGTGGTATATCGTTCAAAAACAACCAGCCATTCATTCAGCTCTGTTTCATCGCTGCCGTGATAGGCCACATCAGGATGCGATTCCTTCGCATAGACATAATCTTGTCCAAGCGGAACCATTTCAGAAGCAACCGGATAGTTGACAGATGGCTGCAATGTAATAGACGGCGCTAAAATCTCACCCTCATGATCAATACGCTGGCTGTATATATCCGTATTCATCACTGGATCCTCTGTGATATAACGATGATCTTCCCATACAACCAGATAGCAGTTGTCAGTATAATTATGAGCCACCTTCGCACGGATTTGTTTGTCTTCCTGATTCGAAATAATAATCGTCCAATCCGATTCGTTCCGATGGGTAATCTCGGGATAAATTTTTTCGCCTGTCGCGCTGATTCTTGCACCCATTATATCGGAATTACCGTTGCGTTCATCCTGCCAGACCACCAGATATTCGTTGTCGATACGGTTATAATCCACATCCGGATTCAACTGGGCTTCCGGGGTGTCAGTTATTTGGAAAGCCTCCGTAACAAGGATGCCCGAAGAGCTGACAATACGACCGTAAATATCAGTCCCGTTTCCGAGCCCCCGGTCCTCATGCCAGACCACAAGAAACTGATCATCCAGCCGGTTGTAGGCAGTGGCCGGCGCTTCTTCATTGTTATGCCTGTGTGCAATATCCACAGGATTCTTGGCGCCATAAAGGGCAACAGCTGAAAATACAGACAACCATATTAAAGAAGTTAATATTTTTGTATTCATTGGATCCCTTCTTTGTCAATTGTGTGATCAACAATAGGCAACTTTTTTTCTCAAATCGGATTATCTCATCAGCATCATCTTTGTCGATTTCATGTCCCGACCGTGCTGCACACGGCAAACATAAATTCCGGATGGTACCTGCATGCCCTGATCATCTGTTCCATCCCACTGAACCATATGCAACCCGGCACTCATAGACTCTTCACACAGTTCCGCGATGGTTCTTCCCTGTATATCGTATATACGGACAGAAACCTCTGCCTGCGAGGGAATTTCAAATGAAACAGTCGTCGAAGGATTGAAAGGATTGGGATAATTGCCTGACAACTCAAATGCATCCGGTGCGAATTCGTGTGAACCCACATCGGTGAACATCTCGGTACCGTAGAAAATGTGGCCGTAGATATTCCGATCGGTTGAAGCATCGTTGTATTGATAGGCAACCAGAAATTTGTTTGTCGATGGATTATGTGCCACACCCAGAGGACTTGTTTCTGACACTTCAGTGATATCGATCGGAATATTCTCTGTATGCGTGACTGTATTTATACGGTCATCATCCAGAAAACTCATATTGTCTGCGGAATCAATCCCCAGCCTCTGGGCATATAAATCCATATTCTCCCATCCGCCGTTTCGCGGATCCCCCCAGGCCACCAGAAATTCTTCATCATAGGTACTGTAGGCCAGATCAGGCGGATTGACCCAGTCAGGCTGGAGGCTGAGCGGAAAGTTGGATACATCGGCATTCTCTGTGCCATCGAGGGCAAGGTAAACTGTCTGATATTTTTCGCCGTCATGTTTAAAACCAATGCGTTGACCATATATATCATTGTAATAATCGGGTAATGTGTTTGCATTCTGTCCTTTCCAGACCACCAGAACCTCCGTGTCCCGGGTCGCATCGGTTTTGGCGATAGCAGAGGGTAAATATTCGATACGCGCGCAGACTCTGGCCTGCAGACAATCAGGACCGTTATTAAACAGGATGGAAATAAACAAAGCGGGCCAGACAGAAGTCGTTTTGGAGGGCTTGGCCAATCCACCGATCGTCCCGTCCGGATTGACGCGCTGTGCCTGATGATTCACACGCTGACCCAGCACATAACCGCCGTTTGCAAAAGAGGTGCCGTAAGCCACAAAGAATTCATTGGTATATTCATTGTAGGTCACATCCGGAACACTGGCTTCATACCAGTCTGCATCATCTACCGCAAAATTCACTTCGGGATCCGCAGGCAGTATGAGCGATCCGTCTGCAGCAACAAGCTGTCCGTAAATATCAACGCCCCACTGTTCACCCTGCACATCTCCGAGTGAACGATTATCGCCCCACACCACCAGATAGACCTGCTCCAGATAATTATAAGCCACAGAACAGGTGTAAATATCATGGGATTCTGTACAGATACCATATGTATGATCCGCACGGGAAGTAGGTGAGTCTACAAAATCTCCGTTACTGTCAATAAAAACACCGCTAATATCCCCCTGATCCATGCCGTTCCGGTTGTCCTCAAAGACCACAAGAAAACGCTGGTTCGCTGGATCAAAAGCCAAACGGGGCCACCACTGATCTCCCTGTGCGTCGCAAATTATAAAATTTTCACCTTTCAGACTGCCGTCATCAGTCACAAACTGTCCGTAAATATCCGATTCCACGGGATTATTCCGGTAGTCTTCCCAGACCACCAGGTACTGATTGTTGACAGGATCACATTCAGCCTGGGCAATATGCTGTATATTGCCCGCCGTTGCGATTTGAATGATATCACTGTGTCCCTGGGCGTTTAAAAGAGCGGCACCCATAATACAAAAAAATCCGAACCAGACAATCGCATTTTTCTTCATGAGGCTGTCCTCCTTTTTGTTTGATACAAAATGAATTCCATGTTAATTATCAGCCATTTTACAATCAATGCAGGACATGACAAGATCATGACCCATAAGGCATAATCCCAGCAGAATCCATACCAGACACAGTTCAGCGATCGATTTCAGGTCAGCAAAAGATGCCTGCTTATGATGCATTTCATATTTGAATCCCGGACCCGTTCAAATGGAAATGATGGAAAAATCATCGATATAAAAATCAAGATGAGTTACAGGATTTGATAAATCACTCAAAAATCCCCTGGCAGGATCAACACTCATGGTTATTCCAATCGAAAATAACCGACTGTACTTGGATGGTTTTCCATCCGATTATTCAAAAATCCTTACTGAAGAATAATATAAAGAAATCCGAAAAAACACAAGAAAAAAAAGCCCTTATTAAAAAGGGCTTTTGGACTAATTATATTTTTCTGACCGGGCTTTGTAAAATTTCAGTGTCTAGCATAACCGATATTGCCATTTATCGGATCAGCATCATCTTGAATGATTTCATATGCGCACCACTTTGCATACGGCATACATAAATGCCGGAAGCCGCATCCACGCCCCGGTCATCTTTTCCGTGCCACCGAACCCGGTGCGATCCGGCAGGCATGGATTTTTCAACAAGTTTTGCAATCATTTTACCCTGCAGGTCATATACATGAACGGCCATCTGTGTCTGAACTGAAAGAGAAAAGACAATGGCCGTAGAGGGATTGAACGGATTGGGGTAATTGCCTTGCAAATCGAATGTTTCAATGTTTTGAATTGTTTTAGAAACCACATCAGACGGAGACGGCGGTTCTGCAAGACCTGCAATTCTGCGCCCATGGATATCACAAGTCGATTTATCCTCAGAATCAGTTCCATGACCATTGACCAGCAAGAATTCATTCTGCCAGTATCCATGAGCGAGCCCTGTATAGAAATGACTGCCGTCAAAGAAATCCGGATTTACAGAAACAGGTATGTTTTCGTTCGACATTGCGGGCGCGACATGTGTCAGGTCCACCAGTTCAAGAATATCGTCTTGATTGATTTTCAACAGCTGGCAGTACAGGTCCATGTCGGTCCAGTTATCATAATTGCGGCCGTCACCGAATCCGACCATAAATTCATTATCCAGGGAGCTGTATGCAATATCAAAATGGTTCTGGTCTTTCGCTGCATTGGCAACGGCAAAACCGGATCGTGTTCCGGCATCGGGCACAGCATCTTTGCTGTAATAAGCGGCAAAATAGATCCCTTCAGCAGCGGGCCCTGTTTTCCACCCCAAATTAACAGCCTGCTGATCTGTATAAAAGGCAATGCGCTGGCCATAAATATCCGTTTGTGTCTCCATTTTATAGGTACGCCACCCGACCAGTGACTCACATACCGGTTTTTCACCTGCAGCCGTTTTATCAAGCGTCGTCTGTTTATATTCATAATTGGCCTGAACGGTCGGCCAGCCGCAGCTGGTTCCTGTATCTGTCACGCCAGAGCAATTGATTGGCCCGTATCCTCCGGTACCGTTCTGCTGGACAAGCTGACCTAGAGCATTGACGCGCTGACCCATAATTTGAGTCTCATATGTATCGACCTGCATGAATGCATAAACCACAAACCACTCATTGATCAAATAATTATACGTCACATCCGTTACGTCTTCATAAATATGGGAAATTTCGGCGATCGGAAAATTGTCCACGCCCACAGCAGCCTTGGCCAGACCGGTCCTGCTGAGTAAATTTCCGTCTTCCTGAAGCAGCTGTCCGTAAATATCCGGATACACATCTGAAGATATCTGATTCGACCAGACCACCAGATAGCGCCTGTCAATATGGTTAAATGAAACCGAGGGCCAGTTTGTTTTTACACCGCTCGAGTTAAATGATATTCGAAAAGAGCTGTCAGGTTCTGAATGAATGACCGGTATTTTTTTCCCGGTACTGGACAGCAGACATCCAAATATCTCAAAATATTCGCCAATATGATTACGTTCATCCTTGAAAACAACCATATATTGATTGTTGAAAGGATCGTAATCGAGATGAGGAAAATACTGATCCCCGCCGGCATTACAAATCACAAAATTATTACCTTTGAGGGAGCCGTCTCCGTTTAAAAACTGACCGTAGATATCCAAATTGCCAGTTCTTATATCTTCCCAGACCACCAGAAATTCATCCTCCTGATAATTATATGCAGCCTGGGGATCCTGTTGTGAACTATCTGCATCCGAAATCATCATGACCGGATCAAGAATTTGCGAAACGCCGCTTATGGTCAAAAAAAACAGCCCAACGGTGAAGAACAACAGCATTTTACTTTGCATGGTTCGGCCTCCTTATAAATTGTTCAATGATCAAATGCATTGCAATTTAAATGTAAACATCCGTGAAAGTAAAATTGATTAACGTTAAGTAAGTAAAATAATATCAGACTAAAATGATAGTAAAGATAGCAGTAGATGATATTCATTATTTCAATAAAATGCAACAAAAAAAAATAAAATGCCAAAAAAAAAGGCTTCAAAAAGGAGCCTTTTCAATGAGTCTTTAAATTCTTTCCGCTACCAGCTGGGCGATTTCCTTGACTTTGATCGATCCGTCCAGTTCTTTTTCTTTTACCGCATCCTGCAGCATGGTCAGGCAAAACGGGCAGGCAACACTCAGGCATTGAATACCTGCATCCGCTGCCTCCTGAATGCGTAAATGGTTAATGCGGGAGCCAATGGTCTCTTCCATAAAAAACCGGGCACCTCCGCCTCCGCAGCAGAAACTCTTGTCGTGATGACGCTTCATTTCCTTAAGCTCACCGCCGGTTATTTTTTTCATAATATCTCTTGGGGCCTGATAAATGTCATGATAGCGTCCCAGATAACAGGAATCGTGGTATGATGCTGATGTCAGACCACTGCTTTTGATCTCGAGTTTTCCATCACGGATCAGTTCTAAAATAAGTTCTGTATGGTGAATAACTTCAAACCTGCCGCCAAACTGCGGATATTCATTGCGTAACACATTAAAACAATGAGGACAAGCGGTTACGATTTTCTTGAACTTGACGGCCTGGAACATCTCGATATTGGCCTGCGCAAGCATCTGAAACACATATTCATTGCCGGACCTGCGCGCCGGATCTCCGCAGCACTGCTCATCGACTCCCAAAACCGCATAACTCACACCGGCCTTGTTCAAAATCCTGGCAAATGCCTCGGATGTGGCTCTGGCCTTGTCATCAAAAGCACCGGCGCACCCCACAAACCACAGATAGTCCGCATCTGATTTATCCGCTGCGGTTGGTACATTGAGTCCCTCCAGCCAGTCCGCACGCGAAGCCGAACCCATGTTCCAGGGATTTGCGTTGGTTTCAAGGCCCTTGAAGACCAGGTTCAGCTCCTGGGGAAACTGACTGTCCATGAGCACCAGCGACCGGCGCAGATCCACGATCTTCTGCACATGCTCGATGGCCACCGGACAATGCTCCTGGCAGGCCATACAGGTCGTGCAGGCCCAGATTTCATCTTCCGTCACAGCATTTCCTGCAATGACCCCGGGTTCCGGTTCGGTTCCGGCCTTTTTCGCACGGATCAATTCAGGCCCCCGTTTCGTGAGATGCCGCTGCAGATCGAGAATAATCTTTTTCGGAGACAGCGGTTTGTCACTGTTATATGCAGGGCATTGATCCTGACAGCGCCCGCAATGGGTGCATGCATCCAGATCCAGGAGCTGCTTCCAGGTAAATTCATTGATATCGGACACGCCGAAGGTTTCCGAATTCTCGATATCAATGGTGCTCAGTTCCCCGCGCGGTTTGAAAGATTTTAAATACATATTGGTCGGAGACATCAATACATGAAACAGTTTGGAAAACGGGATGTAGGCAATGAATATCAGGGAAAGGGCCATATGACCCCACCAGAGAATGCGATGAATCCCCTCCGCCTGTTCCAGATTAAGCCATCCGGCAATCCAATACCCCACAGGCGACCACTCGGCCCACTGAGGATCTTTCACCGCGATACGTAGGCCTTCCAGAAGAAATCCGGTAACACCAATAATTAAAAGGAGAGGAAGGATAATCGCGTCATCGAGAATGATATTCAGACGATCCGGCCGCAGAATATATCGACGGAAGAGAGCGAATAAAATACCGAAAATAAAAATTAATCCGAAAAGATCCAGTATGAGACTGAACCAAAGATAAAATTGCCCGAATAATATCTGAATTGAGAAGTCCGCCTGGAGAAATACAAGGAGCGTGCCGATGAACAGAACGACAAATCCGCTGAAAATCATCACATGCATGATGCCCGGCGTTGTCTCCCTCATCACGGACATCTGACCGAGAGCGTCTTTTAGAACGCCCCAGATGCGTTTGATGATATGACCACTTCTGTCTTCCGGCTGTCCAAGTTTCCACAAACGGATTCTTCGGTACAGTCCGTAGCAAAAGACCGCCATGGCCAATCCAAAGAACAGATAAATCAGGTCATGTCCCTGTATGTTCCAGTAAATTTCTCTTGTTGGCGTATCCATCACAATGTCTCCGGATTATGAAATCAATAAATCAAATTTACTTCTGAAAATATCTTGAGCGTCTTTTACTATTGAAGATTGAACATGTATTTCCGGTTCTGCCTTATAATATCTTTTCATCACCGGATATTGGGATTATACATCCTGATGAGTTCATCTTTTTTATTATTACCGGTGAACCGTGAGTGACCTTCATCAGAACCTGCAATTATCCTCTGATTTTCCTGATTTCCTCGATCATGGCAGGGACAACTTCAAATAAATCACCGACAATGCTGTAATCCGCTTTTTCCATGATTGGTGCCTCGGGATTTTTATTGACAGCGACAATGCACTTGGCTCCCGACATTCCGGCCCAGTGCTGAATCGCTCCTGAAGCGCCGAACATCATATATAAATTCGGTGTCACGGTCTTGCCGGTCTGACCGACCTGATCCGCATGAAGACGCCATCCTGCGTCCACGGCTGCGCGTGTCGAACCAACGGCACCTCCCAGCAGATCGGCCATTTCTTCCAGCATCTTGAAATTTTCAGCGTCTTTCATACCGCGCCCGCCTGTAACAATAATATCCGCTTCACTGACATCCAGTTTGGCGCCCTCCGCAGCTTTGAATTCTTTCAATACCGTCTTTTTCGTCACATCCGGAACAGACAGGGATTCAACCGATGCGGATCTGCTGCTGTCGGGCGCTGAAACGGCGAACACATTCGGGCGAAGTGTGGCCACCTTCACTTCGGACTGAACAGACACTCTGGCGATCGCTTTGCCTGCATACATGGGACGGTCCGCTTCAATGACGTCTCCCTTCAATTCGAGTTTCAGGCAGTCATCCGCGAGACCGGCATTGAGACGGGCTGCCACACGCGGAGCCAGATCTTTCCCCTGATCAGTGGCCGGCATTAAAATAATTTTTGCATTCTGCGATTCAGCAACTGCTTCTACTGTCGCAGTGTAAATATCCGGTTCATATACACTGACCTGATCATCATCGGCTTTTAATACAATATCGGCGCCGTACTGCGCAGGCATCTTTGTCAAATCATCCAGGCCGGATCCGATCACGAGTGCTGCAACGCTGCCGCCCGCCTGATCAGCAAGCCTTCTTGCTTCGCTTAGCGCTTCAAAACTCGATTTACGAAATTCACCCTGCGTTTGTTCTGTGATAACTAAAATATTATTTGCCATTGATATATATCCTCCAGTCAGATAACTTTGGCTTCTTCTTTTAACAGACGGATCAGTTCGGGGACCGCTTCAACTCCCTCTCCCACAACCCGGGCTTCTCCACGCGAGGGCGGTGATGACATGCCCGTGATTTCAACACGGGTATCTTCCGGTGAAGCATCCCGCTCGTCAATGTCCGCTTTTTTGGCCATCATTTTACCCCGAAGCGATGGATAGCGCGGTTCATTCAGCCCTTTCTGCGCCGTCACAATGCAGGGCAAAGCGGCTTCGATCACTTCGGTACCGCCGCTGACTTCCCGCTCAGCAATGACCTTTCCATCCGCAATATCCAGTTTAGTTACCATCGTAATGCTGGGCAAATCCATCACTTCACCCAGCATGGGACCAATCTGTGTGCTGCCATCGTCAATGGTCTCCTTGCCAAGCAGAATCAGATCATAGGGCATGTCTTTGATCACCCCGGCAAGCAGTCTGGCGAATGTCAGTCCATCGACAATTTGCTGATCATTTTTCACACGAATCGCCTTGTTCACACCCATGGCAAGCGCATACCTCAGTGCTTCATTGGCGCGTTCCCCGCCTATGGTGACTGCTGTAATTTCACCGCCCTGGGCTTCTTGGATTTTGAGAGCTTCTTCCACCGCATATTCATCATAGGGATTCATAATGAACGTGACATTGGCTTCACTAATTGACTTCTGGTCAGCACCGATTTTTATATAGGTCTCCGTATCAGGAACTTCCTTGATGCAAGTAATAATATTCACAGATCCTCCTCGTTGTTGCAACAAAAATAAAATTCACTTAAAAATTAAACCTAACAATATAGAAAATTTATGGGAGGAAAACAAGGGTTGAATCGAAATTGAAATGATGTAATTTAATATTCAGGAATATTTGATTTAGGCTGCAGACAAGCAAAGGATGAATACAAATCATCTTTAAAGCAACCATAATTTAAAAACCATCAGAAATCAAGCGCAGGTATGCAATGAATAGTCAATTATCACAGTCTGATAGGCAGTGGCTTGCAATATTTGCCTTAAAAACCGGCCTTTTCATTTTTATATATTTTACATACTGAATAGCGATTTAACAATGACTAAAACGGGTGGACCATTGCCCACAAACACGAGCCGAGTCAGTGGTTTTCGTCGATAATTACAGACGTTTATCGATTTTTTATTTAATCCAGTCCTGCAGTTGTGACAGTCAATACACTCCGTAAGAAACGCCTGAACCTGTCCCGGCTCAGGCGTTTCACTTTATCAATAACCGGATTCCGTAAAGGAGAAATGACAACGCTCCTTTCCCCATTTTCGCAGCAATCATATACCGTCATGCCAGATCGGGTCTCGGATTCTGCTGCTTTCAATGCATGGTTCTGCCATTGATCTATTTTATGTACTCCACTTCAATCACGGGGATAAAGGGTTCTTTTCGGGTCACAACCTTTGTCTCCTTTTTGCTGACCTCAATCTCCACATTGGTCAGCGCATATTGATAAGTCGGCCACCATGATACTTCAAGCCAGACTGTATAGGCTCCTTTTTTAACCCGTTTTCCTTCATGATTTGTCAGATCCCAAACATACGTATGGGTTCCCCAGTCAATACTGGCGGATGTGGTGCCGTCGGTTTCGAACCCGGTGGCCTTACCCCATTGAGGCAGGTTCACCTGTTTTTCCCTGGCATGCCCGGCAAAACCGGACACATAAATTGTTTTCACAAAATTCCCCGCTTCATCCTTAATCCAAACAGCCGTTTGCGGTGCCAGTTCATCCTGAAATCCCAGATGAAACCGAATTCTTATATGATCCCCGTTTATTTTTTTTGCCGAACCAAAGTCTCGTGTTCCATAATATTCATAAATCTGTTTCGCTCCACCCGCTTCCTGATCCGACTGAACCAAATGGGCCCAATAGGCTTTTCCCTTTTTCAAATGGCCGAAGCCCAAACCGAACAGCACTTCACAGCGCATTGAATCGGACAATGTCGTGTCCTTGAGCATGGATTCGAGCAGTGCAATACCTTCATCGGTTTTGCTCACAAAAAACGGCATGTAAAGACATGCCATGGCATACTGAAATTTCAAATCAAGATTGTCCGGTGCCAATGCAACTCCTTTGGACATTTCGTGTACCATATCAAATGCCAGATGGGTCCGGGTATCCTGATCGTCATAAACACGTTCATCATAGTCCCGCTCTGCATCTCCGGCAATGGCCTGAATCAAAAGCATCTGTCCCTGCACATGTTTTTCATCCAATGCCATCACTTTTTCAAAGCAGGCCCTGGCTTCAGGATATTTATTTTCCGCCAGATAAGCTTTTCCCCTCTCCAGCAGGGCAGGGATATTGTCTGTTTCAGGCACAACCGAAGGCTTTGATGTTTCTTTCGGTTCAGTATCAACTTTTTCAAGAAAGGCCAATCCTTCCCGCGCGGCTTTAGCATGATCCCCTTCTGTGGTAATCATCAGCAACATTTTCCATATATTTTCCGCTTCACGATATTTCTCCTGACGCTTATATCCCTCCCCCAGATAACGGTATACCATCAATCTTGCATCACGATTCTCTTTGGTTGGATTCAATTCCAAAAGAGTTTTGGCTTTTTCCAGATGTTGGACCGCCGGCTTAAGTTTTCCGAAAAACGGCGGGATTTCAATGCCCATGATTCCATAGGTCAATCGCGATTCCGCATTATTTTCGTCCAGGCTTATCGATGTCTCCAATGCATCAAAGGACCGGTTGACACATTCCATGGCTCCATTCAGGTCTCCGGCTTGAAAATCCTGACCGGATTTCTCTCCCAGCGCTCTCCCGAGTTTCATCTGCACCACTGCATTGTCCGGATACTGCCTCGCGCAGGCTTCAAGGATTTCCACAGCTTTTGACAATTCCTCTGCTTTGACTAAACTGTCCGCCTGTGCCAGTTTTTGTTCCAATGAATCAGCCTGGACAACATTCAGGATCATGATTGCCGCAATTAACATTCGAATAGCCGTATTCATGCTCTTCTCCTCCGAGTTAAAAAATTTTAAATTTATCAAATTAATCGATTATACGGCAATATCGGGATTAAGTTGTCATCGAAATGATTTTTTTTATTCCGACATATATCAGCACCACTGAGACCGCTATCCATACCGGAAATACATGGCCATGAAATTCGTACCACTGCAAATACACTGAATCCGAATTGTTCAAGAGCAAAACCAGAACATTATGAAAAGCATGCAGAAAAACGCATGGCAGAATACTTGTCGATTTCCAGAACACAATTCCCATGATCACACCGAACAAAAAAAACTGCATAATGTACCAGGGCTGGAAATGAAGAAATGTAAAACTTAAAGCTGATGCAAAGATGGCTATTGTTGGACCAAACGAATCCTTTAATACACCAAGCACAAATCCGCGAAACAGCATTTCCTCAAAAATTGCAGCAAAAATGACCATACTAAGAATCAGCATGGCGAGTTCAACCCAGGAATCCCAGATCATCAATGATCTGAGACCCTCTAAGAGCGTTTCATCCATGGTAACGAGATCATGAATCAGACGATTGATTTCATCCATCATGATGACGAATCCCAGTATGACAAGACCGCCGATCAGGTAATATTGAATCGGGACCCGTTTAAATTGAATCACCTGAAAAAATGGAAGGCGCTTCTTTTTTAGAAAAAGGGAAACTGGAATGATTAATGAAAACTCACAGATAAAAATACCCGTTTTGCCCATCCATATACCGGTAATGAAAGAAACGGCCATATACATAAGAATGGCCATAAATAAAATCCAGAATACCTGGGTGGGCATAAGACGCTTGGTTTTATCGATCAAAAGCCCGGCTCCCTATCGAGGTGTCGGATTAACTGATCCGCGTTTAAAGATTTCTGTTCACCTGTCTCCATTTTTTTAAGAATCACAGTTCTGCTTTCTAATTCTGCATCACCAATGATAACGACATACCGCACATTACGGCGATCCGCTTCTCTGAACTGGGCCTTAAAACTCCGCTCTCCCAGACCCATAAGGCACGAAATATTTCTCTCGCGTAATTGTTTTACATAGATTATTGCCTGCTTCCGAGCCTCTGCATGCTGACAGGCAAAATAGACAGAAGGATCGATTTTTAAACGATCTTGCTTTTTATTCTGCATAATCATCACAGTGCGATCCAGGCCGGCCGCAAATCCCACAGCCGGGGTGGGTTTCCCCCCCAGAAGCTCCACCAGTCCGTCGTACCGGCCGCCGCCACATACCGCATTCTGCGAACCGACCCCCTCGGCCCAGACCTCGAAAACAGTTTTGGTGTAATAATCAAGCCCCCGGACCAGGCAATGATTGAGTGTGAATGTCAGGTCTGCCGCATTGAGATATTCCCTGAGTTTATTGAAATGACCGGCGCACGCCTCACATAAATGATCATAAATCGCGGGTGCCTTTTCAATGACGGGTTGACAGCGATCCTGTTTGCAGTCGAGCAAACGAAGCGGATTCTTGTCAAGCCGGTTACGGCAATCATCGCAAATGCTGTCAAAATACTTCTTATAATAAGATTTAAGCACCTTAAGATATCCCGGACGGCAATCTGGACAACCGATGCTGTTTAATTGAAAACTGAGATTCTGAAATTGCAAACGGTCATATAATTGCCAGGCCATATCCATGATTTCAAAATCCAGAGCCGGATCCTGTTCTCCAATGGCTTCCGCATTAAACTGATGAAACTGACGAAACCTTCCTGCCTGAGGACGTTCGTAACGGAAAACCGGCCCTGTATTCCAGAGTTTTACAGGTGTCGGCCAGCTGGCCATGCCATGCTGAATGTATGACCGAACCACACCTGCAGTAAATTCCGGACGCAAAGTTATGGAATTGTCCGCTTTATCCGAAAACGTATACATCTCTTTTTCAACAATATCGGTGGCTTCTCC
This sequence comes from bacterium, assembly GCA_016932575.1. Classification (GTDB taxonomy): domain Bacteria; phylum Zhuqueibacterota; class QNDG01; order QNDG01; family JAFGCO01; genus JAFGCO01. The sequence continues at coordinate 72,635 of JAFGCO010000056.1, forward strand.
CACACCCCGCTTATATAACGCAGTATCCTCAAAAATGGGAAGACTGAGAGGCTCATAACCGTAAATTTGCGTGATTTCCCGGATCACCTGATCGAGTTGCATCCAGTAGGGCTGCTCATCCGGCAGAATATCACGCGTGCCTTTGGGTAATTGAAATAATTTTGCCATAAGTAGCTGTTCCTGTAAGAATTATTCTGTTTAACACCGAAAATTTATTGAATACGCTTCATCTGTGGTTTTTAACTTTCATTAATATAGGAGTTTTCATTCAAGATGCAATCCTTTTTTTCGTTGATCTTTGGGGAATAATATGGTAAATTATTCAGATATAAATGCATATGAGAAAATCATCAAGCGATGAACAAAGGAATATATCTGTCTTGAATATTCTCGGTATTTCCGCTTTTTATCACGACAGTGCAGCCTGTCTGGTTCAGAACGGCAAAATAATCGCTGCTGCTCAGGAAGAGCGATTTACACGCAAAAAGCACGATTTCTCTTTTCCCAAACATGCCATTGAATATTGCGTGAATGAAGCCGGTTTGAAAAACAACCAGATCGATATCGTTGCATTTTACGATAAGCCCTTTATAAAATTTGAGCGTATTCTTGAAACCTATCTTGCTTATGCGCCTGTTGGAATTCGGTCTTTTATTAAAGCGCTGCCCCTTTGGATCAAGCAAAAACTCTGGATGAAATCATACATCAGGGATGAGCTGAATTACAGCGGAAAAATCATCTTCACGGAACACCATGAATCTCATGCCGCATCTGCTTTTTTCCCTTCCCCTTTTCAGGAAGCCGCTTTCTTGACCATGGATGGTGTTGGAGAATGGGCCACCGCGAGTTACGGCATCGGAAAAGACAACCGGATAGAGATCCATGCAGACATTCAATTTCCGCATTCCCTTGGACTGCTCTATTCAGCATTTACTTATTATACTGGATTTAGGGTCAATTCCGGTGAATACAAAGTCATGGGACTGGCGCCTTATGGAAAGCCGAATTATAAAGATTTAATCCTTTCCGAATTGATGGATCTGAAAGAAGACGGATCTTTCAAAATGAATATGCGGTATTTTAATTATTGCGCCGGCCTGACCATGACCAATAAAAAATTCAACAATCTTTTCGGGGGTCCGCCCCGTAAACCTGAATCCAGGCTGACACAGCGCGATATGGATCTGGCACGTTCTGTTCAGGACGTCACGGAAGAAGTCATGATGCGCATGGCCGTTCATGTGCAGAGAGAAACGAATATGCAAAATCTGTGTCTCGCTGGAGGTGTCGCACTGAACTGTGTGGGAAACGGGAGAATCTTACGAGACGGTCCGTTCAAGCAAATCTGGATTCAGCCCTCAGCCGGAGACGCCGGCGGAGCGCTGGGTGCGGCACTCTTTGCATGGTATCAGTATCTGGACAATCCCCGAAAAACCGATAACCGGAAAGATTTTCAGGAAGGTTCTTATCTTGGTCCCTGTTTTAGTGACAATGAAATCAAACACTATCTGGAAGAAAACGCGATTCCCTATGTCCGGCTGCATAAAGATGAGATTCCGGAAAAAATCGCCGATCTGATCAACGATGAAAAAGTAATCGGCTGGTTTCAGGGACGCATGGAGTTTGGTCCGCGCGCCCTTGGCAGCCGCTCTATTCTAGGAGACCCCCGTTCTCCAAAAATGCAGGAAATCATGAATTTGAAAATTAAATTCAGGGAAAGCTTCCGTCCATTTGCTCCCTCTGTATTGACCGACAAAGTCTCGGACTATTTTGAATTAGACCGGGAAAGTCCTTATATGCTCCTGGTAGCCCCGGTAAAAATGAATATCCGTCATGAAATGACAGACCAGGAAAAAAACTATTTTGGTTTACAAAAGCTTCATGTATCACGGTCAATTATACCTGCTGTTACGCATGTTGATTATTCAGCCCGCGTACAGAGTGTCAGTCCGGATACACATCCGCTTTATTATCAGATGATTAAACGATTCGATGATAAATATGGCTGCCCTGTGGTTATCAACACTTCATTCAATGTACGCGGAGAGCCTATTGTATGTACGCCTAAGGATGCATATCTGTGCTTTATGCGCACCAATATGGACTATTTAATCATGGGCTCGTTTCTTCTTGAAAAATCAGAACAAAAACCTCTGGATAAGGATATTGACTGGTTAAAGGAATATGAACTGGATTAGGAGCTCTGTGTGAGTTTAATTTATGAATTTCAGCATATTAAAAGTACAAAAAAAGAACTAAAGAAATTTGGATTAACCGTGGGTATCGGCCTCATCGTGCTCAGCGGTATTCTGTATTTGGCGCATCATCTCACCCATCCTCTGCTTTTATGGCAGATTCCAGCCGTGTCTGTTTTTTTGGCCCTGACCTTTCCAATCCTGCTGTGGCCTTTCCAAAAAGTCTGGATCGCTCTTTCGATAATCCTGGGTTTTATCATGACAAGAATCATTCTGTGCATTCTCTTCTACCTCATTCTGACTCCTATTGGCCAGATTGCAAAGTTGACAGGCAATGATTTTTTAAATCTCAAGTGGGATCCAGATGTAAAGACATATTGGAACATCCGGAAAAACCGGATCAAAGATCAATCCACCTATGAGAATCAGTTTTAATGTTGAGACGCAATTTGGCGGATTCACTATCAGATAAAATAAACCATTGATTGGATTAAGGGAGGAGACGTATGAAAACAAAAAAAATGATTTTTCCGCTGATCGCATTTTTTCTACCGCTTTTTTTGATCTCAGGATCCCCTGTTTTTACTGTCCGTCTGGGACCCAAAATGCAATCGTCTCAGGTGGGTTTTCAAGTCGGTCCGATTCAGCCTTATATTGGATTGGATTATATGTCAATGGGTTTTAATGCAAACGTAATCATAACCAATTCACATGCAGAAACTGATACTTCGATTTTCATTACGGATTACAAGATTGATTCTGATATTGAAGGAAATGTCAGAATCTGGATGCCGCATATCGGTGTCAGGTACTACATAAATAACCATACGACCAAACCTTATCTGTTTGCCGGTATTTTTAAATCCTTTGCTTCTATCGACGCAGGAGCGGATTTTGACAATACTTATTATGATGAAAATGGCAATATTGATTTTACTGCCTCCGAATCCGAAAAATTAGACAAGGAAACAGTATCACTTCTCGAAGATTTGCTTGGAATCTGGGGACTCAATTTTGGCTTGGGAGCTGAATATACTGTAAATGAACATTTCAGTATCGGCGGAGAATTTGGTTTTAAATACGCGAAAACATCGACATCAAGCACAAACGAAGCAATCGAATCTGTCGATTACTCCGACTATTACACCGGGGATTATTACAGTGTAAATATTTCAGATGGATATAATGAATACTCCGGCATGAATGATCAGGGAGCAATAAAAACAGTAACAAAGACAGACGTCACAGCCGGTCTGACGTTCAGTTACGCAGCTGTTTGCCTGAATTTCCATTTTTAATAAATCCAGATTATTATTGAATAATGATTTATGCAAAGGGTGCTGATTTATTGCTGCCAGCACCCTTTGTAATAATATAAAACAACGATTTCAAATTCAATCATGTGGTATCCGTTTTTTCTAAAATTGTGCTGTATCATTCAAGATAATTTAAAACCTTTCCAGAGTTTTTCAACACAATTGATTTCCCTGTTGTTATTAACAGATATCCGAAAAAAACTCAGAAAAGATATCAATATATAAAACAGTGCTTATTCATCATGCCAGAGAAAAGAAGGCTACTTATTACGGCTGTACACACATCCGCAATAATCCTGTCTGTAAAGTTTCTCTTGATTGCTTATAACAACACTCTGCCTGAATCCGTCTTTCTTTTTGAAATCCGACCGGATAAACGACACGCCCGTTTCTTTTTCTATATCTTCACCCAATCGATGAATCATCTTTACACTCTTCAGGGGACTCAGACTCAATGTCGAAGTAAATATTTTATATCCTCGCTCTCTGGCCAATTGCGCGGTTTTTTCCAGACGCATGCGTATGCATATCTCACAGCGGGCACCGCGCTCCGGTTCATTTTCAAAGCCATGAATACGATTAAACCATTCATTTGTATCATAAGGACCCACGAAGACATTAAAATTCCAGCGTTCTCCGAGACGAATGATTTCCTGCCTCCGGAATTCATATTCTGCTTCAGGATAGATATTGGGATTATAGAAGAAAACATCCACCATATACTGTTCTGACAGCCGTTGCAAAGGCACTGTCGTGCATGGCGCACAGCAGGCATGAAGTAACATATTTTCTTTATTTGACATTCCGTCTCCGGAGCAGGAACAGCATGAGTTAACATGAGAATCTGCCCAGTCGAAACAGATCCGTTATTCTATTTCTTCAATGCGTATAAAATGATTTAACGGGCCATGTCCCTTTCCCAATGGAATGGCTTCCTGAATAGCCCTTGTAACAAACTTTTTTGCTACCTGAATCGCCTTTTTTAATGACAAGCCCCTGGCAAGACCGGCCGCAATCGCCGCTGAATAAGTACATCCTGTACCGTGTGTATTCAGGGTGGCTATTCTCCGAGAGGTAAACCGCGAGAATGAATCCCCGTCAAAAAGCACATCCACTGCATCGCCTTTCAAATGCCCCCCCTTGATCAAAACAGCTCCGCATCCCAATTTGTGAATGCGTATGGCGGCTTCCCGCAAATCAGACGGGGATTCAATCCGGATGCCCGATAAAATTTCCGCTTCGGGAATATTGGGAGTCACCAGCGTTGCAGTGGGTAACAATTCATGTTTGACCTTTTCAATCGCGTCTTTCTGCAGGAGCGTGTCTCCCCCTTTGGCAACCATAACAGGATCGACAACAACATTCGGAATCGTACAGCTGTAAAGTTTCTGAGCGACGATCATCACAATTTGAGCATCATATAACATGCCGGTTTTAACGGAGTCGACACCTATATCCGCGTACACAGCTTCGAACTGCAAAGATACGAATTCCGGGGACAATGCCTCCACACCATGAACGCGAACAGTATTCTGCGCAGTAACAGAAGTCACCACCGACATGCCATATACACCAAATGCACTGAACGTTTTCAAATCTGCCTGAATGCCGGCTCCGCCTCCGGAATCTGAGCCGGCAATTGTCAATACACGTCTGATTGGTTCTCTCATAAAACAAAAAAGGCAGAGTTTTCACTCTGCCTTCCCCATATTAATCATATCATTAAATTATTCAGCAACAATGGCTTCCACAGGACAGACCTCAACGCAAGAACCGCAGTCTGTGCAGGCATCAGGATCGATAACATAAATTTCATCACCTTCACTGATGGCTTCAACCGGGCATTCAGAAGCACAAGCGCCGCATAAAATACATTCATCTGTAATTCTATGAGCCAAAATAACCTCCTATAAATAAGAATTTTATTGAATAAAATATACAAATTTACTCAATCAATGTCAATAATATTGTCAAATCCGCCATGCGGAAATCTTCTGTTCTGAAAATGGGATGACAGTCAATACACCTTCTTCATTGTTATGCCTGCATCGCATTTTTATCATATGATTCCTGTGTTTACAGTAGCGTGCCGTGATCGCAGCTGCTATATTCAAATCTTCCTGATTTCGGGCATTTTCTACCAGGGTGAGCGGTCCTGTGATCTCCAAAGGTTCAATCACCGTTCGATGTGCTGCAAATGCCTCAAGCATTCGGTTATCCTGCTCATTACGGCCGACAATGACATGCAAATAACCGCTTGGCCAATAGTGACGTCCCAAACGCAGTAACTGTATGTCTTCCACGGATATCTCTGACTTTTTCCGGTTCCGAAAAAGAGCACGGGCGCGTTGGCCGAATTGAGGTGTTGTTAAAATACATCCGCCTGCCGGTTGCTCATATTCATTGATCCCAAATTTTTCAGCCAGGGCTATTTGCAATTTTCGCCCCCTGCCAGAAATACCATAAAGCCGGCTTCGGTCAATCCATCCTTTTTGCTCTGGCTGGCTTTTTCGCAACTTTTTTGCAGACAAAGGACGTACAACCATCCCGGCTACTGCAGCTTTCTTTTCAATAAAATATAATATAGGCTGTTTCTGCGTCATGGGACGCTGGCCTACCACATCCCCGGTAATAATAAATGATGCGCCAATATCATTCATGAATTGCTTGGCCTGCCGAAGCATAAAAATTTTGCAATCGATGCACGGATTAACTTCTTTACCATATCCATGCTCTGGATTGATCAGGATCGGATAAAAATCGTTCGTCACATTACGAATGACAACCGGAATATTAACAGGATTGAAAAGACGGTTCATTGTATTTTGAATATCAGAATCGGCTGTAGAATCAAAATGAAACATACAGTGTAAACCGATGACTTCGATCCCCAGATCACGTATCGCTTTAACGGCCAAAAGGCTGTCCAAACCGGACGATATCAATGCAACTGCTTTCATTCGGGTGGTCTCTATTCATTCAGATATGCAAAATCGGAATGCAAATTAACTGCCGTCTATATCATGTAATACTTGATCAACTGTGAAATCAAGCCGTTTGATATGAATGCCGCTGTATCTCTGCACCCATTGAACGATATAGTTTTGAAGTTCACTAAGGGCCAGGCCCATTTTAAGACCATATTGAATACTCAATATCACCTCGATTGAGTAATCCCGGTGGTAATCATCGATAATGATTTTTTGAATTTTAATGTTTGGATCATACTCTTCCACACAATGCATAATCATTTGTGACAACGCGACTTCTGAAATTGATATTTTGCCGATCCGGCTGAAAGGAGGCTGAACAATGGTTTTTTCGATAATTTGTTTTTTCCAGAATAACACCGGGTGCCTTTCAATAAAAAACCGGATTGAATCCAAAACCCGATGTCCCGGATCTTTTTTTACTTCGACCACAGGGACCGGAATAATATGCTTTCCCTGTGTTTTTCTATGCTCCTGAGCCATGGCAATTTCTTCGGTGGTTGAGACGTCCTCTATATAAATGACCTGATCCGGATACGGCAATTCCAACTGTTCAGCTATCCTGGCAACCATTTTCTCGGAAGTACCGATAATCAGAATCGATGAAAATTTTTCTGCATCCAGGGCCTTCCGGATACTCTGAGCATGTTCCGTATCCTCTAAAATGGCACGTTTGACTGCTTTAAAACGGTTTGATTCCCTTTTTGCTGACTGACCCGCCAGTATTTGTTGACCGCGAATTAAAAGACCGTCGTCCACCATCAGGTCAATTTGATACTTTTCGGCAATCAACCGGGCGCGAAAGCTTTTTCCAGTTCCGGAACTGCCGACAAGGGCATATACTTTTATCCGGTTTGTCGGCCTGTGAATATTTTTAATCAGTCCTTTAAGTCTGCGTATCATATTGTCAGCATGGCCCTTGAAAATAAAAATATGCGGCAGTATTACAAATCCCGCATAAGAATGATGCCCTTATTCTCCTGCTTATAATCAAAATAAATATCGATTCAAAAGTTGGCATGATATCATCTTTCTTTTAAAAAATAACGGTCTATTTTGCATCTTATGAGACTTTATGGCTTTGACATGGCCACGTATTTAAATATAATGATATTAAAATTTTGATACAAGAGGAAGAAACAGTTTGTAAAATCATTTGGCTGAATCTACACCGCTATAAAAATTATTCAAAGTCATATATTAAACATACCGGAAGAATTCTGAAAAATCGGCATGATTTGTTCTGCGACGGCTGATAATTTTGAATCACAGTCAACAGAAAACCATTGAATACGCTGATCTCTTCGAAACCAGGTCATTTGTCGTTTTGCAAACCGCCTGGTGTTCTGCTTAATCAGGGCAATGGCTTCTTCGAGTGAATATTCTCCCTCCAGATAAGAGATGATCTCTTTATAACCTACAGAGTCCAGGCTGTTCAGCGTTTTGGAATATCCCATATCCAGAAGCCGCTGTACTTCAGCAATAAGTCCCCGATGGATCATCTGATCCACCCGCTGTTCAATACGCTGATAGAGAATCGCTCTCGGCCACCGGATACCCAAAAAAACCGGAAAAAAATCAGCGGCAACGGTTTTTTCTTTCTGTATTTGTGAAATCGGTTTTCCTGTCAGCCGATAAACTTCCAGGGACCGCACAATACGCCGATGATCATTTTCATGAATTTGCCCTGCTGCATCCGGATCAATCTGCAATAACTCCTGATAAAGGGCCGGCCAGCCGACATGCGAGGCACGCTCACTGATTTCCTTTCGAATTTCAGGATCTCGATAATTGCCCTGAAAAATACCATCCGCAAGCGCCTGGATATAGAGCCCCGAACCACCAACCACAATCGGCATATGTTTTTTTTTGATAATTTTTCGAATGCATTCTCTGGCGATTTTTGCATATTCTCCGGCACTGAAATAATGATCAGGAGGACAAAGATCCAGGCAGTGATGGGGAGCCAGTAATTGTTCGTGTTTGTCGGGCTTTGCCGTGCCGATATCCATAAACTTGTAAAGCTGCCTGGAATCAGCGGATATAATTTCACAGGGCATATGCCCGGCAATCCGAAGAGACACATCGGTCTTTCCTGATCCGGTCGGACCGACAATAAACAGTACATGTTGATTGGTTGGTGTCAGCGTCCGAACCTCTTGTCAATGTCTTCCAGAGACAAATTGAACACAATCGGACGGCCATGGGGACAAAAATAAGGATCCTTTGTGGCAAAAAGCTGATCAATCAGAGCGGCCATCTCATGCTGGGTCAAAGGATCCCCCGATTTCACTGCAGCTTTACATGCGTAGCTTGCAGCTACTGCTTCCCACGTATCATGTGTTTTCGTTCGGTTTTCTTTATATTCTTCAAGGATTTCAATGACCACTTCGGTTTCCCGTCCAGGCTTTACCTCTGTAGGGATGGAATCCACAACAATGGTATTCCCACCAAATTCCCGGATTCCGAAACCGATTTTTTCAAGATGAGACAGAATTTCTGTCAGTACAATCATATCTTCCGGTGACAGTTGAATGGTCTGAGGGAACATCAATTGTTGTGAAGAGGCACCTCTGAGCTCACGCGCCCATAAAGCTTTTTCATACAAAATGCGTTCATGAGCCACATGCTGATCAATGATGGTCAATCCGCTTTTAATCTGAGATAAAATATACCGATTGTGAATCTGCCAGAATTGTGCGGAAGCTTCCGGATGATTCTGATGTGATATGGCCGGCTCCATGGAATCGAGGGGCTGCTGGACTTCCAGCGATAATTGCCCTGTATCATCCGTTTTCGGGCGGTGGGGATACGTATATCTTGATGTTTCCTGACGAGTCCGGACCAAATTGAATTCAGGAACTGACTGCCTGGTACGCAGGGCTTCACTGACCGCACGATGAACCGCATCGTGCACATATTTTTCATCTCTGAAACGTACTTCAATTTTTGTAGGATGCACATTTACATCATAGCTCTTTGCATCCATTTCAATAAAAACCAAATACGCCGGATATTCTCCACGCCCCAATCGGGGACCGTAGGCGGACGTTACGGCATGAATCAGACTGCGGCTGATAATATACCGATGATTCAGAAAAAAAAACTGGTCATCGCGGGTTCTGCGAAATTCTCCGGGGCGGCTTGCATAACCAAAGATTTTAATACTTCCAAATTCTTTTTCAAACGGCAGCACCAAACCAAACTTATCCCGCCCCAGTACTTCACGCACCCGGTTTTCCAATTCCGTTTTACGAAGATCCATCGTTATTTCATTGTCGACATATAAATCGAAATTAATCTGAGGATATGACAACGCCATTCTTCGAAACACAGCCATTGCCTGACGTAATTCTGTGGCCGGACTTTTTAAGAATTTTCTGCGTGCCGGAACTGATCCAAACAGATTAAAAACTGAAATAGCGGTTCCGGTGGGTGAAGCTGTCTGACTGACATCCCGTATTTCACCGTCTTCTATCGAAACAACAATTGCGGTTTCCTGTTCTGCAGTACATGTAACAATCTGCATTCTTGCTACCGATCCTATACTTGCCAGAGCTTCTCCCCTGAAGCCGAAAGAATGAATCGATTCAAGATCATCGGCATGTTGAATTTTGGATGTGGCATGCCGCTTTGTACACAGCAATGCATCTTCTTCCGTCATGCCTTCTCCATTATCCTTCACCTGTATCAGATCAAGACCAGCATTTTGAATCATCAATGAAATGTTCGTTGCACCGGCGTCAAGACTGTTTTCCAGCAACTCTTTTGCAACCGAAGCAGGGCGTTCAATGACTTCGCCCGCAGCAATGCGTTTCATAAGAGGTTCTGGAAGAATGTGAATTTTAGAGGGCATATATTTTCAAGATTTTATTCATATGATTTTTCGTTTTTTCATATTACCAACAGCGGCTAATTTACAATCACTTTATCCAGCGACTGAAAATTGTAATCGCATAATAAACAAGACCAGCGAGGATCAGAAGCCAAATCAGTGAACGCTTTTTTGCATTGGCGCGGGCAACATGATAGGATCTCTTGAATTTTATATGATGACCTTCCCTTGCCTCCTTTTTCGGATCGTAATAAAGCGGCGTATAATCAAATTTGCGATTTTTTGGCAAACGCCTTCCAAGCATGATTGACTCCTAAAATGATTGTTCTTTTTAATATACAGTTGTCAATCCTTGAAATCAAGCTGACATTTTCTCTTGATTGTTAAATTCAAAATCAGCAAATTGGTTTCGCTTGTTTTCCTTATCAATGAAACAGGAGGCTGACCTGATTATGAAAACATTTCAAAAACTGGTCAATATTATGGCCAAATTGCGAGGATCTGAAGGATGTCCCTGGGATAAAGAACAGACACACGCATCATTGAAACAGTATCTGTTAGAGGAAACGTATGAAGTGCTGGAATCAATCGATGAAAATGATGAAGATGCATTGAAAGAGGAATTGGGGGACTTGATACTGCAATCTGTGTTTCATGCACAAATCGCGGCTGATCACAAGCGGTTTACAATCGAAGATGTATTGAATACGATTAACGAAAAACTGATCCGACGGCATCCCCATGTTTTTGGGAACACCGTGATCAATACTGCAGAGGAGCAGAAAATCCATTGGGAGAATATTAAAAGAACCGAGGGAAAAAAATCGGTTCTGGATGGCGTTCCGAAACACGCCCCGGCACTGCTCCGTGCTTATCGTGTGCAGCAAAAGGCATCCAGCGTCGGATTTGATTGGGATAAGCCAGAACAGGTTTGGGAAAAAGTGAAAGAAGAAATCGATGAGCTTCAAGAAGCCATCGGAATTCAAGATCATGATGCAGTTACCGAAGAATTTGGTGATCTGTTGTTCGCTCTGGTCAACATGTCAAGATTCATTCATGTACATCCTGAAGATGCGCTGCGCAAGGCAGTGAATAAATTTATCACACGTTTTCATCGGGTCGAATCTCATTTTGAAAAAAGCGGAAAAGATATGAAAAATGCCACCCTTGAAGAAATGGATGCCGTATGGAATGAAATAAAAAAAGACAACTCACTTTTGTAACCGATGAAAATCTCTTGCATTATATTAATGCGACACAGCGTCCATATTGAACGGAGTGTTTATGAAGCAGATCCTCCCGCATAACGATTCGTTTCAGAAAGAGGAAAAATGGATTGAATTATCGAAAAGAGATCCGGAAGCATTTCAATATATTTTCAATAAATATCATCATCAGATCTTTAATTTTGTGCTAAGGCGCGTCTACTGTCACGACACAGCGCAGGATATCACGGCCAATGTATTTATGAAGGCACTTGAAAAAATACACCAGTTTAAATGCAAGGGCATTCCATTTTCTGCATGGCTTTACCGAATCGCAATCAATGAAATCAACCTTCATTATCGCTCACGAAAACGAATCGTTGCCTTAACAGACGAGAGATCCCTGCATTTGGTACATGAAAATCGTACAGATGACACTTTATTAAGAAAGGAAGAAACCGCAGAAAAGGCAAAACGATTTAAAAAAATTTACGAGGCAATTGCAACACTGAAACCCAAATATCAGCATGCGATCGCCTTACGATATTTTGAAGAAAAATCCATGAAGGAAATTGCCTTAATCCTTGGATTATCTGAAAATACTGTTAAAACACATATTCATCGGGGATTGCAACAATTAAGAGACAAATTATGATCAAAAAAATAGAAGAAATTGAACAGCTTTTGCGAGATGAAAAACTGCCCGATCAAAACATTAACCACCTGAAAACCGACATCTGGCAAAAAATCATTCAGGGACATCATGTGCAAACAAAAAGGAGATCTTTCCTGTTTCATATCAAACCCTGGCTCTGGACTCTGGCATCGATTTTGTTAATCCTTGTGTGCCTTTTTCTCATGTGGCTCATGAACGGATCCAGATAATGAGAATCCATTTAAATCTTGCCCATTGGTATCAAGGCTGATAAGAATTTTCAATATAAAATAACTCAATGATGTATAATCAATATATTATTATTGCTCATCCGGTCCACAGTCATCATAAAATATCTCATCAAATCAGATCCATGGTAAATCGCATAGGATATTCAAACTCTCCAAGATCTGGGCAAGGCTCCTTAACATAAGGATATATCACCTGCAACATTAGATCACCGATCTGAACATTCACGATCCCCGGATATTTTTGGCAGTTGTCTCATAAAATTTTATTGAATCAAATTGTGACAGGCCAATACACATGCTTGCTTTTTCAGTTACAAATGCCTATTTTGTCTTTTTGTTGAAGAATTTAGAGTCCATTGATGATCAACCGTGGCGTGTTTTACGGCATCCTTGCCTATATTCTATGGGGGCTTTTGCCCTTGTTCTGGAAATCCCTGCAGGCGGTTCCTGCTTTTCAGATTCTATGCCATCGCATGATCTGGTCATTGGTTTGCGTTCTAGTTGTTCTGATTCTCAGGAAACAGTGGTCCTGGATTGGCCGTTTGCAGAAAGCGCCGGGGACTGTCCTGCACTTTTTAGTAACAGCGGCAATTTTAGCCGTGAACTGGGGCACCTATATCTGGGCAGTCAACCATGAACATATCGTTGAATCAAGTTTGGGTTATTTCATCAATCCTCTGATGAATGTACTTCTGGGTGTCTTCATTCTCAAGGAAAAAATGCGGCGCTGGCAGTGGATTGCCGTTTTTGTGGCGGCTTTCGGTGTTTTGTATCTGACTTTAGAGTATGGCCGTCTGCCCTGGATTGCTCTGATATTGGCAACCACTTTTGCCTTCTACGGATTGCTCCGAAAAATTGCACCTCTCGGAGCGCTTGAAGGATTCTCGCTTGAAGCAATTCTTCTGTTTATTCCGTCCCTTGGATTGATTCTATTTTTTGAAGTTTCAGGAACGGGTGCCTTTTCTCATTCTCCAATCACCCATAAGGGATTGCTGATTTTATCCGGACCGGCCACGGCTCTGCCGCTTCTTTTATTTTCAGCAGCAGCCAGACGCATTCGGTTGTCTACAGTGGGTATCCTGCAATATATTGCGCCGACACTTCAATTTGTAATCGGTGTTTGGATTTATGCAGAACCGTTCTCAATGTCCAGATTCGTCGGATTTCTCTTCATCTGGATTGCCCTGATCATCTATACGATTGATGGGTCGGCCTATCATACCATGCGAAATAAGTGATAATGACAAAAATAGGATATTTATTTTAAAGAATACCTCAAAGGCACCAAAAAACCATGAATTGTAAAGAATCAGGAATTTTTCTGTATAATCAACTATCTATATGATCAGGGATTCGCTTCCTCCTTGATTCATCACTTTTTATCGGCTCAATCGCGTAAAGACATTAAGCATTCATCTCCTGTGCTTTTATTCCTGCAATCTTTAAAAAATTCCTCAGAATCTGCATGCCGACCTTGGTTAGCACAGACTCAGGATGAAACTGCACACCTTCAACAAGAAAGGATCGATGCCGGACTCCCATGATAACACCATTGTCATCCTGGGCAGTCACTTCCAGACAGTCAGGCAACGAGTCTCTATCAATAATAAGCGAATGATACCGTGTTGCGTCAAACGGATTTTCAATCCCCTGAAAAATAGATTTGCCGTCATGCCGAATGCTGGAGACCTTGCCATGCATCACCCGGGGAGCGCGTATAATCTGACCTCCAAAGACCTCGCCAATGCTCTGGTGTCCCAGGCATACACCCATGATTGGAATCCTGCCCGCATACTTCCTGATTAAATCCATGGAGATACCAGCCTCCTTTGGTGTACACGGTCCGGGAGAAACAAGAATCGCTGATGGATTCATACTTCCCACTGATTCCACGGATATCACATCGTTTCTGCATACCATCAATTCCTGCCCTAAAACACCCAGATATTGCACCAGATTGTAGACAAATGAATCATAATTATCCAAAACAAATATCATATCACCCTCCCATCATTTCCACGGCATTGACAAGTGCTCGGGCCTTGTTCATGGTTTCCTTGTATTCCATTTCCGGAATAGAATCCGCAACAATCCCCGCACCTGCCTGCAGAATTCCCTTTCCGTCTTTAAGAAGCAATGTACGGATGGCGATGCACATATCCATGTCTCCGTTAAACCCAAAATATCCGATCGATCCTGCATATACACCGCGGCGGACATTTTCAAGCTCATCAATAATCTCCATGGAACGCACTTTAGGCGATCCTGATACTGTTCCCGCCGGAAACGAAGCAGCTACAAGATCAAACGCATCTTTATCTTTAGACAGTTTTCCATACACATCAGAAACCAGGTGCATGACCTTGGAATAGTATTCAATATAAAATGTCTCCGGCCAACGGATGGATCCATAATCGCACACCCTGCCGATATCATTCCGAGCAAGGTCCAGCAGCATAACATGCTCTGCACGCTCCTTTTCATCATGGATCAGTTCATTGGAAAAAACCTCATCTTCCTTCTCAGTATTTCCCCGGCGGCGAGTACCGGCCAGAGGTTTGATATTTACTTCAGTTCCTGTGAGTTTCACCATGATTTCAGGAGATGAGCCCAGAACATGAAAATCATCGAGATGCATATAATACATATACGGGGAAGGATTGGTAAAACGCACAGCCCGGTATGCATTCAGCGGATCTGTATGGAGCGGAAATGTAAATCGCTGTGAGAGCACCACTTGAAAAATATCACCGGCCAGTATATATTCTTTGGCGCGTTCCACAATGCTGCAAAATTCTTCTTTGGTAAAATTTGAAGAAATAGGTACTTCTTTATACGGGCTCTGATTATATTTCACATCGGGTCTTTCCAGACTGGTTGCCACTTCCTGCACCAGTTGTGTCATGCGCTCCTGAGCGGGATGCTGATCGTAAATGATAATATCTGCCATCCATTCCTGATGGTCGAATATGATCAATTCTGATGGAAATACAAAGATCATGTCCTGCACATTCAGCTCATCTGGATTGCTGTCAGGGATATTTTCTACGTACCGAATGGTATCATAAGCCATATATCCGACGGCACCTCCTGGCAGGGGCATCACATCAGGATGCGGATGGTCTTTGGGCACCAGCTGACGGAGTATTTCGTAAGGATCACCTTCCATTTCAAAAAGCGCCGCCGCATAGCGTATCCGGATATGTTTCCCCCGACTTTCAAACCTCATATACGGTCGGGATCCGATCACAGAATAGCGTCCCCGTTTTTCAAGGCTCTCCAGAGACTCATAAATAAATCCATAAGATTCATCCTGATATAATTTTTCGTAAACCGTCAATGGGCAGCCATCATACCGGATCCGGCGATGGAGATATTGAAGCTCAATTTTTGGTACGGGTGTCATGGTTACCTCAATTTTTTTACCAGTCCGCTGTCAGTCAATACTTATTTTTATTCCCCTTGATTCTTATTTCTTGATTCTTGTTTCTTGACTTGTCTTGTAACCCTAAGACTCTACTAATCAACAACACTGCGACACAATGACTCAACGACCCTTCGAATCTATGACTCTATGACTCAATACACGCCTCCTTCAAACCTCTCACCAAAGCTCCCACATCTTCTCTGTTCTTCATTGCCCTGACAATCCGGCTGCCCACAATTACACCATCGGCAATGCCTTTGAGTTGTCTGACATGATCGGGTGTGGATATGCCAAATCCCACGGCTGCCGGTTTATCCGTCAGTGATTTTACTTTTTTTATAAATTCGGACAGATGGGGTGGTAAAGCCGTCCTGGCACCCGTAATCCCGGTCAGGCTTACACAATAAATAAATCCTTCGGATGCCTTTACCAATGCGGTTAGTCTCTCCGCAGAGGTTGTCGGAGTGACCAAAAATATAAGATCAATGCCATTCTCTCTGGCCTTTCTTTGCCAGTCGCCGGATTCTTCCAATGGCAAATCGGGAATAATCAGGCCTGAAAATCCTGAGGACTTCATATCTTCAAACAGGTGGTTCTGTCCGTACGACAGCAGAGGATTGAGATAGGACATGGCAACGAGCGGTGTTTCCGTCTCAACATGTGAGACAATCTCAAGAATCTGTTCCAATGAAATACCTTTTTCCAGGGCGACATGAGATGATGCCTGAATGGTGGGTCCGTCAGCAATCGGGTCTGAGAACGGGATTCCCAGCTCAATAATGTCCGCGCCATTGTCAGCCAATAAACGAATATTGCTGATGGAATCAGTTAAAGAAGGGAAACCGGCGGTTTCATATGCAATCAGCGCCATTTCATGGGCTGATCTTAACCGGGCGAACGTTTTGCGAATCGTCATACCAGTCCCTCCACTATTTCGAGATCCTTGTCACCCCGGCCAGACAAATTCACCACAATAATTTCATCTTGCGACATATTGTCAGCTTCCTTTACAGCATGTGCCACCGCATGCGCGCTTTCGAGTGCCGGAATAATACCTTCGGTTTCGCAAAGCAATCTAAACGCATCCAGAGATTCCTGGTCTGTTGCCGAGACATATTCCACACGCCCGATATCCTTTAAATAACTATGTTCCGGTCCCACTCCGGGATAATCAAGACCCGCGGAAATGGAATGCGCTTCAAGTACCTGACCGTGCTCATCCTGAAGCATATAGCTCATGGCGCCATGCAGAGAGCCGGGAGATCCCTGACCAAGTGATGCTGCATGTTTTCCCGATTCAATACTCTCTCCGGCTGCTTCGACACCGATGATTCTGACCGCATTGTCTTCTAAAAACGGATAATATAATCCAATTGCATTGCTGCCGCCACCCACACAGGCAACCAGAAGATCCGGCAGCCGGCCTTCCTGATCAAGGATTTGCCTGCGGGTTTCCTGGCCGATAATTGTCTGAAAATCACGAACGATCATGGGATAGGGATGAGGACCAACCACCGATCCGATGCAATAAAAGGTATTTTCTATATTCGTAACCCAGTCCCGCATGGCCTCATTGATAGCATCCTTCAAGGTTTGCGAACCTGACTCCACGGGTATCACTTTGGTACCCAGTAATTCCATTCGGAATACATTCATACGCTGCCGTTTAACATCCACTGCACCCATATAGACATCGCAATCCAGTCCCATCAGCGCACATGCAGTGGCAGTGGCCACACCATGTTGTCCCGCACCGGTTTCTGCAATAATACGGGGTTTGCTCATACGCTTTGCCAGTAATATTTGTCCAATTGTATTATTGATTTTATGGGCCCCTGTATGTGCCAGGTCTTCCCGTTTTAAATAAATTTTGGCTCCGCCTATCTTCCGGGTTAATCGTTCAGCAAAATAAAGGGGTGTCTTCCGCCCCACATACTGACACAAAATCTGATTGAATTCCCTGTTAAAAGAAGAATTCTTCTTCATTGCCTTGTATTCTGCTTCCAGTTCATACAGGGCGGTCATCACGGTCTCAGGTACATACCGTCCACCGAAAGCGCCCCAATGCCCGGTTGCATCGGGCAGTTGACTCATACTTTAACCTCCTGTAAAAATGCTTTTAATTTATCGGGATCTTTTTTGCCAGGATAAATTTCGACACCGGATGACACATCCACGCCTATCGGCTTTGCCAACTGTATAGCAGCCCACACATTGTCCGGATTCAATCCTCCGGCCAAAACAAATGGCGCATCCAGTTTGGAAACGATGCGCCAGTCAAATGTCCGGCCGTCTCCGGCTCCCGGATCAAGTATAATATCATTTTCTGAATAAGGTTTCATGCGGCCTTTAATAAACCGGGCTGTATCTGACGATTTCACATGAATTCGCTTCATGACCCGTCTGCCAACCCGGCTGCAGAATTCCGGCGATTCATTTCCGTGTAATTGAACCATGGTAACACCGGATATCTGAATTGTACGCTGAATTTCGTCCAATGGCTGATCCATAAAAACACCTACAGTGGTAACCATAGGCGGCAGGGCCCGGACAATGGTCCGCGCCTGTTCTGGAGTCACCTGCCGTTTGGACTCCGCAAAGATCAATCCAATAGCATCGGCTCCCAATGTCACAGCCAGTCGTGCATCTTCCACATTTGTGACGCCGCAAATTTTTACCCTCGTAACAGGATAGTATCTCATGCCAATCCTTTCAGTTCGCGAACTTTCTCAGTGATATTCTTCTCACGCATCAGTGTCTCTCCTACCAGCACTGCCTGAAATCCCACATCCATTAACCTCGCGGTATCCCCACCTGTTTTTATGCCGCTTTCGCTGACAGATATCAGAGAATCCGGAATCATTTGTTTCAGATCAATAGAATTCTGCAAATCCACCGTAAATGTTGCAAGATTACGATTGTTGATGCCAACAATTTCAGCTCCCGACCGGATTGCTGCTTCCGCTTCATTTGCAGAATGAATCTCGACCAAGGCGGCCAGTCCCAATTCCCGTGACAATCCGAGAAAATCTTTGATCTGGTATTGCGACAATGCACGCACAATCAATAAAATTGCGTCTGCTCCGGCCGTTCTGGCCTCGTATATCTGATATGCATCTATTATAAAATCCTTTCGTAACAGAGGGAGCTTAACGGCATCACGGATCTGGATCAAATAATCCAGACTGCCGCCAAAAAATTTATTATCTGTAAGCACTGAAATCGCATCAACACCTGATTTATCATACATACACGCATTCTGTACCGGATTAAAATCCGGCTTAATAATTCCGGCCGAAGGAGATTTATGCTTAACCTCAGCTATCAGCGACATTCCCGACTTCTGAAGCGCACCTTTAAAATCACGCAATTCAGGAAAGGGACCTTTATACAACTCTGCCAGCGGCCTTCGCTTTTTTGACTCTGCGATTTCAAATTTTTTAAATTCAATAATATGAGTTAAAATATCCTTCACGAGATCAACTTTCAGTTATCATTGAAAACCAGAAAATCGGACCGAAATCTCTTTTTCGATTGAATACAATATGAAAATACACCTTACTTCCATACCATCCTGTCATTTTATTCATTCGTCATTCTCTTCAGCATTTCCAATTTTTCCAAAGCCGCACCGGAATCAATGGCTTCTTCGGCCATTCTCATACCCGCTTCAATCGAAGGTGCTTTGCCCCCCACATAAATCACTGCTCCGGCATTGAGAACAACCATATCGCGTCTTGCACTTTTTTCACTTTTCAGCACTCCGGTGACAATGGATGCATTATGTTCGGCAACGCCTCCTTTTAAATCATCTGAACTCACTTTTTTCAATCCAAAAGATTCCGGATCCAGCATGTAGGTATTCACATTACCGCCTTTCAATTCACTGACACGGGTCCTTCCTGTCAGTGTGATTTCATCCATTCCGTCTTCACCATGCACAACCATCACATGCTCAGAACCTAAATTTTTTAAAACATTGGCTATGGGTTCCGTCAAATCTGGATTAAACACACCCAGAAGCTGCCGCTTGGCGCCTGCAGGATTGGTCAAGGGTCCCAAAATATTAAATATCGTACGGACACCCACCTCACGCCGCGGACCAATGGCGTATTTCATGGCTTGATGAAGCAATGGCGCAAATAAAAATCCAATGGCATTTTTATCAATGCATTCTCCGGCTTTTTCCGGTGTAATTTGGAGATTCACACCCAATGCCTTCAGTACATCCGCACTGCCGCATTGGCTGGATACTGAACGATTTCCATGCTTGGCAATGGGACATCCTGCACCAGCTGCCACAATCGCGCTTAGAGTCGAAATATTAAAAGTGCCATAGCCGTCACCACCTGTACCGCAGGTATCGACAATATCCAGTGTCATGCAGGGAATTCTTGTGGCCTTTTCCCGCATGGTTTTTGCAAAGCCCGTAATTTCATCAACCGTTTCTCCTTTGAGACGCAGAGTCATCAAAAGCGCTGCGATCTGTGCATCTGTCGCCTTTCCCTCCATAATTTCTGTAGCCACAGATTGGGCTTCCTCCTGAGATAAAGATGCCCCGTCAATGGTTTTCCCAATGGCTTCCTGAATCGTCATAATTTGGATTCCTCCATATCAACTTATTTATAAAAATTATGTAAGTACTGCTGAAATTCTGCACATCATTTACAGGTCCTCAAGATTTCAGAGATGATTCATCCAGGCAGACATAAAAAAAGCCGTGGATGAGTCTTTATTCCCACGACAAAAAAAAGGTGGGAACATGATAAAGAGTCCCACCTTGCATACCTCAATCCCTCTCCTCTTCCTAGGTGGTTCCCTTCCTTAAGCACCACCACCAAATCCGACTGAAATATTTATAATTCTGATTATTCATTATTTTTTTCATCCTAATGTTTCTATAAACAGAAACAATATATATTTTTATTGTGCGAATGTCAAGTTTTTTTATTTCAATAACATCATCTTCCTGATCTCGGAATAGTGCTTACCATCTGCTTTTGCATGCATTCTGATAAAATATAAACCGCTCGATACTGTGTATCCGAAGGCATGCTGCCCGTTCCATGTTACCTGATATCTCCCGGGTACTTGATTTTCCCGAACCATTTGTTCCACTTGTTCACCTCGGCTGTTATAGATCACAAGTGCCACATCTGCACGAACAGGCACATGATACTCGATCCGTGTAACCGGATTAAACGGATTGGGCATATTGGGTTTCAATTTAAAAGTTACTGGAACAGCTGACAAATGATCATCTTCCGCGGTTTTAGAATTCACAGCAATATGGATGGGCTGTGTGTGTAAAATCAGATCCGGCACATTTGAACTGCTTATTTGACAAATATAGGTTCCGGAATCTGAAAGTGCAATAGAATTAAAGACGAGAAGAGAGCTGTCCCATCCGGCAAGAATGTCTCCATTCTTCATCCACTGATAAAGAACGTCATTTCCTGCGACATGAACCGAAAAAGAGAGAGAATCGCCCTCTGCCACAGTGGTATCCTGTACTTCACCCAAAGAATCCTGCGGAACGTATATAAATCCGGTGATCCCAAGATTGGGTACGATATCCTCAAAAGTCAGCCGGTTTTCCTGGACCTCCAGATTCGTCAGGCTGTCAAGATCCGAAAAATCCGGAATAGCCGTCAGTTTATTAGAATAGAGAAAAAGACCGCTCAGTTTTTTCAATCGGGTCAAAGATTCTGGGACTTCGCCGATGAATTGATTTCTGTCGAGTCCAAGATCAGTCAGATTTGGCAGACTGCCGAGGGTGTCGGGTATAAATCCATCAAGGGCATTAGACGAAAAATACAGGTTCTGCAGATTGATCAGGTTGCCTATCTCTTCCGGAATGGGACCGGAAAGCTGATTACGTGCCAGATACAAATGGGTAAGATCGCTCAGGTTACCGATCTCTTGTGGAACGGGGCCATCCAGTTCATTGATAGCGAGCTCCAGCCATTGTATTTTTTCGAGATTCCCGATATGCGGAGGAATAGGGCCGGAGAGCTGATTGCCGGATAACAGCAGGTATTCAAGATTGATCAGATTGCCGATTTCAGGCGGTATGGATCCTGATAATGCATTAAACGAAAAAGAAAGCGAAATAAGTTTCTCCAAATTTCCGATTTGAGAGGGAATCTCCCCTTCAATCTCATTGCTGCTCAGATCCAGCCAATAAAGATTGTCCAGCTGTCCGATGGACGCTGGAATGGTGCCGGTGAATGCATTACTGTTTAAACTGAGAAAGACAAGCGCCTTCAGCTTGCCGATCGAATCAGGAATGGAACCGGTGAGCTGGTTTCTGCCCAGACGAATATCGGCAAGAGTCAGCAAATCACACAATACGCACGGAATCGTCCCGGAAAGCGAATTGGATTGCAATTGGAGTGTATCCAGACTGTCCAGATCTCCGATCTGGATCGGAATCTCTCCGCTGAGATTGTTCCCATCCAGGTCGATCTTCGAAACCCGGTCATTTTTCATTGTAATTCCATACCAGTTATTCGAAAGCGGACCCGTAAACCAGCCGGTTTGGTCAGTCCAGTTCGGGCCGTCCGTGCTGTTGTAAAGTGCCTGGAGGGCAAGAGAATCCAGGTGAATACCGCTCCATTTAATGGTGATATCCACAGATCTTCTGTACAATGTGAGATCGGGCGCCATCGTATTCGTAATTTCACAGGTATACAGGCCGCCATCACCGAAGGTCACGGCATCGATCTGAAATTCACTTTCATTTTTATTCGGCAGGGAAAATCCATTTCGGAACCATTGATATTGATTATTCTCACCCCTTGCTGTGCTGAAAATACTCAGCGTTGATCCGGTTTCAAGTGTATCCTGATACGCCTCACCCACACTGTCCTGGGGTGCGTATTCAAATGTTTCGATTTCCATATGGGGTACAATGTCCTCGAACATGAATTGATTATTCTGGATCTTTAAAACCTCCAATGAAGCAATTGACGAGAGATCGGGTAAATTCGTGAATTGATTATTAAACAGGTTACATCGCCGCAGATTGACCAGATTAATGAATGTTTCAGGAACAGGGCCTGAAAACTGATTTGAAAACAGGTCAAGGTTTCTGAGAGACGTCAAATTCCCTATTTCCGAAGGAATGGTTCCTTCAAATTGATTACTCGAAATAGAGAGGCCTTTCAAATTGGGAAGCATTCCGAGTTGTTCAGATAAAATACTATGCAATTGATTATCATAGAAACTCAGATATTCCAGGTTGGTTAACTGCCATATCTCATCGGGTATGGTGCCTGTCAGCTGATTCTCACCCAGATTGATAAAAGTCAGCTGAGACAGATTGCCGAGACTTTCCGGTATGGAGCCTCCGAAATGATTGTTATACAGAGACAGGGTGGTCAGCTGACTACATTGACCGAACGCCTGTGGAATGGAACCTGACAGTTGATTGTCATGCAGGTAACACCGTGTTAACTCGGACAGATTACCAATTTCAGGAGGCACAGACCCTGTAAGGAGATTGTCATCCAGTGAAATTTCTGTTACACGCTCTTCACTTACAGTAACACCATGCCAAGTTGATACAGGGCCTGCAAGCCAATTGGAGTTATTGTTCCAGTTGGGACCGTCCGTATTGTTGTAGAGGGCCACCAGAGCCAGGGAATCCAGAGACAGCGGGGTGATATCCAACATGATATGAACAGGCCGTGTGTAAATTTGAAGATTTACGGCTACGGTATTGCCTATACAGCAATAATAGGTGCCAGTATCTGAACCATTGATTGAAGTCAGTTCCAGATCACTCTCAGTGGCACCATCGATATTTTCACCATTATGAATCCAATGATACGTGTTGCAGGTTCCTCCAATATCCACAGTCAATGTGAGATTGCTCCCCAAGGAAACGGTTGTATCGGTTTCAACACCTGTGCTATCCTGTGGTGAATAATAAAAAGTCGAAACGCCTATATTGGGCTCGATATCTTCAAAAGTCAACCGATTATTCTGCACCCAAAGTTCTCGAAGCTGAGTGAGTTGAGACAGATCAGGCAAATCGGTGATCTGGTTGTTCTTAAATGACAGTTCATATAAATCGGACAGTGCAACCAGCTCGTTGGGTATCGCACCTGTTAATCGATTGTTATCAAAAATAATTATCACAAGGGAAGTGCAATTGGCAATACTGGATGGTACTGACTCGGCAAGCAGATTATCATGAAGATACAGACTTTCTAGCAAGCCAAGATTTCCGATTGTGCCGGGTATGGCGCCTTCGAATTGGTTCTCACTTAAAACCAATTCAGTGAGCTGTGTCAGGTTCCCCACTGCATCGGGAATATTTCCAGTGAACAGATTACCATCCAGAAAAAGCTGTTGCAACTGGATCAGATTACCAATGCCTGCAGGCAGGTTATCAGACAATTGGTTTTTTGAAAGATTTAAGACTGTCAATTGCGTCAGGTTGAATAACTGCCACGGAACCGGGCCGGTCAGTTGGTTAGCGTCCAAAGCCAGATTTCTCATGGCAACAAGATTCCCTAGCTCCGGAGGAATAGGACCGTCCAGCTGGTTGCTCGCGAAACTCAAATTAGTTAGATTGGTAAGATTTCCAAGTTCCGCAGGGATGTTGCCATCCAGTTCATTATGATTTAACGACAATTGTCTCAAATTTTGTAAATTTCCCAATTCTCCGGGAATTTCATTCGACAATTCATTCATGCCAAGGTGCAGGACTTCCAAATTCGATAACTGACCGAGTTCAGGAGGAATCGATCCCGATAGCTGATTACTGTACAGTTTCAATTCTTTCATATCTGTCATATCACCAAGTTCCGCAGGGATCGATTCGGACAACTGATTATTGAAGAGCGACAGCCGGTATACCTTTGTCAAATTCCCCAATTCGGAAGGGATTGGCCCCGTGAGTTCATTACTGTTTAAGTAAAAGCTGGACAATTGGGATAAATTACCCAATTCGGGAGGGATGGATCCTGACAAATCATTGTAAGCAAGATTCAGACTCGTCAGATTGATTAAATTGCCCAATGCGGAAGGGATATTTTCTGACAGCTGGTTATTATCCATTCGCAATTCTCTCAACACGGTTAAATTACCGATCTCTTCAGGAATGGTGCCTGTTAAATCATTGCTCCCCAAATCCAGATAAAGCAATGAAACCAGTTGACCGATCGATTCCGGAATATGACCGGAAATCTCATTGGAAATCAAGGATAACTTACTTAAAGCCGTTAAATCACCAATCTTATCTGGTAACGGTCCCTCCAAATGATTCCGGCGCATTTCAATCCTTGCGACCCGTCCCCCACTCACAGAAATACCAAACCAGGTCGGAACCGGACCCGTCAGCCAGTTTGTATGGTCATCCCAATTCGGACCATTTGTGCTATTGTATAGGGCCGCCAGTGCCAGTGAATCCTGCACAGCAACCTGTCCGTATATCATGATTGAAAAAAAACAAATGATTGCGAAAAGGGCACTTTGTGTCCGTTTCATTACTCCCCCATGCATTAATTAAAGGAAATGAAATACATTAGAGCATACAAAAAGCATCATTGAAATGCAAGAAAAATTACAGTGCATTGTGGCCGATGATCCTGTGGGTTTGCGGGTCATTGGGTCACAGAATCGTAGTGTCGTTGAGTCTTATAGTCGTTGGTTGAGAGAATGAAACGGAGCATGGGAGAGACGGAGAAACGGAGATAAAATCAAGTTAAGAAATAAGAAACAAGAAGGAATGGGGAAATAGGGGATATAAAGGAAATATTGAGTTGTTGAAAGTAGGATTAAAAACAAAGAGAATGTACAGATTGTTGGTGAAAAAACTTCAAATTCAAAATGACAAATAAATTTCAAATTCCAAAGATTAAAATCATAAACAAAGTAAAGTATGTTTGGAATTTGTGATTTGGATATTGTTTGTTATTTATGATTTGTTATTTGGGATTTTCCAAGGGTCTGCGGTCTTTGAAGAGAGTCGTAGAGCCAAGAGTAGAAGAGTGCTCTCCCTGCATCTGTTTAATGTATATTTGGTGGGGAAAGGAGTGGACGTATCAACCCATCAACTCATTTACACATCTACTGATTCCTTGCGGTGAGCGTCCAAAAAAAAGCCATCAAATCACAAGAGTCTATAAGGAAAAACGTGACGGAGACAATCATTCACTAAGATACACAGATGCTATTTCATTAAAACCATCCGCCGGGTCGCTATTTCATTATTCGATTTAAAACGATAATAATAGACACCGCTTGCAAGCTCGGCGCCATCAAATGTGGCCGAATAATTTCCCGGCTGTTTGACCGAATGAACCAGAGTTGCCACCCTCTGTCCGTTGATATTATACACCGATAAATCAACAGGCATTTCCCGGTATACTGTATACTGAATCGTTGTCTTGGGATTGAATGGATTAGGATAATTTTGCTTTAGAAGAAATAATCGCGGAATGGCAAAGCCGTGGTTTTTAACAGATGTTTCTAAAGATTCAATCTCAATAAAGCAAAGCTTGGCATTTTCAGAAGTGGATGCCGGTGACAGAGATAATTTTCCATCATTGACTTCGACTATGACAGAGTATTCATCAAAATAATCCTCCCCATCCGGATCATTGATTATCGTTTCTTCAATCATAACGTGATTGGTCTGGTCTGTATGAGAAGGATCTCCCATGACCAGATGAATTCTGTATTCACCATTGGCAACTTGAATCTCCCACGAACGCGGATTTACTTTTTGCATATGATTCAGTGTTGCGTACCGTAAATCTTCATGCGTATCGCGCAACCGGGTTTCACCATTAACACCGTTCAGCCAACCGTAAAAATATCCGTTTTCCTGAAGAGAATAGGCTGTACCTGTATCCGCCAAATAGCCTTCGGGAGGGATGACTCCGGCCGGTTGAAAATTAAGCCTGATCACAGAGTCAGCTGTTTCTGAATCATGATAGACAAGTGACACATTGTCGATATAAAGATCTCCGGTACTGGTGCCGCATTCAAAAACGACTCTTGCATCCGTATCTGCAGGATCTTCCATGACAAATGGATATTGAAAATGCTGCTTCCGCGTTGTAACATAGGTACCGCCTATCTTCCCATAATTTGTGTAGGGCGAAGCCCCCCTTGTAACTTTTGCATGAATCTGCCGGCCGCTGCTTGCGTAAGCATCAAATTCAAATACATAATCCTTGCCCTGTACTAAAAGAATACCCGACTGATAAAGCTGCACATCACTGATATCCTCACCTCCGTTAGTGATGTGGATTTGATATTCCCGGTCACCGGTAATGTTCGCAGAAGCCTTCGCTGCAGGATCAGTTTCCAAATTCCAGTAATATGGAGAATCAAAAGACCCGTTTTTTACCTCATTTTTTCCGGATCCGACATATTTCACATATGTACTTTCTGTTTGTGAAAAACCGCTTTCCAGCTGATCGTCATCCACGGCTGTCACACGGAAATAATACATAGTCCTGTTTTCCAAATTCGTGATATCGCAATATGTCTGGGTAGTGCTGGTAACCAGGTTGTCGGGATTGTCTGATTTTCCTGCATAGATATTGTAATACTGGACCGATTCATCGCCGAATTTATTAAAAAACAGGCGGATAAAAGCACTGTGATTTTCAATTTGCAAATAGGGAACCCGCATTTGACCGTGCCAGTCAAACCGACGGCAGCGATAATTGGAATGCCCGGAGCTGAAAAGCTCAAATACAATGTTACCATCCGGCGTGACCTCACATATTTGCGTTCTGTTCTGAGGCCAGTCAATTAATGTATTGCCGCCTGGCAAGCGCTGGGAACTGCCCATGCCGCTGACGGCACGGTCCGGTATGTATCTGTACTGCCACACCACCTCAGCCGTCATATCGGATGTATCAAGCAGATACTCAACCGCCCGTGAGAAATGCGGTGAGCGCCACCACCCATTGTCAAAAATCAGATAGTGATTGGGCTTACCGCGCACAGGACGGGCGTCATGCTGATAGGAAATCATGATATCGTCATTAATATGATCAAATTGATTGTTTACTCCGCCGAGTCGCCATATTATCTCACCCGTCTCCCGATCAATCTTGGTAACTTCACTAAGATTTCTGCTTGAAATGACGTAATTGCTGTCATAATCAATAGCTACGGAATTTAAATGGACATAATCGATATTACTGCTCCACAGATTCTCTTTTACGGCATCCTGAATGTTAAAATGATCCCAGCTTCGCCATTCAAAAATCACATTTTTATCCTTGTCTAATTCCTGAAAATGCATACCTTGAACAGCCACATTGGATTGTCCGTCAGGAATGATATTGCTTAGATCAAGCTGCACAACCTGGTGAGCAATCATTAATGCGTGGCCATTGGCCAGAAATTGCAATTCATGATTGTCGGTATTGTATCCATGTCCGACTTGATAGACATCGATCAGAGTAAACATACTGTCAAAAATAAGATGCCGCCAATAGGTTCTTCCCCTCTGGTCATAAAGATGAGCTGAAAGCCATCCATTGGGATGAAGCAGGAAATTGCCGCTTCTGACCACATCATCAATTTTCCTGAAGTAATAGGGCGTACCGTCATTTTTACATATAATGAGATAATTTCCCGATGTACTCGGATAATTGGTCGCATAAAAAATCATGCCCGGTTCGGGTTTTCCGGGCTGACGGGTCGTAATATAAGGAAAATCACTCGGCACAGCCACATTATTGATGAGTCGGACGTCCTCATTCAATTCCAATGAATGAGTCGTCTGTATGTTCATTGTATCATCAGCTGCTGTTTTTTTCGGCAGCTGAGTTTGCGAGGATACTGTATAGAATGTGTATTGCAAATCGTCCTCGTCATTCAACTGACTGAGTGCCACAGTGACTGTAATGGCCGCATTTTGCGGAAAAATCAAATTCGGATCAAAAATAATTGTTTTTCCATCTGTGGCAAAAAATGCTTCTCCCTGATAATCCAGTCCACCTGATTTTACATGAATCAGAGACGAAACGTCATCAAGCATTTTCAAATAATCTTTTTTCAGATTCAGAATAATATTTGTACGGACAGAGTGAAACTTGCTATCCGGCCTGGGATGGATATTCAGAATAGCGGGGGGTAATAGTGAAGCATTCAAACCGAAACCAGCGCTCAGCACAAAAAGCATCAAGCAATTGATTTTTTTATTCCTGCAATATTCGAATTTCAGCATTTTTTTTATTTCCTGATTCTTTTTTTCTGTTCATTTATCTTTGACCTTTTATCTCTGATCTTTGTTTTCGGTTTTCTTTTCTCTCCGTTTCTTCGTATCCTAGATGCTCCGTTTCATCATCTCGACGGTCGAACGCGGGGAATCAGTAGATAGGTAAATGAGTTGATGGGTTGATGCGTCCACTCCTTTCCCCACCAAATATACATATAGGATTTATTCCTCATGTGGTAAAAATGAAGGGAACATATATACCTATTTACTCATCTACTGTTATGCCTACGACTCAATGACTCAACGACTCAACGATTACTCTATTACCCGTATATCCCCTATTTTCCCACTTTGTCTTTCTTGTTTCTTGATTCTTTTTCTCTGTTTCTCCCATCGAATCCATTCCTCTAAAACTGATTCACCAATCCCACATGGACCTTGCCCTGCATTAAATCATCACCATGACCCAATCCATAATCCACACCAACCACACCGAGACGGGTTTCCAAACGAATTCCAAAACCATAACCGATTTTCTGATGACGAATCAATCCGTGTCCCTTTTCCCTCCGCTGATACATACCTGCGTCAATAAAAGTGAATATACGGGATCGGTCTCCGAAAAGATAACGGTATTCCAGATTAAACCACGCAACCAGACTTCCCCGAAACTGATCCTCTGCATATCCCCGGAGTGAATTGGTTCCACCAAAACGAATTTGCTCACTTATAGGTATATGATCACCACCACTTTTCACCTCCTGACCGTGAAGTCCAACAAATACTGCCTGCGAATAGGAAACCGGAATCACTAACTCAGCATCGGCCCGAATATGTCGTGTATTTACCGGTTCTTTCCATTGTGGAATGGTATCCATAAACGCCGGTCCCAAATTGTGTTTCCGTCCAAATGTTGCGGCTGTGTGGTAACATACGCCTTTTCTTGGATTCAACGGCATATCGAATGTGGTATAATCCAGCCCCAGAGTTCCTACCCAGCTCTTGGTTTGTGCGAGATCGTACAAAACGCTGCCCAGCGAATCCGGAAGGATCTCGCGCTGCCCCCCTTCCACAAACAATGACAAAACAGCGCTTGGTGTATAGCGCACTCTCATTCGCCATCCACGATCCACATAAGTGGTATCACGGATCTCCTGTGTAAAATACCCGCCAATATGAATGGGCCATCCCCTCAGCCATGGTTCCTCATAACCAAAGCGCATGGCTTGTGAGTACTTGTCCTTCTTTTCCCAAAATGCTTCAAAAAAACGGCCCGTGCCCGCAAGATTTCGAAACAGAAAATGAAGCTGTCCGGTAAAATATCCCGGTCGTTCAGGATCATTGGACGGCGTATACCCAACCACACCATCCAGGGTATTTGGATTGCCTTCCCGTACACGAATGAACACAACAGCCTGATCTTCAGTAAAATAAACTTCTGGTTCGTTGACCTGTTCAAAAAAACCCAGCCTCTGTAAATCTTCTGATATCTTTTGCGTCTCCTTATGACTGTACAAATTCCCGGGTTTAAATCGTATTTCACGCAGGATCACTTTGGGCTTTGTAAATTTGTTTCCCTGAATATCATATCTGTTTAAATAGATTCTGGGCCCGGGCTTTACTGATAAGATAATTTTGATTGTATTTGTTAAAGGAGTATAATCCAGCACTTTCACTTCGACAACGGCCAGAGGATGCCCATTGTTTTCCATATAAATCAAAATTTGTTCAATATCTTCCGACAATAATTTTTCATAAAATCCGGCGTTGGTGCTTAAAAATAATAGCGGTTCAATCTCCTCATAAAATGCAGGAGATAATCCGTTTATCTGATATTCCCCAACCTTGACCTTTTTACCTTCATGCAACCAAAGGTTTATCCTCACTTGTGCAGAATCACTGATATACCGCATACCAAACGAATCTATTCTCGACTGATAAAATCCCTGCTGATATAAATATTGTGTTAACATTTTCATACAGGAATCGGGCCAGGTTTTCGGCAGGGGCTGGTTTTTAACCAAACCGGTTCTTTTTATAAGAACGGATTTCGACAGCTTTTTCGCACCATAAATCTCAATATCACGAACCACCGGCTGGGAAATAATCTGATTTATGAACAGAAAAAAACCGACAAAGATTACCCGGTAATAATATGAAACTTGAAATATCAATAATACTTTTGAATTCTGATATTTACGCCCTGAACGGCAGAACAGCTGATGTTTGTTAAATTGCACCATATGACAGCAACGGATTTTTCAGCAGAACAAAATAATTTCAGCGGAAAGCTTCGAATGATTCATTCGAAATCTCAAATTAAAACTAACCAAATGACTTGTATGACCGTATTCATTATATTTACTTCCCCGAGCTATTAATCACCTTATTCACTGTAAATTGAGGCTCCTTCCTCTGATGCAGGAACAGACGTCCGACATACTCCCCGATAATGCCCAGAGAAATCAATTGAATTCCTCCTAGAAAAAGCACAGTCACAATGAGAGACGGCCAGCCAGCAGGTGTATGAATCCCGGCAAAATATCGAATGATAAAATATAAAGCCAGAAAAAATCCGATGGCAGAAGAAAAAAAACCCAAAAATATTGCCGCTCTCAATGGTAAAATTGAGAAGGCCGTAGCGAGTTTAAGCCACAGATTAAGGGATTTTCTTAAAGTATAATGCCCTTTCCCGGAAAATCGTTCATGATGTTCAACATAAATTTGTGTAACATTACGGGTAATAGTGAAAAGCAGTCCATCAATATAAGGGTGGGGACCATTATATTTCAGAATTTCATCTACCACCTCACACTGAATCGCCTTATAAGACGAGAGATAGATTTTTTTAGGTTTTTTCAGGACGATATTGGCTACTTTGTCATTAAACCAACTACCGAGATTTTTAAACCAGGAATGTTTTTTTAATTGATAACATGCATAACAAACATCATATCCATCGGCAAGTTTGGTTAATAACGCCGGAATGTAAATGGGATCATGTTGCAAGTCATCATCCATAATTACAATGAATTTTCCTGATGAATAATGAAGCCCTGCCATAATCGCATTATGCTGACCAAAATTTCTACGCAAATCAATGCCGATAATATTACGGTAATTCTTGGACAGGTGAACAATTTTGTCCCAGCTCATATCCGGACTGCAATCATTGATCATTATTATCTCATATGTCTGATTCAACGAATTTAAAATCTCTGTTAATCGTTCGATAAGTGTTTCCAGGCAATCCTCGCTTGAATAAACGGGAATCACTATCGAAATTTCAACGGGTGTCTTATTCATTTGTTTATAATCTCTTTATAGCCGTTCATACGAACAGAATGTAATAGGCAATATAATAAGGTTTTCCATTTTTTCCTACATTTCATTCAGTTTGACAGATATTTTACACTGCTGATTGAATAATACACATCCGCCCGCAAGATGATATCAATTGACAAGGATATTGATTTTCATTAAATTGATAAAAATACTTCTGTTGTGAATAATTTTTCATAATGCATCAACTGATATTCGGCGAAATCATACACATGTAAATGATTACCAATAATTTTGTCTGTCAATCTGAGGGCCGATTCTTGAAACATAGCAGAATGACATTTGAAAAATCAATTGATATTCCAAAAGTCGGCATTCTCACTTTCTCAGGAATTATATTAATCATTTGTATGTTTTTATCCCTGGGCTGGTATATGTGTCTGGATACCCCGGTCTTTCACTATATCACCTACCTTATCAATGATCATGATTTTATTCCTTATCAGGATATCCTGGATAATAATGTACCGGGAACGTATCTATTTCATTCGATAATGACACATTTCATTGGCTATGGTGATTTTGCATTTCGCTGCTTTGATATAACAATTCTGTTGCTGCTTTTTCTGATATCCTGGTTACTGTTGAAAAAATTCGGGACCATTCCGGCTTTTTTGGGTGTGATTCTGTTTGGGCTGCATTATCTGAATCAGGGACCCAACATGAGTCTGCAGCGCGATTTCCTCTGCATTTTACCCATTTCCCTGGCTTTCTTATGGGTAACCGGACCGTACAGTCAAAAACACCTTCATCTATCCGGCATGATTGTCGGTGCACTGTCAGCAGCCGCAGCATCGCTCAAACCTTCTTTCTGTATCGGAGCGATACCGCTTATTCTGTATTTGCATTGGGAACACATGGACGGAAAGCCATTACGGAGTTTATATTCAGTACTCGGCCTGATTCGCTTATTGCTGTCGACCTGTATTGGCTTTATTTTCATACTTGCAATACCCGTTTTTTGGGTTTATGCCAAAGGTGGATTATCTGATTTTATAATCACCATGAAATCATACATCCCGCTGTATACAAAATTAAATGGACACTTATATACTATAGAAGGTTCTGAACGCTGGATCTACTATTTAAAATCCTTTCTTACGCTTGGGCAGAAAAATACTTATTCTGTGAGGATATTGTTACCTGCAGCGCTCGGTGTGTTTCTGGCGATTAAATTTTTTCCTGAACCAAAATCAAAAAAGAAATTTCTCATTCTCCTTGTCTCTCTCTGTGTTACGTACAGTTTTTATCCGCTTTCGCAAGGAAAATTCTGGACAACGCATTATCTGCCCATGCAGTACTTTCTTATTCTTTGTGCCTCTTTAAATTTTGTAAAGCCACCTGTAGAAGGACGTTATCATTACCTGCAGTCTATCGCAATGGTAGTAATGGCTGTATTTATTGTGACGACAGTGCGGCCGACTCCGGACTTCTCTCAACGCATGAGAGGCGCAGCCGCCGCACTCCCGAATCAGGGCCGTACACATGAAATCGCGAATTATCTGGAATCGAATATGAATCCTGATGACACTGTGCAACCTCTGGATTTTGTCAGAGGAGCCGTCCATGCAATGTTAATTTCCCGGGCGAAAATAGCAACACCATTTATCTATGACCTGCAGTTCTATCATCATATATCCAGTCCCTATATTCAATATCTCCGAAAACAATTTATTTTGCAAATGAAAAAGACACAACCGCGGTTTGTCATCCGTATAACAGAAAGACCATGGCCTTTGGGTAAAGACACCTCTGTTGATTTTCCCGAGCTGGATCAATTGCTTAACAATCATTATCACATTGTTCGTGAGGGTAACGGATACGAAATTATGGAAAAAAACCGATCTGATATTACACAAATCCCGCAAATGCTCAAATATTGCAGGTAAATGCAGAATGAAAAACATATTAATCACAGGGGGCAGTGGATTTATTGGTGCCAATCTGGTCCATCGGTTATCCCAACTGGATCAATACAAAATAACGGTCCTTGATATTACTCCCCCCCGATTCATGACGTTTCCTGATCATGTTCGCTTTATTAAGAGCGATCTCCGTGATTCGGATAAATTAAAAAAAATTATTATCGATGATTCAATAGAAACGATCTATCATCTTGCATGGGGAACCATTCATGAGACGGCCACCCGTGATCCGCTCGGAGATATACACGAAAATGTCGATTCTTCATTAAAACTGTTTGACGCATGTGTGAATTCAAAAGTAACACGAATTATTTATATTTCATCCGGTGGTACTGTGTATGGAGTTCCGAAACAGTTGCCAGTTAATGAAACCCATATGACAAATCCGATCAATGCCTTTGGGATATCCAAACTTACAGTTGAAAAGTATCTGCAGATGTATGCTCATTTGCATCATATTGAATATACGATATTCAGGCCGTCCGTCCTGTATGGTCCTTATCAAAATCCCAATCGTCGCCAAAGCGCCGTCACTGTATTTACATACAATGCACTGACAGGAAAAACCATTCATATATGGGGCAGTGGTGACATCATTCGGGATTTTTTCTATATTGATGATCTGATCGATGTTTTAATCAGCGCTTTATCAGTATCCGAATGCAAAAATAAAATATTCAATCTGTCAGGAAACAGGGCCATCCGTTTAAATGAAGTAATCAATACGATTAAACAAATTTTAAAAATCATACCCGTTGTACGATATGAAGAAAGCCGGTTAATCGATGTAAAAGAGATGATACTGGATTCTTCGAGTGCAAGAAATTTACTAAACTGGGTTCCAAAAACCAATCTTGATAAGGGCATCTGTCTTACAGCAGAGTGGCTTAAAAGATATTTTCCCACATAGACAGATCGTTCATCATCAATATTTTAAATTAAATTTCATCAATTTGGTTCAATTTTTATTTTATGGTTCGCCGGACTGAAATCCTTTTATAGAACAGTTATCGCCGATTGTCTTTTCTGATAAATTTTCTTCAGAGCGAATTCTCAATTTTCCTGACAATGAGCGGGACTTGTCGGAAACAGAAACAATCCCGGAAGGCAGAAGATCTGATCCTCTTTCTCAGCATATAAGAAACAGCAATCCTAATCTTACGCATTTAATTTCTTTAGATGTGATAATTTATTTTGCCTTTCTGGATAACGTTTAACATGAATAGGGGGAATAAAATCATGAGTATTCATGTCTAACGATACAGATAAATTGAAAGCTTGAAAGCAAAATGAGCATACAAAACCTTTCCTCTTCTTTCAAGGCAGCGGGCATTCAAAACAGAATGCCGGCTGCTTCAGCATCCAAGTATAAGAACATTGTAATGAAAAATGGTATAATTATATTGTTGCTATTCATCGTTTTAACGAGCTGGTTTACAGGATGCCGGAGGCACGAACAGTTAGCCGCCTGGCAAAGCCGGGATATTTCTATCAACGGAAAAATAACGGAATGGACAGGTTTTCTTACATTGGTCAAGTATTCCGATGAGGATCAGATCGTGAGACACGCAGTTCGCTTTATCATCATGTTTGGCCTGTTGATCCTGGCTCATTATTCAAAAGGCCTGCTTTCCGGAAAAGCCGTTCTCGCTTACGATCCTGTAAAATTGCCTGAATCAGACGAGGCTTATGTTGACATAAGATTAAAGTGGACGATTGTACTGAAGCCCGCCGTAAGAAAGAATAGACCTCTGTTTATTTTATCAGGGCCTCCCAAAGGAGGACATGGCTCTGATTTCCCTTTGTCGGTTGCCGCTACACTTATGCGCGTCCAGGTCATTGAAGCCGGGTTTTCCCATTATGCTGAAGCAATTAATATGAATCAGGAACAGGCAGCGGATTTTCAGAAGGCCTGCCGTCAGCAGCACGAATTGGATAAGTATTTGCTTATCGAAGCATTGCTTCAAACACGAATGGCTGATAACTATCTGGATCTGGACAGATGGACCATTTTCATCGAAGATGATACCGTCAATCAGAATGTTCCGAAAAAAATTGTGAAATTGGCCCGTTCCTCTGTCATCACTCAAGAAATGATGGAAGTTCCAAATCAAAAACAACAAACGCCTTTTGAATGGACACATCACCGGAAAACCGTACTTCTCTACTTCTCAAGAAAGGATTATTATGGTAAACCGGTCCTTCATGATGATCTGAAAACGTTGAAACTGGTTTTTCTCTTGGAAAAAGGCGGAACCGGCAGGGCCGAAGGCAGCTGGATTTTTAAATCAGATTGAAAATATAAACCATGTCATATTTTGCAGAAAGCATAGGGTATAAAACAAATTTTCTTCTGTTTAAAAATATCACTCCTCTTTCAATCATTTATTCTGTTTTTACTATAGTCCCATTAATGGATCTCCACACCATTTTCCACTTGCAATTTCTGTTTGAATCGATTATATTCTAAGCCTTTTAAAGGAGTAACATCCTCGAACAGATATTTTAAGGTGTAGAAAGTATAGGAAAATATATGGCTCGTGAACTGGAAAAAATGAGAAACATTGGAATCAGTGCGCATATTGATTCCGGAAAAACAACGTTGACCGAACGGATTCTATTTTATACACAAAAAATTCACGCCATCCATGAGGTCCGCGGAAAAGATGGTGTCGGTGCTACCATGGACTCAATGGAGCTGGAAAAGGAACGCGGTATTACCATTGCCTCTGCCGCAACCAATGTCAACTGGAAAAATTACGAAATCAACATTATCGACACCCCAGGCCATGTGGATTTTACTGTTGAAGTGGAGCGGGCGCTCCGCGTTCTGGATGGAGCGATCCTGGTGCTCTGTGCAACAGGTGGTGTTCAATCCCAGTCGATCACTGTGGACCGTCAGATGAACCGGTACAATGTGCCGCGTCTGGCTTTTGTTAACAAGTGCGACCGAATGGGTGCGGATCCTGAAAAGGTCACAGAACAGCTCAGAGATAAGCTGAACCACAATTCAGTTTTGATGCAGCTGCCTGTAGGGCTTGAGGATAAATTTCAGGGCATCATCGACTTAATTTCCATGAAAGTCCTGTATTTTGACGGAACCAATGGAGAAAAGATCCGTATTGAAGACATCCCGCCTGCCTATCAGGATAAGGCGATGGAAAAACGTGACCTGATGCTGGATAATGTATCTATGTTTGACGATGAATTGATGGAAGCCTATCTGGAAGATAACGTTACTGAAGACATGATTCATCGGGCAGTACGAAAAGGTGTATTAAGCCTGGGATTAACTCCCGTATTTATTGGCTCTGCAGTGAAAAACAAAGGTGTGCAGCCTCTCATGGATGCGCTTGTTCAATACCTCCCTTCTCCAAATCAGATTAGCAATAAAGCCCTTGACCTGGATAATGATGAGACTGAAGTCACACTTTCCACAGATTCGGATAAACCTCTGGTTATGCTGGCATTCAAACTCGATGACACGCAATTCGGCCAGTTGACCTATGTGCGAATTTATCAGGGGAAAATTCAAAAAGGCGGTGAAATTATGAATTGCCGCTCAGGAAAAAAGGTACGAGTCGGCCGGTTGATTCGTATGCACGCAAATGAAATGGAAGATATTACCCAGGCAGGAGCTGGTGATATTGTCGCGCTTTTTGGTGTGGACTGTGCAAGTGGTGATACATTTACTTCCGGCGATGTCCACTATTCCATGACATCCATGCATGTGCCCAATCCGGTGATATCGCTGTCCATTATGCCCGAGAATAATAAATCCTCTGAAAACATGAGTAAGGCACTTAACCGGTTCACAAAAGAGGATCCGACATTTCAAACTTATGTCGATCCCGAAACCAACGAAACGATCATCAAAGGGATGGGTGAATTGCATCTGGATGTGTATATTGAACGAATGCGACGGGAATATAAAGTGGCACTCGAAACCGGTGTTCCTCAGGTGGCATACAGGGAAAGCATTTCACAAAAATCAGACTTCGACTATACACACAAGAAACAGACTGGTGGTGCGGGACAATTTGGCAAAGTGATCGGAAGCATTGAACCCTGTCATGATGAAGACTTTGTATTCGAGGAAAAGGTCAAGGGAGGCAATATTCCCAATGAATATATTCCCTCGTGTGAAAAGGGATTCAGAAATTGCCTCTCCAAAGGCGACCTTATCGGATTTCCCATTGTGGGGATTAAGGTAACACTCACTGACGGAAGCTACCATTCTGTTGACAGCTCAGATACAGCATTCCAGCAAGCGGCCATTGGTGCGTTTCGTAGTATCTATCATAAATGCAAACCAATCATACTCGAACCGATCATGAGAGTGGCTGTAGAGGGACCATCGGAATTTCAGGGAGGGATTCTGGCAACACTGAACCAGCGCCGGGGTATGATTCAAAGCGCCACTGAAGACCGTAATTTTACGGTTATTGAAGCTGAAGTACCGCTGGCCGAGATGTTCGGATATTCCACTGTGCTTCGCTCGTCCACACAGGGAAAGGCAGAATTTACGATGGAATTTGCCACCTATAGAAAAGTCCCTGAATCAATAGCAGAAGAATTGAAAAATAGATATCAAGAAAAAGCCAAAGAAAAAAAATGAGGAAACCCCATGTTAAAAGAAGAATTAATAAAACGCAGTCCGGTTCGTGTGCTTGAAAAGAGTATTCATGGAGGATTGGGATCCGGTAACTTAGGGGTGATCACTGCAAGAAAGGGCGTTGGAAAAACAGCCTGCCTGGCCCATCTGGCAATTGATAAAATGATGCGCGGTCAGAATGTGCTTCACATTTCATTTACGGATGATCCGCATCATGTTGAAAACTGGTATCGCCAACTTTTTGATGAACTGACCCGTCACTATCAGCTGGAAAATGCCTATGATGTATTTGAAGAAATCAAGTGTCACCGTCTTATTATCAATTTTAAAACCGAAGTCACATTCGATCATATAAGGAAAATGATTCGTGAAATCGAAGGCGGATCTGATTTTATACCGGATATCATCATAGTAGATGGCAGGGATTTCGAAAACTTATCTGTGGAAATTTTGTCCGGATGGAAAGAATTTTCAAAAAATCAAAACGCCGCCATATGGTTTGCGGCTGTGCTTCACCGTGAAAACCTGCAATGTAATGATCGTGGAATTCCTTCACCTGTCAATCGTTTTGAGGACTTATTTTCCGTTATTATCATGCTTGAACCCGTGCACGACTATATTGACATGAAACTGTTGAAAGATCACGATTCAAAAAACCTTGAAAAACTCCGGCTGAAACTGGATTTCCATACTATGCTGATTTCTAACCATCGTATATAGTGTAATGATGACTTTCATATGAAAAAATCCGACGGATTTGTCCGCCGGATTTTTTTTATAAAAAGCTTGACAGCCTCTTATATATATCGTATATTTACTATTGTTATAGTAATTCAATGATTTTTATAGGAGCTTTATTATGTCTAATAATCGTAACCTGACACCTGTCGAATGGGAAATCATGGACGCAATTTGGAACCTCGGCGATACTCCATCTGTAAGGGATGTGATGAACCGCGCCTATCCGAATGGCGAAAAAGCTTACACAACAATTCAAACTATCATGAATACTTTGGAGAAGAAAAAATATCTGAAACGAAGAAAAATTGGTATGGTTAATTTTTATACACCTGTACGCTCACGCCAGCAAACGGTTAAAACTGAAACATCAGAACTGGTCTCCCGTCTTTTTCATGATTCGCTTCCTGCATTTGCTGATTTTTTATTGGATTCGGATAATATCAGCCTTGAAGAAATTGAGCAAATCAAAGCCATGATTGAAAAAAAAGAAAATGAATTGAGGAGTGAGTCATGATTACCTGGATTCATCATACAGCCGACATATGGTCGGAATACGCTTTATGGATCATCGTACAGAACACCATTTTTCTGCTTTTGATATTCGGCATCCTGCGATTTATAAAAACCTGTACGGCCAATCTGAAATACTGGATCGGTATATTGGCACTTGTTAAATGTGTTTTACCTCCGTTCCTGCCGGCCACGTTCCTTCGTGAAACTGTCGAATCCGCCGGTACAGCCCGGATTCATGCATTTCCGATAGTAACCGCTGTTTCTGATGAGTCTTCAGTTATTTTATTTTCGGTGTCGAAATTATTGTTTATCGGATGGGTATTTTTATCGATCATTATATTGATTATTCCGGCTGTAAATACACTTCACCTGCATTTCAGGCTCAGACACGCTCTGCCGCTCGGTTTGACGAATGATTCCGTATCCGTGCCTGTTTATACAACTGATAAAATTCTGGTACCGATGAACCTGGGATTTTTCAAACCTAGAATTTACATGCCTGAACAATGGACCCAATGGTCTTTCGATTGCCGTACCATGATTTTACGCCATGAAATGGCCCATGTGCACAGAAAAGACACCTGGTTCCGGCTCCTGCAAATGATCGTGCAGGCATTGTACGCCTTTCATCCGCTGATATGGATTCTCAACCGAAAAATTGAGGAATACCGTGAAATGGCCTGTGACGATGTGTCGGTCGGCCCGTATCGCACTTGTTCTGTGGAATATGCCAGAGTTCTGGTTCGGATCGCCGAGGATTTAAAACATGTCCAGCTGGGCTATGTCTCGGCCTCCGCACTGATCAGGCAGAGGAATGAACTTTTGAACCGGGTTCAATATCAGCTGGAGGGATCCATGAAAAAGCTTTCACGCTTGAAAACCGCTTTGATAATTGGATTAATTTTGGCCTGCAGTGTGCCTTTGTCGTGGACGAAAAGCCGGAACGAAATAAAACCCACATCCAATACTGAAATACTTACGGGCGCCACGATTAAGGGAATTGTCAAAGGCAAGGATGGGAATTTTCTGAAAAATGCCACTGTCCGTCTGAAAGATACATCTATCTCTGCGACAACCAATGCATCCGGCGCGTTTGAAATGAATCATATACCCAAGGGCAAATACCAGTTGCAGATTCTTACACAGGACAAATTGCTCTATAATTACTCTTTTAAAGTCATGAATATCACAGACACCTATACTCTTCAGTTTAAATTGGGGGATAACGAATTCACCAATGCAACAGGCATTTTCGGTCCAAAACAGAAAGCTGGCAAAATCTCTGGAAACATTACCGATACAGAAACCGGTTTGCCGCTGGTTGGAGCCAATGTAGTGCTGGAAGGCACCGACAGGGGCGCTGCCACAGATGAAAACGGAAATTATTTCATTCCCAATGTTGAACCCGGAAAGTACAACTTAAAATTGAGTATGATGGGATATGGTTCCATTTGCATTAAAGATGTTGAGGTCACGCAGGGCACCTCTTTAAAAACGCCCATGCAATTAAAACCGCAGGTCATTGCTTTCAACACACTCAAAGCACCGCTCGAAACAGAAGCCGAAAACGCACTTCGCATGGTTCCAACTGACTCCGATGAAAAAATTACATTCGTTGCATATGATACACCGCCTTTTCCGCTGGGAGGTTTTGAAGGGATACAAAAAAATTTGGTATATCCAGAGATAGCCAGAAAAGCCGGTATTGAAGGAAGGGTAACCGTTCAGGCAAAGATTGATGTCGATGGCACTGTTATTCAAACCAAAGTGGTTCAATCACTGGGATCAAATGGTTGTGATGAATCCGCAATCAATGCAGTGAAAGCTGTTCAATGGAAACCGGCCATGCAGCGGGGCAATCCGGTTGCCGTATGGATTGCGGTACCGATCGAGTTCAGTTTGGAATAATTCCTTCAATGAAACGGCCGTATCCCATGGGATAGAGATCATTTAAATTAATAGACTTTGATAAATATTGATATTCATCGCTATTTTGTCATTCCCGCAATTTTTTAGCGGAAATCCAGATATTGAAGGTTTACACCATGGGATATTTTAACTGTCCCGCGGGGCAAAGAGTGGTTCCCCAACAGGAACATTCGGGAAAGACACTTTTAACTTTTATTAAAAAAGGTTATACACCTTCGCAAGGTCTTTTTAATAGATTTTAACTTAGTATTAACAAAAACAGATGGACTGTTTTTTTATTAGAATGGACAATTTAGAAAATACCAAAGACTGATTAAATCATCCCATTGCCTACCACATATCCTCCACAGAATTTTTGGATTCTCTGCATTAAATTTTCAAGATGACCCTGTAATTTTAATTCGGGATAATCAGCAGGAGCAAAGATAATAAAAATGGCATGAATGGTTGTAACTGACACAGCTGTGCGCCTGGAATCCGTCATTGGAGATCCGAATGCACCTTCATCATCGGTCAGGCAATATCGTTTTTCCAGATTAAGAAAAGAACCGTTCAATGCTTCATATCGATCCTTCGTCAAGCCCCTTCGTATGCATACAGCTCCCCGGAGTTTATCCGCGTCATACACACAGATCGGCAGCAGAAAATCCATTGAACACCAGTTGCCGACATCCACCAATGTATTCACTGAAGGAAGAGAATAATTTTTCAAGGCCCTTTTCAGCAGAGCTTCCGAAGAAGGACGGCGCTTTGTCGGATCGATCCCCATGGCGTGAAATAACTGGCGTGCATACGTGGTACCTTCAATTGTCCCGGCCGAAGCATCTGGATAATTTTCCCGAAAGGCAGCCGCGCATTTTTCCAGTTCTTCATAGGCAGATTCGGATTTTGAAATTTGAATCCCCTCCGCCTCAATCCATCCGATCCGGGCTGGCAGCGATTCTTCTTTCTCAATCTGAATCATGATAATTCATTATCCGATAAAAAAAATATCAATTTCCAATTTTCAGATCTCAGAGATGATCATTTAAATTTTTAATTATCAGTAACTCCCCCCCACTCTGAATCCGAAATAAACACGGGCATCATTACGGTAAATCTTCTGATCGGGAATCCGGGACATAGGCCAGGCCGTGATGAAATATGCAGTGGCAGGAATTCGGTAAAAATGAGCCATGGACATCCGTAATTCAAAACCCACATCACTCAGCCATCGCTTCTTTTTCAAAATGTCATTATCCAATATCCTGTCATTCCAGACAGTTCCTGCTTCGAAAAATAGAGAGCCGTAGATCCGATCAAAATAAAGATGCATGAATTGTTTTCCAATATTACCGAAAATCGGAAAAGTATATTTCAACCGCTGGGAAATGAGTTTACTGCCGTTGCGGGTAAAGTAAGGATACCCCCGTAATGTACCGAATCCACCAAGATACAGCCGGAGGGGGAAATATCCGTCAATATCGACCAATTCATCCCACGTGGGAATGCGTTGATCTAAAAAGATACCCATGGTTTCCAATCCCAGTGTGTGCCTGCGAACTGGAAGATCAATCAATTCAATCCAGTTGAAAGCTAACTGGTTGATCGGCACCTTTCTCAAAGACGGGATATTTGGAGGATCTGTTGCGATATCGGTAGCCTGGAGCGTTATCAAAGAATCTGTCAGCGTCGTATTCAATCGGGAATATGCCAGATAGATAAGGCGAACTCCCCGGGGATTGATGATTGCATCCGCGGTCGGTTTTATTTTAAAATACTGCCAATAAAAAGAAAGTTCGTTGCTTTTAAAAAATTTTGTATCAAACAGTGTTCGCCGGCTTTCTTCATGATACGGAAATCCTTCAAAAAACAATTCCTTGCTCTGCAGAAAAAATCGGGTTCTGTCATCAAGGATTAAATCTTCAGAAACCACCCAGGCATAATCCCGCCGCATATATTGAATTCCGGCCTGTTGTCTGCGGCTGATGGGTGCATCCAATCCGGCTCCCCAATACGTAAAGTCATAAGTGGATTTGTATCCCCCTTTAATTTCCTGTTCAAAATCAATACGCACATTATAAAGAGTATCCAAAGAGCCGTCAGGATAGGTCACCTGGAGGTTGGAAAACTCAGTATCGTTGTATTTGAAAGACTGGTTATCAAAATCATGAATTACACGTTTCCTGTAAAATCCAT
Source organism: bacterium (assembly GCA_016932575.1). GTDB lineage: Bacteria > Zhuqueibacterota > QNDG01 > QNDG01 > JAFGCO01 > JAFGCO01. The sequence goes on from JAFGCO010000056.1 coordinate 116,950, forward strand.
ACCCCTTAGGCTCCAGTGTTTTATCTTGTGTGAGCAGTGATGGAAGGCGCCTTTCATAATAACCACTGTACGTATAATTGAGGTCGATATAATCGGAATGCTTTAATGCTCGGCCCACAAGAGCCAGACCCGAAAAATAATCACGGCCAAAAAGATCGCCAACGGCCACCTGAAGCCCCAAATTTACCGTATTGATGGTGAACCGGTTTCCGATAAAATTCGGGCTGAAACTGATAATCGGCGTCGCTCCATAAAGGACAAGGCGTTTGCCACCGCTTCCGACATTATACAACTCCTTGAGAGCCTTTCCCGTATAAATCTGCACATAATCGCGCTGAACATTGTCCCAGGATACTTCTTGATTGAACGATTCAGATGAGATCCCGTATATATTGTAATTGGCCGCATGATATCCAGAATATATGATTGTTTTTCCATCCGTTGAAATACTGGGCCGAAACGCGCCTCCGATGACCGATGTTTTCCGTGAAATCTGACGGCTTTCACAATCATAGGTATATAAATTATAAATGCCATCCATATCCGACGCAAAAAGAATTCCCGTACCATCCGGCAGCCATACCGGATCCCGCTCATCGGCAATGGAATTGACAAGAATCTGAATGGCAGATGGCTTCATCACAGCAATACTGTCAGGAGCGCCAGCCTTGTTTGTATATGAAGGGATGTCAACAGGCAGCATTGCAATGTCACGATCTTCTTTCCTGAATATACTGAAGACGATATGCTTTCCGTCTGGTGACCAGGATGGAGCATAGATCTGGGTACCGTCATTGTAATGGGTCAGATACCGGATATTCGTCCCGTCGATATTCATCAATCCCAAATTGGTGGAACCGTCCTGGTTTCGGACAAAGACAATGGATTCGCCATCGGGAGAAACCGCAGGATCTTTTGCACGCAGATTCCGGCTGATACGACGTTCTCTATCCTGTTCGATATCATAGATAAACAAATCATTAAAATTTTCTTTACTTCGTACGTAGACAAGTTCTTTTTGATCCGGCGTCCAGGCAACACGGCTGTCCACCCGCTTGACCAATGTCTTTACACGGCCCGACTTTCTCTCATACAGTTTTAAATGAGTTAATGCGAATTCATACCCTTCATTGGATATATAGGCAATCTGATTTTTATCTGGAGAAATCACCGGATAATAATCCAGATAACCGCCGTCAATGATACACTGACCTTCGACAAATTTATTTGTAAAATCGGTCATTGACAATGCATTCGGATTATTATGATACAGGGGCCATGGTTCATTCAAGGCTGAGGACATGGCAGAAACCTGCTTTAACCTGTCTTTAGCCAGGTCCTGATAGCTCGTTGTTGTTGACGCAACCCACTGTTGATACAATTGATCTTCATTGAGTCCCAACACTTTTAACACCGCTTTATTAAAAGCGACAACACCGATATGATCAACAAGCGCTTCTGCTTTTCCTTCTCCAAATGCCTGATGAATATAATTGACTAGCGCGAACCCCTGATTGTAGATCATTTCTGAGTGTAATCCGCCTTTGGTAAACACACCCATTTCATCATAAGACAACAAATCATTTTCAAGTACGGCCATTCGTAAAAGCATATCGCGGTGCGTATCCCAACTTTCATTGTCATTTTGCTGAGCCTCAAATTGAGCGATACCCTCAGCATACCAGCTGGGTACATTGAGATGGTAAAACGGAATAGAAAAATAATAATCCGGATTCACATTGTACCGTCCGAAATTCAGCTGAAAATAAGTAAACCATTTTTTCTTTGCCGCCTTAAGAGAAAAAATATGAGCCAGTTCATGGGTCATCACATTTTTTATCCAGTTGCTGGTACCTCGCAATTCAAACTCAAGATCAGACGCCCAGACTTCAACCTTGTTTTGGGAATAATCAGCAAACCCGTTTGAATAATCGGTCTCATCATGAATGTAAACATAAATCCGGCCTACTTCATCAAATGCATTGAATGCTGCTGCCAGAGGCGTATACACTTCTTCGGATACTTCCGCCACACGGCGGGCCGTGTTTTCAGTGCCCGGACGATAATAAATATGAAAATGATCAGTGACAATGACCTGCTGGGCCTTTAGAGCAGAAACAGCAATAAATACTGCAAGAATCAGGCTCATTATTGGATTTTTACTCATGGTCAATCCTTATTTGTATATATTGTTTGACAGATGTTAACGAAATGATGGTTCAAAGGTTCCCGGATATTGTCAAAAACAATTTTATTGATTTTGACTTCTGTGATTTAAGTATATTCCCAGACCCAACGCCAAACCGTTAAGTAAAGCGCTCGCCATATTCTTGATATGCATATCTATGGAAAATGATTCGTTGGCGATGCCTCCATGATAAAAAATCGAATCGTGAATCCTTAGATTTATTTCCCCAATTCCACCATAACATCCACCTTTTTTTTCGATTCATCTGGCAAGGGAACAACATCACCCTCAATAGGCTGTCCATCCACAACGAGGCGGACATCATTGCCCGGACCGGAACGCCTGACAGTAATGTGATAAGACACATTACGGAAAATACGGATTGCTTTGAATCCCTGCCAGTCTTCGGAAATAACCGGTGCAATCTGTAATCCCTGATAGGTTGGCCGAATTCCCAGGATCCACTGGGTACCTGCCACATAGGTCCATGACGAGGTCCCGGTGAGCCATGTGTTTCGGCCCATACCTGCATTGGGATGTTCCGGACTGCAGATGTTCTGACAGTAAACATAGGGTTCTGCCAGGTATACATCGGCGTCTTTTCTGGCCAGTGGAGAAATTTGTGTATAATACTGATACGCCAGATCTCCATCGCCCAATTGGGCCGCCGCCACAATGGCCCATGTATTGGCATGACAGAATATTCCGCCATTTTCTTTGGCACCGGGCGGAAATGTTGTTGTTCCCTGGATTCTTCGCTGATATTCATCATAAGGGGGACTCATCAATTTCAATCCGTATGGCGTATTTAACATTTTATAGGCACTCTCCATGGCCTGTTTTGCCTGTTTTTGATCACCCAGTTCCGACATGACCGACCAGGTCTGGGGATTTAAAGAAATCTGGTTATAGATCTCGCTCTTCACTCCCACAGGCTTGCCTTCATCATCATACGCTCTGGCATACCATTTACCATCCCAGGCCGTCTGATTAATCACATTTGCCATCTCTGCATGCAATTGTGAAAATCTCTGAGCATCTTCGGTTTTTCCCAGGGCAAGGCATAATTCTTTGATTTGAAGCAATGCATAGCAAAATTGCATTCCTGTCCATACGCTTTCGGCTTTACCGCTTCCATGATCAATATTCATGGTATCGTTCCAGTCTGAAAAGCCGATTCTTGGCAACCCCTGGGGCCCCAGATGGTTCAAGGTAAATTCAACCGCCTGAAGCATATGCTCCCAAACAGTCTCATCATTTCCCTCCCAGTAAGGAATCCGTTCTCCGAGATAGGCATAGTCCCCTGTTTCTTTCAAATAGCCGCATGTACCGATAATCAGCCAAAGATGATCATCACTGAACCATTGAGGCCATTCGGGGATTTCTTCAGCCAGCCCTGCACCTCCCTCACCTGTCAGGGGAAACACCTGATGCCAGGCGTGGCCATCCGGATACTGCAGCTTCCACAGCATGGTTAATGTTTCTTTGGCATGTTCCGGCAGATTATGAACAGTACCCAGTGTATCCTGTGCTGAATCACGCGTGCCCATACCGCGGCCCAGTCCCGTATCGTATCCGGATACAAATCGGGACCAGTATAAATTTGCCCGGCACTGCACCGCATTCCAGAAATTCAGCATAATATTCATTTCCGCATCCGGCGTTTCAACAGTGAATGCTCCGAGGAAGTTATTCCAGTCTTCTTTGAGTGCATCGAATGCCCGCATGATGGCTTCGGATTCCTGATAGCGTTTTACCACGGATTTGATCTTCGAGGGTTTTTCGGTGACACCCATGATAAAAACCAGCTCCCGTTCTTCACCCGGTTTTAATTCAATATCATGACACAGTGAACCGATATTATTGCCACGGGGCGCCTCGCTGTTTTTTGGATTTCCGGCTTCCACGACCACAGGATTGGAAAGGTCGCGATACCTGCCAATAAATATTTCCCGGTCCGTATCAAATCCTGAAGGCATGATATTACATGAAAAGAATGTTGTTGTATCCCGGAATTGCGTTGATGTATAAATAATGCCGTCTCTCATTCTGCTGTGCACAATATGTCCGCCCCAGTCAAGATTGGTCGTATCAATAATGGCGTCATAAAAACTGAATTCAACATAACTGAAACTGCGCAGATTTCGTTTTCGATTACCTTCATTTTTCACACGCATCACCCACAATTCACAGGGGCAATCCTCATCATCATGTGTCAGGGGTACAAAATAAAGAATCTCTGCTTTAATTCCCTGATACTGACTTCGGATTTTTGTATAAGCCGCGCCATGCCGGCATTCATAACTGTCGAGAGCTTTATCTACAACAGGCTGCCAGGTTGGGCTCCAGAACTCTCCTGTCTCCTGATCGCGAAGATAAATATAACGTCCCGGTTGATCACCAGGGACAGCATTATAACGATAACGAGTGACCCGTCTGTTTCGAGGATCGCGGTCAAACGAAAATCCGCCGGCTGTATTGGAAATAATGCCTCCGTAACGGCCTTCTCCCAGATAATTTATCCATGGTGTCGGTGTATCTGGACGTGTAATGACATATTCCCCGGTCTTTATATCATGATATCCATATGGATTTTCATTTTGATTCGATTTATTTACCACCTGACGCCTCCTTACTTCCTGAAAATATACAAAATACAAATGAAATATAGAATAAGATATTCGACTACCAAAGTCAAGCGAAAGTTGAATCTCTACATATTTGATCCGATGATATCTATTTGCCGGGATTTCAGAAATTTCTTTGTTTTGCTGCATACCGGAGCTGTGGTTTTTACAGAAATTTTTGCTTTCGGAATATGCCTGGCAAGCGTGTTCACTTTCTCCATGATTCGATAAGCATCCGCCATTACAATACGGCTCTTTCGATCAATGAACAGAGCATAATGATTTATACCAAACTGGATGACAACATCCCGTGAACAGAGCCCGACAGATTTCGGATCAATGGGTGTGTTCAGCATTTAATCACCTTAATTATTTGATTGACAGAATCTTATCAGACTTCCGACGATATTCATGTAATTCATTGATAGTAAAATCATTAAAATATAATATCAAAAATCCAATATTATTGTATACGAAACCAGTCCACATCCACATATCCCCCGCTATCCCTGATATTCGGATTGATGCAGAACACACCCACCTTGGCACCAATCCATCTTCCTTTTTGAGCACGAAAAGGATCCCCGACCGATTGAAAGTGTTTTCCATTTAAACTGTATGAAAATATACATATCGCCTGTTCATCAACATCCACCTTAAGCTGTATAGTATTTTTATGAATCGGTAGGGACTCTATTAACCGGGTCTGATCATTGCATTGATGAAACGCCCCTTTGTACATATTAAGGCATATTCCGCTTTCCATATTTTCAAGAGCCGCGAAAGCCCATGAGTCTCCCATGATGACAAGACCGCATTTTTCTCCTGAAAGATCCGGATAAAATTTTAATTGTGTTTTGGCTTGAAAAACCGGGGATGGGAATTTTTGCATCAGTAAACTGGGAACAAACCACAAATTTCCGTTTTGCGAGACATTCTGAACAGCATAGAGACGTAAATATCCGGGATTCTCCGTGACTGAATACCATGTGTCTTGAAAATTTGCATGCCACTGCCATTGCAGTCCCAATAGACTGGATTCAAATTCATCAGAGGTCTGAGGAATCATCACTGACGCGTTTTGCCGTACATTCGGCTTCTGATAAATCATAACAGGTTCTCCGATACCATCTCCATTTTGATCCACACCCATCAACGGCCAGCCGTCTGCCCAGCACACAGGCTGTAAATGAACGACTCTTCCATATGCACCCCGATCTTGAAAATGCACAAACCACCATTCCCCGTTTTTCGTATTAACCAATCCCCCCTGATGGGGTCCGTTGATCTCAGTGTCGCCCTGATGCAAAACAATTCGGGTATCATAAGGACCATAAATACTTTTTGACCGGAGCACTGTTTGCCACCCCATAGGCACACCGCCTGCAGCTGCAAGAATATAATAGCAACCGTCCTTCTTTAAAAATTTCGGCCCTTCGAGAATGGGCTGAGATTCCTGATCATCAAATACAACGGTACCGTTGTCCAGTAATGTTTTTCCGTCTTTGCTCATACGGTGTATAATCATGGGCTGACCGCACAGTTTGCTTCGGATAAGATAGGCACTGCCGTCTTCGTCCCACAATGGACAGGGATCTTCCCACATCTCCACTTCAGCCACGTGATGCAGTTCCCATGGTCCGCCGGGATTTTCTGCTTTTGCCATAAACAGCCCCTCATGCGGTGTACAAAAATAAACATAAAAATCATTATCATGATACCGGATAGAAGGAGCCCAGGAACCCTGACCGTGAACAGGTTTATTATATTTTTCAAAGGGAAGACGGTCATACACGTGTCCGATGAGCTTCCAGTTGACCAAATCTTTTGAGTGCAGCACAGGAATGCCGGGCATACAATTAAAGCTTGAGGCCACCATGAAATAATCCTCGTCCACACGGATCACATCCGGATCGGAATAATCTGCAAAAATAATGGGATTTTGATATGTCCCGTCACCTCGTTCAGGATTCCATTTCTCAGGATAAACAGCAAATGATATGAAAATCAGAATGAATGTCATTGAAAATTTCATAGTCAATGCCTCATTATTGTTATTCTATTTCTACCGCCGATTGCGTTCTGGCACTCTTCCTGACAGCTTCCAGCACCCGCATATTGCACACAGCATCGGTTAACGGCGTTGGCACATCGGTACCGTTTAAAATGCATAATGAAAATTGATCTCCCTGAAGTGTATACTGATCGCATATTTCAACAGAAATTTCCTTGATGCCTGAGTGGGTTTGCAGAAAGATTTTACAAGGTCGGTCATTGGGTGCATTAAAAGGGATTTGAATTTCAATACGCCCCTTTGTTCCGAAAATATGAACACGCTGATAATTTACAATCTGTGTCGAGCAAGTAAATAGAGAGGTCCCTGTTTCAAATTGCAATAGGACGGAAACCATTCGATCTGTCTGAAATCGCGGATCGATGTCGAGCCTGCCAAGCACATGACTGGGTTCTTCTCCAAAGATAAAACGTGACAGAGAGACAGGATAACATCCAATATCCATCAATCCCCCTCCGCCAATGTCCGCTTTATTGCGTATATTTTCCGGATCCATATTGAAATAGGAAAAAAAGGATTGAATCGTTCGCAATTCTCCGATTCTTCCTTTCTCTACCCATGATTTTGCAGTCAACCACTGGGGATGAAAGCGGTACATAAAAGCTTCCATAATTTTGACGTCTGGAAATTATTTAATAAATTCTTCTTTGCGTTCATGATTCTCCTTATACATCCGAAAACGATTCAATCGAATTATCCAGCCGTCCGATCACGATACCGCCTGACGCATCACCCCAAACATTCACAGCTGTGCGAAACTGATCCAGAATCCGGTCAATGGCCAAAATAAGACCGATCCCCTCGAGAGGAAGCCCTGCAGCCGTAAGTACAATACCCATGGTGACCAGACCTGCACCGGGAATAGCCGCAGCTCCAATGGCAGCCAAAGTGGCTGTAATAAAAATAATCATCTGAGTGCCCAGTGACAGCGGAAATCCCAATAATTCGGCAATAAAAATAACAGCCACGGATTCGTAGAGTGCTGTACCATCCATATTCACTGTGGCACCCAGCGGCAGAACAAAATTTCCGATTTTCCGATGAACTCCGGCTTTTTTTTCAAGGCAATCCAGAGTAATCGGCAGTGTAGCTATGCTCGACGCCGTAGACCAGGCTGTGAGTATGGCAGGCAGCATGGCCTTAAAGAGCCGATAAGGATTATATCGTCCGATCAGAAACACCAGAAGCGGCAATGTGATGCAGGCATGTATGATAAGACCAATCAAAACAGTCATTGCATACTTTCCCAGCGCAATAATCGCCTGAAAACCCAAATCAGTCATCAATGTCGCCACAAGAAAAAAAATGCAGTAGGGTGCAATTTTCATAATTAATATTATTGAGCGTGTCATGATCCGGTCCAGACTCTCTATGACCCTGATGAAAGGTTCTGAGGACTTACCTAACAGTGCGGTGACAACCGCAATGAATATCGTAAAGAAAATGACCTGAAGAATATCTGCATTGACCATAGCCTTTACAGGATTGGTTGGAATCATATGAACAAACGTTTCAAGAATAATGAGGATTGAGCTGCGCTGCCCTACACCTTCCCTGATCACATGTTCAGGCACTTCCATGGTTTCTTTTAATGCGGATACAGTCGCAGAGTCGAATCCTCTTCCCGGGTGAATCAGATTGACTAAAATAATCCCTACAAGAACAGCCAGTGCAGTCGTCGCCAAATAATAAACAACCGTGTTTAGGCCGATTTCTTTAAGCTCACGAATATTGCCCAGATTCACAATAGACATAAAAATCGATGCGAATACCAGTGGAATAATCAGCATTTGTAATAATCGGATGAAAATCTCTCCGCCCAGTTGAAAAACAGTTTTTGTCACATCAATCGGTCCTTCTGAAACACCAGACGCAGCCGTTTGATTTAAAACAATCCCCAATATTAATCCAGCACCGATCCCGATTAAGATCTGCCACTGCAAATCCAGATTTTTCCATGAACATAATTTTGCCAACCGAATATTCCTTATAATATTTATTCCATTTCAATGAATATTTTGTAAAAAAAATAACAGGATTCTGTATTTTCGTTTTTTCAAAATCTGACTCAGGCCATCGTCAATTAAAATCTTCATAAGGCCTATCAATCTTAATCATCGCAATCGTAACACTCTTCGTCGCTTTTCAAAAAATAATATCAGCACCATGCCTGCTATAAATCCGCCGATGTGCGCAAACCAGGCAACACCGCTTCCGGTTTCTCCCCGGCTTCCCAATCCGCTGAGTAGCTGCATTAAGAACCAGACACCAAGCATGACCGGTGCGGGCACTTTAAAAACACGAACAATAAATATAAAGAAGAAAAGCAAATGTACTCTGGCCCTTGGAAACCGTAAAAAATAGGCGCCCAGAACTCCAGAAATAGCGCCACTGGCGCCTACCATGGGAATTTTTGAATCCGGAGAAAACGCAATATGTGATAATGCGGCCACAACACCGCACAACAAATAAAATCCAATAAACCGTGTATGCCCGGTTAATGCTTCCACATTATCAGCGAAAATCCAGAGAAAAAGCATATTACCAATAAGATGCAGCAATCCGCCATGTAAAAACATGGAAGTAAAAAGTGTAAGTATATTGGGAATGGGAGATTGAAATTCCCATTTTAAATCTGGCAATTCCTGAAAATGCACAATCTCCCACGGTATAGCCCCAAACCGATACAATAATGCCTGAGCTTGTTCTCCCTGCATTATCTGAATAATAAACAGCCCGACATTCACAACAAGAATCAGAATGGTAATAAAAGGAAATATACGCTTCTGGTTTTCATCTCGGATAGGAATCAGCATCATCACCTCATTGCATTATATAAAACGGATAGTGTCTCCTTATAAAATTATCAGCGCGGTCACGGATCAAAATGTCAAGCCAATGTATGCCCGGTTCCAACCGATCAAACGAATCCACCCGGGCGCTCTTTTCTTCCGGATCATATTCCACAATCTGAGGATTTCCATCAATCTGAATTTGATAATTCTCTTCTCCTGAAATACCCGACAGAGAGTCATTAAATTTAAACCAGACTTTAAAATGATCTCCCGATACAATCTGACCAGAATCCGGATTGATGAAATACAGAACCGGATTCATTGTATCCTGCAATACTGTGAATCCATTTAATAATCGCGTATTTGCACTTAAAATGCCACGGTTTTTATCCAGTTTGCTTGAAATATAACACGATTCCCCATCATCCCCGGCATAGATGCCCACCCCCCTGAATAAATTACTGCCTTTGGGAATGGCGATTTGAATCTTGATCTGCCGTTTTATAAATATATCATTCGGAAAAATTGAATAGGTGGAATAGTGACCCGTTGATTTTTTTTGAGTATCTACACATAACCAGACCGGTTCGCTGAGCGTGTTTGGAGGAATAGTACATCGAAACCGACGGTCCCGGGACCATATGATCCCGCCGTTTTGATCCGCATAAAAAACTTGGGTTGTATCCTGCAAAACCGGGACGGATTGTGTCTCGACCTTGACCTGGCAAACCATCTCTCCCTGAAAGGACAAATCGAGTGGCAGGACACTCACAAATTCTCCTGAACCATTGAAATGCATAGGTATGGAAGTATGTATTTTTCCATTCAACCAGACCAGCAACCTTGGAAATGCATTAATGGCATTTTTTGTTTTAAATGCAAACCGAACAAAATTATTCATCCATGTTTTTGTCAAGACGCATTGCCTGACTTCCTGAGATTTTACAGACAAGCACTGCTGGCGGGATCGAATGACTTCTGAAAGAGGCGTGACTTTCAACTGAAACCGGATAGTGCTTATATTTCCCCAATAATCTTCAGCTTCAATACGAATATGATTAAGACCCGATAAATGATGAATATGATATTCAGGAATTGAGGAATGATTTAAACGGAAAGGCGGATGCCAGCATTTCAGCACACCTGCACCGGAATAATCCGGTGAGTTAAAACCGAGGGTATTTCCGGGAGGCACATAAAGATTAATAAATTCTTGACCCATTTGTTTTCGCAGTCGCAAATCACGATCCAAATCAATTAAACCAGTCTCCGAATACCGAAATGTCCGATAACTTTTTTGAAAAGCAAGTGCGCCATTGACATATAATCGCAGAGACGCTGGGGAAAATCTGTTCGGAGAACCATCAGCCTGATCATATACAGAAACCGAAATCCCGACTTTTCCCCAGACATCTAATGGAAATTCAGAGATGATATCATCCGACCGACGATTAAATATTTTATGGATAAAATCACCATCAACATGAGAACCGTATTCCATGGGCTTTAAGGCAACTGATTCTATCATGGGCGGGGTTGTATCTTGAATCCGGTAACCCAATTGCAGAGGATTAAACGGCCGGTTTTCTTCATCCCGAACTTCAAAATGTAAATGAGGCACACCCGTTCCGGTTTTACCTGTATAGCCAATTAATTCTCCGGATTGAACAGGAAAATCCTGAGGACCGAAATAAAGATCCTGCTCGTATCGCATTTGCAAACGCTGCTGATTTTTTATCTTCATTTCCAGTTTTGTTTCAAATCCGGAAAGATGGCCATACACCGCAGTCCAGCCATTATACAATTGCAGATAAATTGCTTTTCCATATCCGTATGGTGAAACGAGAATTCGTTTAATATAACCAGAACCGATCGCAAAAACCTGATATCCTTCCTGTCCCCATGTTTTAATATCAATTCCTGCATGAAAATGTCCCGGCCGGTATTCACAAAACGACGAACTCATCAACTGACTGGCATCTGTCGGCCAAACATAGGACTGGGAATATATAAAATGAATCGGCAGAAATAAGAGGAATAGTGTAATTTTACATTTCATAAAAAATTGGCTACTCAGATTCCTGTTCCAATACCATTGACCGAACATGCGATAATCGACTAAACCGTTCTGCATCTGTACGGTACCCTGCCACACTTCCCCAATGAATCGGTATAGCCAATTTCGGATGTATGATCTCTGCTGCCTCTGCAGCTTCCTGAGCGTTCATCGTATAGGTACCGCCAACCGGTAGAAATGCCACATCTGCCCTGATATTACTCATTTCAGGAATCACATCTGTGTCACCAGCATGGTACAACCGGGTATCATCCACTGTCAAAATATACCCAACATATTGGCGGTCTTTCGGGTGATATGCTTTATTTACGTTGTAAGCGGGAACCACGTCTACTGAAATTGTCTGAAAATCGAGGTGGTCACCTGGTTTTACTCCATATACCTGTCCGATAAACTGCCCAGTATTCTTTTCCGGCACAATAAAAATCGTATCTTCCGTACGAATTTTTTGAATATCTTTTGTCGAAAGATGGTCATAATGTTCATGGGTAATGAAAATAAAATCAGCGGGTTCTTTACTGGAGATGTGATAGGGATCAATATAGATAACCGCATTCCCTGTGATTTTTATACATGCATGACCCAGCCAGTGAATATCATCAATATCCATGATAAACTCCTGAAGGTTTATGTGTATCTCATCATTATATATTCAACATGTAAGTGATTATTCAAACAATCAATCAGATTCTCGCCACGACTCAACTTCCTTCACAAGCCGTGATAAAATATCTTTCTCGGGTATCTTTTCCACGACCTCGCCTTTTCGAAAAAGAAGCGCGGTTCCTTTGCCACAAGCGACACCAATGTCAGCAGTTCTGGCTTCTCCGGGGCCATTTACAGCACAGCCCATGACAGCAACTGTTATCGGTTTTTTAATATGAGACAAGGCCGACTCAACTGTTTCTGCAATTTCAACGATATTTGCCTGAGTTCTTCCGCAGGTTGGACAGGATATCAGTGTAATACCCGTTTTTCGTAGTTCCAATGCACGTAAAATATCAAATCCCGCTTTCACTTCCTGAACAGGATCACCGGTTAATGATACACGGATCGTATCTCCAATACCTTCGGACAGCAATGCGCCAATACCCACTGAAGATCTCAGAATACCCTGGCGGGACGTCCCCGCTTCTGTCACTCCCAGATGAATCGGATATTGTATCTTTTCTGAAATCAGCCGGTTGGTTTCGATCATTAAAGGCACATGACTCGCTTTCACAGATATAACCAGATCCTGAAATTCAATTGACGTACAGATCCCTATGTGTCGGATAGCGCTTTCAACCAGCGCTTCCGCACAGACTTGTCCGTACTTATCCAGGAGATCTTTCTCCAGTGATCCGGAATTAACGCCAATTCTTACAGGAATACCATATTCCTTTGCTTTCTTTAAAACGGACTTCACCCGTTGTTCCGAACCGATATTTCCCGGATTAATTCGTATTTTATCCGCGCCATTTTCTATGGATTGAATCGCCAGACGGTAATCAAAATGGATATCTGCAACAAGAGGAATACTGATTTGTTCTTTAATTGAACGGAGGGCCTGAGCTGCTTCTGAACTGGGAACAGCGACACGGACAATTTCACACCCGGCTTCCTGCAACTGCTTAATCTGAGCAACCGTTGATGAAATATCCTCTGTTTTTGTACATGTCATAGATTGAACACTGACCGGAGCATTTCCACCGATTTTAACCGTGCCGACATTGACCGGTCTGGTTTTTTTACGCTGAATCATGATATTATATCCAACAATCAATCATGTCTGTTTATCAAGATACAAAAGAGAAACGAAGATTCCAAAACTCACTTTTCATTCTGAACAGAAAAATCATGCTCAATTACGAACAAAGCATCATGAATGATATTTTTCATCGCTTGAAATGCAATTGTTTCAGGTAAATCCGATATTGGAAACCATGTCCATTGATCAAATTCATCCGATCGATTTTGGGGATCATTGTGTATCTGGCAAAGGTAAACAATATTCAAAATGGGTATTTGTTTATCGGTATCATAATAATCCGGATAAAAACCCAGCTGTCGAAAATGACTGAGTGTGCATCCGATTTCCTCCCGGATTTCTCTCTGTAATGCCTGATCGGGATGTTCTCCGATTTCCATGAAACCGCCAGGAAAATCCCATTTCCCCTTACCGGGCGGTGTTAATCTCCGGATAAAAAGGATATTCTGTTTTTGATAAATCACACCGGTAACACAAGGACGTGGATTGTTGTAATAGGTCCATCCGCATGAATGGCAAACAGAATGTTGGAATCCTTCTTTGAGTATTTTCTTTAAATTTGCGCCGCATTTCAAGCAGTACTGGTTCATAACAGTATCGCTTGTTTTAATATTAATAGTGAATAAAATATTACATGTTTGTTATTTTATACTTTATTTGCGTACACGTGCTCCGATGCGTTCAGGCTGTCTAAAACGACTCATTATAATGATCGGCTTCCCTGTTTACCCATCGGAAAAAAATTTCATGATCTTCACCCACCTTATCCCATGAATAATAGGTTCGCACACGTTGAATGCATTTCTGCGGCAGGGATTTTTTATATTTTCCATAATAATGATGGGCCTCTTCCAATTGAGACAGCAGGCTGCCTTCGGTCTTACTCCAGAGCAGTCCATACCCACCAAGCACTTCCCGATTAAAGCGCACATTGTGAGCGATAATAATATTACCGCAGGCCATGGCTTTTAGTAAAGAAGGATTGGTCCCCCCTACTTCATGACCATGCAGATAAAGATAGGCATGCAGATGGAGTTGTTCAATATGGCCTTCTTCATAAACCGGACCCAGAAAAATAACACGGTCATCACGGACTTCCTGTAATTTCTCATAATAAGGACTTTTATAATTGGCACCGCCGGCAATAACCAGCTTCTTTTGAAGTGAAGAACGAACAAATTCCCGAATAATGATATCAATATTATTTTCCGGCTCCATGCGGCAAGCCACCAGGCAGTATTCTCCGGGGGTGAGGCCGTATTTTTTTACAATTTCAGGATACCGTTCGTGAATAATCTCTCCGCCATTGGTAAGAAAAACCGTTTCTTTATTATAATTCTCCAGATAATACTTTTTTAATTCATAGGAGTCTGACACGAGATGTTTACCGATTTTTCGCGCGATCCAGTAATTAAATTTCAGAAAATTGCGTGCAAACCACCCCCATTTCCGGCGAATCCAGTCGAGGCCATCAGTATTGATCACCAAAGTCCGCCGTAACAGATAATGTGGCAGATACACCAAGGAACTCCGGCAACCAAGGACATAATAAAGATCAAACCTCCCAAGAAACAGTAAAGCATATATACTGCTAAGCAATTCATGTATAAATGTTTCGGTTGTTTTTCCATAAATTGTAGGTAAATACACCAAACGAACGCCATCAATTTTTTCTGGTCGATCCGGTAAAGAATATTTTGGCATGCAAAAAACTGTCACTTCGTGGCCTTTGGCTGCCAGCCTGGGTGCCAAATTTGTCACAAATGTATCGAAACCACCCCACTTGGCAGGAATACCCCGGGCACCAAAAATTGCAATTTTCATAAAGAGTCTACCTCAGTTGTCGTTAGAAAATGGTTTAAGGCTGTTTTCCACTCTGCAATAATATTAATGCCGGCAGCCTTTAACCTGGAATTTTCAAGTACGGAATAATGCGGACGTTTCACAGCGGGTGGAAAATCTGCTACTTTTGCCGGCTGGACCTTTACCGGATACTTCAGGATATCAAATATCGCCTGGGCAAATTCATGCCATGAACAGGCGCCTTCACAGGTGACATGAAATAATCCCTGACAATCATGATCCATCATGACATTCAGCTGCCGGCTGATTTCAGTGGTTGATGTTGGCGTCAAGATTTCATCAGTGACCACCCGAATAGGCTTTCCATCCCGATAGAGTTGCAGCATTGTGTTAATAAAATTACTGCCCTTGCCAATGCATCTGGTTTTGCCGTAAATACCCGATACCCTTACAATGATATGTCGGTCGCAAATGGCAGAAACAAAATATTCTCCCGCCAGTTTTGTATTGGCGTACACATTTAACGGATGGGGTAAATCCTTCTCTGTATATGCCGTTTGCTTCTTGCCGTCAAAAACATAATCCGTACTGATATGCACCAGTTTAGCTCCGGTTGCCTGTGCAGTTAAAGCCAGGTTTCTTGCTCCCAGGGCATTGACTTCAAATGCCCGAACGGGATCTTCTTCACATTTGGGAACATGATGAAAGGCAGCTGTATTGATGACCACATTCGGACGATGCTCTTGAAAAAGAGAATGGACCACATCCAAATTGACAATATCACCGTCTAAAAATGTCAAAGGAATGACATGTGATTTTTTCTGAAACTGCTCTGCAAGATCCGTACCCAGCTGCCCATCCGCTCCCACAATCATTAATCGCATATGTTACCCTTCGATATGGCACCCTCAATATTGAATATCCCATTGGTTCTCTGAATAATCTCCTGAATCTCTTCCAGCAATTTCATCCACTTGATATTATAATAGCGGGGGTGATCAAAATCTGTATACCCGTATTTCTGAATCATTTCCAGCATTGTAACAATCGATTCCTCCAGGGATATTTTCGGACGAAATCCAAGAATATCTTCCGCCTTATCTGTAGAAACCCGATAACTTCGAATCCCTTTGTATCTGTAATCCGATCTGATTTTCACATCCACATTCCGGTCATTGAGTATTTGATAGACTTTAAGGGCCAATTCAGACACTCGAAAATTCTTCGATGCAATATTGAAAATTTCTCCCCTAACCTTGTCCTCCGGTGCTTCCAGGGCCAGAATATAGGCACTTGCTGCATCATGGATATCCACCAGTGGACGCCACATTTCACCGCCATAGTGAAGATTTAACTGTCGTGTGGACAAAGCGGTTTTTAAAAATGTATTCACGACAAGATCATATCGCATGCGGGGTGAAAAGCCGAAAATGGTCCCTTTTCTCAAAATAACCGGGCAAAAATTCTCATCGGCCAAATCCAGCAGCCTCTTTTCAGCCTCAAATTTGGATTTTGAATAGGCTGCCTTGGGATTAATTTCCGCAGTTTCTGTCAGAATAACATCCTCGGCATCCAGGCCTGCAGGAGCGTAATAAACGGAACAGGAAGAAGCATACACATGCCGCTTGATACCACGCTCTTTGGCCAATATTGCCACGTTTTCTGCCGCAACAGTATTCATCTCAAAATTGGCCTGTGGATTGTATTCAGCCGTGGGATCGTTGGAGAGCCCACCCAGATTAATAATGCTTTGCACATCTTCCAGAACCTCCGGATCCATAAGACGGACATCATCGATAATAAGCTCAATACGATCCACAACTTCCCGAATGCCGATGTCGCCGAAAAACATACGATCCAGCACTTTCACGGCATAGCCTTTTTCTAAAAGCTCTCTTACAAGAATTGAACCGACATACCCGGCACCGCCAATCACCAATATTTTATCTTTTTGTCTGGACATTTTGCGTCTGCCCCTATTTGATTTATAATCCTATTATTAATTATTGTCAAATTTTTTCTTAATATAATAACGGCTGATTTTCAGAAAAGCCGCATTTTCCAGCGGCTGGCTGAAAACATCAATTTTATTTAAACTTGATAGACCAGTCATATCCGAAAGAATCGTAGGGAACCCGTTCTTCATCTGGATTTTCCGCATTATATGTATGAGATGCAATCGAAATCAATTGTGTATCGTCTTCCAGAGACATCCATCCATGGTAAACTCCCGGCGGCACCACAAGTAATTTCCGCTGTCGATCGCCGAGAACAAAGGTATTGGTTTCACCTGAGGTGCTGGATTGTTCCCTGCCATCATAAAGTGCAAATTTAGCACTTCCATGTGAGATAAAAAAGAAATCCCACAATTTCTGATGTCTGTGAAATGCCCGTATTGTACCACGAACGGGATCTTCAACAATATATACCTGATTGATCTGACCGCCAAATTCACGGTGGTAATCAGTGTCTGTCCGATATATTTCCAGCAAATGCCCACGATCATCACTATGAGTTGTAAGAAGAATGAGTTTTACGCCCTCAATCATAATGTCTCCCTGTTCTGAAATAATTGATTAAATATGCAACTATTGTTCCAAAATTTCAAGAAAAATATTGGTTCAATTGATATCATGCATACAAAACAATGGATCCCCGATGATAATAAAGTGCATCAAATCGAGTGAAACACAAGATCTTTTATCCAGATAAAATTATAAAAAAGCCCATGAAAACCATGGGCTTTAAATCTATGGCAGAAAAAGCTTCTTATGTCTTTTTGCTTGCCGCTTCCTTGATTAATGCCTTTCCGATCACACTTCTCTGAATCTCACCGGTTCCTTCATAAATCTGTGTAATTTTTGCATCACGCATGTATTTTTCAACGGGATATTCTTTCATATAACCATATCCGCCAAATATTTGCACTGCTTCGGTAGCCACATACATCGCAACATCCGCGGTGTATGCCTTGGCCATCGCCGCTTCTTTCGTAAAATTCTTTTCACCGGCGTCTATGTTACGGGCAACATGATAAATCAAATTTCTGGCAGCTTCGATTCTCATGGCCATATCCGCCAGTTTAAACTGAATAGCCTGAAAACTGGAAATAGGCTGGCCAAACTGCTCCCGATGCCGGCTGTATTCAATTGCATGATCCAATGCGCCCTGAGCGATACCGAGTGCCTGTGAAGCCACACCCGGTCTCGAATGATCCAGGGTTTTCATGGCGATCAGGAAACCCATGCCTTCTTTGCTCAGCAGGTTTTCCTTGGGAACACGGCAATCTTCAAAAATCAGTTCAGAGGTGGCAGATGCGCGAATGCCCATTTTATCTTCCTTCTTTCCATAAGAAAATCCGGGAGTTCCCTCTTCGACAATAAATGCTGAAGCACCCCGCGCACCTTTTTGGGGATTGGACATCGCAATAATCGTATAAAACTTGGCCACACCGCCATTTGTGATAAAATGTTTCACACCATTTAAAATATAATGATCGCCATCCAGTACAGCGGTCATCTGTACTGCACCTGCATCAGATCCGGCATTGGGTTCAGTCAGACCAAATCCTGCCAGCATTTTACCGTCTGCCAGATCCGGTAAATATTTCTGTTTCTGCTCTTCGCTCCCATACATAAGCAGCGGCATTACACCCAGAGCTGTCCCTGCAAATCCCAGAGAAATTCCGCCACAAGCTCTTGAAAGCTCTTCGGTCGCCAATACCAGACCCATCGATCCCAAACCCAATCCTCCATATTTTTCATCGATATAAATCCGGAAGAAATCCATTTCCGCCAGAGTATTCATGATATCCCAGGGAAATTCACCCGTTTGGTCATAATGTGCGGCTACCGGTGCGATTTTCTCCTGTGCCACTTGCCTGGCCAAATCGCGTATCATGATCAATTCTTCAGACAACATATAATCCATCTATTTCCTCCTCATGTTGATTTGACTGTTTTCTGAAAGAAGGCCCATTCCTTTTAAAGCATCTTCTGCTGCTGCCTGTTCAGCTTTTTTCTTGCTGTTTCCCCGACCTTTCCCGAGCGAATGTCCCTCTAAAATAACCTCAACTGTAAATTCTTTTCTATGATCCGGTCCGGATTCATTTAAGATACGATATTTTGGCGAACATTTATGCAATGCCTGCACATGTTCCAGTAACCAACTCTTGTAATTGTGGTGGTATTTTTTCTCAAATAATTTTTCCACGTCATGTAAAAGTTGTTCCTGAATAATCCGCTGAACTTCTTCAGCACCTCCATCCAGATATATCGCACCGATAAGCGCTTCATATGCATTAGCAAGAATGGAACGTCGAACACGCCCACCGGATTTATCTTCACCGGTTCCCAGAATCAGATATCTGCCCAATTTTATTTGTTTGGCTCGTTTTGCCAGATTTTCCCTGCTGACCACCATAGATTTCGCTCTCGTTAAGTCTCCTTCATTGCAATTCGGAAACTTGCGAAATAAATAATCAGTGACGACCCAGCCTAAAACTGCATCTCCCAAGAACTCCAAGCGCTCATTGTTTTGTTTAATATGTATATGCTCAGTGGAGGATCGATGGGACATGGCCTGTTCCAGCCATTCAATCTGACTGAACTTATATCGGACTTCACGACAAAGGGAATCCCATGGAATGGATTCCCTCTTGACCCTTACCTTTTGGCATAAAAATAAAGTTTTGAAAAAATCCCGAAAACGTGCGAACATAAATTTATGTCGTGTTTAACAAAATCGTTTTATACACGCACACACATTGTGTCCGCCAAATCCAAAGGAATTTGAAATAGCCAAATTGATAGTTGCTTTTCTGGCTTCATTCGGTACATAGTCCAAATCACATTCCGGATCGAAATTCTCATAATTGAGGGTTGGCGGAATTACATTGTTCTGAATAGACAGAATAGTTGCCACAAACTCAACAGCGCCTGTTGCTCCTAACAAATGACCAAACATGGATTTATTGGAGCTGATGGGAGTTTTATAAGCGCGGTCCCCAAAAAGAGTTTTAATGGCAAGCGTTTCTGTTTTATCATTCAGTGCTGTTGATGTACCATGTGCGTTAATATAATCCACATCACCAATATCGGCTTCAGCATCCTCCAGAGCCAGTTTCATAGCCCGAATGGCACCATCACCACTGGAATGCGGCGCTGTAATATGATAGGCATCTCCCGTAAAGCCAATACCGGAAAATTCAGCAAGGATCTTTGCTCCTCGCTTTTTTGCGTGCGATAATTCTTCTAAAACAACAATACCGGCCCCCTCTCCTATAACAAAACCGTCACGCTCCTTATCAAAAGGTCGGCTGGCACGCTGCGGTTCGTCGTTCCTTGATGAAAGGGTTCTTGCACTGCAAAAACCAGCAAATGACATTTCAGTAATGACACCCTCTGCACCTCCCACAACCATTACATCCGCATCATTTCGTTCAATGTGCATTAAACCCAGGCCCAATGCATGAGCACCTGAAGCACAAGCGGATACAGAAGAATAATTGGGCCCCTGGAATCCATGCCGGATCGACACATGTCCGGCAGCAATATCAGGTATCATCATCGGAATAAAGAAAGGACTCACTCGTTTGGGCCCTTTATCAAGTAATTTTTTATGTTCAATATGGTAGGTGATCATCCCACCAATACCGCACCCGATGATCACACCGATCCGATGCGGATCTTCTTGATTTGCATTTAAACCTGAAAATTGAATAGCCTGATCAGCTGCGGCAATGGCATAGTGGGTAAATTCATCCATGCGTCGGGCTTCCTTGGGATCAATATATTTTGAGATATCAAATCCCTTTACTTCGCCGGCTATTTTGCTGGGCAAATTCTCAGGATCAAATTTTGTAATGTGGTCAACTCCGGATACACCCTGATATAATCCTTGCCAAAATGAGTCCACATCGTTTCCCAGAGGTGTTACTACTCCTATGCCGGTCACCACAACACGGCGTTCCCGCATACCATTTCCTCCTTCTCATCATGCACGTGATAGAAGTCCCGCTAAAAGGCGGGACTTCCGTTGAATACAACTTTATTTTTCGGAGATTCTCTTTTCCAGATACTCCATGGCTTTGCCGACACTTGTCAGTTTCTCTGCATCTTCATCAGGAATTTCGATATCAAACTCTTCTTCAAAAGCCATAACGAGTTCAACCGTATCCAGAGAATCAGCACCAAGATCATCAATAAAAGAAGCGTCATCGGTAATTTCATTGGGATCCGCACCCAATCGATCAACTATGATCTCTTTGAATTTTTCGCGATCAATCATTTTTTTTACTCCTCCTGTTTTTTCCCTGTCGTTATATATGGACGTTAAATTTTACTTATCACATCATCATACCGCCATCCACATGAATCACCTGGCCGGTAATGTAGTCAGAAGCAGAAGAAGCCAGGAAAAGCACCGTTTTCGCAACATCGCCTGGTTTTCCTGGTTTGCTGATGGGCGTATTATTTATAAACCATTCAACAGCTTCCTTGGGCAAATGAGCGGTCATTTCGGTTTCTATATATCCCGGTGCGATAGCATTGACTTGAATATTCCGAGTGGCGACTTCTTTAGCTACAGCTTTTGTAAAACCGATCAGTCCCGCTTTGGAAGCGGCATAGTTGGCCTGACTGGCATTGCCGCCCACGCCTACAACCGAGGCCATATTAATAATTTTACCCATTCGCTGCTTCATCATACCACGAATCACTGCTTTTGTACATAAAAAGGCACCTTTAAGATTGATATCCAGCACTTGATCCCAATCCTTTTCCGTCATACGCATTAAAAGAGTGTCTCTTGTAATCCCCGCATTATTTACTAAAATATCAATCCTGCCGAACATTTCATTGGCAGTTTTGACCATTTCGTCAACATCACTCGCTTGACTGACATCGGTTTTAATCGCCAGTGACTTGACACCAAAAGCTTCTGCTTCCTTTGCAGTTTCTCTGGCTCCCTCGAGATCAATATCCATAACAATCACATTGCATCCCTGTTTGGAAAGTTCCAGCACAATGGCCTTTCCGATACCTCGAGCGCTTCCTGTTACCAGAGCCACTTTTCCTGTTAATTCTTCCATATTCTCCCTTGAATAAGCCTAATGAATCGATTCAATATCATCAACTGAGCTTATCGATACGACATCAACCTCACGGTTGATCTGCTTGACAAGTCCTGTCAGCACCTTGCCCGCACCAACTTCAATAAATCTTGATATACCATCCCGAAGCATATTTTCAATGATTTCAATCCATCGAACAGGATGTGTCAGTTGATCGCAGAGCAGCCGCCCCGTCTCTTTCGAAGATGTGTATGCCTGAGCAGTCACATTTGCATAAACCGGGACAGAAACGGGTTGAAACCGGATACCATTCACAACATTCCTAAATAAACGGGCTGCGGGAGCCATTAATGGTGAATGAAAAGCACCGCTTACCGGGAGTATGACTGCCCTCTTTGCTCCGGCGGCCTTGGCCAGAACCATTGCTTTTTCAACTCCTTCACGCGATCCGGTAATAACAATCTGGCCCGGAGAATTATAATTGGCGGGTTGTACAATGCCTTCTGACCGGGCTTCCTCGCAAATCTGATCAATCACATCCGTGTTCATACCGATAATTGCGGCCATGGCACCCTGATGACTGTCCCCGGCATTCTGCATCAATTCACCGCGCTTTTGAACCAGTTTAAGTCCTGTTATAAAATCATAAGCACCTGCATATTTCCAGGCCGTACATTCACCCAGACTATGTCCTGCCACTGCCTGCGCATGGATTTCTTTACGCGTTAATAGTTCAGAAACAATGACGCTGTGTGTATATAAGGCAGGCTGAGTATACTGTGTTTGTTTTAATTTATCCTCCGGCCCCTTAAAACAAATTGAAGCAAGATCATATGTCAATGTCTCACTGGCCTTTGTAAATAAATCTCTCGCAAAAGGAAATGCTTCAGCTAAATCTTTTCCCATTCCCACCGCCTGAGATCCCTGACCCGGAAAAATAAAAGCGGTTTTCGTCATAGCAATTCAACACCTAATTCATTTATCAATATCATTTACATTCTCACTAAAGCTGATGCCCATGTAAATCCCCCTCCAAAAGCCACCATCAGGCACAGATCCCCCTTATTCAGCCTGCCTTTCCTAAGCGCCTCATCCATTGCCAGGGGAATTGTTGCAGCCGAGGTGTTTCCATACTCATATAAATTGATAAAGACCTTCTCATCCGGCAATTCTAAACGCTGCGCCACTGCATCTATAATTCGTTTATTTGCCTGATGTGTAATGAGCAAATCGATTTTATCGGATCTCACACCGGCCAGATCAAGCCCATGAACTGCGGCATCCACCATGGTACGCACCGCATGTTTAAATACTTTATTCCCTTCCATTTTGATATAATGGAGACGTTGATCCACAGTTTCATGGCTCGCAGGATGCGAAACACCGCCTCCCGGGCAATGAAGTAAGTTACCCAGCCGGCCATCACTTTTCATATAGGTGGATAACACACCTCGTTCGCCATCAGAAGCAGCTATCACCGCTGCGCCAGCCGCATCGCCAAATAAAACACATGTAGCCCGATCTTCCCAGTCAGTCATTCTGGACAATACTTCTGATCCGATCACAAGAATATTTTTATACAATCCGGAAGCGATCATGGAATCGGCCAGAGTAAGACCATAAAGAAATCCCGAACAAGCTGCTGAGATATCAAATACAGCCGCATTAAAGGCCTTGATCTTGGCCTGAACAATGGCTGACGTTGAAGGGAATGACAGATCTGGTGTAATTGTTCCCAAAATGATGCAATCCAAATCACTGGCTTTTAATTCAGCACTTTTCAGTGCACGCTCAGCAGCCAATTTGGCCAGATCTGAATTGGTCTTTCCTTCTTCCAGAATATGCCGGCGTTCAATTCCTGTTCTTTCACGAATCCACTGATCCGATGTATCCACCATCTTCTCAAGATCATGATTGGTCAGTACTTTTTCCGGTGCAGCCGATCCTGTTCCAATGATCATGCTTCTGGGATTTTGATTCACAAGCGTCTCCTTAAGCAGGTTTTAACCGGGATTCGATGTTCTCGGCAACATTTTCCTTCACCATCTTATACGCTTCGACAATTGCTGTTCGAATGGCTCTGGGAGTGGATCGGCCATGTGCAACAATACAATTTCCCTTAACTCCCAGCAGCGGGGCTCCCCCGTATTCTTGATAATCAAAAAGTTTGACGACATTGGCAAATTTATTTTGCATAAAAAAGAACCCGAAATTACCGACAATATTCGAACCAATTTTCTTTTTCAAACTGAGCGGAAGCATTTGTGTAAGGCTCTCAACAAATTTAATCAGGATATTACCCACAAATCCATCGCATACAACCACATCAGCTGCACTCATCAATACATCCCGTCCCTCTACGTTACCAATAAAATTAAGATCGCTTTGTTCAAACAGGGGGAATGCACCCTGAACCAGTTCATTGCCTTTTCCTGGTTCTTCTCCAATATTCAACAGTCCCACTTTGGGTTTATCAATTCCTAAAATATGATTGACAAAAATCGATCCCATCAATCCGAACTGGTAAAGCTGCTCAGGTTTACAATCCACATTGGCGCCCACATCGGTCAAAAAACAGACACCTGTGGACGTCGGCATAAAGGATCCAATAGCTGGCCTCAAAACTCCCTCAATACGTTTCAATGTGAATAAAGCAGCCCCCAAAACAGCACCTGTATTACCGCCACTGACCAGTGCATCAACTTTGCCTTTGGCATGGAGTGTAGCTCCCACAGCAATTGATGAATCCGGTTTCTTTCTCAGCGCAACGCCTGGAGATTCATTCATTTCTATCTTCTGGGAAGCATGATGCACATAAATGGGAAGCCCCTTAATAAAATGGTGGTGCTGCATATGCTTTGCTATTTTAGCCTCATCACCTACCAATACAATTTCAAACCGTCCCTGAGACACACGTGCAGCCTCGATAGCCCCTTTCACAACAGGCTCAGGTGCCTCATCTCCTCCCATTGCATCAACAGCAATACGAATCACAAAATACCTTCTTTCAGATTAAATTTCTTTGGGAACGACAACCATACGCCCACCATAGTAACCGCAATTCGGACAGGCACGATGAGGAAGCTTTGGATGATGACAATGCGAACATTCAGACAAACTTGGTGCCGCTAACTTTTGATGTGTTCTTCGCTTATTTCTACGCGATTTTGATGTTTTATACTTGGGTAAAGGCACGACCCGTCTCCTTTCAATGACTTTTATTCATTCAAATTTAAATTGCTCAGGGCTTCCCAACGCGTGTCGATCTCATCTTTTTTGCAGGAGCAACTATGATTATTCAGATTGACACCACAATAAGGACACAGCCCTTTGCATGAATCTTTACATAAAATTTTATCGGGAATCGCCAGAAACAGAGCATCAATGACTTCCTGCGTAATATCCAAAACAACTGCATGGCTATCAAATAAGCGAATCTCTCCTCCCTCGGCTTTCTCGATTTTCAAAGAATCCGGGGTAAATAGAGTCGTCACATCGCTCTTGACATCATTTTTAAACGATTCACCGCATCGATCACAATATAATAATGAATCCGCAATCACTGCAAGCTTGACAATAATATCTTCGCCTAAAACTGTGACATTCACTTGAATACTTAATTTATCAATATACGCTCTTTTTTCGCTTATCTCTTTTGAATTGATTTCCACATCAAAAGAGAAAACAGTCTCTCCTCTGCGTATAGCAGCAAGCGGGATGCTTATTTTCTCCAAATCAAACGATGGCAAATTTAGTTAATTCTCCATTAAGAATCAAGTTAAAAAAATTTTATATATTTTTCTCTGCTCAACAGACTTTTCAACTTTAAAACCTCAAGCAAAAATGTGGAAAAATCTACCAAATATCTGTTTTTAAATACTCATCAATCGCAAAAGCGGCCTTTTTTCCGGCTCCCATGGCCAGAATCACGGTCGCCGCTCCAGTCACAATATCCCCTCCGGCAAAAACACCTCTTTTTGAGGTTTTTCCGGTTTGCTCATCAGCCACGATATTGTCCCATTTATTAAGTTTCAGATCTGGTGTCGTTTTCGTAAGCAAAGGATTTGCCCCTTGTCCAATCGCCATTACCACAGTATCGACGCGAATGGTAAACTCTGATGCATCAATCGGAATGGGCCGCCGTCTGCCGGAGCTGTCCGGCTCTCCCAATTCCATACGAATACATTCGATTTCTTTAACCCAGCCCCGTTCATCACCAATAATCCGGACCGGGTTGGTTAACAAATGAGGTTCAATACCTTCTTCAAATGCATTTTGTATCTCTTCCTCTCTGGCCGGCATTTGTTCGCGGGCCCTCCGGTAGACAAGAAATACTTTTTTTGTATTCAAACGGCGGGCGCATCGAGCTGAATCCATAGCGACATTACCACCACCGACAACCGCCACATAATCACCTGTATAAATAGGTGTGTCATATTCAGGAAATTTATAGGCTTTCATTAAGTTGACTCTTGTAAGAAATTCATTGGCAGAATATACACCATTCAAATTCTCCCCCTCAATACCCATAAAATAGGGCAAGCCCGCACCTGTGCCAATAAAGACCGCATGGTAACCTTTTTCAAAAAGTTGATCGATTGTAAAGGTCCGACCGATGACATGATCCAGCTTGATTTCGACTCCCAATTTTTCGATGTAAGCTGATTCCTGCCTTACAATACGTTTGGGCAAACGGAATTCAGGAATACCATACGCCAAAACGCCTCCGGATTTATGCAACGCTTCAAAAATAGTAACCGCATGCCCCATTTTAGCCAGTTCACCACTGACTGTCAATCCTGCAGGACCGGCACCGATAACAGCGACTTTTTTTCCTGTGGATGCCGCTTTGACAATTATTTCATTTTCTGAAAGCGCTGTCTCATAATCAGCGGCGAACCGCTCCAACCGTCCGATCGATATAGGATTCCCTTTCTTGTTGAGAACACATTTTAACTCACACTGCTCTTCCTGTGGACAGACACGGCCGCATATCGCCGGAAGGCTGTTCATTTCTTTAATCTTTTGGATGGATCCGATAAAATCTTTTTCCATGATCTTGGCAATAAACGCCGGAATATCAATTGAGACCGGACAACCTGATATGCAGGGCGCCTTTTTACATTGAAGGCATCGTGACGCTTCTGCCATGGCCATCTCTGCTGTATATCCAAGGGCCACTTCATCAAAATTGTGTACACGTTTTTCGGGAGCCTGTTTTGGCATCTCAACTTGAGATTTTGATTTTTCTTGCACTTGGTGCGAAGGTTCCATAAGTAATGTTGAAACTTCATGCTGATTTTTTTTACTCTCTACCTTTGTAGTATCCAGTCGGCACTGATGCAGTTCAACTGCCCTTTTCTCTTGTTTCTTATATGTTCCTGACCGCTGTATGAGTTCATCAAAATTGACCTCATGTCCATTAAATTCAGGACCGTCCACACATACAAACTTTGTCTCACCTCCTACGGTCACACGGCATCCTCCGCACATACCCGTCGCATCCACCATTAAAGCATTTAAACTGACCAGTGTGGGAATATGATATTTTTTGGTTATGCTGGATACAGCCGCCATCATCACTGCAGGTCCAATGGCCACAACTTGATTGATTAATTCTCCCTGATCGATCAATTTCTGCAACAGTTCTGTTACAAAGCCTTTTTCACCTGCACTTCCGTCATCCGTACAAATCAACTGCCGATCGCTAAGCGCTTTCATTTCTTCGGTCAGTATCAACATATCTCGGGATCTTGCCCCGATAATCGATACAATTCGATTGCCGATTGCCTTCATGGCTTTGGTAATTGGATAGGTCGGTGCAGTTCCCACTCCTCCGCCAATCACTACCACAGTCCCTACTTTTTCTATATGTGTCGGCCTTCCAAGTGGACCCGCCACATCCATGATGATATCTCCCGGTTTCATTGAATCCAGCTTTCTGGTCGCCACGCCTACAATTTGAATTATCAAGCGAATGATCCCGGTTTTTCGATCACTTTGAACAACAGTCAGTGGAAGGCGTTCACCCTGTTCATCTGTCCGGAGAACCACAAATTGCCCCGGCAGAACGTTCCGCGTTACATGCGGCACATAAATATCAAGCTGCTCAAGTTGAGGCCCTAACGATTTTTTCGTAACAATTTCATTTTCTTTAAATGATGCGTTTTTCACAATCAGCCAGCCCCGATATAATTCAAAGTATGATACTAAAGATTTGTAATGTAATTAAATTTTATACAAATTTCAAATATTTACTCACCCTTTTGTGCAATCTGCTCATAGCACACATTTATTCATTATCATAAACCGCCTTTTCAAGTATGTATGTCAATTCTTCTTCATTTAATTGAACCGGGTTCCCCTGCATACTGCTTGCTTTCATGGATTTCCGAATAATTTCAGAAAATGCCTCTCTATGAATACCATACTCTGACAATGATCGAATCTTTAAATGCCTGCATAAATCCTGAATCCATGTTAAAGCATCATCTGCTGTTGCCTGACTATTCCCCGTAAAAATCCGGCCCAACTGGTGAAAACGGTTGATCAACAAAGGATTCGATTGTCTCGTTTTTAAAGCCCGAAGATTGGTTTCCATGACATAAGGCAGTAATCGAGCGCAAATCACACCATGCGGCGCCGGAAACATCCCCCCCATTGGACCGGCAATGCCATGAACAGCGCCCAACTTGGCATTTGCCAGAGCCAATCCCCCAAATAAACTGGCAAGTGCCATATCTTCCCTTGCATCCTGGTCGTCACCCCTGTCATAAACCTTGTTAATCGATCGTGCAGCCCGCTTCAATCCTTCTTTACATATGGCGTCTGTAAGCGGATTGTGTTTATGGGTCAGATAGGGCTCTATCAATTGTGTCAGGGCATCGAGCCCGGTACTGGCAGTCACATCAGAGGGCATGGAATAAGTCAGTTCCGGATCAATAACTGCCATGTATGGAATCATCCATACATGCCGCATACTGACCTTCACATGCTGTTCAGGAGATTTGATCACAGCATTTTTAGTGACTTCTGTTCCGGTCCCGGCTGTTGTTGGAATTGCAATATACGGAACCGGATGCTTCTGAATGGCCTGCCCTTTGCCTATAACTTCCAGATACTCTATCAAATCCGCCGAATTTGTAAGCAATGCGGATACAACTTTACCAGTATCCAGCACACTGCCTCCCCCGATGCCCACCACAACATCTGCATTGAATTTACGGGCTCTCTGAACAGCTTCAAACACGCCGGGGATGTCGGGTTCACCGGAAATTGAACAGGTTTCAACCGTCAGTGCCTTTAAAATCAGGTCATCTTTCATCCATTGAGTGCGCTGCCGGTTATGACCGGTAATCAAAAAAACTCGTTTGCCCAAATCGAAAACACGGTCCGGTACTTTTCTGCTTGTACCTATGCCGAAAATAATCTGACTGGCAGTGGCAAACTGAAACATCATCTTCATCCGGCATCCTTCGGAAAAAGATTGTCGAACTTTACACTGTATCTCGGTTCTGCCATCATCTCAGCTACTGCGTCCCGCCATTTCTGATAATGCGCGGTTTCTTTATGTCTTGCCGGATCCTCAGGCGTACGATATACCTCAACCAGTACAAACCGGTTTGGATCATCCTGCTGCTGGATCACATCAAAGCGTGCAACGCCGGCCTCAAGAATACTGTTTTTCGCATTTTCAATAGAAATCTGAATGAAATCCTCTATACACCCAGGTTTCACATGGACATGAACAAGGACAATAAACATAAACATTTCCTCCCATCGATTTAAATTTCTAGTTCAGGAATTTAATCTAAAACTGAATATAATGTCCGGTGCAGAATCATTTTGAAAAATGTAATGATACAATCAATAAAATCCTGGCTGCCAGCTATCAGAATATTTCATGCAATCCCGGGAAACAGTCTTTACTGATCCGGTTTTATTCATTCAATTCTTCTTCAGTAAAAAATTCACTGTAATATTTTTTCATACAATCCGGGCAAATCCCGTGAGAAAATTCTGCATCGGAATGTTCCTCCACATAATGCTCGACCTTGACCCAGAATCCGTCGTCGTTCCGGATATTTTTGCAGTGCATGCAGATCGGAAGTAATCCTCGAATTTGTGTCAATTCTGCCATTTGGGCGGCTATTTGCTCATTACGCTGCAGCAACTTTTCAGAAAGATCGGCAATCAGCTCAACAGAAGGCTGCCTTTTTACATACTTTCTATATGCATTAATTAATCCCTGGATATGGTGATGATAATCATCACCGGGTGATTGACCGCCTGCTGCATGCTTCATTAAGATAAACAATGCCTGAAATGCCGGATGTAAAAGTACAAATTCCAGCCTGTAGGCCGTAATAAAATCGTCTTGAACATCATCGCTCTGATGATTCCCGGACAGCATCTCAGCTTTTTTGGCTGCTGCACTTAATTCATCAAGTATCCGTAAGGGAGCATCAAACACATTCCGGATTTTCTTCTCGCGTGCCAGTCGAATTAAAAGTTGCCAGTACTTCGCATGCACTTTTTCCTGTTCCGACATATCCAGCCAAAACGCCTGAAGTTCTCCGGTTGTGTTTCCCGCCATTTGTGAATACACTTTAATGGCAATACCTTCCATTTTCAGACATTGTTCAATAATTTGAACAAAAGACGAATCTGTCATCATCATCTCCATAATTTATTCAGAATGTACTGCTGTACCCACATGAACAGTCTCAGAATCATGCCGGTTCCGTCCGGTCCGACAATCGGCATTTATTCCCCTTATGATCCACCCGGACAAATGTAATCCGGGTACTGAATACCGATCTTTCATCTTTTGAGTCCGAAGATCGGGCTTCCACGTCCACTGTATAAGAGACAGATGTTTTCCCCTGATTTTGATACCGGATATAAAACCGAAGAATGGCTCCGTTTTGAACTTGTTCCTTGAATTCCACCCTGTCCATACCCACCGTGACAAAAGTGCATCCGGGATATTCTCGAGTCGCTGCCAGCCAGGCAAACTCATCAACCCATTTCAGCATGACGCCACCAAATAATGCGCCGTGATGATTTAAATGTTCCGGACGCACCAAAGCAAAATTTTCCATAAGACCACCCTGCTATAGTAAAAACGAATACACCAATCACCCTTTGTGATTCTACCTGCTGCATTTCCTTCTCATTAGCTCGCTCAGGTCAGGTTTTTAAAATAACCTTCCCGGTTCCCGGTGCCAATGTAACCCTATCAGAATTCAACCGGTACAGCGGATCCTCACCTGCTAATTGCTCATCTGCCATAACATTCCAGAAGCCCTCCGGCAACGATAAAGTAAACTCCTCCCGCTGATTGCAATTTAACAAAACCATCATACTATAACCGCAATCGGGATCCGTTAAGCAATAAGCAAATATAAGCGGATCATGTGTTTCAAAAAACACATTTTTACAAGCAGATGGTTTCCGGAAAACCGGGAATTTTCGCCGTAAGGCAATTAAACCCGAATAATAATTCACCAGTTCCTGGTTCATCTTCATATGCGCATAATTAATCCAGTTGGTCTCATCATCCTTATTATAGCTGTTATGATCAATGAAGCCGGGATAGGTATCCGGCAGTTTTGTCGGCGCAATGACTTTGCTTCTCCCAAATTCCTGGCCCGAATGAATCATAACGCTACCGCGGCTGGTTAATAAAATCAGTGCTGCCATCTTGTTATATTTTAACTGGGTTTCTGAGAGTCGGGAATGGGCATCCAAATCATCCACAGGACGGGACGGATCCGTTTCATTCAAACCGATACGGATGAAATCGCCCAATGAATAATCATCATGCGATTCTAGATAATTGACCGCATGGGAGACTTTTAAAAACGGACCTCCGCCATTTTTAACTGAACCAAAGAAAATATTTTTAATATATTCAGGAGTGACATTCCGCCAAAGCCGGCCAAAAATCAATCCCAAACCATCATTGGGATTATCACCCTTGACACTGTTTCGAAACAAATCATTCCATGCACCCCAGCCCAGCTGAGAAAATCCCTGTAAATCATATTTACCCCTCCCCCAAGGTTCAGCAATCAAGACGACATCCGGATTGACCTTTCGCAACACTTTGGTCAATGTTTTTAATGTATCATAATCGATCATTGTCGCCAGATCAAACCGGAATCCGTCAATGTGATATTCAGTCATCCAGTAGATCAGACTGTCAAGAATCAATTTCCGGGACATGGGCCGTTCTGTCTTAAAATCGTTACCGCAGCCGCTTGCTGTTGTCAGATTCTGATCGTTGTCAAGTCTGAAATAGTATTTTTTATCTACAAATTTTAATGGATTTAAATCATACTGAGATACATGATTATAAACCACATCCATAATCACTGCGATCCCTTGATGATGGAGCGTTTTCACCAGGGTTTTCAGTTCAGTAACCGCCCGACCATCCTGTCCCATATATGCATTGGGACTCATGGTACCTCCGGTGGCATAATAAGATTCCGGCGCAAAAAAATAAGACGTCATATATCCCCAATGATTCCGTTCATATGCATTCCAGTCATTCAAAATATCCAGGTCTTCATTTTTATAATCAACCTCAATATTCCCGAACTCCTGCACAGGCATCAACTCGACACAGTTCACACCAAGCTCAAGAAGGTGGTTCAATCCACCGCGGCCTTCCAATGAAGTTAATCCCAGATATGTTCCACGCAACGCATCCTGAATTTCTGAAGAAGGATGCAGGGTCATGTCGCGTACATGCATTTCGTAAATGATCAAATCTTCCGGAGGGATTTTCATCCATATATCCCCTTCCCAATCAAAATCACCTGGAGGAAACAGCAGTGTTTTGGCCGGATGCATAAAATGATTTTTAGTGACCACGGCACGTGAATAGGGATCTGCCAGCACTTCAGACGAATCAAACATTTCTGTTTCATCATCCGGTCCTTCAACCCGGTAACCATAATACCGATAGCTCTTCAGGTTATCAACTTTCACTTCCCATACGCCTTCTTCATCTTTAATCATATCAATTTGCGCATCACAATGTTCATAATAGTTTTCAAAAAAAACAAGCTTTACCCATTTCGCCCGCGGTGCAAACAACCGGAATATATGGATTCCATTCTCAACACGATATCCTAACGATTTTCTCGAGTAAAATAAATCCAGTACACCGTCAGGCTGAATCTTTTTTTCTCCAGAATCACCGATTTTTAGCGTATACGATTGTGTCAGGTTAAAAGGAGACGTGCGAAGCGTGAAAACTTCTTCATGCCGGGATACTTCAAAAATATCAATCCGGGGCTCGATAATAAAAGAGGACGGATCCATAGAAGCGGATGCCGGATGGATGTGCACTTCCAATGTATCAGGCTTTTGTATTTTTGCGTATATAATATTCAAATTGTACAATCATCGTAAAAATTTATTTGAAACAAATTTGGTTAACGATTAGTTAAATTTATGTAATGTGGATGACCTACTTCATTCACTGCATAACTCTCTCCCTCCCATGACAGGCCGTATGACTTTTCATCGGCCTGTCATCCATTCAAGAGATAAAACAACAAGTAATATTTTTTAGAAAATATAAGATAAAATCTATCGTCCACGATAAATCCAGAACCAGATAAGCAAAACCAGGAAAGCCAACTCAATAAAAACGCCGGTAAAAACAAAACGCCATCGTGTCCCCTTGCTCGGTTTCCAATCTGCATCGAACGCTATTCTCTCTGTAAACGCTTTCAATTGCATACCCAATTCCGGCTTAAATACAAGTATGACCAAAATAAGTGCCATGACCAAAAGATAGATAATTAAATACATCAAATAAAACCTCCGATTATCACGATTTGGATTTTCTGTCGGCCAGCATGGCCTGATAAAGCTGTTTTTGATCAATAGAAACCACACCGACTTCACCGCACACCAGGCCGGCTGCATGATTGGCCAGAGTTGCAGCCTCCGGTAAAGTGCTTCCTGCAGTCATAGCGACCGCCATTGTGGCAATCACCGTATCACCCGCACCGGAAACATCATGAACGTTCACAGCCTTGGTATGCACATGCTTTGGTTGTTTATCTTTTTCAAAAAGCATCATACCGTCTTTACCCAGGGTGATTAACAAAGCATTGCAATATAACCGTGAAAACAATTGTTCTGAAGCATGGATAAGTTCTTCTTTTGTACAAACACGCATATGCAGTTGATTAGAAACCTCACTGCGATTGGGTTT
Organism: bacterium; assembly: GCA_016932575.1. GTDB lineage: Bacteria > Zhuqueibacterota > QNDG01 > QNDG01 > JAFGCO01 > JAFGCO01. The sequence goes on from JAFGCO010000056.1 coordinate 151,577, forward strand.
AAACAGAGTAACTTCTTTAAAATCAAAAAAATGATCATATTTGGGATCCACAAATGTCATGATATCACGCTGATTGGCAAATGACACGATTCGCTTAATCAGTGACGGAACCAATAATCCTTTGTTATAATCTTCAAGAATGATACCGTCGATATGATTTTTCATTTCATTTAAAATTGTAACCACCTGAGTTTGCAGCTCTTTTGAGACTGGATGTATTTTTTCAAAATCAGCACGAACCACATGCTGGCAATCTGCTATCACCCGTGTTTTAACAGTGGTTGGTCTGGACGAATCCGTAAAAATACCATCAAGCGTAAAATTATTTTGCCGAAGTAATTTTTTTAATTCCTGACCATTCGGATCCGAGCCTATAATGCCAATGGGAAAAACCGAAGCCCCCAGGGAAGCGACATTCAATACCACATTGGCTGCACCTCCCAATCGTACATATTCTGACTCGACCTGAACAACCGGGACAGGAGCTTCGGGCGAAATCCGTGAAACCTTCCCGGTAATATAGCGGTCTAACATAAAATCCCCAATGACAACCAGTTTCTTGTGCGAGAAGGCCTTAAATAATTGTGTCAATCGATGTTTCTTAATACCGATCATATCCCTACCCTGATTTAAATCGGATTTTTAATCTTTTTCAGAAGCTGTGATGATACCTGTTCGATTTCCAATACCAGATCTTCAACTTTATGATTAAAGTAATTATACGCAATCAAACTCGGAATTGCAATGGACAATCCGACAACAGTCGTAATTAATGCTTCAGAAATCCCGCCTGAGAGAAGCTGGGTTTGTCCCAAGCCGCTTTCAGAAATCACAGAGAAAACTTTGATCATACCCAAAACCGTTCCCAGCAAACCGAGCAAAGGTGAAATACCCGCTACGGTTTCTAAAACCACAAGCCCTCTTTCCAGACGCCGGCTTTCCCACCTGCCCTGATCGAATATGGCCTCTTTGATTTCTTCTGGTGTCTCATGATAGTGTTCCAGAGCAGTTCGGACAATATGAATAAAAGACCCTTCCTGTTTCTTTATCGAAGCAAGGCTGTCTTTCAAGTCATTTAGATTCTTGACATTTAATATCAGATGTACCAGATCAGGATTCAGAATACGGCTGCGTCGCAAAAACAGCGCCCGCTCAATCACGACAGTTAATGCCACAACTGATGTCAGAATCAACGGTATCATAACAAAACCGCCTCGAGTAAACAGTGTCCAAATTTCAGTCATGTGGTCTCCTATTAAAAACTTTCTTTACCAAAGTATCTGAATAACACGGTAACTTCGAGATACTGCTTAGGAAAATCCTCCGGCAAGGGAGGAAACGGCGCCGATAATATAATTGCATTTGAGCTTGTTTCGGTCAGCACTTTATCCCCTTCAAGTCCAAGAACGGATGGACCGGTCAAGTCACCACTTCGGGCAATACGAAAACGAATAAGGTGAGAACCGCCAAATCCCAGTCGGGTGAAACTTGCTGGCGGAAAAATATTTTTTTGAATGATCTCTTTAATTTTCAGCATGTAGGGAGCCCACTCCCAGTCATACGTGTTGAAACTGATGCCACCTGATTTTTCTACGCTGGCTTGCAGTTCTTTATAGGTTGGTTCTGGAATTCTGACTTGAGCGGGCCTTTGAATGCCTAAAAGCCGCTCCCGATTGAATTCGGGTTTAGCCGATGATGCATTTTTTCGGACATGCAGACCTTCAGGCGTGACAGAATCCGGCTGTTTATCCCCAATTTGAAATGCCTCCGGTTTTTGCGCTGATTGAGGTGGTGGCTGAATTGAGCCCAGTGTAACCTGTCCTTCTGCATAAGGCATGTTATTTCGCATTCGCGGTGTGTTATCCGGATTTTGGGCAATCGACTGCTTATCTGATAGAAAATCAGCCCTTTTCGGAATTTCCGCACTGGATTCATTGGTCTCAATAATTCTCTTGGGTTCCTGCCTTGGAACAAATTCAAAAACAAGATCCTCAGATTTTTGATTCGCATATGTATTATGCACCAAAAAAATATTCTGCCACTTGCGGCATATAAGAAATAGCAAAAGGTGCATGCATATCGAGAAAAATAAAGCGCGGCCCCATCGATATCGATTTATTGCGTATTCGTTTCCAGCCACTCCAGATAATCCTCGCTGCCTCCCATGATTGGCAGGGCTATGATCTCAGGAACTTCGGCATTGTGCATTGCCTTAATCCGAAAAATAATTTGGTCCAATCTCGATTTTTTACTTTTAATCAGCAAAAGCCATTCCTGGTCATCACAAATTTGTTTATTCCAAAAATAAATAGATTGAAGTCCTGGTATTCGGTTGACACAGGCCGCAAGCTTTTCCTTTACCAACGTTTCAGAAATCAATTTGGCCTCGTTTTCATCGGACGTGGTACAGAATATCACCAAAGGAAAATCCATATCAGCCTTTCTTTAAAATACATGATTTTGCATCATTAACATCATTAATAAAAATCCATATTCATAAAAAGAATCAACATGATGCCTCTTTAATTGCTTTCATGACTGCTGAATCTTTTTTGAAAACACACATCATATAACAACAGATTGGTAATTGGAATAATCCTGTAGTTGTATGTCGTTATGACAGTTGGATAAAGCAAAAGGACGGATTTTCTCTTGTACGGATCATAGATCACCGGACTGAGAAGCTGATCCTGCCTTTTTTGAAGTATTTTCTTTGTCATCAAGTAGAATCGATGAACCAGCTTCAGACGCAAATTTAAGGATAGACGATTTTCTGTACTCAAATCAAATGACCTCGCTGTTTTCGATAAGCAACTTTAATTAACGTTTATCCAAATAAAAAATTTTAAACTATCATATCTTTTGACGATTGGCAGAATAAATTCATTTACAGATAGATACGCACCTGGTTTTGCCTCCGGTACCCGTAAGAGGCAGTCATCATATTCATCAATTTCGGATATTTTATTCGATACTATTCTTATACATACGGGCATCAGTGTTTCAGCCACTCATGATCTGTGTACCATTTCAGCGTAACAGGAACCCCCTTGGACAAGGGATATGCAGGTTTAAAGCCAAGTATTCTAAGGGCTTTCGAGCCATCGCAAATCCAGAACAACTGTTTGAATTCGTTCATTTTTTGCCAGTTGACAATGGAAGGTTTTCCAGTAATTCTGGCGAAAACATCTCGAGTAATGGCAACAGAAGCGAATAAAAAAACAGGTATATGAATCGAAATTGCCCTTATATGCATTGAATCAGCAATCGTATTATTCATTTCCTCCCATGAAACAACCGGATCAGACACAATAAAAAATGTTTCTCCGATCGATTTTTCTGAAAGAGATGCCATATAAATACCCTGGACCAGATCAGTGATATAAATAAAACTGGCATATCGTTTTTTCCATCCCAGCAAGGGTTTGACATGGCACCGTACAGCTTTAAAAATCTCAAATACATCCGTGTCTCTCGGCCCGTAAACAGATGGCGGCCGAATAACAACCACCGGAAGCTTATCTGCGCAATTCATGACTGCCTTCTCGCCAGCAAGCTTGCTTTCGCCATACCAGGTGACAGGCTCAGCCAGATCCGATTCTTTACGTGGGACCAATCCAGGACTGGGGCCGGATGCGGCCTGCGAAGAAACATATACAAATCGTATGAGACCGGGATTTATCTCCATGACTGCCTGAAGAATATTCTGCGTACCGCGTTCGTTCGCTTCAAAGTATCCTTCCCGTGTCATTGATTTTGTTTTACCACCCAGATGAAAAACAAAATCAACACCATCGACCACTTTTTTTAAGGCATGGATATCTGACAAATCTGCATAGACATAATTGACATTTAAAGATTCCAGCCATTGCAGGTTACTGGTTTTACGAACCATACACCGAACATGATATCCTCTTGTGAGCAGAAATTCGGCTAAATGACTTCCGATAAATCCATTGCTTCCGGTGATCAGTGCGGTTTGCATGTAATCCTCATATATGTTTTTACACTGATTATAATATACGAAACCATGGATAAATCGCAAGCCATATCCATGGTAATCGTCTTTTTGGGTGAAGAATTTTCAATGTATATCATCTGAAATCTATAACAACAAACAACGATATATTCCATAAGATATTCCGGCAGATTTGAAAAACAGCAATCCATTTTTTCTTGACAATATTGAATGTTTTCATTACCTTAATTTGGTTTAGAATATAAATGATTGATGTAAATAATTTATTTTTAAATAATTGCAAGCCCAATTTTTTGAGGAGAATATTTTGGACGTTTTTGATAAGTGTAAAAATTTTACCCGTGCAAAAGAAGTCATGGCCTCGGGCATGTATCCATACTTCCGTGCTATACAATCCGGTCCAGGATCGGAAGTGACGATTGATGGAAGAACAGTGATTATGATTGGCTCTAATAATTACCTTGGTTTAACAGGGCATCCAAAAGTCGTCGAAGCCGCCAAAAATGCAATCGATAAATACGGTACAGGCTGTACCGGCTCGCGTTATCTGAATGGAACGCTCGATATCCATGTCGAACTTGAAGACCGTTTGGCCAAGTTTATGAATCGGGAAAAAGTATTATGCTTCACAACAGGTCACCAGTCCAATCAGGGAGCAATTTCAGCCCTTCTTTCGAAAAATGACATTGTATTCACAGACCGGGCTGACCATGCTTCTATTGTGGATGGCTGCCGTCTGTCATTCGGAAAGGTCAAGAAATATCGTCACAATGACATGGACGATCTGGAGCGTGTCCTCGAATCTGAGTCTGAAAACGATGCAGGTAAATTAATCGTAACAGACGGCGTATTCAGCATGGAGGGCGATATTGCAAAACTCCCGAAACTGATTGAGCTTGCAAAAAAATACGGGGCGCGTGTTTATGTGGACGATGCCCATTCGATCGGCGTCCTGGGTAAACATGGCCGCGGCACCGCAGAACATTTCGGACTGGAAGATCAAATAGACCTGAGTATGGGTACGTTCAGCAAATCTTTTGCTTCGGTGGGTGGATTTATTGCCGGAGAAGCAGATGTGGTCGACTATATCAAGCACTTCGCCCGGTCCTTGATCTTTAGTGCGAGTCCTCCGCCTGCCTCGGTTGCCACCGTTTTAGCCTGTTTGGATATTCTTGAAGCAGAACCTGAACGCCTGGAAATGCTCTGGAACAACACCAGAAAAATGCTTGCAGGATTTAAGGAACTGGGATTTGATACCGGACTAAGTGAAACTCCGATCATTCCCATCAAAATTGGTCCTGATGAAGACTGCTTTGCATTCTGGAAATTGATGTTTGAAAATGGTGTTTTTGCCAATCCGGCTATCAGTCCTGCGGTACCGCCTGGAGAAGCAATTATCAGAACAAGCTATATGGCAACGCATACAGATGAAGAATTGGATAAAGTTCTGGATATTTTTTCAAAGCTGGGAAAGCAATTTGGCATTATCTGATATCTGAAGGATAACATAAGTGAAGACATGAATCTGATTTCAGAGAATTTAGTATGAATATCCAAACGTTCCATTAAAACCCATTTTATCAGTCTGCCTTAGGGACTTTGAAAAATATTTATGCAAATTTTATGCCCTTTAAATCGTACTGGTGGCCGCAATATTGATTGGTTTCAGAAAATACTTTAATTCATCCAATATAAAATACGTCCGCAGTTTTCACATGTGTACATCTCCTGGTCTTCTCTGGCTCTCACTTTAAAATAAGTAGGCAATTTCGAGAAGCAGCCGAGGCATGTATCATTTTGCACAGGAACAATCGGACGTTTATATCGCGTGCGCAGTCTTTGGTATGTGTGCAGATATTTTGGAGAGATATGTTTTTCCAATTCTTTTTTGGCGCCCTGCAGTTTTTCGTGTCCCTCGATCGGAAATCCTAAAGTCTTTTCCACTTCTTCAGCTTCACGAAGCATTAAATCAATATCTTGATAATGCACCAGGATTTCCAACTGTGTATTTTTCATGCGGCAGCTCCAATAATATTGATAAAATCACGAAAATCAGTAGCCCGGATCAGCATTTTTCTAATCTTGTTTTCCCGGACAATTTCACAAATTTTACCTAAGACAGGTAAATATATATTCTGTTTTTCCTGGGGTGGAGCGATAATAAGAAAAATAAGAGTTACCGGTTTTTTATCCATGGCCTGCCAATCGACACCCTTGTTGGAATGTCCAACAATGACAATCAACTCAGAAACGGTTAATGTCCGGCAATGAGGAATTGCCACATTTTTTCCTAATCCTGTACTGCCCAATGTCTCACGTTTTTTTAATGTTTCCAACAATAAATCAGGATGGTTCACGACATGATTTTGCTTTAGCAATCCCAATAACTCATCTAATATTTGATTTTTTCTGGTCCCCTTCAATTCAGAAACATACCTTTCTTCACGAAAAAGCGAAATAAAAGAAGACGTATCCATAGACGATTCCCTCAATTAAGTATTATAAATATTTTTTCAATTTTTCTCGCTTTAAACGATCGACAATGTATCGTACATCTTCCGATCGGTTTCTTTTGCATACTAAAACTGCATCACCATCACGAACAACCACAACATCTTCCATTCCTAAAACCGCCACCACGCCATCATTAGATGCGATGTAACTATTTTTTGTATCAATGAGTACTGTATTACCCAACGTTGCATTGGCCTGACTATCCTGAGATGAAAGTTTGTAAACCTGATCCCAGCTTCCGAGATCATTCCATTCAAATTCACCCTTCACCATAAAAACATTTCGAGCTCTTTCCATCACACCATAGTCAATTGAAGTATTTTTTATCTGATGATAAGCCCTATCCAATAAGGCAGGAAAATCTTTCTTGCCAATAGCATTCCTGATTTCCATTAAGGTATCATATAAATCCGGCATAAATTCTTCTATTGCTTTAAGAATCACAGAAACCTTAAAAACAAATATTCCGCTATTCCAGAAAAAATCCCCGCTTTCAAGAAACCGCCGTGCGGTTTCATAATTGGGCTTTTCTGCAAAGGTTTTTACCCGGTAAGTATCAACCTGATGCAATGTCTGCTTTTCCTCATTGATTTGAATATATCCGTAGCCAGTAGAAGGACGTGTGGGCCTTATACCTATTGTGACCAGAGCATCTTTATCTTCTGCCAGTTGGGCCGCTGCTTTGATCACATTACAAAACTGACTTTCTTTCTTAACAAGATGATCCGCAGGCGAAATGATGATCACATCATCGGGTGCATTCATTCCGATATAAACGGCAGACAATCCGATGCATGCAGCAGTATTCTTGCCAACAGGCTCAAAAATAATATTGTCCTCAGGTACTTTTCGTATTTGTTTTTGAATTAATTCCTTTTGATTTGATTTGGCCACAATATAAATATAATCCCAGCCCACAATTTTGCTGAACCGTTTTAATGTAGATTGAATCAAAGAGTCTTTGCCAAACATGCGGAGAAATTGTTTGGACCTATTTTCCCTGCTCTTTGGCCAAAATCGCGTTCCCGAACCTCCTGCCATTACCACACAATACATGGTTACTCCTTCCCACTCAAAATATTTAGTTCATAAATCCACTGCGCGAATGTATGTGTTTTCTCTTTTAAATTTTCAATACTGCCGTTATTCCTGATAACGTAATCGGCCTGTTTGATTTTAAGTGATTCTTTGAATTGGCTTGCGATACGCATACTTATTTCCTGATCGGTCCATTTCCTCTGTGCTTTTAATCGGCGTTCTCTTGTCTTTCTTGTTGCGGTAACCACTAAGATACAGTCAAAAAGAGATTGGCACTGAGATTCAAACAACACCGCCATATCAACAGCCGTTGGTACTGAATGATATTTTTTCATATCATGAAGACGTATTTTCAAAGTCTGAATTAATGGCGGCCATACAATATTATTAAATTTGTTTAAAATGGAAGCATTCGAAAAAACGATGTTTGCCAATTTTTTCCGATTCAACTTTCCGTTCATACCAATGATCTCGGATCCGAAAACGCTCTTTATCCGCTCTTTAATTTGAATATCGTACTGAATGGCCGATTGAGCCAGTTCATCCACGTCGAGTGTCAGCCAGCCTCTTTCTTCAAGAAACCCGACAACAGTGGTTTTACCTGAGCCGACACCACCTGTCACGCCGACAATCAAAGCATGTTTTTTTTTCATTGCGTTTCCGGACCCCGATCGGCACCTCGAAATCCTCGATCCCGCTTAATCGGTATCTGCATGCCTCCTGTTTCTTCCAGCCATTTATAAAGACGGTTTTTCAGTGAGTTTATCAATCTCTGATGCTGTCCTTCATAAAAAAGATTCCTTCTTTCATGAGGATCATTTTCAATATCATACAGCTCGTCGATGTCCCATACTCCATGATAATGAATATATTTATATTTGTCTGTACGAATTCCGAATGTTGTCGGCGTATGCGGAAAGTTCCATTCCCAATAATATTCATAAAAAACAGCATCCCGCCATTTCACCTCTTTGTTTTGCATTAAAGAGACAAATGACCGGCCGTCCATGTTCTCAGGAGGATGCAAACCGGACGCCTCTAAAAGTGAAGGCGCAATATCGATATTTTGAACAAGTCGCAGGACTTCTATCCCGGCTGGTATCAATTCGGGGCAATGAGCCAGCAAAGGGATCCTCATAGAGGTCTCATACATGTGACGTTTATCAATTAATCCATGCTCACCAAGACAAAATCCGTTGTCTCCCATATAGACGACCAATGTAGAGGCCAGCAGGTCGCTTTCTCTCAGATAATTCAGGATTCTGCCAAGGCTCTCATCCACAGCCAGCAGGGTTTCGCAATATCGGCGATAAAACGTATCAAAATTCATTTGGCCGTGATACATATAATCCACGCCATGCCAGCTGTTACGTTGCGCTCTGACCCAGCGCGGCTTTCCGCGATAATTTTCATCAGTATTCGACATGGTTGCCGGACAATCGACTTCCACATCATTATATCGGCCGAAGTGTCGCTTAGCGGGCTTGAACATGGCATGTACGGCTTTGTGAGAAAGGTATAAAAAAAACGGTTTGTCATTTTTTCGAGCGCAATTCATCCACTGAATTGAATAATCGGTAAGCAGGTCGGTGATATACCCCTTCACCTGCTTGTGTTTGCCGTCAATATTTAAAACAGGATCATAGTATTCCCCTTGTCCCTTGAAACTGATCCATTTGTCGAACCCCCGTTGGGGATCATCACTTGCATCGCCCATATGCCATTTTCCCACCATCGCTGTTTGATAACCGGCGGACTTTAGATACTCAGGGAAAAAAGTCAATCCCTCTGGCAACGGAGCCTGGTTATTGACCACCCCATGCTTATGAGAATAGAGCCCTGTCAGAATGCTGGCCCGGCTCGGCGAACAAAGTGACGTTGTGACAAAGGCGTTTTTAAAATGTGCGCCATTGCGTGCAAAATAATCCATATTGGGAGTTTCAAGAAACGAAGGTTTACCCATAAACCCCATAAAATCATATCGATGATCATCTGATAAAATAAAAATTATATTTCTGGGTTGCTGACCGGTTGAGGAAAGCTTTTTGGGAGCATTTCTGGGGTGTGCAAGCAGAGGCAAGGTCATTGCACCTGCACTTGCAGCCTTAAGAAATTGTCTGCGGGAATGACCGCAATTCTCTGACACCTGGCTGTTCCTTTTACAAAATTAATATAGTGATTTCAGTAATATGATTACAGATGATAGTTTTTTTTCGGCAAATGATAGGCCAAGTCCCCAATCATCTCTTCTGCTTCATCCATCTCAATGACATGTTCTGCAACCAATTCCGCCAGATATCGCGAGTCCACTCTCCGGGCCAAATCGTGACGGGAGGGTATGGATGGAAAGGCGCGTGTATCGTCATTGAAACCCACTGTATTGTAAATACCGGCCGTTTCGGTGGTCATACGACGAAAACGTAACATGCCTTCACGGCTGTCGTGGAACCACCATGCGGGACCCAATTTCAGGGCGGGATAATGCCCGGCCAGGGGCGCAGCTTCGCGTGAATAATTGGACTCATCCATTGTAAACAGTATCACCGTTAATCGGGGATCATTGCCATATTCATTAAGCAAGGGTTTCAAATCATGAACGAGGTCCACCGCGATAGGTATATCACATCCTTTGTCCTTTCCGAATTTTCGGTAAATCAAGGGATTATGGTCTCTCAATGCACCTGCATGTATTTGCATTGTCATGCCGTCTTCCAGCGACATCCGTGCCATTTCCATCAACATATGCCCGGTAAATCGATAATTATCCTCGTTCGTCGCTTGTCCGTTTTGTGCTTTTTGATACAATTTATCTGCATCCTGTGCCTTTGCAGTAAAGGCAGTCAAAACACCGTGATCCGTGGCCACGCATCCCCTGGATTTAAAAAATTCTCTTCGTTTTTCCAACGCTCTGATAAAACCTGAATAGCTTCCGCAATCAATACCCGACGCTTCTGACAACCGGTCGATATTCTGCTTCCATCGCGGAAATTTAAAATCAATAACATTGTCCGGCCGAAATGAGGGTATTACTCTGGCTTTCCAGCCACTTTCTCTGATTTTCTTGTGAACAGACAGGTCATCTGCAGGCCAATCTGCCGTTGAAAGCACTTCAATATTAAAACGATCGAACATTGCCCGGGGCAAGTTATCGGGTTTAGCAAGATTGGCAACAATCTGATCATATACTTCCATGGCTGTTTCACCGGTAAGTCGCACCTTCACGCCCAACACATCCTTCAGCTCCTGTTTCAGCCACATCCCTGTTGGAGTCCCCCGAAACAGATAAAAATTTTCACCCACAATTTGCCATATTTTCCGCCGGTCAGTTTCCGTTGCTTCTCCATCAATCCGTGGAACACCCAAAGATTCAATGGGAATGCCCTGTGAATAAAGCATACGATAAAGATAATGATCAGGAATCACCAAAAGTTCAGCAGGATCAGGGAATGGTTTATTTTCCAGAAGAATTTTCAGATCGACATGGCCGTGTGGGCAGATAAGGGGCAGGTTTTTCACTTTCTGATACAATTTCCGTGCGATATCCCGTTGCTCAGGATCTGAATCGAAATAACGGTCTTCATGCAGAGTCAATGGGCTTGACATAAATTATCCTCTTTTTTAGATATGGCTGGCGTTTTGATAAATTTGAATAGGAGTAATAAAACAAAAGACTGACATAGAAAAAGTATCAATATCATATTTAAAATATACAGTATTGTCTTCATCAGAATTATCTTTGATAGCACTCATAAAATCCGATATTTTCGTTAAAAAGTCAAGGCAATTTTCATGTTTTATTTGCTGAGTTAATTCATTATATTATCCTGCAGTTAGAATAAATATAATGTAAAGCAAATATCTTTATGAATCAAATGAATGATGATTTCCGTTTCAAGATCAATCGGCGGAAGAATGTTATATCAAATCCGCTTTTAAAAAAATAATCGGTGGTTTTTGGAAATGATATTTATAGACCGAATCGCTCACTCAATAAACTGACCAATGCAAGATAAAAAAAATATATTTCAAATAAGGGATCGTAAACTCGGCGATGAATGGCTTGGATGGCATGGAAACCTCACAGACGAAGAAAAAAATGCCAACACAGGCAAACGTACCTTTCTAGCTCTCCTTTTTCTGACAATTTTTATCATCGGTGGATTGGCATTTTTGGTATGGTACATGATTTCTCCTAGGCTGGCCCAGTTCCATCCCCGACTGCCTCTTGTTGTCGCAATCATAATGGCGATGGTCTGGAGTGGATTAACAATTTGGTTTTTATTGATTGTGCTTTCGATTATTACAAACAAGGATTTTTCATTGCATCTTGGAAAGATGGAAATTTCTCTGACACGGATTGTACCCCTGGTTCTGAGATTGGGAAATGAACTGGGACTTTCAATGGATCGTATATCCAATTCTTTTGTCAAAGTTCGTAATGCGCTGCTTAGTACCAATGTTTGCCGTGTGAATCCAAATCAGCTGCTCATTCTGCTTCCCCGCTGCCTTCAGCCACCTTTACTAAAAAAAATTACACATTTTGCAAAAAGCGAAGGGATTCATATTGCAACAGTTCCGGGCGGTGAAAAAGCAAGACAAAAAGTTGCGGAACTGCAACCTAAAGCAGTGATTGGCGTGGCTTGTGAACGGGATTTACTCAGCGGTATTCAGGATGTATCAGAAAATATTCAGGTTATTGGTATTTGTAATATCCGGCCTGAAGGACCCTGCAAAAACACTTTAATTGATTTAAATGAGTTTGAGAATGCCATACAGACATTTTTAGGAAAAAAAGTGAGATTACTTTAATTCAAGAAAAACTGTCTTGCTTTTTAATTATCGCAACTTACACCATATATTTTGGGCTCTTGTTCAATCCCCCATCTACAAGTAATGCAAAATATCCAATCGTCATTCCCGTAATCAATGAAAGAATAAAAAGGACGGGCAATATTGATGCACCGATGAATTGGTGAATCAACAGAGAGGCAATGATTACCTGTGCAAAATTATGAAAAACGGATCCCATAATACTGATACCGATGAGACTGAACCACTGATCAGCCCACTTCAGCATTGCTGCCATAACCAATGTTGCGATCAGCCCGCCGGAAAGCGACAAAAAAAAGGCAGGTTGAAAAATACGTCCCGTAATCAATCCCGCTAAAACCACACGGACAATGGTGACAAAAACACCTTGTCGAAAACCCGCCCATTTTAACACCAGCAAGGTAATCCCATTTGCCAAACCCAATCGCATGAAGGGTACCGGCGCTTGAATAAGGCTCTCAACCGAAGCCATTATTGTTGCCAAGGCAGTAAATAATGCCAATTTAGAGAGTTGGTGAGTCATAACTATTGAGTAATTGCATCCAATTTATCAGAATTCTTTCCGGGGATATGAATGAATATTCGATTAGGCACACAGACAATCATGCTGTTGCTTTTGGAGATTTTTCCCATTTTAACACATATCTGATGAGGACATGGTGATGAAACCATATTAACACGTCCATTGCGAATTTCAACAATCGATAGGCCTAAAGGACCCTTTACGCTGTAACGTTGGTCCTGATTGAGTGAAAGCACTGCCTCCTTTTTTCCATCTGCATACACAATAACCCTATTCCCACCTTCTGATCTCCAGTTAATCAATGCTAAGAGTACAGCCGAAATCAGCAATAGTAAAATAATAAAATAATCGCCGACCTTTAAATATTTTCTGATCAATTGGATGATGAAATTGTACCTCTCAATCTGTCCTGACCTTCAACACGGATATCACCCGGATGATAAATAAAAAAAATTTTTCTGTCTGTTAAAAATAATTAAAAATGAAAACAGACCATAAATAAATTCTTCATTGGAAAATATTGTATCTTCCGGGATTTTATTATGGCCGGATAAATTGCAAACAAGGATTACGCGTTCAACACAGCTCATGCCAGTAAATTGGCCAAAGCAATTGACAGGCGCCAAGTTTCCTGGCGCTCTGCCCTGCTGATTAATGCAATTGGTATTTTCGCACCAACCACAACACCGCTAATTCTGGCTTCGGCCAGATGAACCAGTCCCTTGGCAAGAATATTTCCGCAGGATACATCCGGCACAAGAAGAATATCCGGATCACCGGCCACCCGGCTTTGCACATTTTTAATGCGAGAGGCTTCTTCAGAAAATGCCATATCCAGAGCCATAGGGCCTTCGATGATTGAGGAGCCAAATTCCCCCTTTCGTCCCATCTCAACCAATTTAACTGCATCCACTGTTTCTGGCAAGTCAGGATTTACTTTTTCATTCGCAGACAGAATGACTGCTTTTACAGGATCAACACCGAGTTTATTGAGAACCTCGATGGCATTTCTTAAAATATCTATTTTCTGATTGAGATTTGGCCGAATCACCACACCGCCATCCGTAATTAAAAGCAGTTTATGATATGAAGGCACTTCCATTAAAGCGATATGACTGAGCACGCGATCCGTACGGAGTCGATTATTTGCATCCAGGACTGCTTTGAGTAAAACAGGCGTCGATATATTGCCCTTCATCAAAGCCTGGGCTTTCCCATCCCGGAGCATTGATGCTGCCTGATGTGCAATCGCCGAGTCCTCATGTTCATCAATAATCTGGATGGATTCAAGAGACAGATTGTGCGTTTCTGATATTTGGTGAATGGATCTGGGATCGCCAATTAAAATAGGCTCCATCATGCCTTCCTGTCTTGATTGAATAGCAGCTTTTAAAATCGCCTCGCCATGAGCACCGGCAACAACAAATCGAACATTTCCCCTTGATCTGGCTTTTTGTAAAATAATCTCATATGACCGAAGCATTGAACAGTTCCTTTTTGGTCTTTTGAATACGTTGCCACATAAGTTGTGTTGCAGCCGCAGGACTTTTATGCCCTAATACAGCCGAAATGACTGCCACTCCGTCAGCACCGGCTCGAAGAACTTTATCTGCATTATTTATATTGATTCCGCCAATACCGACCAGGGGCATGTCGCATCGCTTTCGAATCTGTTTCATAAGACGCAATCCACCATATTCGGCTTCAGGTTTGGTCTGAGTTGTAAACATCGCACCTACACCCAGATAATCTGCATCCCCGATATCACTAAGTTCTTCGAGATGACTGACAGATAATCCGATGAGAAGATCCGAACCAGCAAGCATTCGTGCCTTGGTTATCGGTAAATCTTCCTGGCCCAAATGCACACCTTCTGCCCGGATTGCCATTGCAATATCCACACGATCATTGATGATGAGGGGAATATTATACTCAACACTCACATCATGAATAAGTCGGGCATTATGATAAAACTGTGACCCACTGCCTGATTTGTTTCGATATTGGAGAAGTGTCGCACCATTGGAAAGAATATCTTTCGTTAACCGAACAGGATCTCTCTCCTTAATCCATTCCTGGTCAATAATCACGTAAAGAGAATAATCGGTCATATTTTTACAATGCCCGTATCAGTGACGTTCCATATTGCTGTTTCTTGGCACCATTATTTATTTCAACATATTCATCTTTCTCCGATATGCGCTGCCATCCGGGCTGCCAGAACAATCGAATAAAACTTCGAATCATCATCATCTGCCCTTGAAGTAATCACAGCCGGCGCTTTGCCACCAACCATAACTGAAGCACTTTTACCTTGAGCTAAAAGCGTTAAAGTCTTGTAAAATGTATTGGCAGTTTCAATATTCGGAAAAATTAAAATATCTGCTTCTCCATTGATGGGACTGACCAGTCCTTTGATTTGACAGCGCTCAGCGGACAAAGCAACATCAAGAGCCAGTGGGCCATCAACAATAGCGCCTTCAATCTGTTTACGTTCGGCCATGGCTTTAATAACAGCCGCATCGATGGAGGATTGCAGCTTAAAACTGATTTTTTCTACAGCGGATACAAGAGCAACTTTAGGATTATCAATACTCAATGAATGAGCAACCTGAATTGCATAATTTAAAATTTTAACCTTTTCATCCATGGTTGGTGTCAGAAGAATGGCAGCATCAGAAAACAGAATCAGTTTCGGATATGCAGGCACTTCCATTACTGCAATATGACTCAGAAGTCCGCCTGAAGGAACAAGCCCCATTTGTTTGTCAAGAATCGCTTTCATAAACACAGAGGTACCCACGAGTCCTTTCATTAAAAAATCCGCTTGTTTGTCATGCACAAGTTGAACAGCCAATTTTGCAGAAGCAGTTTCATCCTCTGATTCAATAATTACCACTTTGTCAATCAATTCAGGATGATCGTTCTTCATAAGCGATTCTATTTTTGACCCTGATCCCACCAAAATGCCTTTGATTAGCCCGTCTGTGATTGCACGGGAAATGGCATGGATAGTCGCCGGGTCTTCACCGGCTGCCACGGCCATCGTCATCTTCGGTCCGCCTTTCACGGCTTCTTCTAACATTGCCAGGTGTCGAATCGGCTTCATAATCATTCCCTCATATTAAAATGATATTATAAATTGACAAAGCCGCAATCACAAATACACCTGTTCCTCATCCTCACCTGTCAGCACCCGGTACACCCCCTCAGCAAGCGCTTCCATTTCAGCTTCACCAGGGAATATGAGAACCGGCCCAATCCAGGATACATACCCTTTGATTGTTTGAATACACACTTTCGAAAGTGCAACACCGCCTGTAATAACAATGGCGTCTACCTTTCCATTCAAAACTGCAGCCATTGCGCCGATATTTTTAGCAATTTGATAATTCATGGCATGAAGAACAAGTTCGGCTTCTGTGTCTCCCTGTTTAATTCGAGAAGTAATTTCCTGAAGATCATTGGTTCCCAGATATGCCGTTAGTCCGCCGGATCCAACGAGCTTGCGTCGTAATTCTTCCTCCTTATATCGACCGGAATAGCACAAAGCAATTAAATCTCCGGCAGGGACACTGCCTGCCCTTTCAGGAGAAAACGGTCCCTCACCGTCAAGAGCGTTATTCACATCAATAACCCGACCCTTGACATGCACACCAATCGAAATACCACCTCCCAAATGGACAACAATAAATCGGCAGTCCTCATAGGTTTTGCCAAGTTTTAAAGCGGCCCGCCGGGCAATGGCCTTTTGATTCAACGCATGAAAAATACTTTTTCGCTGTATTATCGGATGACCTGAGTATCTGGCTTCAGGTACCATTTCATCCACAACCACCGGATCAACAATATATGCAGGACAATTCGCTTTCTTTGCAACCTGATCCGCCAAAATTGCTCCCAGATTGGATGCATGCTCGCCGTATTTCGCGTTTTTTAAATCATGAATCATAGATGCATTGACCCGATACGTCCCACTGGAAATGGGCTTCAACAATCCACCGCGTCCGACAACAGCGTTGATATTCTGTATTTGGATTTTATTGCTTTGACAAAATTGTTCGATGATGAAATATCGAAAAGATTGCTGCTCCATGACGGACCGGTAAGTTCTGAGAGTATCGGCGTCATGGTGGATGGTTTCTGTACTGAATTCTTTCAGGTTATAGCACAGGGCCAGTTTCGTGGACGTGGAACCCGGGTTGATCACGAGAATCAACATTTTATCCGCCATAAGGGTATTCCTTTTCGGATTCTTCTCCTTGCAGGACACGAAGGACACCCCCGGCCAACGCTTCCATCTCAAATTCTCCGGGCAGCCGATGTACCGGAGCGATAAAACAAATCCGGTCCTGAAGCCAGGACATCAATCGGTCATCGTGGCATATGCCCCCGGTTAGAATAATGGCATCCACATTGCCCGACAGAACAGCAGCCATAGCACCAATTTCTTTTGCAATTTGATAAATCATGGCTTCGAGTACGATTCTGGCCTCATGATTTCCTTCATCAATCCACTGCCAGACTTCTTGAACGTCATTGGTACCGAGATATGCGTACAGACCGCCTTGTCCGACAATACGCCTTTTTATTTCAGGATAATCATGCTTACCCGAATAGCAAAGTTTTGCAAGGCTGCTTGCAGGCAGTGTTCCGCATCGCTCTGGAGAAAATGGTCCCTCTTCATTCGCATTATTCACATCGACCATACGTCCTGACTTTATGGCACAAATTGAAATTCCACCACCCAAATGGGCCACAATAAAACTGGATTCACTGATAGAATTTCCCAATTCAGCGGCGACCTTCCTTGCAGCAGACTTAATATTTAATGCATGCAACAAACTGATGCGATCGAGTTCCGGCATTCCTGAATACCTGGCCAGAGGTTCGAATTCATCCACGCACACAGGATCCACAAAAAATGCTGAAACTCCGGCCTTCCGGGCAAAATCATATGCCAGGACCACGCCTATATTCGAGATATGGTCCGCCTGAACCCGGCCTTCCATAACATCCCGGATCAGGAACTCATTAACGCGATATGTACCACTTTCCATGGGGCGAAACGTACCACCGCGGCCAACGACAGCTGCCAATTTAGACAAATCTGACTCTTTACGATCCAATAGTGTTTGTATATCATCACATCGAAGGCGGATTTGATCCAACGAAGAAGAAAATGTCCTGAAGTCTTCCGGAGAGTAAGAAATGGTTTCCTTCCATAATGGGTGTTCATCCAAAAACCAGGCGACCTTGGTTGTAGTGGAACCCGGATTAATTACCAGAATATGTTTTTGATCAGAATGGCTCATAATTGCAGTGATCGTCCGGTATGAAAGGCTTTCAGGTTCACGGATTCAGTCCCTTTAGGTACACGCTCCCGAATGGCTTGTTCCCAATTTTCCTTTTTTAATTCAACGAATCTGGACACAACGCCCAAAAGCAGAATATTTGCAGTTCGTACATTGCCCAATGCCTGGGCCATCTCTGTGGCTGAAACGGCCAGCACATGCTCATGACGTTTACGTACATCCTCGACAGGATTTTCCGGATAATTCATTTCTTTCAGAAAAGCGACTGGCGGGACCAATTTTCTTATATTAATAACGGCCCATCCATCGGTTTTCACATAATGAATCCAGCGTTTTGCTTCAGCCTGCTCAAAAGAAAGCATTAAATCCGCTTCACCCGCAGCAATGAGCGGCGAATATACTTTTTTCCCAAAACGCACATGGCTTGACACCACACCTCCCCGTTGAGCCATGCCATGTACCTCACTTTTCTTCACATCCAGTCCACTTAAAAATGCCACATCGCATAAAAGTTCACTGGCCAGCAGCACTCCCTGCCCTCCCACACCGACAATAAGAACATTGGTAAGCTGATTCATATTATCCTGCAAATCATCATATAAATGCACTGAATATCTCTCATATTTCAATCTCAGGTTTTTATAATCTTATATGGAGATTCCGGACGAATGATAATCTTAAATATTTTCATTCAATACAGCGAATAAATAAGGGAATCATGCTCAAGGCCTTTATTTTTTAAAAAAGTGCCCAAATATCTCAACGATTCTCAATCCTTTGAATTGCCCCCACAGGACACACCTGCGCGCACACGGAACACCCCGTACATAATGCAGTATCGATTTGTGATTTCGTTTTATTTTTCTCAGTCAGCCGGTCGGATTCGCTTATTGCCGGACAGCTCACCCTCAGACATGCATGACAACCAATGCAAAGATCATGATTCACCCGAAATGGAATTTCACAAACCTGTTTTCGATTTTCCGGCGGGTACAGCGCGCAGGGTCGATTTGTGATCACAACTGACAATTCATCCAATGAGATTTCTTCTTTTAGCACAGATTCTGTCTGTTTGAGATCATATGGATCGATGACTTTAATTCTTTCCGCACCCAGTGCCTTGCAAATCTTGGCCAAATCAACCTTCCGGGTTTCAGAACCGTTAAGCTGCTTTCCTGTCCCCGGATGATACTGTCCTCCGGTCATCGCTGTGATGCGGTTATCCATGATAATAATGGTAATGGCGGAACGGTTGTTAACTGCATTTAAAAGTCCTGTCATACCTGAATGAATAAATGTGGAATCACCTATCGTTGCCACAATTCCTTTTCCGATTTTCCTGGCTTTGGTCATACCTGCAGCCACACCAATGGAGGCGCCCATCTCCACACAGGTATCTCCTGCATTTAAAGGAGGCAGTACGCCCAATGTATAACATCCGATATCCGTACAAATCACGGTTTTCAGTTTTGATAGAACATAATACACACCCCGGTGAGGACATCCGGGACAAAACACCGGCGGTCTGGGTATCACTGGTTCGGCTTTTACTACAGTCTTTTGTTTTGAAATCACTTCTGCCCGGATTAAACCCTCCATGACCACATCCGGAGACATTTCTCCAAGATTTGTCCAGTATTTCTTTCCTTCACATTCAATTCCAGCCGCTTTCACCTGTTCTTCAATGAATGGTTCCAGTTCCTCAATAACAAAAAGCCTTTCCACTTGTTCGAAAAATTTCCGTATTTTATTGAATGGAAGCGGATATGTCATACCCAGTTTCAAAATCGAGGTCCCTGGCACGATTTCTTTTACATATTGGTAAGTCACCCCATGTGTTATAATACCAATTTTAGGATCTCCCGGTTCAATACGATTTAAACTCGTGTTTTCTGCGAAACGGCGTATCTTATCCAGCCGTTCTGTGGACCATTGGTGACGAACACGGGCATGGGCCGGCAGAACCACAAATTTCTTAGGATCTCTTTGAAATCCAATGACAGGATATTCTTTCCGCTCCTGACAGTTGACAATACCTTTGGAATGACAAACACGCGTGGTCATACGATAAAGCACAGGCACATCATATTCAACACTGATCTTCAAAGCATCCGCAATAAAATCTTTGGCTTCCTGGCTATCTGCGGGTTCCAGACAGGGATACCCGGCGAATTTGGCATAGGTTCTGTTATCCTGCTCATTTTGGGAGGAATGCATTCCAGGATCGTCAGCACTCACCACCACGAGACCTCCCGGTGCCCCCACAAGACTGACAGACATAAATGGATCCGCTGCTACATTCAATCCGACATGTTTCATGGCAACCAGAGCCCGGGCACCTTCAAAAGTGGCACCCATGGCCACTTCAAATGCCACTTTTTCATTCGGGCTCCATTCACTGTAAATTTCTGAATATTGAGAAATATTTTCAAGGATTTCAGTACTTGGTGTGCCGGGATATGCGGTTGCAACATGTAATCCAGCTTCATAGCAGCCTCTGGCAACCGCCTCATTCCCGGATAGGATGCGTTTCATGAACTGAGCAGCCATCAAATGAATTGTTCTATTTTTACAAAATATTCTTCCGGATTTTCAATAATTCCCAGATGTCCCGTCTTTTCGACAAATTGTAAATCGACAGTCTGAAGCCTGCCTTGAAGATCGTGCAATGTTGCATGAGACACGACTCTGTCCTCATGGCTGCCAATTAATAGCACGGGTTTCTGAATCCGATGGTAGTTCTTTTTTTCAGTGACTGATGCTTTTCCCAGGGAGGCTATTGTATTGGCGGCCTGCTTTGCCCAGGCTGAATTCTTTTGAACAACTTGTATTGGAAAATAAGCTCCGGATCGAAGCGACTGGTTGTATACCAGATGCTTTATAAATTTTTGAAATCCGGCTTTGGTTTCCAAATGTCTGGATAAAAGGGAAGTAAAAAGTGTGCCGATACACGGTAATTTCAGAATGGGATTCACCGTATTGATTCCCGCCGGATTGGCAAGAATAAGTTTTCGGATATGCATGTGATGCTGTGTGGCATATCTTAAAGCAACACGAGCGCCCAGAGACACGCCTACCAGCACAAATGAATCAAGAAATTTATTCTGCAGCAGTCTAGCAAGGAAATCGACAAACTGTTCCGGCTTCCTGGGTAAATCCGGATAAACAGGTCCAAAACCGGGCAGTGTAATACTGTATATACGGAATTGCCGCGAAAGTTGCAACACCAGAGGATTCTGTTCAAACTGATCAGGAATCAAAGGATGCACAATGACAACAGCATCTCCTTCACCAGACATGCGACAATGTGCATCGTAGATATTCAACATGAAATCTCCCGGTTGCCTGGATGATTCGAACAGCAGGCCGGTCAATCAGCAAAAGTTAAATCTGTTCTGCATATTTAGGATCCGAAAGCCTGCTCCAGTTTAATCAGCCGTTCCCAATTTGCATCCACCTGTTGTTGTATATACTGTATGGCCTCGGATGAAAGATGCCTGAACCGGCCCTGCATTTTTAAATACATATCCACAGATTTTGGCTTGGGAACTTTTTTATTGATCGTATAAACTCCGCGTTCAACTTCATAAATCGGAAATATCCGTGTTTCTGTGGCGAGACGGGCAATCTTCACCGTAATGCCGGGAGGATGCTTCCATCCGGTTGGACAAGGTGCATATAAATGAATAAACTTGCAGCCTTCGATATTTTTTGCCTTTTGAAGTTTTTTTATGAAATCTTCCGGATAGGCGATATTGGCTGTGGCCCCATATGGAATGTGATGCGCCACCATAATTTCCATGATATTTTTCTTGGGAGCCTTTTTAAAATGTTTTACTGGTGTGGTTGTGGTCCATGCACCATACGGAGTGGCTGATGAACGCTGAATACCCGTATTCATGTAGGCTTCGTTGTCATAAACCACATAGATAATATTATCACCCCGTTCTGCTGCACCGGATAAGGCCTGGAATCCTATATCAAATGTACCCCCGTCACCAGCCCAGGCCAAAGCAGTAATGCCTTTCTTTTTCAGGGCCTTGATTGCGTATGAGATACCTCCAGCCGTACTTGCCGCTGTTTCAAAAGCACAATGATAAATCGGTACACCTGCCGCAGAATAAGGAAAAGGCCCATCGATCACAGACCAGCAACATGCTGGGATAGCTGTGATGGTATCAGGCCCCAATGCCTTTAATGCATATCGCATGGCCAAAGCGGCACCACATCCCTGGCAGGCCAGATGTCCGGGAGACAAAATCTCTTGTTCGGGGATCGTTAAACGGATTTTCCTTTTATTCGATTCAGTCATCTTTAATTCCTATCCAGATCAACTCTTCGGGTTTCCTGCTCTGCATATGCTTGACAATATTTTCAATATCATGCAGAGAAACATCCCGTCCGCCAAGACCAGCGACAAACCCATACAGCGGAAGAGATGTTCCTGACATGCAGGCCTGAATTTCAGTAAAAAATGGACCGGCATGACCATATGACACAGCCCGATCGATTACTCCAACTTTATTGGCAGTTTTTAATACAGCCTCTATATCCTCGCTCGGGAAGGGACGAAAATAACGGATTTTCAATGATCCCACAGAAATTCCCTGATCTCGCATCACATCCACGGCTTCTTTGGCTGTTCCTGCGATCGTACCGTAATTCACCAAAATAATTTCTGCATCATCGCATCGATAGGGTTCAACAAGATCATATTGACGATCAAACAGTTCACCAAATTTTTTACCAACATCCCTGATAACCGATTTTGCCCGAATCATCGCCTGTTGTATTTTATAAGAAAATTCATAATAGTATTCCGGTGAAGTTAATGCGCCAAATGACCGGGGATCCTTGACATCTAAATGAACAGCAGGTTGATAACAGGGTAAAAACTGATCGATCACCTTTTCTGTATATAAATCCACGACTTGTGAAGTGTGCGAAAGAAAAAAGGCGTCAAGATTGATCAGCGTCGGCAGTAAAACATCCCGATGTTCACCGATTTTATAAGACATAATAATACTATCGAAAACTTCCTGATTATTTTCACAGTACATTTGCATCCATCCAGTATCACGCTGTGATACAGAATCCGTCACATCAGCCCAAATTGACCACCCCGGTGCCATAGCCCGATTGACATTGGCGATGACTATCGGAAGCCGGCCTCTCGCAGTCCAATGAAGCAATTCATGCATTAATGCCAACCCCTGAGCAGATGTGGCAGTAAATGTTCTGGCACCCAATGCCTGGGCACCAATGCAGGATGCCAGAGCCGAATGTTCTGATTCCACCTTGATAAATTCAGCATCCAGCTTTCCATCTGCCACAATTTCAGAGAGAATTTCCACAATTGTGGTTTGGGGAGTGATCGGATAAGCTGAGATCACATTCACTTTAGCAGCAACAGCCCCATAAGCAGCAGTAAAATTTCCGGTAAGCACTTTCTTCATAACCTATTTGCCTTCTGTTTCAGAAGTTATTGCATCAAATGGACATTCTTCGATGCATATCCCGCACCCTTTACAAAAATCATAATCGATGGTTGGAGGATCGGTCGGGTAAATGGCTGGTTCCGGGCAATATTTCCAGCAAATCATGCATCGTGTACATTTTGCCGGATCCAATATCGGTCTGATACTCCGCCAGGAGGCAGTTTTATTGATATGCATGCTGCCCATCGAAACAGGCATATCAGGCATCTCTTTTTCAGATCGAAAATCCACGGATTGATATTTTGGCTTCTTGTTGGACATATGTATCTCACTTCCCCTGAAGAGAATCATAGGCTTTCTGAGCAGCTTCCTCGTTTTGCTCACATTTTACTGGAATTTTATCATGAATGGCCTTACGAATAGAATCAATCTTCACCAGTCCCGTTGCTTTGGCCACAGCACCCAATATCGTGGTATTGACAATCGGACTCTGCTTAGAACCCAGCCCATATTCTAAAGCAATTGTATTACAATCGACAGTATAAACATGCGGATTATCGGTATCAGGAAATGAAAAATATTCCGGCTCCCGAGTTGTATTGATGATAATCTTTCCGCCGGGCTTGAGTCCCTGGGTTAAAGGAACTGCCTGAATAAGTGTTGGATCTAAAATCACCAAAATATCCGGATCATATATATAGGAATGAATTCGAATCTCTACGTCACTGATGCGTGTAAATGATGTTACAGGCGCTCCTCGACGTTCCACACCAAAAAAGGGGAACGATTGCACCTTCTTCCCCTCATAAAATGCAGCAATTGCCAGAATATCTGAACCCTTAACAGCGCCTTGTCCTCCACGGCCATGAAACCGGATTTCAATCATATATGCCTCCGGGTGAGCAATAATCATTAAAATTTCAAAAATCAATTACTTGTAAAATATAAAAAGATGAGTAAGAATGCGCAAGGAATTTCTTGATAATAATTATACAGGATTCATTCATGAAGCTGAATATTCACTGTTCAATATTCTTTTCCGCAAAATGGCAGCTCTCCCCTTGACCGAAGACCTCAGACCGCAGACCATAAAAATTTGCAATTTGCATCTGATACTGAGTACTGCACTCCCTGCATGATGTGTCATACCGCCTGCCCTCCTAAAGGCATATCCTATCTCTCCTTTTGGAAGAGATCCATGTACAATTCGAATGGTAAACACATGTGGCGGGGAGTGTTGCCAAGCTTTTTGCGCGGACAGGAGGCTTCAGGCAATCTTTTCAAGGATAAACCAATCCTTGATTCGCAACACAAAGTTAACGACTTTATGAGCATGAAAAAATCAAAAGTTACTTAAGGCACTTTTCTTCTGAAAGCCTGTACGCAAAGTGAAACTGACCGTGGATAGTTTTACCCGGATTTTTAAGCAACAATTTATCAGATATCAGTGTCGCACAATTCAGCACAGAATCCATTTAGCTTATGAATTGATAAAACACCGCTCATTCCCGGATATTTCCTTCCCCAAGCACAACCCACTTGCAAGTCGTCAGACCCTCCAATCCCATCGGACCTCTGGCGTGCAGCTTATCAGTGGAAATTCCGATTTCTGCGCCCAGACCGTACAAGCCCCCGTCAGAAAGTCGCGTCGATGCATTCACCATGACTGAAGCACTGTCCACATTGTTCAAAAACTGATTGGCAGCACGGATATTTTCGGTAATAATTGCATCCGTATGTGCTGAACCATATTTATTGATATGCTCAATGGCTTCATCAATATTCCGTACAATTTTGACTGCCAGAATTAAATCCAGAAATTCCTCATAATAATCTTCTTCTGAAGCGGGCCTGACAGAGGGAATCAGGGATATTGTCTTCTCGCAGCCCCGAATTTCTACGCCTTTTTCCTGAAATTTGTCGACCAGACCGGGAAGTAACACCTCTGCCACAGCCTGATCAATCAACAGGGTTTCAGCAGCATTACACACCGCAGGACGCTGAATTTTCGCATTCAAAGCAATACGCACGGCCATTTCCTGATTCGCTTCTTCATGAATATAAACATGGCAAACACCTTTATAATGTTTCAGTACAGGAATTCGGGATTTTTCAACAACGCTTCTAATGAGCCCTTCCCCCCCGCGTGGTATGATTAAATGAATGGTTTCATCCTGAATCAGCATCTCATCAACAACAGACCTATCTTTCGAATCGACATAAGATACTAAATTTTGGTTTACCTGATTCTGTTTCAACGCCTCCCGGAGCATTTCGACCAGCGCCATGTTGGAATAATACGCATGGCTTCCTCCCCGAAGAATGACTCCATTGCCTGACTTCAGGCAAAGCGTCGCCGCTTCAATCGTCACATTGGGACGCGCTTCATAAATGATCCCGATCACCCCGATCGGCACGCGCATCCTGCCGACTCTAAATCCCTGAGGCCGGACAACCATATTATAAATTCCGCCTACAGGATCCTCCAGCTTGACGATTTCATGACATGCCTGGATCATTCCATGTATGCGTTTATCGTTTAAAGCAAGCCTATCTAAAAATGCAGCAGTCAATCCCGCCTTTTCTCCGGCATCAAGGTCTTTTTTATTCGCTTCAATGAGCGTTCCCTGGTTCTCTTCGATTTTATTTGCAATGGTTTCTAAAATCTGATTTTTTAACCGAGTACTGCCAATTTTTAAAAATTCATGATATGCAGAAAATGTGTTTTTAGCCATGGATTTCATATCTGTCATGAACTTTCCTCCTAGATAATAATCATATTATCACGATGAATCACTTCATCATAATAAAACGTGCTGTCATCCATTTTAATTTCATCAGTACGCAGCCCTTTAATTCGATCGATATCTCCGCTTGAATAATGGGTAATCCCTTTTCCAATCATTTTATGCTCATGATTAAAAATACCGACAATTGCGCCTGATAAAAAATTTCCGTTCACCGCAGTGATGCCTCCGGGAAGCAAACTTTTCGAATGCTGTACCAGTGCTTTTTCAGCACCCGGATCGATGAATATTCTGCCCTTGATCTTATGATTAAAAAAGATCCAGCGCTTTCGTTTCTTTTCGTATTTTTTTTCCGGTTTAAAAAATGTACCGATATCTTTCCCGTTTAGAATACCATTCAGATCAGGATGATATCCATCGGCTATAATGACAGAAGTCCCCATTTGCGTGGACCGTTCCGCCGCTTTTAATTTGGAAGTCATACCGCCAATAGACAATTCATTGGGTTTATCGTCAATCAATGCATAGGTATCCGATGTAATTTTTTCAATATACGATATCCGCTCCGCTTCGTAATTCTTATGGGGATTCCTGTTATACAATCCGGCAATATCCGAAAATAAAATCAATAAATCCGCATCCATTAAAATTGAGGTTAAAGCTGAGAGCGTATCATTATCCCCGAATTTCAACTCATCCACAGCCACACTGTCGTTTTCATTTACAATTGGAATCGTATTATAGCTTAATACGGATTTTAAACAATCCCGGGCATGTAAATATCGCTGACGGTTTTCAATAATATCATAAGTTAATAATATTTGCCCGGCGAACAGGTTGAACTGCTGAAATAATTGATGCCATTTCTGCATGAGTATGCTTTGACCGATCGAAGCAAGAGCCTGGATATTCTTCAAATTCGTCGGGCGTGTCTCAAGCCCGACAACGTCCATCCCAAATCCCACCGCACCGGATGTCACAATAGTAAACTCATACCCTCTTTGGTGAAATTTTGCAATATCTGACACCAACTGTACCATTTGGGATTGATTAGACTCTTTGAAATGACTGAGCAGCACTTTAGTCCCCAGTTTAAGAACCACTTTTCTTGAATTCTCAATATAAGATTTTCGGCTGGACATCATTTATAAATCCGTTCTAAAAACAGTCAATAAATAATGATACAATCTATCGTATAATTTGACATATCCAGAAATTGGATAACTTTTTTAAAATACAAATATCTACATAAAATATCAAGATAATACTGAATAAACATACTGTTTTCATTCGTTCCTTTGAATATATTTTAAAATCGCATTCCGAGATCTAAATAGAATTTCGATTGAGAATCCCTTGGAACCTGCATTCCCCTGCTTCCGAGACCATAACCAAGCGATATAAGCCCCAATCGGCTCCTGATTTTAATGCCCACGCCTGTTCCCCACAGCGGATAATCTGAAAGCCAGAGGCCTTTTTGAAGTGCATGCGCCTGATTTGCACATAAATATACCAAAATATCTTTTGTAAAAAAATACTGATATTCTCCTCGATACAGGATAAAATCGCGACCTGTTAATTGATCATAATCCATGCCTGCAAAACTGTCCGGGTGCCCTTTATTAAAATACTTATACATTGGCAGGTGTTTTGATCCGTATCCATAAAATCCGTACAGCCGGAAAAGATGTTTTTGTGTGATAGGCAGATATGCATCCAAAGCCAGATAAAAGCGCTGATAGGATGTATCACTTTTCCATGATTTCCGGCTGATTTCAATATCGGCCACAGCATTTATTCCGCTTGTGGGCATCAAAGCATCGTTATAAGTATCAATATGGCCACATACATGAAAACAATTGAAATGCGCTCTACTTGCAGATAATAATTTTGACTCAGGAAAACCGATAGATGACTTGATCCTTACTTGTTCGGATTGCGCTTCAATGTCGAGATTGACGTTGTTATCAAGTTGGATGCCGCAACCTGCTGCCCATAAATAACTTCGATCTTTGTACTGGGCTTCCCGCCTTCCGTATCCGTCGTGAATATTGGTTGGAATATCTTTGAACGACTGTCGCATATATGGATAAACCGGCAGATTTAATGTACGGGAAGGATAATAAAGTTTGTTCCAAAAACGATATAGTCCGGCAAATTGAAATTCATTTTCAAATCGGAGCCCGGGAATGATCATGCTGTTAATCTGTAATCCGATAACACCAACCAGTTTTCTGTAATCATCATACCGAAGACCCAATCGTAATTCACGCATAGGCAACTCTTTCACAAGCACTTTTAAATGCACGAAGCTCTCCTCGACCGGGATGATTTCGTATTCCACATATTCAAAATAATCGAGCCCATAAAGACTGAGAATATTCCTGTTTAATTTTTTAATATTCAGTGGATCTCCCGGTTGAATGCCTAAAAATCCATAAATAAGAGAAAAAGAGATATTTTCATTGCCCTCGACTGTCACACGGTAAATGACAGGCATTTCCGATTCTTCAACATGAATAAGCAACCGAACAGACACATCGGATACGGGAATGGTTTCATAATAAATTTCCTGAAACTTTTTTTCCCTCATCAGCTCATTAATTTTACAATCGAGATTTTGATAAAAAAAAGGCCGATGGGTTTCGAGCCCCAAAAAATGATAGATAGAGTCAAAGGGTGTGGAGGCCGGCCCGATAATCTGTACATCACTCAATATCGGCTGTTTCTTCAACATCGGCAGCTGACTGGGATTCGAAACACGCTCCAGTCGATAAAGTTCCTTGAAATCAATCAGATCCGATTTCAACTCTCGGGCAGCCCTGTCGCCTGCTTCTATTATTTTATGAATTTTATAATGGGAAAAATCACTTGTCATATACTGTATCACATCCGGATAAATGACCAAATCCGCTTTTTGAATGTTTTGTCTCCATCGGTCAATGCCCATTAAATGTGTGGATCTTTCCAAAACATTCAATGCATTGTTCAGGTGTTCTCTTGGCACCCGGTGTCCGATGACATCCACAGCGAGAATAATTTCTGCTCCCATATCTTTGACAACATCGACTGGCAGATTATTAACCATACCGCCATCTACCAGCAGAGAATCGCCCCATTCAACAGGGCTGAAAATCGTTGGAATGGACATCGTGGCCCGTATGGCTTTAGATAAAGATCCGGATCGCAGAACCACTTCATTGCCGGTAATTAAATCAGCAGCGACACACCTGAAAGGTACAGGCAATTCGTCAAAATTACGAATTCGCCCATACGGATAGGTTATATCAGAAAACAGAAGCGATATCTTTTGTCCGTATATCATACCTGTCGGAATGGTCGGCATTGTTCCTAAAATTCCGATTTCAATGAGATATCGTCCTGTCTGCTGCTTTTCGATATACGGGAGCAATTTTCGAGCTGGTTGATCCGAAAACAGATTTTCCCAATCAATTTCACTGACCAGTGATTCCAGTTCTTCACCTGTATATCCGATGGCGTATAATGCACCAAGAATACCTCCCATGCTTGTTCCGGAAATATAATCTATAGGAATTTCCAGTGAATCCAGCATCTTCAATACACCGATATGTGCAAAACCCTTGGCTCCGCCGCCTGACAATACCAGACCGATTTTCGGACGGTAGGTGCTGTCCGGAAACGCTGTGAGACCAGAATACATCCAGGTCCAGAGAATCAGCAGACTGAAGAAAGTAACTTTCAATCGATGCATCAGTCTCACGTTATTTATCTTTTTCATGCTCATTCTCAGGAAAAAGCACAACCCGGACGTAATTTTCAAATCCAAAGCACATCATTGCGAGCTGCCTTATATCGACAGCTTTCAATGCCTGAACAGTTTCAGGGTATGTTAAAATATCAAGCCGGTCTCTGCCATACAAATCCAGCTGATACAACTGATTCAGCCAGTAACTGTTCTTTTTCAAATGAATTTCATAGGTTCTCAGATGGTTTTCCTTAACTTTTTGAATATCTGTTTCTTTCGGGCCGGTCTGCTTTAACGTATCAATTTGCATGATAATTGCTTGTGTGAGTTCATCAACCCGATCGGGTTCGCATCCAAAAGATATGCGAATGTCAAACGTTTCCTTGGGAATTTTATAGATGCTTCCGGATACACGGACACCATAAGAACCACCCAGTTCCTCCCGGATGATCTTTCTTAGACGAATACGCAAGACATCCATCATGGCCTGTAACATGTATTTCCGGGCGCTATCAAATTTTATGGATCCTGTAAATATCAAATTCACCAGACTTTTAGATTCCATACCTCTGAATACATATTTTTCAATATGGCCTTTTGGTGTTTCAATGCCCAAATCACGCCATGATTCATTTCGACCGATATCCGGTAAACTGGCAAGATACGTCAGTATATAAGGTTTAATGGATTCAACAGTAAAGTTACCCACAAAATAAAAAGTAAAATCCGATGCATCTGCAAATCGGTCTTTGTAAAATTGATAAGCATACTCAAGATCAATCTCATCCAGCATGTCATTGGACCATGGTCTTTTTCTGGGATGGTACTGCGCCATTGTGACCTGGATCGTATCATAGTAAGCGGATTCGGGTTTGACACTTCGGTTTTTCAAAAAACCCCGGATGCGTTCTTTATAAGAGAGATATGCTGTGGAATCTCTGCGCGGAGCAGTGAAATAAAGATAAATCAATTGAAAAAGTGTTTCCATATCCTGGGGAGAACATTGACCGGACAGACCTTCTGTGAGTCCGCTGATTTCAGGTGAAACATGTACAATCTTTCCCGCCAGTTTTTTCTGCAGCAATATATTATCGAACCTCCCCACACCACTTTCCTGGATGATTGCAGAGGCTGCGCTTGCCGCAATTGCCAATGAGTCAGGAGCCAGTGAAGTTCCGCCCCAGCTACCGGCAATAAAAAGGATTTCATCATTTTTAAAATCTGTGGGCTTAAGAACGACCCGAACCCCATTATTCAAATGCCATTCGATCAGGTTTAATGGTTCAATTTGAGTGGTTTTAATAATTTCACCAGGATGAGGCAATTCGGAAATAAGGGGATGGTTGTCGATTTTATCTTCATAAGGTTCGATTTCTATCATCTGAACATCCTTAAAAATTTGCAGAATATCAGATTCATCCGGAAAAAACAAATTTGATTTCTCAGGACCACTGACAAGAATAACCAAGTTACCATCACTTATCCATCTCCTGGAAAGTGCATTTACCTCCTGGAGAGAAATCTTCGGTACAAATTGCTGAAAAAGGCGATACTCATAATCGATGCCAGGAGCGGGCACATTATTTGTAAAATAACGCACGTATTCCGAGGCATATTGACTCGATTCGGCTTTATCTCTCTCCTGAAAAAGCTTTTCCATAAATCGTAGCATTCTGATTTTTGTGCGTTCCAGTTCGCTCTCTGTAAAACCAAACATTCTTACGCGACGGGCTTCCTTCAGCAGTACCTCAAGACCATGTGCAATTTCACAGTCTTCTACAATAGCACCCAATGTATAGGCGCCTTTTGTTACTGTCAAATCACTGTTTCCTGAAAAAGCAGCCAGGTACGGAGGATCCTCTGTATTTAACAGCTCATTTAAGCGGATATTAAACATACTGTCATAAACAGACTCGAGAATTGACCTTCGATAATCCGAAACGGTTTCTTCCGGTAACAATTCATATTTGTAGGTAAGATCGATACGGGTTTGAGTAGCTTCAGGATCTGTGACGATCGAGACCTTTGTGTCTGAATGATCTGGAATCTGAAATCTTTTTCGCTTCTTTTTATTTTGAGGATTTTCGAATCTGCTAAAATTTGAATGCACCAATTGTTCGATCCAGGATGAATCAAAATCCCCGACAGCAATCACTGCCATTAAATCAGGACGATACCAATCTTTGTAAAACTGTCTTATAGTTTGACAGTGAAAAGTATCGATCACAGCAGGATCACCAATAGGAAGGCGATCTGCATACCTGGATCCATAAAACAACACCGGTAACTGCTGGTCCCGTATTCTGGCATTGGCTCCCCGTCCCAACCGCCATTCTTCAAGAATCACACTTCGTTCCTGATCGATCTCTTTCTCTTCAAATTGAATATATTGTGCCCAGTCCGCAAGAATCTGAATTCCGGTCTCCACAATTTTCAGACTGTCCGTAGGAACTTCAAGCATAAATACGGTTACATCAAAACCAGTATACGCATTGATTTCAGGACCGAAACGCATACCGATGGATTCCAGATAATCTACCAAGGTTTGTCGTTTAAAATGCCGGGTTCCGTTAAAAGCCATATGCTCACAAAAATGAGCCAGCCCCTTTTCATTCTCCTCTTCCAGAATTGATCCGGCATTGACAACCAAGCGCAATTCTGCCCGAAATTCTGGTTTCCGGTTCGCCTGAATGATATACTGTAATCCATTATCCAGTTTTCCGAAAATCGCATCAGGATTTCTGGGAAGCGTATCATTGATCTCGTATTGGACATCTTCATATAATTCTTTGATAACCGCAGGCTGTTTTGCACAGAAAATGAAAACCGACGGCAAAATACACAGGTAAATCCATACCTTCATGAGGATCCCCTTTCTTATCCAATAATAAATATTCATATGATTTTACAATACTTTATTGAAATTTACAATATTCTTTTTATAAAAAATAACTTGACAACAGGAAAAATTATTATATATTGTAGCATATCTACTACATTGTAGTATATCTGTTACATGCTTATTGGAGAGAAAATGAAATTGCCCGAGCTTTCAAAACCAGAGTACGATATTTTACGGATCCTTTGGAAAAATGGAAGACAATCAGTAAGAGAGGTTCACGACACATTGCATCCGATCTACCAGTGGGCCTACACAACCACAAAAACCATGATGGACCGCATGATACATAAAGAACTGCTATCAAGAGAATCGTTTCATGGGGTGTATCTGTATCATCCGCTGATTTCGCGTCCGAGAGGAATCGCCCGCATGGTTCAGTTCTTTGCGGATCGTGTTCTCGAACTGGATGCGACAACCGTGGTTTCCATGTTTGCCAAGAGCCACGCGCTGACACCAAATGAAATTGCAGAGCTCGAAGCATTATTGGAAAAACAAAAATCGGAAGAATCCTGAAATGGCACCGCTTATTCCTGAAATACTCCGCATCAGTGCCGGTCTTTTTCAATGGCTGGTCAGGCAGATGATTTATTCAACAGTCATCATCCTCCCGGTCCTGCTGATTCTGCATATGTATAAAAAAAGTTCCATCCAGTTCAAACAGACATTGTGGTTGCTTTTCTGGATTCGACTGATCTTACCGCCCGATTTTTCATTTTTATTCAGTCTGCGTCAAATGCTGAGCAGAATTCTATTGCTTCAGACGCAACTTTCCACAACGGACCCTGTGCGCCCTGTTTCTTTATTAATTTCAAATATTTCGAATCCGGTGATTTCAAATCTGTTTGAGATGTCCGTGCCTTTTCATATTTATCTATTTTCAACCCTGTTCTTTCTCTGGTTTTGCGGATTGATATTTTTCGGATTTCTCTATGTGAGAAGCATGCGATTTTATAAAAAGTTGATCGATACGTCGAAATCGGTATCAAACAAACGAATCATTTTTATTTTGGAAAAGTGGAAAAAACGGTTACGGCTGCATCGCGATATAAAACTCGTGACTGCCAGACGCGCCATCTCTCCGTTTGCTACTGGCATATTTCATCCCACTTTGTTTATACCTGCATCACTTCTTGAATCTGGTAACATCTCATTGCTGGAATCGGTTATTGCACATGAACTGGCCCATATCCGGTACTGGGATACCTTCTGGATACACTGTCAGTCCTGCCTTCAGATTATCTATTTTTTTCATCCGGCGGTATGGATTGCGGGTCATCATACAAATGCAATCAGAGAATCCCTGGCGGATTTGTCTGTGATTCAAAATAACAGGTTCTCGCGAGACCTTTATTCCCGTTGTTTAATTGCATTAATCAAACTCAACTACATGGAGGCTTATATGAAAGCATCAATCTTAAACAATAAAAAAACGCTGTTTAACCGAATTGCAATACTTGGATCTTTGTATCGGCTTTCTTTTTCAAAATGTACGGGTCTGGCTTTTATGCTTATTGCCGCAGTTTTTCTGATTTTACCCATGCATGAAAAAACAAGGGCCGTCGAAATAGCTCAGTCGTCTCAACAAAAATGCGTTTCATTACCTGAAAATCACATTTTTTGCTCTCCCCTTCCGGATCAAAAGATAGTTTTGACTTTCGGACCTGCGCTACATCCATTCAATAAAAAGGATTATCATCATAACGGCGTGGACATATCCGGCAGAATTGGCACACCCATTCTCGCTGCGGCGAATGGTTATATCTGCATCGCAAATGACCCTGTCATGCTGAAAAAAGGATTCGGTCATCATGTAATGATTCAACACAAACAGGGATTTCAGACTTTATATGCGCATATGGATACGGTTCTGGTCAGGTATGGTCAAGTGATAAAACAGGGCGATTGCATTGGAACAGTTGGAAATACCGGTTTATCTACCGGGCCGCATCTGCATTTTGAACTTCATCTGAACGGTGAACCGGTCAATCCGGAAAAATACTTGACGTTTTAATAAGCAACAACAAAAAAGGGGGGCCCGTTTGCTGCCCCCTTTTTTAATTCGAATCCTGGCCATTATTTTTATTGTTACAAATGCCCCAATTCACGCATCGTTCAT
Organism: bacterium; assembly: GCA_016932575.1. Lineage (GTDB taxonomy): Bacteria > Zhuqueibacterota > QNDG01 > QNDG01 > JAFGCO01 > JAFGCO01. Next base: position 186,706 of record JAFGCO010000056.1, read on the forward strand.
TTTCAACAGGATGGAAATTCTGCAAAATGCGCATCCGGGACAAAGAACTCCCGGTTGATCAGAAAAAAAATCAAAACAAATCCCATTCACACCTCTTTCTCTGTCCATGTGCCTCTCAGAAACCAGCCCAAAAGCAGAATACCTTTGATAAATGTGGTAAAGCTGATAAAAAACCAGATGATTTCCGTACCGAAGCCGAAATGAACGCCGAGCAGCCAAGCACCGGGCACACGCAGAAACGTCACTGGAATCGCAATGAGCATAGGCGGCTTGGTATGGCCAGAACCTGAAAAAGCACCCTCAAGAATAATTTCCAGAGCCAGAAACGTTTCAAATACAGCAATCCATTTCAAATAACGGATACCATGATAAATCACTTCCAAATCTGTAATGAAAAACCTGTACAAAAATTCAGGGAAAAAATAAAATATAAGGGATATAAAAAAAAGAATGCACGCAGCGATTTTCAAGGAAAGAAATACCGCAGATTTGGCCCGTTCAGGTTTACCTGCACCCAGGTTCTGTCCGACAATTGTTGAAACAGCTACTGAAAATCCCCATGCAATAAAAAAAGGCAATGTCTCAATACGATGACCGATACCCAATGCAGCCAGAGGTTTGCTGCCGAAATGCGAGATAATGCCCGATAAAATAAGATAAATCACAGAAAATGCCACACCGTTAAATGCAATCGGCGCGCCTATGCGCGCCATAGAGAAAAATGTGCGTTTTAAAAAGTTTCTGGAATGATGTAGCCGGCAATTCCTGATTGCAGGCAAAAAGCGTGGAACTGAAAGCAATAACCAGATGCTGGCAACGATATGCGAAATCACCGTAGCGATAGCAGCTCCCCTCAGACCCATTTTAAAAACAAAAATAAAAACGGGATCGAGTAAAATGTTTAAAACCAGCGACAAACCAACCACAATCATGGGCGTTTTTGTATTTCCCAAACCCCTGATGACATGTTCGAGACTGGTTGTCAGATACAAACTAATCAATCCGATGACCATAATTCGCACATAATCTCCGGCCAGTTTTGCTACAGCGGGATCCAAATTGAGCCAGAGAAACACCCGGTGCGATACAGGCAAGGTCACCATCATAATGAACAAAGTAAACACGCCGGTGCCCGCCAGACCGTCCACAATAGTCTGGATAGCACGGTTCTGGTCTCCTTCACCAATGCGTCTTGATACCATTGCCAGAATGCCTGTGGCCACGGTTTGCGCCAGCGCACGAAGCATCCAGACAAAAAAGCTGGCTGCACCTAAAGCAGCCACGGCATCTGCACCTAACCGCCCAATCCAAAACATATCGGCAATTTCAAACACCACGATAAACAGTCCGGATCCGATAGACGGCAGTGTCAGTGAAAGGATGATCTTGAAAAGGGGCTGCTGTATTAAACGGTTCTGCATCATTCTGCTTTTATATGGCTTGGTTCTTAATGATAGGTTTATCAATACACGCCAACATATCGGTATTCCCTTGTTGTTAATCAGGTTATATTATATTAATACCAGTCAGACTTAATACTACAGCACGAATTAAAACTGGATTTCGCCTATGCCATCCATTATCTTTAAATTCATGAACATGCCAATCGTAAAAACCTGGCATTCGAAATATAAATCCTGCAAGCCAAATATACAATATGATTCATATTCATGAAAATCCGGATTCATTATCCGAGTAAAGTATTTGGAAAAAAGGAATGAATAAATATTAAAATATAATTGAGAAATATAAAATTCTGGTATAAAAAAATACACCGCTAAATGATGTGATTTTTCAATGGAAAAATTTAGAGTATATTTTTAAATGCTGATAATATTTGAGGAAATCTTTTATCAATCAGCCTGTAATACATCTGTGTACCATCTCGTCGGCATTCGAGATAGCCTGTTGTTTTCAAATATTTCAATTGTTGTGATATATAAGATTGCTTGGCACCCAGCAATTCCTGGATGTCACCGACTTTTTTTTCACCCTGATTCAAAATGCACAAAATTTTCAAGCGTGTTGTATTTGAAACAACTTTAAGAAAAGGGATAATCTGTTCGCATTCCTGAATCGCATTTTGAATCGCTGAATCCATTAAACCTCCAATTGAAATAATGAATATCCTGATAATACCTGATAAATATATGCTTTTACTAAAACGTTGTCAAGCAAAAATTACAGACCTGTTATTTTTCGGTTTGCCAATCTTGATTTTCCAAAAGCTGTTCTTCGGGTGTGCCAGAAAAATATTTTGCAGGAGATCCGATAACAATCTCTTTCCCATTTACATTATGCGTTACTACGGCACCAGCGCCTACAACGCCATCAGGCCCTATCTCTTTACCCGGCAGTATAGTGGCGTTGGCTCCTATACGTCCGCCACGCCGGATGGTCACGCCCTTAAAATGTTTAAAGCGCTCTTCGGTACGTCCTAAAAAATTATCATTGGTTGTAGTCACCATGGGTGCAACAAAACAGAAGTCTTCCACATTGGAATAAGCGGTAATGTAACACCCGGTTTCCAGTTTGCATTTTTTTCCGATTGTCGTCAAATTTTCAACGGTTACCAGTCTGCCAACAATTGTATATGCCCCAATAGTCACATGCTCACGGATAGCCGCACCATCAGCAATCAGCACATCTTCACCGATTTCCGATCCCGAGTAAATCACAACTTGCGCCCCAATCAGGCAATTGGACTCAATCCTGGCCGGCTTTAACAATTCGCGATCTTGAAATATGGATCGTTTTGAACGCATTGGCTGTTTTCCGATCACTGTGTGATCGTCAATACGGACATCATTGCCAATAACAGTGCCCTCATGAATCACAACATGAGATCCGATCTTACACCGGTCTCCGATTCTGACCTTCTTGCCAATCACAGAAAATTGCCCGATATCTGTGTTTTTGCCGATACGGGCTGTTGAGTCTATTGCCCTGTAATCTGTCATGTTTATCCTCGTATTGATGTTTCTGATGTTCGCATAAATGCGTTTATGTTATGACCGGCTGCACCTTAAAAACAGGGTTTGTATTTTATTGCTGGAATAACATAGGAAATGTTATGCAGAATGTCAAGATCGCAAATAACAATATTATTTATTTGACAGCCGGTATATTCTTTGCTTGACTCTTTCCTCAATCAGATGTAAAATACTGATAAATAATCCATGAGGTGAAATCATGAAATCCAAAATACCTAACCTATTTATTCTTATTGTTCTGGTAATGTGTATTCATTATCCAGCTTCAGTATTGGCCATTTCTCGTATCCATGATCCCATCGTTATTCGGGGGGAGGATATTCCTGCTTTTCTTGACAATCCTGTTGAGGAGATCCGTATATTCCGATATATTGAAACACATCAATGGGAACCGATATTATTTCAGGTGGATGAGCTGGATGGATCGGATGTCTATTATGGAGAAAAAAACAACCATCTGGATGGAACAGACGAAATTGTATTTTTAGCCAGAGACCTGGGAGAAAAGGCGCCCGAACAATTTTGGCCTTCAGATCTTTTGGCGCAACATCAAAACCGATATGAGATTCTGGTGGCCGATCCTGTGAATACAGACGAAACAGGCTATGCGTATATTTTTCTATCCAATTCTTTAGAAACCCTGAATGACAGTTATTTTAATATCAATCAGGATGAAGACTGGGTAAAAACACCGACGTATACAGTCTGGCATGACACGCACGGCTTTCAGGGAGGTCTTTTTTTACATCGCGCTGCCGGCGGAGACAGCATTAATATTATCGAACGTCAGAAATTGCGTGTAATAGCTAAAATATCGAGTGATGAATTTGCGATCAAGGAAGAGCAGGATGGCAAAATTAGCATATTTAATGGACTGGGATCCATCGATGCTTATGTGGGACCCAGGGATATTCAATATATATCCGGAGGCACAGTTCGTTTGCATCGATACCTTGAGCTTGAATATCGATTCAAAGGAAAGGTTCTTACCTATAATCTCGATCATCAGGGATCCTATAAATTTTTAACAACTTTTTATCCTACCTTTGCGGAATGGAAGTCCGGCGAACTGGAAATCAAGGAAATTTCCAGTGTGGATATAAGAAAAGTCAGAATCACAACAGATTTAGGTCCCAACGCGTTGGGCATGAAATTTTTTAATCAATATAACAATGATCCTCCATTACGCATCGATCAAACCAATGACTCATACGATGATACGATTCCCTGGCCGGGAAACAGCTGGTATATGATCGTCGCCAATCCGGAGGATCCGGATAAACTCGTGAATCAGGCCACATTGCTGACAATAACAAAAATTCCCTCTGTTCCCCGGAACAGCAACGGCAGTTTGTATTTTAAAGATACGGACAGCAAAGTGAAATATGATACAGGCGACAAAGAATCCTGGGGAGATACAGGATTCCAGATGAGCGGAAACAGCCTGAAAGGCACCATCGATTTTTACACTGCCTCATATTATCTGCCTGAAAATCTCTCATACACCCAGGGCGAAAATCTTGCCTCCCTGCATTTAAATCCTCTACAATTGAATATAACACCCCAGGTAAAGACGTATCGTTTGTTTGTCAATTTCAATCCGTCCTCCGGTGGAAAAGCAGACATATCACCAGAACTAGCAAATCATCCTGCTTATTCTTTGATCACCGTAACTGCAGTGCCATATCCCGGATATGATTTTATCGGCTGGACAGGGCAAATAGAATCTGATGAAAATCCGCTGAGTTTTGAAATTGAAGACAACACGACACTGATTGCTCACTTTGAACCTATCATGCATGACATCACAATCTCATCGGATCCTCAGGGCCTGAGTTTTACAGCAGATGAAACGTTGTTTTCCACACCCGAAACTTTTTCCTGGCAGGAATCGACCATGCATAGCATTCAGATCGATTCGATTATTGAAGAGAACTCATCATACCGGCTGGCTTTTCTTTCCTGGGATCCTGTCAACACTCGGAATTTTCAATTCACAGTCGATACTGACAGCCAGTTCACAGCTTCTTATTTTGGACAGTACAAATTAACGGCCGAATCAGAAGACATCTTAACGGGGCAGGTCTCGCTGTCATCTCAGGATTCATGGTTTAATCAGGGGACATCTGCCGTTTGCCTGGCTATTCCGGCCCCCGATTACCGTTTCAGCCATTGGTCAGGGGATACGACTTCTAACCTGCCCGAACTGACACTCACAATGGATCAATCCTGGTCTGTGACCGCCCATTTCATCAATGCGCCTCCGATTATCATAGCAGCAGATACATCCGTGGCTGAAGACGATACTCTGAAGCTGACGTGCTCAGATATTGAAAGATGGGTTCAGGATGATAACACACCGGTTTCATCACTTAAGTTTTCATTCACCGAACCGGAATATTTGACAGCCAAATATGATTCTGCCACCTGTATCTTGAATATCACACCTGCACTTCATTGGTCTGGGAAGGATACCGTATGGATTACAGCCGCTGATCCTCTGGGGGCCTCAACAACAGCACCGATGACCATCACGGTTAATCCCGTGCCTGATCCTCCCTCTTCATTCGCTTTGCTGAAACCTGAAAATGAAACCGGAATGACAGAATGGCCGACGACCATTGAATTTACCTGGTGTGCCGCGGTTGATCCTGATCCAAATGATACATTGACTTATATTTTTGAACTGGATTCATCACACACTTTCCAAAGTCCGGTTAAAATTCATATAGAGAATATTCAGTGGATGCAATACATTCTTCTCTGGCCTGACTATCTTGGGGACAATACATATTATTGGCGTGTACTCGCAAAAGACAAATCCGGATTAGTCTCACTATGCGAATCACCCTTTTCATTCGGTTTAACCACGAATGTCGTTGCATCATCCCAGGCTGTCCCAAAAGATTTCCTGCTGGAACAGAATTATCCAAATCCATTTAACAGCAGCACGACAATTCGATATGGTTTGCCCAGGAATGAACAGGTGACCCTCGTTGTTTTCAATAGCTACGGACAAATGGTGAAAACATTATTTAAAGGCAACCAGAAGGCAGGATACCATACTGTTCTCTGGCATGGCTGTGACGACCGGGGAGGAACTGTATCAAGTGGAATGTATATGATTGTACTCCAAAGTGAAAATAGAAAGTGGGTAAAAAAAGTATTGCTCCTTCAATGAACAGAGCATTTTCAAATATTAGTGAGATTTAAAAAGCCGAAGGCAATTCAGCGCCTTCGGCCTTTTTCATCAATTTAACTGCCTATTCGACATAAAATTCAAATAAACCGTAAAGCCATGATATCTGAGTATTTATCATACCAACAGATAAATAAAAAAAATATGTATTAACTCTCAGGATGAAACTTTCCCATGGCTTTCAGTGCGCGATTAATTTTTTCCAGCAGTTCTTCAGTTGTAAAAGGTTTCGCGATAAAATCAGCAGCTCCCATTTCACGAACCGTAGCTTCGACTTCCTTTCCAGGATATGCCGTTATGAAAATCACCGGTATTCTTTCTGTTGTAGAATACATTTTCAAACAATCGAAAGCTTTCACACCTCCAATTTTAGGCATCCGGATATCCATTAAAATCAAATCAGGCTGTTCAGCATAAGCCATTTTAATAGCCTGATTGCAATCAGACACTTCAATGGTTTCCATGCCATTGGCCCGCAACCGTGATCCAATCAACATCAGAATATCGGCATCATCATCAGCAATCAGTATTTTCGGCATAATATCACCTCACAGATTATGAAATAAACCCCCAAGTAAATTTATATTAAAAAATAAACCATTTTTCTTAAAAGTTCCGGCTGTACAGGTTTATTAATCGTAAGTATTGCCCGATGACTAATATAATCAAATAATCGTCCCATTTCAACTTCATAACCAGACATAATCAAAACAGGCATGTCTTTCGTTTTATAGCTCTCTTTCAATCGCCCGATAACTTCATAACCGCTCATGCCCGGCATTTTCATATCCAGTATCAAAAGATCCGGAACCCTGTTCTGATTCTGTATGTAGTCAAAAACTCCCTGACCGCTATTGGCCACATCAACATGCTGATATCCGAAGTGTTCCAGCAGTATTTGGACCTGCTCCGTCAATTCAACAATATCGTCGACCACAAGAATGTACTTTTCCATGCGTTCCCGGGTTTCTGAAATTTTCTGTTCGCTGCATTTTTCCCAAAGATTTTCTGATATTTGCCCATCCGAAGGGTACATGACCTTCCCATAAGAAAAATCGATTTCAGCATCTGCAACGTCAAAATAAATTTCTTTAATGATTCTGAATAATTTCGTTTTAAACTGCGTTTTGTTCTCCGGGTAGTCTTCGGCAAAAGCGACAATCTCATCGGGTTCAACGAATACAGGACAAACCTGTTTTCCCAGGTTCTTTAATCTGGATTCAATCTTTCTCCCCGCTTCCTGTATTTCACTTTTTTTCACCAGAGGGATAATAGAATCCAAATCATTAATATGGACATGATACAACATAAAATTTTCATTTGATTCTTTCAATCTTTCATCAATAAAATCCTGTACCACCAATGAGGATGAATACTGGGGAAGCGCAAATGTAAATATACTCCCCTTACCTGTTTCACTATCAGCTTTAATCGTACCCCGATGAAGCTCTACAATCTTCTTAGATATTGCCAGACCCAATCCTGAACCGGTTTCGCCAGGTCGCGTACTTTTTTCAAACTCCTTAAATTTATCAAAGATCAACGGCAATTCTTCTTTTGAGATACCTTCTCCGGTATCGGAAACCGAACAGGAGTAACTTCCATTTTCCTTGGTCATTGCAACCTGAATTTTTCCTTTCAGAGTAAATTTTGTCGCATTGCCCAGAAGGTTGTTCATAACCTGAACAATCCTGTCACGATCCACAAATACATGAAACACCTTTTCCGGGACTGAAATCTCAAAGTCCAATTCCCGTTTTTTAAGGACCGGCATAAATACTTCCGAGGACGAACGCACAATTTCAACAAGGTCATCCTTGCATTTCTGCAGTTGAATTTTCCCGGCTTCCATCTTTGAGATATCCAGCAACTCGTTGACAATTTTTCTCAAACGATCAATATTTTTAATACAGATTGAAAGATATTTCTGCTGATTTTCATTGACATCTCCCAATATGCCATCATATACCTGTGAAATGGACTCCCGCATGGATGTGAGCGGCGTTCGCAGTTCATGAGAAACATTGCTCACAAATTCATCTTTCAATCGGTCATATATCACCCGCTCCGTAATATCTCTAATAGTAATAAGATAAGCCTCGGCATTTTCCCAAAATATATCGACGACCTGAATTTCACCTGTACCCGGCTCACCATTATTTCGGATGAGATTCATTTCAATGGCATCATCACGCTTGATAGGATGCGGAAAAGGCGTATCCAAAAGTGCATCCGGCTTCTTATTTAAAAATATCGAAGCAGCCGGATTCACGAAACGGATCATACTTTTTTTATCCACGATTAAAAAGCCATCTTTGCTGTTTTCAACAATGGCTTGGAATCCCGATGTATTATTCATCCTTTGAGTGACCATCGTTTCATCCGCCCTTATATTTTATAATGTATTGATAATTGCCTGACCGCATTTATGAGTATGACATGGATGCATCTTTTTTATTGTGGCCCGAATTCTGATAAAAACTTTTATAATAATTCATTTGAATGAAAAGTCTCTTTTATCACAACTTTAAAATTTTATTGCGCCGGAAGCAATATCGTAGCCGTGGTTCCATTTCCGGGTTCACTCTCATAATGAAGATTTCCCTGATGGGCCTGGACAATACCAAAACATGCTGATAATCCCAATCCGGTGCCATTCTCCTTGGTCGTAAAGAATGGATCAAAAATTCTGGCCATATCATTTTCACTGATGCCGGCGCCCGTATCTTTGAAATCAATTTGTACAAAATCGTCTCTTGTTGAGGTACTGACGGTAATCAAGCCACCTTCAGGCATGGCCTCATATGCATTTTGCAGCAAGTTCACAAAAACTTCCTGCATTTGTTTCTCATCGATATTTACAGTCGGCAAAGAAGGGGCCAATTTTTTAAGAATTTCAACCTTTCCCTGAAAAAATTGTTTCTCGACCAAATCAATCACAAATTGAAGAGAATTGTTAAGATCGACCTCCTGAAAATCCCCCTTGCTTGGCCGGGAGAATTGCAATAGCCGTTTTACAACATCATTAATACGTTTGCACTGATCAATAATTGTCTGAATATCTGTCTCGACTTCTTTGGCTTCCTGTAAATGGATAAGTGCAATCTGCGCTCGTGTAGAAACCAGCATTAATTGATTTTTCACTTCATGTGCGATATCGGCTGCCAGCCGTCCCAGTTGTGTAAGACGCTGGGAAGCTTCGATTTTCTTGCGTTCTGTCATATCCCTGAAAACACCACGCATCCCCTTAAAATGCCCCTCATCATCAAAAATTCCTGTAGCCTTCATTTCACCGATAATTTTTTTCCGCGTTTTGCTTTCCCAAATCAGCTCATGAAAATCTTCACCGCCACTCAGGAGTTGTTCACGCCTTTGCTTTGAAACAGAAAGGGATTCATTCGCCAGTAAATCATGAAAAGGCATACCAAGCAATTCTTTACGTGAAAAACCCAACGCGCGCACCATAGCCGAATTAACATACGTGAGCACACCCTGTTCATTGGAAATAAACATCATGTCATTGGCGGTTTCCATAAATGTACGGAACTTTTCTTCAGAATCTTTGAGCGATTTCTCCATTTCTTTACGTTCCGTAATATTCGTTACCACGCTTTGCATGATGCCTTTTTTCAAATCCACAATGCTCGAACTCACCTCTATTATAATCCGTTCTCCCTCTTTGGTCTGCATAAAAGATTCATACCTCAAGGAACCGGTTTTTTGACTTGTCTGAAAACCGGCTTTTGATTTCGACACTTCCTCTTCAATCTGTAAATCCAGAAACGGTATCTCCATGAGCTCTTTTCGTGTGTATTTCAACATCTGACAGGCTTTTTTATTTACATCCAGCAGCTTGCCTTCAAAATCATATATAAAGACTGCATCATTGGCATATTCAAATAACCGGCGAAAATGCTCTTCCTGTTTTTTAATATCCTTCTCATGAATTGTATGCGCCGCATTTTCTTCCAGCAGTGTTTCCAGTTTCTTTTTAGTGTCTTTCAGAGAATCAAGCAATGCATTGTTCAGACGGGACAATTGCATAATTTCGTTATCGTCTGAAATATCGATCAGAGCCTCATAGAACTCCTGATGTTGAGTTTGAATTTCATGGACAAAACGAGTCACGGGTGCTGCTACCCATATCGTGGAAAGATAACCAATGCCCAAAGTAAATACAAGCAGAACGCAAAAAGTAATATAGGGGGAGATGGATAAAGACTGGAATAGCAGACCGATTCCCCCCAGCAGCAAACCGGTGACCAAGATAGCAATAAGAATTTTATGAGCAATTTTCATTTACGTAAAGCGTTCTGAAATTTTCATATCTTCACGGGGTGAAATTGAACGAACAATGCTGCGTTTGTATTGTCCTGTGCGATCTTTTTCCACAAGATTAATAATATGAGGACTCGTATACCGGGTTCCTTGTGAATCATACAAAATTTCCACCTGTGGTCTTCGGATGTCAAATACACTTGACTGAATCACCAATCCGATTTCACCCGTATCGATTTCCACAAGTGTTCCCGGAGGATAAATACCGATCACACTGAAAAAATTTTCCAATAAATCCGGATGAAATTTCTTGCCCGATTCAGCCATCATCATATCATAGGCTTTTTCAGGTCCACCCGATTCATAATAAAACGGCTGCTTTCGTAAATTGTCATAATAATCGGAAATAGAAATCATCATGCTGATAAGATTAAGCTGTTTACCATACAACTTTGTATTGGAGCCAGACATATCATAATTCATGCTGTGCTCAAAGGCTGTTATAGCCGCCAGCGGACCGATACCCTCGGTTTCAAGCAGCAATTTGGCCCCCCGAACATCCTGATCGAACGAATGCCCCGAACTCATATCGCTCGATCCGCCATCAAATGAAAATCCTTCTGCAACGGAGGCTCCCAAACCTCCCCCTGTATTATCATTCACCATGCTGCCGGCATTATGAAGCAGGGCAGCCATGCCAACATCAACCAATAACTTTTTTTCAAGCCCTAGGATTTCTCCCTGCATCAACGTAAAAATTGCCACATTGACTCCATGCTCAAATGTATCTTCATCTTGAATTTTCATAGAGGTAAGCATTAATAGCAAGTTCTTATTCTTAAAAAGATTATTCATCAGACCAACGATGATCTGGCGGGCATTTTGCACATTGAGAGTCTGATTGCTTTTCAGTTCTTTAAATGTATCAGTAAAATATTTAATATTTTTCAGGTAATCTTTTCGAACACGAAATTCAAGACGCCGTTCCTTGATCTCTTCAAGATCTTCCTTCGGTTTGGTTGTGATATCTCCGATAACAATGTGGCTCAGTTCAAGTTCATGAAATTTCTGCAGTATATCCTGCTTAATATTCGGAGAATCAGCCTTAGCAGGTAAAATATCAATAAACCGGGATAATTCATCAGATTGAAGCCCCTGAAGAAAACGGATCATATGTATGCCAAGTGACTGCAGATATTCGATAAAACTTTTTTTCCTGGCACTCAGCTCATACATCGGCTCTTTATCAAAGGCAATTTCATCTCCGATAATGCCAATCGATAAAACTTCCTGACTATACAGCACCTGGCCCATACTTTTGTACAGCTGATCGATTGCATCCAGCGTGACCTGATGATCTTTCCCGTAATATCGGGACAATTGAATCGCACGGCTCAGAGAATTGATCGTTTCTTCAAATAATGTTTTGTTGGATTGTTCAGCCATATGCTTTCTATCCCTGCGGTTCTTCTTTTATTTGCAATAATAGTTTGGCAGTTTCCCGAACCCGCTTGCTTTTATCCTGCAATGCATTTTTGACAATATCTGCAGCCTCCTGAATCTGCAGACGCGCAATGCTTGTGACTGCAGCGGAGCGTAAACGATCCTGACGGCTTGTTTGAAATAATCCTTTCCTATGAAAAATCTTTGACAGGTATTCCAAAGACAATCCGGAACGAACATTTCCGCACAATTCAACAAGCTGCAGCAGAAAACGACGTCGAAACAGCCCTCCCTGACTGTATTTAAATAAACGGGATACAATTTCTTCATTATTCGTCTCAAGCAGAATAAGGGCAGCCTGCTTTTTCACTGTTTCATTCCGTTCCTTAACAAAGTGATCGAATACTTCTTCCACTTCATCTGTATTCTCCGGTTTAAATCCTTTAAAAGCTTCCCACCGGACCTGAGGATTTGAATGAATCATCATACGCTTGGCCACAAGATGCGCTTTTTTCTCTGAACACAACCGGAGAATGTCAAATAAATCTTTGGCCCAGTGCGGTTCGCAATATTCAAACCGGTCGATCACCTCTTTGATAACACCCCGGCGCAATAAGGGTATAATCAATCGATACTTGCTGCGGAAAGCCGAATTTTTCTCTTCAAAATATGCATCGATTAAATATTTTGATGATTGCGATTCAGCCTTGATTAAAATATACGCAATATGTTTGATGACCTTATTTTCTGCATGAGGAATTAATGAAATGAGATGATGAATCGTGACGTTATCGGTTATACGATCAAGACCAGCCTTGATTTCTCTGGACATGCGTTTATCTCGATGCTGCTCAGGCCGTGTTTTTTCAGAAAAGAATTCGACAATATCTTTAATGAGTTCCACATCGTCTGCATTTAACAGGTCCGGAAGAAGGTTCGACAGTTTATCAGAGAATTTTTTAAATTCATCAGCACTGTTCTCCAGCCATAAAATATTCAACAATAGCCAGAGTTCTTCTTTTTTTAACTCATCCTCTTCAACGGACTGAACAAACTTGTTAATGAGAGGTGTCAGACGGGCAACATAAACCAGAGTATCGATCTTCTGATTCATCACAGCGTCCACTGTGATTTTATACATCTGATTCATAAAATTGCTTTCAGGATGCCGTTTAAAAATCTCCTGAATGGACATCTGCATTTTTGTTAATGTTTCAGGATTTATAATGCGTTTGCTGAACAGTCGATCTGCAACCATGCCTACAATGTTATCTGATTTTTCAGTATTGGGGGCAAGTTTGTCGAATACTTTCAATAAATTCTCATTGAATGTATCTTCATTTGTCATTAATGATTCAATAAATTCAGCAATATACCCTTCAGAAAAATCTTTTGTAATGGCTTCGGCCAAATCCAGGGTTTCATCTTCATCGACCGACTTTTCAAAAAGAATATTAATCAGATCAGGGTTCAACTGGGATATGACATTCAGCAGCTTGAATTTCAAATCCTTGGATTTACCTTTGGACTTTTCATCAAAATAAGCGCATATCCGCTGCATGACTTTACGCATCTCATCCGCTGCTTCCTCGTCATGCGCCTCGGTGATTGCTTCCCTGTAGATTTTATTGAGCGTTTGAACCGATTTATCCGTATCCGAGAAAAAATCATCCAGAAACTTGACTTTGGATTCTGGTAATTCTTCATCATTGGATTTATTGGCGATATCGATCAGAAACTGCCATATTTGCGCTTCTTCCGTTTCATCTCCGACAACCGTCGGTGATTCAAGCAGTTCGCTGTAATCGATTTCTTTAATTAAGATATGCGGATGCTGTGATAACTGCTTTACAATCCCGCCTTGTTCCCGAATTGTTTTCCGGTCATTGCGAATGACTGTAAAGAACTCAACCAATTCTTTATTATCAATGCCGCGCCCGAATTTTAAAGAAAGCAATCCGCGCATATGCAGATAATTGGCAACTTCCTCTGAAAATCCGCTTTTTTCATCAATCTGTTCACCATTGAGAAAAAGATTTTCCTTTGAAAATCCAATTTCAAACTGATCATTTTCTTGGAGCCACTGATCCAGAGCATTTTTAAAATTGTTCACTGAAAAACTGAAAATCGGATGTTCCGGAGGATAAAACACGCTATTTTTCAGAGCCAATCTTAAATTTTTAATTGTTGATTGGATCAGCTTCAATTCTCGCAGTTCGTCTTTTTTTACACTTGCGGGCACAGGCAGGTTACCCTCATAAAATTAAATAAGTATAACAAAATTAGCATATTCCATGCCAAAAAATTAAAATATCCTGAAGTTTTGCATATTCACGATTCATTATGGTTAAATATGGCTTTGATATTGAAAATACACATTTGATATATCGTATGATTTATCAATTGATTAATTTCAAAATGCAAAATTCCCCATATATCGAACTATTGCCAGCTCGTGATATAATGTTTTATTATCACAAAATTCTTGAAATAGGAAATTTTTTCCCTGAATGGATGATCGTTCTGTATCGAAATGGATTTAAAGAAAACAGTGCCAGAATATTTATATTTATTGTCACCTGAATATTTTATAACTACATTTTTTATTATGATATCAGACAACACCCTGGTCCAGCATGGCATTTGCCACTTTTAAAAATCCCCCCATGTTTGCACCATGGATATAATCGACGTAGCCGCATGATTTTTGTCCGTATTTATAACAAGTTTCATGAATCTTTTGCATAATCTCACGCAGGCGCCGATTGACTTCTTCCCGGCTCCACATCATTTTCATGGCATTTTGAGACATTTCCAATCCGGATACGGCCACACCACCAGCGTTCGCCGCCTTACCCGGTCCGCACAAAACACCTGAATGCTGGATGATCTGAATGGCATCCAATGTACATGGCATATTTGCACCTTCACAGACACACATACATTGATTCTTCACAAGCGCCTCAGCATCCTGATCATGAAATTCATTCTGAATCGCACATGGAATGGCGATATCACATGGCACTTCCCATGGGCGCTTTCCCTGATAAAATTCCACACCCGGATACAAATCGGCATAAGGGGCAACTACATCATTGTTGGTTGCCCTCAATCGAACCATCGAGGCGATTTTTTCACCGGAAACACCTGCCTCATCGTATACATATCCGTCCGGTCCGGACAATGTAATAACTTTGGCTCCCAGTTCATCCAATTTCATGGCAACTCCCCAGGCAACATTTCCAAATCCTGAAATAGCAACACGTTTTCCTTTCAGAACTTCGCCTCGTGTTTTCAACATTTCCTCGATAAAATAAACAACACCAAAACCCGTGGCTTCTGGACGAATCAGGCTGCCTCCCCACTCAATTCCTTTTCCTGTCAGCACACCCGTAAATTCATTTTTCAACTTTTTATACTGCCCGAATAAATAACCGATTTCTCTGCCGCCAACACCGATATCCCCGGCCGGCACATCTGTACAGGAACCGATATAACGAAAAAGTTCGTTCATAAAGCTCTGGCAAAATCGCATAATTTCCAGATCGCTCTTTCCTTTGGGATTAAAATCAGATCCGCCTTTACCTGCACCCAGTGGCAGACTTGTCAAACTGTTTTTGAAAGTTTGTTCAAGTGCTAAAAATTTCAAACTGCTTAAATTGACAGACGGATGAAACCGCAAACCACCTTTATAAGGTCCTATTGCACTGTTCATTTCGACACGGTATCCGCGATTGATGTGAATTTCACCCTGATCATCCAACCAGGGCACACGAAACATAATCACACGTTCCGGCTCAATCATTCGCTCAAAAATTTTCGCAGACCGGTATTCAGGATACTGCTGATAAATCAAGTCAACAGATGCTGCAATCTCTTCAACTGCCTGATGAAACTCCACCTCTCCTGGATTCTTGGCAGTGACTTCTGTCATTAGTTTTTCCACATAATCGGACATTGCCGGGCTCCTTTCATTGGAAAATGAATTTTCACTATCCGTAAGATCACCGCTGTTGACTCATTAATAAAATATATGAGTGTAATATTCAAAAAACAATGGAATATTCAAATATTTTTTTACTTGCCTTATCATAAAAAAAATCATACATTTTTGTGAAAATATTCACATTATTACAATATTCACTTTCTGAGATCAATCAATGAACAGATTTTTTATTTCTGAAAAAAATATCGAACAGATGATCCTGTACCGCCGTAATCTTCCCGCTTTTTTTGATACCCCCCAAAAAACAGGTCTAATTTTTCAGGGATGCCCGTATTATCACAGTAACCGAATCATCGATATGATTAATGCATGGGGAATAATTGCCATGCGCTCAGATGAATTCTCTATCCAGGCCCTTTGCCTGAAATATAAATGAACCATTCACCTGAACAGGAGGGCGGAACACCCGCCTGACAGCTAGGGAGGCTTTCATGAAAAAACGTATCACCTGTCGTACACTGTTTTTCACATTTTTATTCGCCGGATTCGCAGGTTTCGCCCGCGACACGCTCACCTGTAAACTGCCACGAATTACAATCACGGCAAACCGCTATGAAAAAGACAGCTTTGAAACCCATCTGCAGGTGAATTTATTGCACGAATCCGGGTCATGGTCGCAGGGACAATCCAATTTCGGGGAATGGATCGCCTCTATTCCGGGTGTTTCTCTGTCAGAAACCGGCCCCTGGAGCCACAAACCCGTGATCCGGGGGCTTTCTGAAGCGCATATATTAACACTTGTTGACGGTATGAAACTCGATGTCCTGCGGAATTACGGCAATCATGCGCCCCTTGTGGATATCGACCAAATCGAAAGAATCGAAGTGATTCGCGGTCCGGGCTCGGTATTATACGGATCCAATGCCGTTGCCGGAGTCGTAAACATTATTACAAAATCACCGAAAAAAACCTCGCATCAATATGCGATAAACAGCCGTATCGGACTGCAATATGCTTCCGTCAATCGCCAGTGGAGTGAAATGATGATGCTGCAGGGCAGGTATGGAAAATATAATATGTTATTGAATATCACTCATCGCAAGGCAGATGATATAAACACACCTGCCGGCAGACTGAAGAATACGGCTTTTTCAGGGTACACGTCGGATCTGAAACTTGTTTTTCAACCTTCTGTGAATCAGCAACTTCTTTTCTCAGGGCACCTGACCCGAATGAACGATGTGGGCGTACCTATTAATCCGAAAGCCCGAACCGCTCATTTTAAAATGTATAACCGAGACCGTATCACTTTGAGCTATAAATACCAGCGGCCTGATCAATTTATCTCAGATATATCCATGGATCTTTATTATCAGCAGGGAGAGCGTGAATTTGACGCGTTATTATATCACATCCCAAAAAAAGGGGCCAATTTTGTGAATAATCATTTGAATGCGCATCGGGACGTGAAAACGTGGGGTGGATCCCTGCAGACGGGATGGCGCCTGTCCGGTGCGAATCTTTTAACAGCAGGAGTCGACTGTTTTACAGAGCGGGACAATACACGGCGCCTTTCAGATTCTGTCATTGTCAATGCCGAAGATCAGATGCAAATGGATCCGCCGGCGGATCTAACTCCCCCTACTCCCCTTTCAAACCGCGAAGGCCTGGCTGCTTTTCTGGAAGACGAATGGTATATTGCCTCATGGATCTCTCTTAATGCCGGCATGAGATACGATGCAATTTTCAGTGAAGCAGAAGGGACACCTGGCACTTTAACAGAACTCAACCGGAATGAAACAGACAGGGACTACAGCGGCAATATCGGAGTCGTTATTCGGTTGGGTAATCAAATCCGTCTCACAGGAAATATTGGCAGGGCCTTTAAAGCACCGACGCTTCAGGAACGTTTTTTTAAAGGCACTGCACAGGTGGGTTACCTGTACGGCAATCCCAATTTAAACAGTGAAACCAGTATCAATCTGGATGCAGGATTTCGGTTGAAGTCCGACTGCTTTCAAATCAGTCTGAATATGTTTCACAACCGAATTCATGAATTTATTGTCATGAAACCCGTTTCTGCCGGTGCAGATACATTTCTTTATGACAATGTCGGCTGTGCGGATTTGTACGGAATCGAATGGAACGGCCGGTTTCAACTGATTGATGCTTTGACACTCTTTGCCAATAGCGCCTATGTGGGGGGGCAAGACCGGGAATTGAATGAAAACCTGCCCAAAATTCCTCCGCTTAATTCCCTTATGGGTATCACATTCGGTAATGAAATGCAGAACTACTGGTTGACCTTCGCAGGAGAATTTCATGATCGGCAACAATATTCAGCTAAAAATGAATCGCAAACCGACGGATATATCCTTTTTGATATATGCTCAGGTTTAAAAATAAGCCGGCTATTATCTTTAAAAAGTCCCATTTATATCACATTGAATATCCGGAATGTGTTCAATGAATCCTATCGCGACCATCTTTCAAACGTCACCTGGTGGAATGCACCTGGACGGAATATTATTTTCGGCATTCGCGGGAACTTCTGAGACATGATTGTTGTAAGAAAAGATGAATGGTCGGGGACCTGTTACTAAAAAATCTCTCCCTCCCGCAGGTTCTCGGCCAATTTATTATCTCCATCGGATCGCATAAAATGATTTTCATCACTGGATCCTGCGATACAGTGATGCATCACCGGACTCAAGCGTGTAATTAATATGAACACAAAAAACCGATTGATTGCCCGTCTGGCATTGTTAATTGCTTTAACGCTGGTCATTCAGGCGATGGGGCTTCCCCAGCCGGTTACCGGTCCATTAATTAATGCACTCCTCTTTCTGACAACAGGATTGCTGGGCCCTCTGGCCGGTATTATGCTTGGAATCATCACACCGGTTGTGGCATTGATCCGGGGGCAGCTTCCTTCGATTCTCGCGCCCATGGTTCCTTTTATTGCCATCGGGAATGCAGCTCTGGTTATCATTTACTCTCTTATTGGCCGTATTATCCTGTCGCGGATTCATAAACAATGGGCAGTATTCCTTCCGATTGTATTCGCATCTTTCGGTAAATTCTGTGTACTGCTTCTCTCGGTCAGAATCATAGTGCCTGTCATGCTCGGGCGTCATTTTCCTCCAAAAATTGAATTGATCATGGCCCTTCCGCAACTGCTCACGGCCTTGGGTGGAGGAATCCTGTTTTTATTGATGAGACGGATTTTCAGTAAAATAGACCTGGATTTGGCGAATTGATCTGTAAAAATAGTAATACGGGATGTATTGAACTTGATCAGTGAATCATGCGATTGACAATTTCTCTCACTTTGTCAAGATTAACAGGTTTTTCAAGAAAAGAAACCGGGTGTATTTTATGAGCATCTTTCTGAACCAATTCTGTCGCATAGCCGGTCATAAAAACAATCGGAATATTTTTTTCAGCATGAATTTTTTCAGCAGCTTCAATACCATCCAATCGCCCGGCAAGCCGGATATCCATTAAAATCAAATCGGGATGTTCGAGCAGCGCCACTTCAACCGCCTCTTCCCCTTTAACAACCGGCTCGAGAACCATTGCACCAAGGTCCTCAATATAAAATTGCAAGCTCTTCGCAGTCAGTCTTTCATCTTCAACGATCAGCACCCTGAATGGATTTTTCATTGCTTAAACCCTCGGCTGGTATAATTCTTTTTTTAACTTAATACGACAGCAGAGGCCGCCCTGATTTTCAAAATTCACTTCACCCCCCAGCTGATTCCGGATCAGATCAATAACCGTTTCCAGTCCAAGATGGATGTCCTTTTCGATATCAAATCCTTTTGGCAGGCCTACACCAGTATCTCTGACTTCTATCATAATTTCTTTGGTCAATTTCTTTTTCAGGCTCAAATATATTTTACCTTCTTTTCCTTCCGGAAAAGCATGTTTCACCGCATTGGTCATCAATTCATTCAGTACCAGTCCCAGCGGGATGGCCGTGTCAATCAGAACCGGTACATCAGTCGCATGATAAATCAGTTTGATACGATCATTGTTCAACAGATAGCTTTGTTGAATCAGCAGGATCAAATCATTAAAATAGGGTTTTAAATTCAGAGAAGACAGGTCATTTGATTCATAAAGCTTTTTATGCACAAAGGCCATTGCCTGAATTTTATTCTCAATCTCTTTGAATATCCCTTGCATTTTTTCGTTATGCAGGCTGTGCGCCCTTAAACGCAGCATGGAAGAAATCACCTGCATATTGTTTTTTGTGCGGTGATAAAGTTCCCGAAGCAGGATTTCTTTCTCTTTTAAATCATTGCGTACCTGGTCTTCGGCCTGTTTCCGTTTGCTGATATCCAATCCGATGACGAAAAAACCCCGGACATTTCCGTTGATATCCTTATCAGGGATAAAAGTAACCAGACCGTAATTCATTTCACCGTTCGGCATGGCGACCGGACTCTCAAAGGTGACCTGTTCCCCTTTTAAAACACGCCGCACATAGGGTTCTACCCGGCGATAGGATTCCTCATCGAGAACGTCCTGCAATCCGCTTCCCACGACTTTTTTTGGATCCATGCCAAACACACGTCGATACCCTTCACTTGCATACAGATAATGGAGATTCCGGTCGACCCTTGCCACCAGTCCCGGAATATTGTTTACAATGAGTGCGAGTTCCCGCTCATGATCACAGATAGCCTCTTCCGCTTTTTTTCTTTCTGTAATATCACGGACAATTGCGAGCATCAGCTCTTGCTGGCCGAATTGAACCTTGCCCGTTTTAATTTCAACCGGAATCGTTGATCCGTTTTTACAGCGGTGTATGGCCTCAAGAATAACCGGCTTTTCCAGAGGCCATTGCCGCCACTGACTGATAATATCTTCACGTTCCGATTGATCCACGTGCAGGTCAAAAACCTGCATGCGCTGCAGCTCGCTTTTTGAATAGCCTGACTGAGAAATGGCTGCTTGATTTATATCGATAATGTTTCCCTGGATATCATGCAGAAAAACTCCATCAGCCAATTGGTTGAATAAAGAATAATATTTTTGCATGCTTTCCCGGAGCGCTTCCTCGGCTCGTTTCTGGCTGACGATGATCCATGTCAGATCTGCAAAGAATGAAACAACCTCCGCATCTTTTTCTGTGTAATTCTTGGATTTGTTTCCAACACCGAGTATGGCAACCACTTTGCCTTCCCTAAGAACGGGTACCACCAGTTCTCGAATAATTTTTGCATGGCCATCCGGCAAACCTTTTTTATCTGAAAGAGATTCATAATCATTGTGGATAACCGGTTTTTTCTGATGGAGGCAGTCAACCCAGATCCCGGCCTGATCGATATGGTAATTCATTCCCCTGCCTTCGATCCGGCAAAACTCCTCAACAGTTTTTGAAGACCATTGCTGAAGTGCCACGGTTTTTTGATCGGAATCCACAAAGTGGTAAAATCCGATAGGGCTGTCCACAAAGGCACCCACCAGGTCCAAAGCTTCAGTCAGCAATTCATCAAGCGTGTGATGTGTAGCGAATTCAATAAGTTTCAGACGTGTGTTTGTCAGCCGACGTGACAAGCGCTCTTCAGTCTGATCTCGAAAAACCAAGACCACTCCGGTAATTCCCTGATTTTCTTCCCGAATCAGGGCACCGCTGTCTGAAATTGGGATTTCCCGTCCGTCTTTTGCGATAAGAAGGGTGTGGTCTGCCAGATTGACCATCGCGCCTTCTTTGATCACCCGCTCTACAGGACTTTCAACGACTTCCCGGGTATCTTCATCGACAATCTTAAATACCTCATTCAACTGTTTTCCCCGTGCATCCTTCTGGCTCCATCCGGTCAGATCTTCCGACACAGGATTCATAAACTCGATCTGCCCGCGTGCATCTGTGGAAATCACGGCGTCTCCGATGGCGTTCAGGGTAACGGCGTACTTTTCCATGCTCTCTCGCAGTGCGGATTCCGACTGATACAATTCCCGGTAATGCATCTTAAGATAACGCTGCCGAATAACCAATCCTGCCGCAACAATAGATCCCAGCGCCCCCGCCATCATCGCGGTAATCAGTAAAGAACGCGTTCGCCAGTCTGCAAAAGCTTCAGAGATATCTATTTTCGAAACGAGATACCAGGCAGAATTCTGTACATGAAGCACAGAGGCGATTACATCCGTACCCCGATAATCCTTACATATCATGATCCCTGTCTTTCCCTGAGCAGCCCTGGCTGCAGGAAAATCTGCCTGGCTGATTGGTATTCGGAATTTCAACGCCGAATCCTTCCGGTAACGCAGTTCATTCAGGAAAACGACATCATCGCCCTCCTTACGGATGAGATACGTCTCAGCCGTTTTGCTGGGAGTCGGCCAGTTTCGAATAATCGGATATAAAAATTCATCGGCAGCATTAATAAAAATAAAAATCCCGACGCATTTATCAATCCCGTTTTGATGATCAATAACCGGAGCGGCCACGCTGATATGCGGCAGCTGAAATTCAGGATGCATATGGAGATCAATAAATATCGGTTTATCTCTGTGCTTGACTTCAGAGCAGATATCGATCAGTATATCTGACATAAAATACGTATTACTTAATTTGAACCGAAGTCGTTTTTTTGAATCAACAACAAGAATATCATAATAATCATGTTGCTTTTTAAGTGAATAGAGAAGCGTGCGGAAGGATTCATCCGGCATACTCTTGGGATTTGCCGAAAGCCTGGCCATTTCACGGATGAAAGCCGGATATTGCGATATCAGAGCCGCATCGATCATCTGATCCTGCAGCCAGTCCGCAATTTGTCTGGACTTGAGATGTGCGACATCCATTAAGCGTGTTTCCACCACCTGGCGCTGTTCGTATTCCTGCACCTTAAAAAACCAGACACCACCCGTAAACACGGTTATAAAAAGTGCGATAAAACCGATTCTCGCAAAAAGAGAAAAACCCGTTGAAGAATTTGAACTCATTTAATTTGCTCCGGTGAATCCGAAGAAGTCAGAGGCTGTAATAAAACACAGTGGTGTCAAGATTTCATTTTTTATTATACCGAAATAATGATATGATTCTCATTAAAATTTATATTTTGAATCAATAAAATGCAAGTTATATTCTTAAAAGAACCGCTGATTTGTCCGGATTCAATAAAAATCGGTTTTATTTCATTATTAAGATATGATTTACATCATTAATCAAACGCATCAAAGGTAAATTTCTGGTTGTTTTTTTTAAACGCTTTTCTTAAAATCATTTATAACAATTAAATACCACTGCTATCTGAAACGGATCCATGTGTATCCTGTATGAGAAAACCGATGTTTTCTCTGTAATTCTGACAATTTGAGATAAGGGCAAACTGATTCGATGTCAATAAATTTAAACAAATGTTTAATACAGTTTTATTTATTCACCGGAATAATCGCTGTCACTTTATCAATCATCTCATGCAACCGGATCAATACGGAGAGAAATGCTGTCAATCAAAACATTAACCGTACCGTACGAAAATTGAATAACCGCATCCTCCTTGCGATTGGTGATTCGAATGGTCTTGTGAACGGAGGCTGGCCAAAACAGCTCGCAATCCGGTTGAGAAATGACTACGTATTGAATCATTCGGAAGGCGGACGCACGATAGGTTTTGATAATTGCGGCAAATCCTCGTGGAATGCTTTGAAAAACATAGAAACCTATCTGGAATGGGCATTGAAGTGCAGCGGCCAGAAGCCCATCGACGAAATCATCATACTCCTCGGCACAAATGACAGCAAAACTTGCTTTGAGGGTAAAAAAGACGAGATTGCATCCAATCTGATAAGGCTGATTGCAAAAATACGCCAATTCGATAATTCCGGCGGCGCACCGCCACATATTACGATTGTCACCCCTCCACCCTACGCTCTGGATTCTATGGTACCGGATAAAGCCCGCGGAGGAGACCTGCGTGTTCGTTCGCTTGTGCCTCAATTTCACCGCATCGCCCTGCAGTATCATTGTGCTTATGTGAATATATATTCATTGATTAAACCCGTATTTCACGAGGTCACTGTCGATCACGTCCATCTCAATCGTAAAGGGCATGCCATTGTCGCTGATGCCATAGCAAAGGTATTAAACGATCTTGAGGCGCCTGAACCGCCTTCCGATGTATTGCTTAATAATTATCAGCTTTCGTGGAATCCCTCACAAAGCAGAGATGTCATCGGATACGAGATACTGGAAGGAAATCAAATTATCAATATCTCAGATTCAGCACGTATCATACTGCCGCATACTATTATGGATCCTGCTGTACGTGCACGGGATGGGTATGGAAACTTAAGTATCGCAGTTAAGCAGTTCAGTGAAATACCATAGGTTATGTCAATTTAAATATATCGAATTGATACTCCGGAAAGGAGGGCCAAATGATCATAACGGATATTCTGTTTTTTTTACTGATCGGCGTTCTTGCGGGCTGGCTCGCAGGAAAGCTTCTTAAACGCAGAGGACTTGGATTTTTCGTAAATTTAATAATCGGTTGTATTGGCGCCTTTATTGGAGGTGTTTTACTTGAATTTTTCGATATAACGATCTATGGATTATTAGGAGAATTTGTGGCTGCAGTCATTGGAGCCGTCATATTATTGTGGCTCATCTGTCTTTTCATGAGGAAATAACATCTGTCGTTCTGATTGTGGCCGATCGCCCTTATCCCCCTGAAATGAAATTGATCCTGATCCTGCCAAATCAGTAAATAAAAACTGGATTTCGGGATTCTGTTTTCAATATTCTTGACTGCAAATTTTAAAAATATGTATTGCTATTAAAATCATTATCAACATATCCTTTTTTAAACTCCTTTTTTAACCGGTTCTCAATATGGGTTATTTAACCTGCCTGATTTTAATTTAATGTAAAGTTTACTTGACATCTGTATTTCTTTGTTGTATATTATGTCAAGCGCGCTTTACATATAGGATAAAAATATGGCAAAAATTATCAATTACATTAAAACTTATCGGCTAAAAAACGAGCTGACTCAGGAATCCCTGGCCAAACTGGCCGGTGTATCCCGCCAGAGCATCAATTCTATTGAACGCAACCGGTATGTGCCGAGTTTGCCTCTGGCATTAACATTTTCCCTGATATTTCAATGTCAGACCGATGATTTATTTAAGATTGAGGAGGATTATCATGGATGAACGCTATCTCATGCACCGGCTTCGATCCACCAGCCTTGCCGGTATGGTCGGAGCCATCTCCTTGGGTTGCTGGACATTATTCCAGTTTTTTATAAAAAATATTTTCAGATGGGATCTGTTTATTATACTTCTGATTATGGGCCTGGTGAAAATGGTCAGTATGGCTGTATTGCGGCGTATGAACTGAACGGATTTAAAATCATTCATTCTTACTGCGCCGGACTGTAAAATCCCGGGCGATCAGAATATAAGGCCGGTAGCACTCTTAATTATACTCCGACCTGAAGTTTTGATACTATAAAAATCATTGAAACGTCAAAAAAGGCAAATTCATATCCCTGCCTACTATCAGGATTTGTATGATTACATAGTATCTGACGTTTTATCATGGGTTTGTACAGATTTCACCTCCCCCTTCCTCAGCATCGCTGAGGATCCCTCTTCAAAGGGGGACTTCTCTTTCTCCCCTTGAGGGGAGACCCTCGGCGCTAGCTGAGGAAGAGGGGTGTTCTCCCCCCTGATTTCCACCTTTCTCTTTAGTGAACCTGCTCCGATTTATCATTAGAGCAATCTTTTTACTTTTTTATTTTCATCGCTTTTCCAGAATCGTCCGTATTTATAAAACAGAAAAGGTTCAGGGTTTACCTGCAGAAAGCAACAGGGTCGTTACAGAGCTGGCAGGCAGTCTCAGAGGTACCTTTCCATTGTAACTTCCGACACGGACACAATTTTCCGTATGACTGGACCGATAGAGCTCACCTTCCGAGAGAGAGAAACCCTTTATCAAAAGTTCGAGGGATATATCAATGTCCTCAGTCGTATTGAGGATAACCACGGTCATTTTTTTATAATTCGGGCCAATATAGGCGGATATTCTCAGTCCAGTATTCTCTGCCGAGGCTTCCACGCGCTGCCAGCCTGAATGGATGAATCCCGAATACTGTTTGAATGTATAGTAGGTTGGTTTGATTGTATAAGTATAGACATCGTTCATGCTGATCAGACCTGTACCCGGCTCCCAGAACAGATCCCAGTATAAATAGGCGGATATTTTTTCTACAGTCAGAGAATTATGAATCACCAGTGCCGTGTTGATTGCATCTGCCCATAGGCCGGGATTTTCCTCAAATTCTGTCTGAAAAATCGGCTTGCCTCCGAACTCTGCAGCGAGTTCACGATAGCTGATCATTCTGGGGATAAACCGGTCTGGTGCGATGCCGCACCCGCTGCAGTCGTATAAATGGTGTGCAAATCCATAAAAATGAGACAGATCATTGATATTTTCAATATAGGCTCTGGAATTACCCAGACCAGAAGATTCCGGTACCAGCATTTTCGGCATATCCGGCCCCATTTCGTCATGCAGTTTCTGCCACACTGTTTCAAAGGCAATATCGTAGGCTGCCAGGTTTGATTCTGAGTCCTCTGTCGGAGAAAACTGGCATGAATTCCACGGCGCTTCGTAGTCGAGTTCGTTTTGTATGCTGATATAATCCACTTTGAGGCCGGCGTTTGCATAGGCAGCAAGGCTTTTGGCCCACCACTCTGCAAACTCAGTGTACATGAATTTCCCGTCTTTTTGCTTCAGTGTTCCTCCGATTGTGTTCTCATTGCTCTTTAAATAGGAAGGGGGAGACCACGATGACATCAAAATCTTCAGATCACGTCCAAGAGCGGCTTCGCCACGCCTGGCGATATCTATGGTCGCATTGAAGTCGTCTGAATTCATTTCGTAATGGTTACTTATGCGGAATATGTCGAGCCCAAGTCCCTTGAACAGCAGATCACAGAGTTCGCTTTTTTCATGGTGGTTCGCCAGATTAGAGATGTAGTAGGCCCCTGAGGCACCAAAGCCTTCGATTTTCTGATGGTGTATTGTGGCATCAATCTTTCCTTTCCCCTTGGGTTCAGGAGGAATGACTTCGGGTGCATCCACTTCGGGTCCGAAGACAACCACATCGTCCACATAAAAGTTGACTCCGGGTTCAGGGCCCTCAAAATAGACATCCAGTACAGATAATGTGCCTTCAACTTCGAGTGTGAATTCACCCGAAAGCTGAACCCATTCGCTGTCATTAACAGCGGCCTGGGCAACGCCGATATACTGAGTACCGCTGTCATCCTGCTGTTCGAATGATATCTTTATCACATCGTTTTTGGCATTATCCAATCTCACCCAACCCGAAACCTTGTAAGGCACACCGGCAATCATCTTACCGAAAACCGATTGTTTGATCCCCTGCCAGTTTGCCAGTCTCTGAAGAGCCTTACCGCTGCCCCGACCGCTGTAAACCGGTTTTGTTGCGACCTCAATTGCGCAGGTGCGATCGAACCAGCACTCTGTTCCGCTTTCAAAACCCGGATTGACCAGGATATTGGTGTCACCTCCGTAAGCAAGTGTCAGAACTGAAAGAAGCAATAGGATACAGAATACCAATTTACAGGACATGTCCATTCTCCTTTGATAAGATAATTAGGTAATATCAGTAAAATAAGTTTTTATAGTTAAACAATCGGATTGAAAATGTCAAGAAGTTTTTATTGTGACTATTCGGCAGAAAGCAGATGGCCCTGATACCTGACATACCTTTTATATATCGTGTGACATTGTTTTAACAGTTTGTGTGAAAACAAAGAAATGAACGACTGTATATGTCTTTCCAAGCCCTTCGGCAAGCTCAGGGCAGGCTCCGCCGAGGCCCGTTAAAAAGACCGGCGGGTAAATATCTGTCATCTGCACAGAGGTTCACAGCCATTAATCCGGTTATTGAGTCTGCCTATGGATCCTGCAGATCACAGGTCTCTCTCCGCCGGCTGGCGGATCGAGAGGACAGTTTTCTAATCGCCTGCGACTATGAAATCCCGGACGATCAGAATTTTCCATTGTTCCGATCTCTCCGTATTGGGAGGTTATAATCGATCAAATCTGCTCTGCTCCTGCCAGAGGCACATTCTCTGCTGGATTGGGTAGGACAACCTCCCACCCAGCATGACTTATTTCTGCAGCATCATCTTTCTCATTTCAATATGATTTCCCGCCTTCAAACGGCAGAGATAGATGCTACTCGCCAGGTCTTTTCCGTTCCATACCACCGAATATTCACCGGGCGTTCTGGTCTCATTCACCAGCACGGCGATCTCTTTGCCAACCAGATTATAAACGGTCAGGTTCACATGACATGATTTCGGCACAGCATATCGAATGGTGGTCGAAGGATTGAACGGATTGGGAAAGTTCTGAAA
>JAFGCO010000057.1 GCA_016932575.1 bacterium
GATAAACATAAAGGAGTCATCAATGAAATCGACGATAAAAATCCTCGTCACCCTCACGGCCGTTCTTCTGGTCATGGCGGGGTGTGAGTATGACGGACCGACATCGCAATGGAAGCTTGTCAAAGAAGAAACCAATTCACCTAAAATCACTGAAGTCGTTCCATCAGTGGCTGTTCCAGGTGTGAACTATTTAACCATTCATGGTAATAACTTTACCGAAAATCAAGACATAGTCAGTGTATATATTAATGGCTATCATGCTGAAATTGTTGATTTTTCTGACTCATTAATAAAAATCAGACGGCCGGACCGCTCTGGTGACTCATTATCAATTAAAGTGAATGTTTTCGGAGCCGTTAATCTTGGCCGATGGGAACCTTATACAATTACATCTGTATATGAGCCATATGGACAATTCTTAAGCGGAATAGCATTGGGTTCTCTCGCAATCGATAAAGATAATAACATATATGTTGTAGAAAATACATCCACACATGAAGTCTATAAGATAACTTCTTCAGGCAAAAAAGAACTCCTTGGAAACGCAGATGCATTGATATATTCAGCTGCAGTTGATCCGAATGGGACACTCTACCTGTTCAGAAATCAGAAAGAGATTGATGTTCTGGAATCGGATACCACCACTGTTTATGTCACTTTATCGGAAAGAGTCAATACTGCTGTTTTTGATAGTCAAGGGATACTCTATGCAAGCGGAAAAAGAGCCGACTTAAATATGGTGCTTCCCGATCTTTCAATAAAGCAGGCAGGTTTATATTCAAATGATGAAGTTTTCTGTTTACGCGTTATGGATAATACTCTTTATGCACTTATTGAATTAAAATATCCGGATGAATCTCACCCTGCCATTGCCATCTGGCGTCATCAAATTCTGGATGATCAGGGTAATTTGAGTGATGCTGAATTGGTGTTTGATTGGGCATCCGCAGGAGAAGCATATGCGGAATCTGAACCTGTGACATTTACATTAGATCCGGAAGGCGGAATTTATATCGGTTCTGACAATGCCGCTCCGATACTTTATTATAATCCGTCAAACGGCAACATCGATGAAATCTATAAAGGCATAATTCCTTCAGGTGCAACGAAACTCTTGTGGGGGGATGGCAATTACCTATATATGGTATACAGTGATGGTTCTTCGGAAAACAACTTATTCAGAATTGATATGGGAAATCCTCAGGATAGAGACTTCTAAACACTGAATTATCCATCATGTTTTGAACCGAAACCTATCAGGGAGTATTGTCCGAAAAGAACCGCATTCAGATATTCAGGTGATGCAGGAAAACGATTTTAAAATAGCAATTCTGATAAATCAGTAACAATAATTCTTTGTATTGCCTAAAATAAATGAAATATCTCCACCGTGTTCATTGTACGGATTATCGAAGGAATTTTATTATGATGCGAGCTGCATTCACTTTGTTATTTGTTTGCTTTGTATTATCCTTCCAATCTTTGAACTCCCGTACATATCAGAAAAATAGAGCCATCTTCTTAACCGATATCGAAGCTGGTCCAGACGATACCCAATCCATGATTCGATGGTTTTTATATTCGAATGCAATCGATATCAAAGGATTCATTGCAACAACCTCCATTCATCAGAAAAACAAAGTTCATCCTGAATCGATTCGAAGCCTGATTCAAGAGTATGACAAGGTGCAGCCCAATCTGCTGAAGCATGAAGCGGATTTTCCGAATTCCGGGGACCTGTTAAAGTGTGTAAAGCAAGGTCTCCCGGAGTATGGAATGGAAGGTGATACCCCGTCGTTTTTATCATTGGTTCCAAACGGACTAAGTGTTCCGGAACATCCTGACCGGGGCGGATGTGGCGGCCGTTATGAGAAATACATGCCCGAGTATTCATCTAATAAGTCTGGATTTACCGGCGGTGTGCCAATTGAACCCGAATCCAGATAAATCTGGACCAATGCCATTGATCAATATATCCCATATGTATACAGCGAATACGGACGAACTGTTCGAAGAGATACAATACCCTTCAATGATAACCGGGTTACTTTGTGGCGCTGGCGGGATGATTTTCAAAATGATTTTGCAGCCCGCATGGACTGGTGTACCAAATCATTTCAGGAAGCCAATCATCCGCCGGTACCTGAATTGGGACATTCTGATCAAATAAATGTAAAAGCCGGTGAAATCTTTAATCCGGATGCGATCGGGACCATGGATCCTGACAGCGATAATCTGAGTTATTTGTGGTTTAAGTACCCGGAGGCGGGCTCATACAAAAAATCAATCGATTTCGTTTCAACAGAAAATTTATACAAGGTTTTTATTTAAGCTCCCATGACTGAAAAAAAAATTCGCATTTCATTTTACGCGTCACAGACAAGGGCAATCCTCCGTTATCACGATACAAACGAGTCATAGTGAATATAATACCGGAATAAAAGAAGAATCGATGTTCCTTATTGTAAACTCATTATCAGACCGAAGAATATAAAATTGTCAATTGAATCATCATTATCAACCAATGAATTGGGTGCCGCCATGAAAAAAACATTAATTGCTATGCTGTTTGCTCTCGCCCCTTCCCTGTTTTCTCAGACAGCAAAAATCAAGATCGATATCGACAGAACAATCGGGGTGATTGATCCCAGGATTTATGGCGTTTTCATGGAACCCATCGAGTTCAGCGGAAGAAGAATGGGATTGCCTGATACAGCCAGGTTTAATACTCTATATGGAAATTTATACGATCCGTCCTCACCACTTGCAGACGAAAACGGATTCAGGAAAGATTATATTGAATCAATGAAAGAACTTCAAATCACCAACATGCGCTGGCCGGGCGGTAATTTTGTGATGGGTTACAACTGGCAGGATGGCATCGGACCCAAGGACCAGCGACCGGCCCGCATCAATCTTGCATGGGGCGGAATTGATAACAATCATGTGGGTACGGATGAATGGATTGCACTAAACAAAGCCATCGGAAGTGAAAATGTAATATGTGTCAATCTGGGTCTTGCCACGATACAAGATGCGTGCTGCTGGGTAGAATACTGCAACTATAAGAAAGGTACCGCCTATTCTGATTTACGTGCGAAGAACGGTCATGTAAAACCGTACGGTATAAAAATCTGGGATCTCGGCAACGAAGTTGACGGCGCGCCATGGGAACTGGGTTATAAATGCGCCGAAGACTATGTCAAGATTGCAAGAGAAGCTGCCAAGGCGATGAGATCTGTAGACCACGCGATAAAATTTGTCGCTTCCGGATCATCGTACTACGAAAGCACCGGTCAGTGGGTTGAATGGAACCGGAAAGTATTGACAGGACTCGGAGATATGATCGATTACATATCCATCCACCGCTATTGGGAAAGATCGGATGACTATTACACCTTTATGGGCCAAAGCGCTATGGATTTTGAAGAGAAAATCCGGGTGACGGCCGCTGAGATTGACGCCGTATCAGCCATGAAGGGATTTACAAATCCCATCTACATTTCGGTTGATGAGTGGGGAGTTTTCGGAAGAAACTTTATATCCGTTTTACCCGTAGCGCAATGTTTCAATTCTTTTATCCGCCACGCCGATATTGTTAAAATGACCAACTTTACTCTGATGACATCTCTGCTGCATACTGACAGAGAACAAGGAAGCTACAAGACGCCATTATTTTATACTTTCAAATTATTCTCAAACAACTGTCTCGGCAATTCGATAGATACCTACGTTGAATGTGATACGTTTAATACCGAAAAATGTAAAAGCATTCCGTTTCTTGATGTCACCTCCGTTTATTCAAAAGAAAAAAAGACAGTCTGTATCAATGTCGTGAACAGACATCAGGATAAAATGATCACTGCCGATATATTCAGCACCACCGGTACCTTTTCAGGAAAAGCCGAAGCCGCATTACTGAATGCGGATTCCCTTGATGAACCATTTACATTTGACAAGCAGAAAACATATAAACCTGTAACCAAAGAGATTGCTGCCAAAGGGAATAAACTGTCCTGTTCATTTCCGGCGCATTCATTTACTCAGATTAAAGTCAAAGTAAAAAAATAACAAAATGCACGGAATTTAAATCCCGGCATCGGATCTTGAGTTTAATGCAACCGGAAATATTCCCCGCGGCCAGATCCGGGAATGTACTTTTAATTCCGAGGACAGAAACAAATATGAACTTATGATTGCTGTTTTGCCTGATGGTCGGGCAATGAAGAACGACCGGGCTGTTGAAAATGTCTTCGAGTCATCGGTTTTCAAATTGTGTTTTAAGAGCAGTCACCATTTTCTTAAATAATTTTTCGATAATTAAAAAGGATGGCGGCAACGATGAACAGATATTTATTTTATGCTGTTTTTCTGTTATCGGTAATGCGGCTCTATACGCGGACTGAACCAGAATTGCCCTTTCATAAATGGGCAATGACTCCCCCCATGGGCTGGAACAGCTGGGATTGTTACGGACCGACCGTTACAGAAGACGAAGTGAAAGCCAATGCGGATTATATGGCTTTATATTTGAAAGAATATGGCTGGCAATATATCGTCGTCGATATCCGCTGGTATGTTGAGAACGATAAATCACACGGATATAATCAAAAAGATGCCATCATTGTGATGGATGAATATGGACGGCTGATGCCTGCGGCGAACCGGTTTCCCTCCGCTTCCGGAGGAAAAGGATTTAAGCCGCTGGCTGATTATATTCACGGCCGAGGTTTGAAATTTGGAATTCATCTGATGCGCGGCATTCCCAAACTGGCGGTCGAGCGAAATACACCGGTCCTGGGCACGGATGTGACCGCGAAAGATATTTACAATACTGAACAGCTCTGCCCCTGGCTCGGCGATATGGTCACAGTGGATGCCGGTAAAAAAGGCGCGCAGGAATATTACAATTCCGTCCTGGACCTGTATGCATCCTGGGGTATCGATTTCATCAAGATCGACGATTTGTCGCGCCCCTATCACCGCGCCGAAATCGAGCTCATCCGGCATGCCATCGACCGCTGCGGCCGGCCGATCGTACTGAGCACGTCACCAGGTGAAACGCCAATCGCGTTTGCAGATCATGTGAGCTTCCACGCGAACATGTGGCGTATTATCGACGACTTCTGGGACAACTGGGCCCAACTGAATGCCCATTTTTCGCTTTTCGAGAAATGGATTCCCTATATGGGGCCCGGTCACTGGCCGGATGGAGATATGCTTCCTCTGGGTCATATTGGGATTCGCGCCGAGCGCGGCGATGACCGGTTGAGCATGCTGACAAAAGACGAGCAGTATACATTAATGTCACTTTTTTTAATCTGCCGCTCCCCGTTGATGTTCGGAGGCCATTTGCCGGATAACGATACGTTTACACTTCAGCTGATCACCAATGAGGAGGCGCTCGCTGTACTGCAAAGAAGTAATAACAACCGGCAGATCTTCAATGACGGAGAGAAAATTGTCTGGATTGCCGACGATCAGATGACCGGGGATAAATACGCTGCGCTCTTCTACTCATCGGATCAAAAACCGATTCAGGAGGGCCTCGCTTTGTTCAACAGCGCTTTAATCACGCACAAACCCGGCGAACAATCAACGGAAATAAAAGTGAACATCAGGGGCGCAAAAAAACTGGTTCTGGTCGTCACCGACGGCGGAAACGGAGCGCACTGGGACCATGCGGACTGGATAGAACCGAAACTGACGGGTAAAAACGGATCGCTTCACCTCACTGATTTGAAATGGATCAATGCGACATCCGGATGGGAGACAGTAAAAATGAATAAAAGTGTTGCCGGAAACAAGCTGATTGTAAACGGCAAAACATATAAGAATGGTATCGGCACGCATGCGACTTCAATCATCGAATATGATATCCCTGAAGGATATGATACGTTTTCTTCTTTGGCGGGGCTCGATAATGAATGCGTTGCACACACTGAAGGGGCTACGGTTAAATTTCACGTCTTTACCCGGTATCCGACAGGCTTCCCGCCTCAGGATTCAATCGATGTCCGTCTTGATTTCACGCAACTGGAAATCGAGGGTAAATGCACGATTCGTGATCTGTGGGCAAAAACAGATATCGGTGAATATACGAACGAAATATCCGTGCCTGTCCGGAAACACGGCGCCAGGCTGTTGAAGATCTGTAATATCAAGCAACCTGTCCATATAAAGAAAAAGGAATTATGATTACACGGAATCAATTTTTATTATTCATGATGTTCATGACCTGCCTTTGCATTGCGAAGCAACCTTCGCCGGTTAAGGTCGAAGGTGGATGGGTACAGGGAAGTTCCGAAGATGGATTGACGGTTTTTAAAGGTATTCCGTTCGCTGCGCCGCCTGTTGGTGACCTCCGATGGCGCCCTCCTCAGCCCGTCACGAAATGGGATACTGTACTCCAGGCGGACAGGTTTGCACCCGGCCCGATACAGGTCTGGAATCCTCCGTCGGGCAAAAGTGAGGATTGTCTCTATTTAAATGTCTGGACACCTGCAAAATCAGCCGGTGATCGTATTCCTGTACTGGTCTGGATTTATGGCGGCGGATTCAATGGCGGAGCAACTTCGTATTACAACGGTGAACATCTTGCCAGGAAAGGTGTTGTCCTGGTTAGTATCGCCTACCGTGTGGGGCAACTCGGATTTATGACGCATCCGGAATTGAGTTCCGAGAGCCCGAATCACGTTTCAGGGAACTACGGCCTGCAAGATATGATAGCCGGTCTGCAATGGATACAAAAAAATATCAAACAATTTGGCGGCGATCCTGATAAAGTAACGATCTTCGGTGAATCTGCCGGGGGGATCGCCGTCAGTATGCTTTGTGCTTCACCCCTGGCTGATGGGCTGTTCCATGGCGCTATTTCACAAAGCGGCGGTTCGTTCGGTCCTCCAAGGCCTACAACCTTTCCCGGTGAGAATATGAAACGTCTTAAAGACGCGGAAAAGGACGGACTTGCATATATGAAGAGTGCATGTATTTCATCAATCATGGAATTAAGAAAAGTTAAAGCGGACAAGCTTCCCGCAATACGTGGGCTGGCATGGCCAATCATCGATGGATATGTAATTCCCGATGATCAATACAAACTCTATGAAGCAGGCAGGTTCAATGATACACCCATTCTTGTGGGTTACAACTCGGATGAGGGCGCCAGTTTTACAAGAACGAGGGATCCGGAAGCGTTTATTAAAAACGTCCGGGAACGCTACGGTTCCTTTGCGGACCGCCTCCTTGAGGCATACCCTGTCGGCGCCAAAACGATTCCCAAGACCGCACGCGATCTGGCCCGTGATGCGGCGTTCGGCTGGCAAACATGGAGCTGGGCCAGGCTTCAGGCAAAGATGGGAAAATCAGGCGCCTACCTGTACTATTTCGATCAACACCCGGATTATCCTGAA
>JAFGCO010000058.1 GCA_016932575.1 bacterium
GGTCACGAGCGTATTGATGATCTGACAATAATAGGTCCCTGAATCTGACAATGCAACCGGATCTATGGTATAATCATCTTCAGTGGCGCCTGAAATCGCCGAGCCGTTTTTGATCCACTGATACTGATTGGCTGTACCGCCCACATCAACCGACAGGGTCAAGCTGGCTCCTTCATAAGTGGATAGTTCCTGTTTCTCTCCGACACTGTCCTGCGGTGTATACTGAAAGTTGGTGATGCCGATATTGGGTTCAAGATCCTCGAATGTCAGCCGGTTCTCAGATACAGACAGTTCTGTCAGTGTCGTTATAATGGACAGATCCGGTAAATCCGTCAGTTCGTTCTGGTATAAAAACAGTCTCTTCAGACCAGTAAAATTGACAAAGCTGCCGGGGACTGCACCCGTCAGATGATTGATTTCCAGATAAAGCGATTCCAGATTCGCCAGATTATCCAGTTGGGCCGGTATATCTCCTTCCAGCTGATTGTCGGCCAGTGCGAGACTGATTAAAGAGGTTAAATCCGCTATTTCAGATGGTATGGGTCCGGTCAATTGATTGCTCCCAAAACCCAGATGCTGCAGATTAAGAAGATTCCCAATACTGGCAGGAATCGGTCCCTCGAGTTGATTGTGTCCGAGTAACAATGTTTGGATATTGACCAGATTCCCGATCCCGGATGGTATGGAATCCGAAAGTTGATTATAGCTCATTTCGATTCTGGTTAAAGCCGTCATATTGCCGATATCCGGCGGAAGGGGACCGGTTAATTGATTGTCGTTTAAATTGAAATAATATAGATTGGTCAGATTGCAGATTTCCTCCGGTATGGAACCGGTTAAATGTGCTCTCCAGAAACTGATGTCTTCCAGATTCTTCAGACTGCCAATCTCAGGGGGCAGTGAGCATTGAAGCGGGTTCAGGCCAAGGTTCAGAGAGGTAAGATTTGTTAAATTTTCGATTTGCGGAGGAATGGGACCTTCGAGCTGATTGTTGTAAAGGGACAACTCCCTTAAATTTACACAATTCCCGATTGTGGACGGTATCGGTCCTGACAGCTGATTGACGTAAAGATAAAGTTTCTCAAGACGAGTCAGATCGCCAATCGATGAGGGAATCGAATCGGAAAGCTGGTTGTTCTGTAAAGATAGTATGACCAGCTGCGTTAAATTGCCGATCTCTTCCGGAATAGGACCGGCCAAAGCATTATCACGGAAAGAAAGATAAACCAGATTGACCAAATTTTCAATATCAGACGGCAGAGAATCCGCTATATCGTTTTTAGACAAATCCAGTTCTCTCAGATTGGTTAAATCATACAGCTCTATTGGAAGCGTTCCAGAAATCGAATTGTTGCAAACATTGAGTACTGTTAAATCAGTTAAATTTCCGATTTCAGACGGCAGGGTACCATTAAGACCATTGTTCGTCAGTCGAATTTGATCCACCCTGCCTGTTTTAACCATGATGCCGTGCCATGTGCCCACCGGGCCGGAAAGCCAGTTATCGTTGTTTATCCAGTTGGGGCCATCTGTGCTGTTGTACAGTGCCACCAGAGCCAGTGAATCCTGTTCCAGAAACAATGATGCGACATGGACCCGAATCGGACGGCTGTGCAGTGTCAGATCCGGTACCATCGAATTAGTGATAGTACATGTATAAGCACCGGCATGATCCACACTCACCGGATCGATGGTGTAATCACTGCTGGTTTCTCCGATGATTTCGGACCGTTCTTTGACCCATTGATACTGATTGTTCGCTCCCCCGACCACAACGGAAAGGGTTAAAGACGTGCCTTCATCAACCGTGGTATCCTGCGCCGCACCCACACTGTCCTGGGGTGAATAACTGAACGTATCAATGAGGATATTGGGTTCAATGTCTTCGAAAGTAAAACAATTATTATGAATTTGAAGATTGATTAAACTCGGCATCGAAGAAAGATCGGGCAGACCAGTAAACCGGTTATTAAAAATCCAGAAATGTTCCAAATCCGTCAGATGGGTGATATCAGAAGGAATACTCCCCTCAAAATCATTATGTTCGAGCCTCATTTCAATCAGATCCGTCAGATCGCTTATTTCATCAGGCAGAGTTCCTGACAGATTATTGTTTTGAACTTTGAAAAGGACCAACTGAGAGAGCTGACCAATCTCATCCGGAATTGTTCCTGTCAATTCATTACTATCAAGACTAAGATACTCAAGATTAGTACAATCACACAATTCGACAGGGATATCCCCGGTAAACTGGTTACAACGTAAAGATAAATATTCTAATGAGGCCAAAAAACCCATTTCTGAAGGAATAGAATCCGACAGTAAATTGCTTCCAAGATTGAGATATTCCAAGTTTGACAGATTACCGATTTCAGGAGGAAGAGGACCGGTCAACTGATTATAATGCATGACGCAATAGTTTAATTGTGATAGGTTGCCGATTTCGGAAGGAATCGTATCCGAGAGCATGTTATTATCCAAACACAATCTTCTCAAACTATCCAGATCTCCAATCTCAACTGGAATCCGTCCATTCAGATGATTCTCATAGAGAGTAATTGCCGAAACGCGCCCGCTTTCAATATCGATCCCGTGCCACGTACCCACCAGACCTGCTAACCAGTTTTCATTGTTCGTCCAGTTGGCGCCGTCCGTGCTGTTGTACAGAGCCACCAGGGCCAGTGAGTCCTGTTCCGGAACCTGCGCTTTTGCAACAGAAACCAGAACACTGCAGCCTAACAGCAAACTGCAAACACTGATCCTCGTCATACACATGTCGCACCTCCATTTTTACCGCGATTCGTTTTGATGACTGTGGAACATATTATTCCAGCAGCAGCATTTAACGGACCGCCTGATAATCCGATATAGGTATTGCCTCTAAAAAGGCAGAAAATAAAAAAACGACCTATAAAACCAAAACAATATGGATTGTTACTTCATGAATCCCCCCGATTTTAGAGGATTATTTATTCGTCAAATTTGAATTTACATAATATTGAATTGTGATATAATTGTCAGATGCAGCTGATGTTCATTTTAATGGATCATGCCCGACAGGGATATGTTTTTTGATTATATATGAGAAAAAAATATCATCAATCATTGATATAATCCGACTTTTTGAAAAATCATCATCATTTAAAAGAATACAAATGTATTCATTTTATCATTCCAGGCATTTTATGCAGGATGCGGGTTTGTCTGTCCGGAATAAAAAATGGAGGGATTAAACGCATGCCCGCTGAACATAATAACGGGCATGCTCTCTGAAATTGAATAGTGTACAGTTCACTCAATGACCGGCGGAAGTCGAATATCATCCCCAAAATATTGGAATACAAGCGTATTGATTAATAAAGCATTTCCATACTTTCCCGTCTTGTTCAGGAATTGCAGGAATTATTTGATTATATCGACGATATACTCCTTTTTTTACATGTGCCGGAGGTTCAGCCGTGAATCATTTACTGAACGTCATATTGTTTTTTAATAATGGTTTGAGAGTCTTCAGTGATAATTTCACAAATTTCACTGCCATCATCTGATTCAGAAGATGCATTTTTATTCATGGCAGTTGTCGAAGAAGCATAAGAAGCCGAGTAACTCTTGGACCCGGAATAACTTGCCCTGCAGTATGAATCGTATTGGGACCATGAAATGTCTATCTCAGCCGTTGTTTCCGTTATAAAGGTTCCTTCAATCGTATAGGAGGATGAGTTGTAACTAAAGGACTTGCCATCGATTTCCATGCTGGCAGACAGCGATGTGGTTGATGTGTAACTGAAACTGCAGTATGAACCGCTTGCATATCCGCTGTAAGTAAATCTTATGCTGCTCACAGAAAGCGGATCACCACCGACAGTAAATGAAATACCGGAACCACTCCATCTTCCAGAATCCGGAGTAAACGATTTTTTCGATGACGTTGAATCTTTGTCGCAGCCGGAGAATACAATAATGCTCAGGATGAAAAATAGAGAAAGTCTTGAAAAAAGTTTAAACATTACACCCTCCCTGGTTAAAATATTTTTGCAGGTTTGATTTTATGGAAATGTATCACTTTATGCCCAGTCATAATACAAAAAAAAAGAATCAAATGCAATCGAAAATATAGAAGAAGAATGATCGCTAATGAAAGACCAAATGCCTGTAGTGAAAATACAGGATATCAGTGATAAACGGAAAATGACGTGGAAGGAGAGTCACCGCAATATATGATTGTGTAATCGTAAATCTCATAAAAACCATTTGAATTTTACATGGCATTATCATATTTTTCAATTGTCAATTCCGCATCATACTCCATACATTCACAGGAGATCTTGATGAAGGACATTCAGAAAGAAATCGAAAAGCTTCGAAAAGAGATTCGTCTGAATAATTACCGATATTATGTGCTTAATGAGCCCTCGGTTTCCGATTATGAATATGATCAAATGCTCAATAAGCTTATCAAGCTGGAAAAAGCTCATCCGGAGATGATTACTTCAGATTCGCCTTCGCAACGCGTGGGTGGCGAACCTGCCCGGGAATTTCCCACAGTCAACCATGAAGTGCCTATGCTCAGTCTCGGAAATACCTATTCACGGGAGGAACTGGAAGATTTTGAAAAACGGATAAAAACCCTGCTCCCGGAAGCGGATATTCAATTTGTCACAGAACTCAAATTTGATGGTATTGCTGTCAGTCTGATTTATCATAACGGAAGCCTTGTTCAGGGAGCAACCAGGGGTGATGGAGAGCGGGGAGATGATATCACACCCAATATACGCACGATTCGTTCCATCCCGCTGACCCTGTTTCAGAAAAAAGGATTGCCGACAGATATCGAAGTACGTGGTGAAGTGTATATGCCCAAAAAAGAATTTAACAGGCTCAATCGTGAGCAGGAAGTCAAGGGTGACAGGATCTTTGCCAACCCGAGAAATGCCACAGCCGGCACATTAAAGCTGCAGGATCCTAAAATTGTGGCCAGACGGCCGCTTTACTTTTCTGCTTATTTTCTGCGTATCATTGATAACGAATCCGCATTGGCAGGCATGAGATCCACCCATCTTGAAAATTTACATTTACTGAGGGAACTGGGACTGCCGGTGAGCCGGCAAGTGGCCTTATGCCGCACCATGTGGGATGTGCTGGATTTTTGCAGTGACTGGGAGGAAAAACGTGAGGATCTGCCATATGAAATCGATGGGATTGTAATCAAAGTGAATGATTTGCAACAGCAGGCAGAACTGGGAAGTACAGCCAAAAGTCCGAGATGGGCCATTGCCTATAAATTCAAGGCCAAGCAGGCCACAACAGTATTAAGAGCCATCCATCTGCAGGTGGGAAGAACCGGTACAGTGACCCCGGTTGCCGTTCTTGAACCGGTATTTTTGGCCGGATCCACAATCAGCCGGGCCACATTGCACAATGAATATGAAATCCGGCGAAAAGATATTCGTGAAGGAGATACGGTGCTGATTGAAAAGGGCGGTGATGTGATCCCTAAAGTCGTAAAAGTCATTCTGGATAAACGGCCTGAAAAGTCCAAACCATTCCACATGCCCGATAAATGTCCGGTCTGTTCCGGGCCGCTGATTCGAACAGAGGGTGAGGCTGCCGTGCGATGTGAAAATATTGCATGTCCGGCCCAGGTACATCGTCGAATCGAACATTTCGCTTCCCGGGGTGCCATGGATATAGAAGGCCTGGGAGATGCATTAATTCTTCAGCTTGTGGAAAACCGGTTGATTGCAGATTACGGAGATCTGTATCGTTTAAAGAAAGAGGAAATCGCAGAACTTGAGCGGATGGGCCAAAAAAGTGCACAAAATCTTATAGAAGCCATTCATGAAAGCAAGCGCCAGGCCCTGGACCGTGTGATTTTTGCATTGGGCATTCGATACGTCGGATCGACTGTTGCCGTGGTCCTGGCGGATTATTTCGGAAGCATCGATTCCCTGAAGAACGCCTCGCAATCCGAATTGGATACCATCGACGGAGTGGGACCGACCATTGCCGAAAGCATTGTTCAGTTTTTCGGCCAGAAGCACAATCTGGAAGTGATAGAAAAATTGAAACAGGCAGGTGTGTGTATGGCAGAAGAACGGCGCTCTAGACGCGGTGGGATTTTCGATGGGAAGATGTTTGTATTGACCGGAGCTCTGGACCGGATGACGCGGCAGGCAGCCTCGGAACTCATTGAATCGGAAGGCGGCAAGGTAACATCCAGTGTGAGCGGGAATACGGATTATGTGCTTGTAGGGCAGAATCCGGGAAGCAAATATCAAAAAGCGCAGGATCTGGGTGTCGCACTGATTGACGAGGATACTTTTATCTCAATGCTGGAAAAATCCAAGAAAAAAAAATTCCCCAGGGATTCGCAGCTGGCTATTGAGATTTAGACTTGTTGAGAAAGAATGGCATCCTGATGGATCT
Source organism: bacterium (assembly GCA_016932575.1). Lineage (GTDB taxonomy): Bacteria > Zhuqueibacterota > QNDG01 > QNDG01 > JAFGCO01 > JAFGCO01. The sequence goes on from JAFGCO010000058.1 coordinate 6,427, forward strand.
GGCAAATGCAATGTCAAATGAAAGGGGATATTCTGCAGAAGGTTATGTTGTTCTCCAGATTCATGGATGATAAAAATTAATCGAGAACAAGGTGGCTTGCCATGAATAAAAATAACAATTACAAGGGACGATTCATTGGGCTAAAAAAGACCGGATTTTGCAGTCTGCTTCTTTTATTATTATCGTCCATTTTGCAGGCCGGTTTTCACATGAAATGGGTCGAAGTGGATGTAGTGCTGGATGCGGACGGGAAAGCCTGGATTGCCTATGCGGTTCGCTGGTCCTGCAGGAACGCCGATCTGCATGGATTCTACTTTGAAGGATTCGCCGGCATTCCTGTTTTCGATGATCAAAATGCCTATGCGCTGGATCAGAATCAAGTCCGGTATCCTGTGGAGATACACGAAATCACTTCCCGCAAATATGATATTATTCTGGCCAATGGTCAGGCTTTCAGTGATGGCGAGATTACCTATTTCTTTCGGTACGCCACGGATCTTGAAGCAAGCGGCAATGTGACGCAAACACAATATGGTAATGACGTTCTGGCTGTTTTTAACTGGGCACCGGTGCAATGGTCGGAAGCCCTGGATCACGAGACTGTGATTGTTCATTATCCGATTCTTCTTCCCGGCGAGATGGTGACAGAAGGGGATCTTGAAACATACCGGTTTATGACAGAAAAGTATGTCAATCAGCGTTATTTGATGGATTTCCCGGCAGTTCGCAATCGGCAGGGAGAGTCCGTATTCACTGTCAGGTTTCATCGCGCGAATATCGGCAAACGATATCATTTTCAGATTCAAACCTATATCGATGCCAAATATTTTCAGCTGAACACCATGGCTCCCAGGCGGGCTGGAGGCAAGGTTGAAGGGTTTCAACAGGCTGAAGAGCGATTTATTCTGAATCGGTTTTTTCCGGGCAGTGTTTTTTCCCGTCTTCCCATGCGGTCTGGTGAATTGTTAATTCTGGCAGGCGGATTTGGCATTTTGTTTGTATTGTTTCCGGTTTTTATTATGACCCGGAAACATCGTTCCATGCTGGTTGCAAGAGAAGGAATCGAGCGTGTTAACTGGGATGGCAATGAATGGATCCCCCCGAAATTGCAGGTCGGATCGTTTCGCAAATCCGGGAAGGTTTTTAAAACCCTTGACATGCTGGAGGCAGGACTTCTGCTGGATGTTCCTTTAACCACACTTCTGGGTATTATGCTTGCCGGCCTTGAGGATTCAGGCAAAATTAAAATCGAGAAACTGGAGCCCGAACTGATGATTCATAAAATGCCTGACGCGAGATCGGACAATGTATATGAGAAGATGCTTCTTTCTTCGATTCGTGATGACGGCGTTTTATCTCAGGCCTCCTTAAATCGGATTTTTCAAGCTGCCGGGTCTGGTCTTGAACAGAAAATCTGGGATTCGGATCTTGAGGCGACCAAAGACTATTACAGAAAAAAAATGAAATTTGAAACTGTATCCGCAGGCGAAACGTGCCCGGACACACGTCAATATCGGAGCCCGCATCCCGGGCAATTTTATCATTCTCATTATGCGCGCGCCAATGAAATATCGCAATCCTGTTCAAGACAATTCGAATCCATTCAGCATAATTTTTCCACATTTCGATCCACACCGGCCTGCTATGAGGGGCCTTTTTTACAGAATGTATGTCATGATGCATGCCACTCTGCCTGTCATTCCGCCTGTCATTCTGCCTGCCATTCAGCATGTCATGGGGCGTGCCATGGCGCGTGTGTGAGCAGCGGACATTAATGAGAATCAGGAAGGAAGACAATGAGTCTTAGAGTCCTTGTGTCGTTGAGTCATAGAGTCGTAGACAAAAGAATCAAGAAACAGGTGTGTCGTCCTGAAACAGGTTGAGTCCCGGAATTAAATAAAGATCACATTATTTGCGTATTGTTATCAGTATAAAAGAGGAAATCATGTCTTATCTTGAAAACATTGGGTGGGTTGACGATTACCTGCATCAGATACAGCCGTTTATTTTTATACGGGAAGACGATCAGCTTCTGATAAAGATACCCAATGAGGCATATAAACTTAATTCGCAGGGCGTTCGGATTCTGCAACATTTTTTTCAGGGAGGCAATGTTCAACAGATCATTGAAGCTTATGACAATCCGGAAAAAGTCGCCAGGGATATTCATTATTTTTTTTGTGATTTGAAACTTCTGCTGAAAGGATGCTTCCGTGAAAAGTGTGAGTATCGCGGTATCGAAAAAATTAACTTTGGACTGCAGTTTCAAAAGTTGCCGGTACTCAGTGAAGTGGCCCTTACTTATCGGTGCAATCTTCGCTGCCGGTTCTGTTATGCAAGTTGTGGCTGCCGGCGTTCTGATCAGGAATATGAAATGAACACTCAGGAGGTGTTTAAAGTTTTAGAAAGAATCCGGTATGAAGCGCAGGTGCCCTCTGTCAGTTTTACCGGCGGAGAACCCGTTTTAAGAAAGGACCTGCTTGATATTGTCCGCCATGCCAAATCTCTGTCCATGTGGACCAACCTGATCACCAATGGATCTCGAATCACTCCTGAGCTGGCAGATGCGCTTAAAGAAGAGGGCCTGGATTCCGCGCAGGTCAGTCTGGAGGCAGGAACGCCTGAGCTGCATGATGATATTGTTCAACACCAGGGTGCATTCCGGAAGACTCTTGACGGATTGTATGCATTGAAATCTGCCGGTATTCGTGTGCATACAAATACAACGATTTCCGCAATGAATAAGGATTGCCTCGCGGATATTCTCAACATTGTAAAACAGTCCGGATTGGATAAATTATCCATGAATTTACTCATGCCCGCAGGATCATCGCTTCAGTCCCTGGATCAGTTACTCGTTTCCTATTCCGAGATCGGGGATATCGTACTCAGAATAAAGGAACTGGCAGAATCGATGCAGCTTGAGTTTATGTGGTATTCGCCTACGCCAATCTGTCTTTTCAATCCGATTATACACGGTCTGGGCAACAAAGCCTGTGCCGCATGTGATGGTTTACTGAGTATTGCTCCAAATGGGGATGTGCTGCCCTGTTCCAGCTATCCTGAATCTGTGGGCAATTTACTGGATCAAAATGTTTCATTTGAAGACTTATGGCATTCAGAGAAAGTGCTTTATTTTCAGCAAAAGGCGTTTGCCCATGAAAAATGTCAGCAATGTGAGCATTTAACTGTCTGCCAGGGCGGATGCCCCTTATACTGGCAGCATGTGGGTTATCATGAAATATTGGAGGATGATTATGTCCTGGTATCCTGATCCTGAACAGCGGGGTGATATACAGTTCGTTTTTATGAAGAGCTGGCCTTATAATATACGAATGGCTGTTATTATGATCATCATGTTTTTCGGAATTCTTGTTCAGTTATTTGTCAATTTTTGGGCAGGCCTGGTTTTTCTTTTTTCAGGAACGCTTTTAGGCATAATCAGGGGATATCATTCAAAGCCCGTAATAAAACGCGGAGAAACCTGGAATCGTGTGACTCCGGATGAATTGAAAAAGGTCATCGAAAAAGAGAAACAATTAAAATCATGGGATCGGGACGCCTTTGATATTACCAACAAGACGGGATGTCTGATTTTCTTTCTGTTGATTATTGCCTTTATCTTCCTTTTCGGAATGATTGGCAGGTGGATTTCCTTTAAGCTTGCTGTTTATGTTTGCATCAATGCAGTCGTTGTGATTGCTCCTCACTGGTTTACAGGTGTACGTACCTATTTGAAGCAAGATACGCTGATCCTCAAAATACATCTTTTACAAGCCATTATGAAGGTTCTAGAAGCAAATAGCGAGATTCAGGTGCATCCCATGCTGTCTGTTCAAAAAACAAAAAAGAACAGACAGGTTCCAAAGGATGCCCGGTTGATGATCCGGATGATTCAGGCACCTGAGGATTTTCTGGGAATTCAGGTTCAGGTTGCAATAAATACAGTGCAGGGTACGAAATATCCTTATCTTTACTGTGTGCTTCTAGCCCAGGAAAAGGCAGGATTGTTAAATCAAAAACGATCAATAATATCGCCCTCTCCGAAAGTTGTTCTTTCTCAGAGTCACAGTGAGGGCGTGGATGTTCTGGTTGTCCGGCAGAAAACATCGAAAAATTCAGGATATCATACAAATGATAAAGCCGCCATCCATGTGGTTGATTCTGCTCTCAACCTTGCACGGGATCTGCTGGGTGGAAAAGCCTCTTGATTAATAAGCCGTGCCTGCCGGTCCCGCTATAAATATATCGTCCCTGCGGGACTTGGATTTTAGATGATTGGGGTGGCTATAAATATGTTGTCCCTGCGGGACAAAAGGAAAAATATATGTTTTCGTTTGGGGATGTTTTCATATGTATCAAATAGGGCGTTTATTTTTTCGATACATTATGTATAACATAAAACGAACATCCCGTTTATAAATTTCTTGGGATTTAAAACTCAGCGGATCCTGTAAGGGACGAAATGTTTATTGAAAATATGATCCGTTCATTAAGTCCCTTTAGGGACGGAATGTTTATAGCGAAATGTATAGTCTATGTGTTAAGTCCCGTCAGGGACGATATATTTATAGAAAACGCACAGAAACCAAGTTTAGTCCCTTTAGGGACGAAATAGATAGTGCAACAGTACGGGCTATTTCAAAATATGGGATTGACCGTTGGTTTTTAGACGTCTATGGAGGCCACTGTAATAAATACCTGGTGTAGAGGATTGCAATATCAATATTCGTGGATTTATCGATATGAGCATGATAAAAATCAGGGAGGATCTGTTCGTTGCGTGATGAATTGAGTTATCGATTTCTGGAGAAACAGGAATGCATGTGATCGGGAGTTGCGCGGACAACTGCGAATATTGTCCACGATATATTGCCACGAAAACAGGCAGAAAAGATGACTTTGAAAAAGTAAAGGCTTTATGGGTGCGTCTGGGATTAAGAGACAGGGATTGTCCTGTCGAAGACATGGCTTGTGATGGCTGTTTGCCGGAACAGAAATGCGCCTACACCGAGCTTCGTGAATGTGTGCAGTCAAAAGCGATAGGTCATTGCGGCTGGTGTGATGAGTATCCTTGCAGACTCATTGAAGAACTGTTTGATAAATCAGAGCAATTAAAGCAGCACGCAATGCAAGTCTGCACAAAGAGAGAAATGGAATTGCTCAGTAAGGCGTTCTTTTCGAAAAGAGCCTATTTCGAGAAAATGCAGCCAGAAATTTAAAATCATCTGTCATCGCATTATATAATTGTCATGGACAATATGTATTTCTATTTGTGGAACAGGGGGAAGGTTTCTTTTCTGATAATCATTTTGATCTGATACTGGGAAAATCATTCAAGGCGTATTATACACCTTTAAAAAATGAGGATCTTTATCAGAAGCTGTGGGTAAAAGTCTTATATGATGTTTTTTAGCAGCTTCAGGAATCTTAAATTATCAATTTTGACAGAGGAGTGGCTCTATGTTGATCCAAAGGACAGTTGTTTCTGCCGGTTTCCTGTTGATTCTTTCTGCAGGCTTGTGTATAGCGAAACCTATAGAAAATGAGATGAATCAAAAAATTGATGATCTTCTTTCACAAATGACCCTGGAAGAGAAGGTGGGTCAGCTTCATCAGATCGGCGGCAGTTTCGCAACAGGACCGGATTTTAAAAACGATGCCAACCGGGAAGCCCTGGTCAGAAACGGCTGGATCGGATCGTTTTTAAATATTGTTGATCTAGGATATATGCGGGAACTGCAGCGTCTTGCCGTGGAAGAATCCCGGATGAAAATTCCGCTTATGTTCGCACTGGATGTGGTTCACGGATACAAAACCATTTTCCCGGTGCCGCTGGCTCAGGCGGCCAGTTGGGATCCGGATCTGATTGAAAAGGCGGAACGCGTTGCCGCCACTGAAGCGGCTGCTTCAGGGATTCACTGGACTTTTGCGCCCATGGTGGATATTGCACGGGATCCCCGTTGGGGACGGGTCATGGAAGGATCCGGAGAAGATCCCTGTCTGGGAAGCCGGATTGCAGAGGCGCGCGTCCGGGGATTTCAGGGAGAGGATCTGAGCGCCGAGAACACGATTCTGGCATGCGCCAAACATTTCGCGGCTTATGGGGCCGCTGAGGGGGGCAGAGATTACAATACCGTCGATTTATCCGAACTGGTGCTTCGGGAGGTCTACCTGCCGCCGTTTCAGGCGGTTGTGGATGCGGGGGTGGCTTCTGTGATGAATTCATTTAATGTGGTATTTCGGATGCCGGCAAGCGCGAACGCATTATTAATGAATCAAATTCTGAAAGGAGAGTGGAATTTTCAGGGATTTGTCATTTCCGACTGGAACAGCTACGGGGAAATGATTGCGCATGGTGTAGCCGCGGATAAATATGATGTTGCCTGCCTCGCTATGAACGCAGGTTCCGATGTGGATATGCAGGGATATGTTTATATTGATGCCTTGATTCCGGCAGTCAAAGACGGAAAGGTTGCGGAAGAGCGGCTGAATGACGCAGTCCGGCGGTTTATGAAAATGAAATTCAAGCTCGGACTGTTTGATGATCCATACGGCTATATCAATCCTGAGCGTATGAAAAATACATTGATGATCAAGCCGTTTCAAGAGACCGCTTTAAAACTCGCTCATGAATCCATTGTATTGTTAAAAAATGAGAACCACCTTCTTCCTGTTCAAAAGAAGATCGGAAGCATCGCTGTTATCGGTCAGCTCGCAGACAGCCGGGAATTCCGGGATATGCTGGGAAACTGGTGTGCTATGGGGGATATGAATGATGTTGTGACAATATTACAGGGTGTGAAAAAAAAGGTATCCAGACACACAAAAATATTATATGCCAAAGGATGCGAGGCTTTCGGACAGTGTCCGGACAGCTTGATTCAGGAAGCTGTGATTGCAGCGGAAGAATCAGATGTGGTTCTGCTTGCGCTGGGCGAAAACGGTTTTATGTCGGGCGAAGCCACGAGCCGCGCCTATATCGGTTTGCCCGGAGATCAGATCAAACTGGCCAAAGCCGTCCATGCCACAGGCAAACCGATTGTACTCTTGCTGATGACCGGACGTCCGCTCACCATTCCATGGTGCCATGAGAACATACCCGCCATTGTCAATATCTGGCAGGCGGGCACCATGGGCGGTCAGGCTGCGGCCGATGTGGTTTTTGGAGACGTGAATCCTTCCGGCAAACTGCCGGTCACATTTCCTCTTACCATCGGTCAGGTGCCGCTTTATTATAATGCATTGAACACAGGCCGGCCTGTGGGGCCGGATGGAAATCCGCATTTCCGCTCAGCCTATATCGACTGTCCCAATGATCCCCTTTACCCGTTTGGATTCGGATTGAGTTACACCGCATTTGAATATTCCGATTTAATCTTGAGTTCTGTAAAAATCGGAATGAATGATGTGCTCACTGTACGTGTCAATGTCCGGAATACAGGAAAGCGCGATGGTATTGAAGTCGTTCAGCTATATATACGTGATCTCGTGGGGTCTGTGTCCCGGCCCCTTAAAGAATTAAAAGGATTCGAACGGGTGCCGCTGAAAGCCGGAGAATCCAGACAGGTTGAATTTCATCTGACATCTGATGCGCTCGCTTTCTGGAGCCGGTCCATGACATTTGAAGCGGAGCCGGGTGATTTTAAAGTGTTTGTCGGCGGCAGCTCTGCGGATGTTCTTGAAGAAAATTTTACGCTTGAATGATCAGGGCAGGATGTGGTCGGCGCATTATGCCTTTTATATATTTGTTATCTCACAAAGGTCATTTTCTTTATCTGGTGATACTGCCTGCTATCGGATTTGACACTGATCTGATAAATGTAAATTCCTGACGGCATGATTCTGCCTGTTTTATCACAGCCGTCCCATGTCACCCCGTGATATCCGGCATTTTTATGATGTTCCACCAGTCGGATGACTTCTCGTCCCTGTATGTCATAAATAGAGATTGTTGCCTCCGCGTCATGCGGTAATTGATACTGGATTGTCGTTGCCGGATTAAACGGATTGGGATAGTTCTGAGACAGCTTAAATGATTCTGGAATTTTTATTTCAGAAGATGTGCGATTCCCTTCCATATGGGTCGGTAAGATATCAATGATATTGACCTTATAGTCTTCCACCTCGCCACTGATATAATCCCAGGTGGGATTGCAGCTGCCGCTAAGATGATTATACCGGAACCGTGCATATGTGAATCCCGGAACAGCATCATCAGGCACTGAAAAGGTCAGTGAATGTGTTCCCGTCGTCAGGAGAACGCTATCAAATATTCTGTCTTCTACGGCTTTTGGATTATTCAAATCCCAGCCGAAATCCTGTTTGAAATCGATCCAGGCACTTAAATATCCGGTACCTGTTGCTATTACCTGGATAGTGGCTGTTTCTCCCGCAATCAGATCAGGAATGATAACGCCGTCATCATCGTCAATACCGTCCAGATCATCGCCTGTTGCATCGCTGTTCGGCTGTCCGTCAGGGTCAGTATCGACTGTATCACCCAGGAACACCCGATGAGTGTTATAGTTCCAGCAACGGTGAGAAGCACCGTAATTTGCGCCATAAGTTGGATATGAATTGACTGTACCATCATCCGGCAGATCCCCAAAATCAAACTGTGACGGGTACCACCAGCCCATAAGACCCGTGGTATAATCTTCCACTTCGCCATTACTCGCATACCCTTCGTAAGTTAAGTCGGGATCAGAGCTGTAACGGAATCGTGAGTTTGCAATGATTGTAGTGTAACCGGGATCACAATAGACAGGGAGCATATAAATCCCGTCACTCAGCATAATGTCATCGAAAATATGATCATCCGGATCATTAAAATCGCCGTCCCAATTAAAATCAAGCCACCCATTGAGATAACCATTACCGCGTACACTCACACGAAAGTAGACAGTATCTCCGCCAATCAAATGGGTCGGAAATCTTATACCATCCTCATCATCCAGGTCATGATCATCGTCACCATCCGAGTATACGGTCATATAGGCTTCATTTTCACCATCCACTGTGTCACCCAGAAAAACAACGGGTGATATGGCATGACGCGGACCATTGTCCGCGAGATAGGTCGGGTACATACAGAGGGTTGAGTAGTCCGGATACGTTGTGTTCCACGGCGCATCTCCATAATCCAGCTCGACATGAATGATGTTTACCAGATAATCCTCCACTTCTCCGTCTGCAGCCAATCCCATGGAACTGACAACGGGCTGTGAACTCAGACGAAACCGCGCGTAAGAGATTCCGGTGTCCAGATCGGATGAGACGTTAAAAGCCAGATTGTGGGTGCCGGTCGAGATCGGAATTTGATTTAAAATCAGATTACCTTCGTCTTCCCAGCTGTTGTTCCGGTTAAAGTCGATCCAGCCGGTGAGATACCCGGTCCCATGGACTTTGACTTGAATCGTATTGGGATGTCCGATACAGATATCTCCAATGGTGATGCCGTCTTCATCGTCTCCCTGATCGTCTTCATCATCTCCTTGCGCGTCGGAATCGGGCTGACCATTCGCATCTCCATCCACTTTGTCTCCCAGATAAAGCTGATCGCTTATCGTATGCCGCGCACCGTTATTCGCATGCAGTGTGGGATATCCGACGTTTTCTATCGGATCAAAAGGCGCATCCCCGTAATCCTGAAAGAGGTGACTGAGGTGAACCTGATAATCCTCCACCTCACCATCCGGTGCCAATCCGATGGAACCGAGGTTCGGATCTGTGCTGTACCGGAACCGGGCAAATGTGATTCCAGTGTCTACGCCTGCCGGCACTGTAAAGGTCAGATCATAGGAACCGGTTGAAAACGAAAGGTTTTGAATGATATGGTCTTCCGTGTCTGTCCAGCTGCTGTTCCGGTTAAAATCGATCCACCCGTTGAAGTAACCGGACCCATAAAGTTTTGCCTGAATTGTATTTGTAATACCAATCTTCAGTTCGCCAACGGTGATTCCATCTTCATCATCTCCGTTTGAATCCGTGTCATCTCCGGTTGCGTCGCTGTTGACATACGCCTCCATCTCTCCATCAAGATCATCTCCCATGAAAACCTCATCGTTCAGAATGTGTCTGGCACCGTTATGCGCCAGAACCGTTAAATACAGCCATCCCGCGTTCAAGTCGAATGGCGCGTCGCCAAAATCGAGATACGGAAAGGAGATATGAACCCGGTAATCTTCCACCTCTCCATCTTCTGCCTCTCCTGTAACATCAAGGAAGCGCTCTGTGCTGTATCGGAATCGCGCAAAGGTATATCCTGTATCTGCATCAGAAGGAACAGTAAAAGAGAGAGTGCTGATGCCCGGAGATAATCCCATATTATTGAAAATCTGTTCGTTGGGTTCATCCCAGTCTCCGTCGCGGTTGAAGTCGATCCACCCGAAGAAATGTCCTGTACCCGCAGCAATGACTTCGATCTCGCAGAGCAGATCCACCAGCAATTCGGGAATTGTTACGCCATCCTCGTCATCGTCATCCACAAGATCGTCGCCGGTTGCAAATGGGCTTGGATATCCGTCATCCTCATTATCGATTAAATCTCCCAGATGGATAAAGAAGTCGAGACGATGGCGCGCCCCATTCAATGCGAGAACCGTTGGATATGAATGATTTTCCGGTAAATTATAAGGGGCGTCGCCAAAATCAAGCCTTGGGGGCCAGACATCGATATAGTGTGTTTTGGTCTCTGTATCCACGTCCTGCTGGGCCACTGACGTGCCTATGACTGTCAATGAGACATTATAGGTTCCCTGTGTATGGTAGGTTACCTGATGCGGTCCCTGTCCGGTGGCACTTGCAGGCCATCCGCCCGGGAATTCCCAGGTCCAGGATGAAATGCTGCCGGTTGACTGATCAGTAAATTCCACGGTTAAGGTGGCATAACCCGAAGTAGGATCTCCCGCAAAATCGGCGGTGACGTCTGCATAGAGTCGGGAGTTTCCAATTATTCCAATAAATACATATAATAGGAAACGGTTGCTTGTTTTTCGGTTAATAAGATCAATTGAATGCATGACAAATTCCTCCACAGATCAATGAAAACAAAGGTTGACAACTCAGTGTCGTCGGAGGAAATTCAGGATTGAATCAAATGAAGTTGAAGAACAGAAATCAATGAAATGTTAATTTATTATAAGAAGTTTCCATATAAAAAGCAAGCAGGGATTTCAAGTAAAAATTATTTGCATTTCAAGGTAAAAATGACTATTATGAAACCGCTTTTTCAGTTAATAGCGAATGAACAGAAAGTTCAAATCATGAAAGTCGGGATTGTGATCCCTGCATATAATGAAGCACAGCGATTGGGAAAGGTGCTTGGCAAAGTCAAAAAGCACATCGGAAGGTATCATATATGCGTCATCGACGATGGTTCCGATGATCGGACCTCAGGTGCAGCCAAAAGAGCCGGCGTTCGATGCATCCGGTTTCCGGAGAACCGGGGAAAAGGTGAAGCACTAAAAGCCGGCTTTCAATGGGCAATGGATCAGGGCCTTGATGCTGTGATTACCATGGATGCAGATGGCCAGCACGATCCGGCATACATCCCCGAATTTATCAAGGCAATGCAGGTTAATCGATGTGACGTGGTCCTGGGAACCCGCCGGTTTCATCCGGGAGAAATGCCACTGGACCGGATTTTATCCAACAGGATCAGTTCTTTTCTGGTCTCCCTGGCTGCACAAAAAAAAATTCAGGACAGCCAGAGCGGATACCGCATGTTCAGGTTATCGGTTTTGAAAGGATTGCCGCTGCGCGGAAAGCTCTATGAACTGGAAAGTGAAATGCTGATCCGGCTGGGCCGTAAAAATGTATCCTTTGGTTCCTGCCGTATCCCCGCGGCTTATGAAGGTGCGCCCAGTCATATCCGGCGCTGGCGGGATATCCGGCGGTTTGTGAACATGTGGCTTCATGTTGTATTCGAACGCAAGGAAATTCTATGATAATATCTATTGTGTGGCTGGCGCTGATTACGCTGATACCAACACTCGAGCTCAGGGCGTCGATTCCCATTGGCATATTCAAAATGGCCGATCAATTGTCATGGCCGGTTGTTGTTCTTATCTGTATCATTGTCAATATTTTGCTGGGATGGCTGATTTTCTGGGTGCTCGGCCCGGCGTTTTCTTTAATCCGCAAATGGCACTGGTTCGATCAAAAAGTATGGCCGGTTCTGGAACGTACACAGTATAAAATTCACCCGTATGTTGAAAAATACGGGGAACTGGGCGTTGCCGTGTTTATCGGCATTCCCCTGCCGGGTTCCGGCGTGTATACGGGCGCGCTGGGCGCTTATCTGCTTGGTGTGGACCGGAAGAAGTTTACGATTGCTAATGTGCTGGGTGTGCTGATTGCAGGAGCGGCTGTGACCCTGATTTGTCTTTTAATTCTGCATGGGGCCGTGTGTGAGAACAGCTGGATGGCACGACTCTTTGTGAAGATTAGGCATTGATTTTCTGAAATAATTTTGTATATTTATTTTCTGATCATCATGGAATGATCATCGTTCTTTTGAGTAACGGGACGTAGCGCAGTCCGGTCAGCGCGCATGCTTCGGGAGCATGAGGTCGTGAGTTCAAATCTCACCGTCCCGACCATCCTGGTAGGGTGGGGCTTGCCCCA
>JAFGCO010000059.1 GCA_016932575.1 bacterium
AAAAAAAGATGGCAAGGATTTAAGACAAAGAAAATGTATGGATTACGGTGAAAAAATTACAAATAACAAAATCCTGGTAATAAATGACAAACTCCAAAAGACAATTAAATTCCACATTCCAATGACCGAAATCACAAACAAAGAAAAGTGTGTTTGGAATTTGTCTTTTGTGATTTGGATATTGCTTGATATTTGGTATTTGTGATTTGTGATTTTCCAGCGGTATGCTGTCCGCTGTCTTCGGTCGAAAGGCAGAGTCAAGGAATCATTCGTTTATAGAGTCATTGGGCCGTTGAGTCGTTGTTTTCCATTTTCTCCTTGAAAAATAATGCGGATTCTCTTATATTTGAATCACATTAAAATCTGAATGATACCATGTTCGGTCAAGGAGTTACAATTATGTCCAAGTTTTCAATCATGATGGAATTCTGGCAGTTTCTTCGAGTACGAAAAAAATGGTGGCTGGCGCCCATTATTATCTTCCTGGTTCTTCTTGGCGCTTTAATCGTTCTGACCGAGGGTTCAGCAATCGCGCCATTTATTTATGCGATATTTTAACTCAGCTTTGTTAACAGGTTATGAACATTCATCCCTCATGCCACATGTGTAAGACATACAGTGATGAGGGATTTTTTATTGAGTCATGGAGTCGTAGAGTCATTGGGTCAGAAGAAACAAGAAACAAGAATCAAAAAAAAAAGCAAGACAAGACATATATGGGATATTGTGGAAATATTGGGTCGTAGAGTCATTGGGTCGTTGAGTCGCGGAGTCGAGAGTATATGAGTATATGGGTAAATGTGATCCCTTTATCCCCGCCGCCTGAAATAGAGATCCGCTATGCATATTTTTTAGGGATAGGGGGCGGCCCCATCAACACATCAACTCATTTACCCATTTACTGATTCCTTGCAGTCTGCGGTAGAGATGATGAAGAGGAGCATGGGGGAAACGGAGAGAAAAAGAATCAAGAATCGAGAAACAAGAAGTAAAAAACCAGAAAAAGAACCAAAAAAAGATGGCAAGGATTTAAGACAAAGAAAATGTATGGATTACGGTGAAAAAATTACAAATAACAAAATCCTGGTAATAAATAAATGACAAACTCCAAAAACCAAATATCAAATCAATGACAAAATCCAAATTCAAAATGATAAAACATCAGCAAATCTCAAATGAAAAATAAATTCCACATTCCAATGACCGAAATCACAAACAAAGAAAAGTGTGTTTGGAATTTGTCTTTTGTGATTTGTGATTTTCCAGCGGTCTGCGGTCAACGGTCGGAAAGCAGAGTCTTTGGATCTTTTGTGTCATAGAGTCATGGAGTCCTTGTGTTATTGGGTCATAGAGCTGTCGATTGAGAGACTGAAAGGGTGAATCGGAGAAACGGAGAGAAAAAAATCAAAAAACAAAAGATTATAGACAAAGAAACTGAAAATCGGAGAGAGCAAAATATGAAAAAAGTCAAATTAATTGTGAATCCGGCATCCGGTAAAGGTCATGGGGAAAAGATGATCCCCGAGATTAAGGATAAACTGACTCAGATTCATATCCCTTTTCAGTTGGCGATCACTGAACATCCCGGACATGCGGTGGTACTGGCCCAGCAAGCAGTTGAGGATGGATTTGATGTCGTTGTCGCAGCCGGTGGTGACGGAACAGTCAATGAGGTCATCAACGGGCTGATGCTTGTTAAAAAATTTACCGGGAAGACTGCTGCTTTGGGCGTTTTAAGCGTCGGCCGGGGCAACGATTTCGCATTTGGAGCAAATATTCCTAAAGATCTGGATGCGGGATGCCGATGCCTGCTTCAAAACAACAGGCAGTGGATCGATATTGGCCGTGTCATGGTTGATTCGGATTCGTCCCCCCGTTTTTTTGGAAATGGCATTGGTATTGGATTTGACGCGGTTGTGGGATTTGAGGCGTGCAAATTAAAATTAACCGGATTTCCGGCGTATGCAGTCGCTGCCATAAAAACCATCTTTCTGTATGACAAGGCGCCTGTTATACGATTAAACATTGATGGAGAGTCAAGCGATCAACCATCTCTCATGGTTTCCATAATGAACGGACGTCGCATGGGAGGCGGTTTTTTAATGGCACCCGAAGGTGATATGACAGATGGCAAATTTTCTCTCTGTCTTGCAGGTGATGCCAGCCGTCGCACCATATTTGCAGTTCTTCCAAGATTTATGAAAGGAACACAGGAAGGGCATCCGGTGATTCAGATGCGATTGGCAGAAAAAATAACAGTTGAAGCTTTGGCTACACCCCTGCCTGCTCATGCTGATGGGGAAACGCTTTGTGAATCCGGAGAAAAATTGTCTGTAGAACTGCTGCCCAGACAGATAGAAGTGATTTGTGAACCAAGATACAATCAGGATTAAAGTTCAATATTTAAAACCATTCAAGCTGCTTCAGTTCTGGGATTTCTTCCCTTAACTGATGATGGATATCTTCTAGGATGTCGAGTTTTTCTTCTATGATTTCGGCTTTTTCTTCGAGCTTCTCTGCTTTGGCTTCGATTTTTGATGCCTCCAGTTCCATGTCTCTTTCCAGTTCATCCGGACCATAATTGGGCAAAATCATGCGAAAAACACCGGCTACCGCTTTGACCCCTATGGCTGCACCCTGAATACCGACCTTTGCACCTTCCCATCCAATCTTTTTTGCAGACTCCAGACATTCATTCACCAACTGATAGTATTCAAAAACCATTTTCTGCTGCTGATCGTCCAGTTCAAGTGTATCCCGATTGATGATCAATTCAAAATCATTATTGATCATCACTTTGCCGTCTGCCAAATCTTGAGTGCGGATGATTACATTGCCCTGCCGCATATAAATGCGGGTGTCTTCGTTAAATGTGATGTAGGGGTTCAATCGCGAAGACATTTTTATTGAACGGTTGTCCGCATGCAGTACGCTGCAAATCAGGCAGGACGCCATTGACATAATGATGTAACGTTTCATGGCTCAGCTCCAGTAATTCATCGGTATTCTTCGGTATATCATACGAGAGTACAGGCGGGTAAGTTGCATGAAAAATAAAATAACTTGACTGATAATTTTTGTATCGCTATGTTAATAATGAACAGCCTCGGATCATCAGGTCAGGGAGGCAGCCATGCGAAATGTTCAACGCAACTTTCTTCGAATACTTGCAATTGAGATTGATGATTTCAAAGAAGATCTCGAAGTGCTGATTGAAGAATGTGAATCAGCCAGAAAATGCGGACGGCTTTCTGAATCTGTGTTTTGGGAAAATATTACTGTGTTTAACAATGAGATATTAGGTGTAAAATCGTTTCATCACATTCTTGAAAAAATAAATCCTGATGATTTTAAAACACTGGACGATTTAATGGAAGAAATCAAGAGTCTTTTCCGTCAGCTGGTCAAAGAATGTGGATTGGTGGAAGCGATTAACATTTATGTAGAGCGAAAAATGGATAAGGTCGCAAGATATGTACGACAATGAATCCAGAGCTGTTAAAATAACGACTGAAAATAATGAATATTCAGGCAGATATATTTGTATTCCAGGGAAGAAATAATGATGAACAGCAATATAAAACTTAAACCACTGATCACTGAAAAAGAGATTAAGCAAAGGGTGGCAGCATTGGCCGAAGAAATAGGCACACAGTTTTCTGGCAATACTTTAATGATTGTGGGATTACTGAATGGCAGTTTTATATTTTTAGCGGACCTGGTGCGTCAATTGAATTCATATCATCTGCATCTCATCGTTGATTTTATGCGAATTACCTCCTATGGATCCAACACAGTGACGTCCGGAAAACCGACACTTTGCCAGGATGTCTCCATTAATGTAAAGGAGCGTCATGTTTTGATTGTGGATGATATTCTGGATACGGGATACACACTTGAATTTGTGGTTAACTATCTAAAAGCTTTAGACCCTTTTTCGCTGAGTGTCTGTGTTCTTCTGGATAAGTCTGAACGACGTCAGATCGACATCCGTGCGGATTATGTTGGATTTACCGTTCCGGATGCTTTTATTGTCGGATATGGGCTCGATTGTGACGGACGGTTTCGGGAAATGCCTGATATTGCAGTTTTATCATAAGCCGACCTGCTTTGAAATAAAATTCGATGCTGGCAGAGCCATGTCAGCAGGGATGTTTTTCCGAACAGTATTTATTCAAGATCCGATTATTGCTTGATATGGCATGTTTTTAGCTGCATTTCTTAAAAATTTTTTTTCAGGGAGTGTATTATGAACAAAATGCCATTGTTGATTTGGATTTTTCTGTTAATCTATATCTGCTTTTTACCGGCACAGGATAATGTTTCAGTATTGCGCAGCGGAGAACGATTATTAATCAGTGCAAAAGGGCAATTCGGGCTGGGAACAGATATTCTTGAAGAGGATGCAGCACTTCTTGTGCTGGCCAAAGCCAGAGATGCGTCTGTTCAGCATGCAATACAATATTTAATGAGAAATTCGTCGATCATTCCGTCCCTTAAAAAAGACAGAGAAGGTGTTGCCCTGGCATTGGCATTGATGTCCATTGCAGAAGAAACACCGGATAAAATTTATTCGAAGGGCCAGCAGCAACTCAGCATCAAATTTGTGATGGAATTAAATTTGAATCTTTTGAGCCAACGACTCAATCAGGTTCAAAAACAACCCTGGCTTTTCAGATCTTATCAGATGGAGCATGAAAGATTCGAGTCGCTTTACCGGAGATTGATCAAGATTGAATCTCAGAATAATACTTCAGGATTTCAGGAAATTCAGGCAATTGTAAAAGCGTTGAAAGCTTCAGAATGGGTTCGAAAAGGACTCCTGTCAGAAAATACCGCTGCTCAGGTTCAGCAATTTGACCAGGCAGTTATACTGGATCCTGATTATGCGTTTGCCAGGTTTCAGAGGGGCAAAGCCTACAGTTTAATGCAGGCTTATGAAAAAGCCGTGGATGATTATAATGTATTAATCGAGAAATATCCTGACTGGACCGAAGTATATCACGCGCGCGGTCTTGTATATGGTTATCTTGAAAAATACGATCAAGTGATAGAAGATTATCAAAGGGTGTTAGGTAAAGATCCTAATTGTATTTCTGCACTGATTAACCAGGGGATCGCCTACAGCAAAACAAACCAGCTGGAAGCTGCACGGGCGGATTATCAGAAAGTACTGGAAATTCATCCGGAACATGTAGTGGCAAATTACAATCTGGGGTGCATTTATGCGCTTCAAGGCGACCAGTCAGCTGCTTTGAAATCCATCGAATCGGCATTCAGGAACGGATACTCCGATTACGATGCCGTTATGACTGATGAAGATTTGAAATCCCTTCATGCCAATCCGGAATTTAAGACGATGATTGAAGAATATAAAAAATCATCACTCAAATGAAATCTTCCGGCAAGCGACTGATTTTAAAGATTTATTTCATGCGTGTAACACATTCCAGGCAGCCTGCCATTATCATTTGCATCAGTTTTGAATATTTGACTGGTACCGCAGGATTAAGGCCAATTTATATTAAAAAAGGAGCTCTGATCATGCACTCCTCTGAAAAGGCAGAGGTAATCCCGCTTATTGGGGTAGACAAGCCGGTTTTTAAAATATTGTGCTTTGGTTTTATGATTGCCCATCTTTCTCTTTTTACACAAGACTGGCAATCTTATCATACAGGAAACAGTGCATTGCCCAGCAATACAGTCCGCGCCGTATGTGTTGAACCCGACGGGGTGAAATGGTTCGGTACGGATGCAGGTCTGGTGCGTTATGACGGATCTGAATGGCGTGTGTTTGTTAAAACTGAAGACAGACAAACCCTCGCGGATGATCATATTACTGATATTGCCTTTGAAGTGTCCGGCTACGGTCCTGAAATCTGGGTGGGAACGCAGAATGGTCTGACCATTCTGGATGTGGACGGATTTACTTTTGCCACACCGTATCGGAGTGATAATCGTCCTCTTTTGGGCAATCGAATCAATGCTGTGGCTGTAGACAGCAATCATGTGAAATGGTTTGCCACGAACAACGGAGTGTCTATTTTTAACGGCAGTAACTGGTGGGCACTGACGGAGGAGAATGACAAGCTGATCCATAATGAAGTTCTATGCATAGGCGTGGACAACGAATGCGACAGCCTGTGGCGGTATTTCGGTACATCTGAAAAGGGTGTCTCCCGGATTTATTATCAGGACCTGGATGCTGTTACGACAGCGTCTCCATACAACACAAACTGGACGATCATGATGTCAGATTCCGTTTTTGCCTTTCATGTCACATATACTCAAAAGCATTGGATCGGTACCAGCTTCGGTGTCTGTGAGCACGATTCCACAGAGACCAAGCGAAATTGGAACATCTATACGACTTATGAAGGTCTGGTTCAGGACAATGTGCTTTCCATTGCCGAAGCACAGGACGGCAGTATGTGGTTTGGTACACGTGGCGGAGTATCTCATTATTATCATGGTAAAATTATCAACTACACAATCGATGACGGACTTGCAGGTAATGTCGTGTATGATATAGCGATTGATAAGGACGGTTCACTCTGGTTTGCCACCAATGGTGGTGTGACCCGTCTTTCAAATATCAAGTCAATCGGTGAGATGCCTCATGAAAGCGGACTGGTCATGAATTATCCGAATCCTTTCAATCCGTCGACCACGGTTCAATATGAAGTGACTCGCAGCGGTTTTGTCCGGCTTGTTATTTACGATCTTACAGGAAGAGAAGTCGACCGGCTGGTAAATGCAATTCAGGGACCGGGAACTTATCGAGTTGTGTGGAATGGCACGGATCGTCTGGGGCGTTCCGTTCCGGCGGGTGTTTATATTGCCGGGTTAACGATTAAAGGATTGGGTATGGTAAACAGCATAAAAATGATTATAATGAAATAACAGGTTGGGGAACATGTATCTCCGGGATGCCTTATGCACCTCTCCTGAAGGAAAGCCGTTTATATGTCTATACAATTGAGAACAGCATTTTTGGCAAAGGAGATGATTTGATGAATTTTTGTAATAAACGATTTTTCAGCAGTCGGCCCGAAAAAAAACTTTCGATCCCGGCACAGCTTTTTCTTCCGATTACCGGTCTGCTTTCCGCCCTGTGGATGCTGCTGCGGATTATCCCCAAGCCCACGCGAGCCACCTATCCCTGCATGAAAGTCGCGGCTCCGCTGGCGAGCACGTTCATTGCGTATTCTGTGGGTATTCTCGTGTCCGCTTTTTCCATCAAAAAAGCCAGATCCGCCTTTCGGCGGAAACGGTTTCAACTGATGTTCGTGTGTTTGCTTGCGGTTGTGATATCAATCGGATGGATGACGCTCCAGCCGACTCAGGATATTCTGGCCGGTCATCAGGATACCGGATACTTTGAAGATCCCCTGGGGCCGAATCAGCCCATTGGCGAAGCCAGGGGAATTTATCCGGGCCGGGTAGTCTGGGTATACAATCCCGATGCGACCAATGAACACTGTACTAATGCAAACCATGATGACGCCTATTTTCAGAAGCATAATACCGATCAGGCGGTTGTGGATCAGATGTTTTCCAGGGGCATTCTTGAATTGACCGGCAAAGAAACACATGCCGAAGCCTGGAATGCCATATTCCGCTATTTTAATATAAATCAAGGAAAAGGGGACACTGGTTATCAGCCGGATGAAACACTGTTCATTAAAATCAATGCAGTCACCGCCTATAATGGAGCAGAACCAGACGGAAAAATGTCCAGATATGTCTCCATTGAATTTGACACGTCTCCGCAAACCATACTGGCCATGCTGAGACAGCTGGTCAATGAAGCCGGTGTTCCCGAAGATAAAATTTATATCGGCGATCCCATGTGTGATATCTGGAATACGCTGTACGATAAATTTTATGCTGAATTTCCGAATATCAAGTATGTGTCACAGGGAAATGTAACCGGCAGATACAAGTTAAAACCCGATACCGATCCGGGTATTTATTATTCGGATCAGGGAACCGTCATGGATCAAATCAAGAGCCACAATTTCTTTGTTGAAATGATGAATGCGGATTATCTGGTGAACATTCCTTCTATGAAGGGGCATCGCTGGGCGGGAGTCACATTTTTTGCCAAGAATCATTTCGGATCGAATACGGCCGACCATTCATGGGAATTGCATAAAGGCCTGATGAAACCGGATGATGATCCTTTAAGGTCCGGTTACCGTTTATATCGGGTTCTTGTGGATATTATGGCGGATAAAAATCTTGGAGGCAATACTCTGCTTTATTTTATGGACGGCCTCTGGGCGACTTCTTATGAGCACCAAAAGCCCCAGAAATTTAAGTCTGCTCCGTTTAATAATGACTGGTGTTCGTCTCTTTTCTTTTCTCTGGATCCTGTGGCTATTGAATCAGTCTGCCTGGATATTATGCAAAAGGAGTTTAAAGAAGAGGATATGTCTGTCAAACCGCCGCGTTACACATATGTTCAGTGGGAAGGGATTGATGATTATCTTCATCAGGCCGCAAGTGCCGAATGGTGGCCGGAGGGGATTATTTATGATCCTGATAAGACGGGTTCATCCATCGCGAGTCTGGGTACACATGAGCACTGGAACAATGAAACAGATATGCAGTATTCCCGGAATCTTGGTTCAGGTAATGGCATTGAACTGGTGAAACTTTTTCAAGCCACGGTTGTGGAAAAACCACCGAAAATCGTGGACCATTACCGGTTGTCGGGAGCTTATCCCAATCCGTTTAATCCTCAAACGAACATTCGTTTTAAGCTGACTGAAAATGCTTTTGTGAGTTTGGCGATTTACAATATTCATGGCAGGAAAGTGCGTACCCTGGTGCAGGCAGAACAATCGGCCGGGACCCATGTGGCTGTATGGAACGGTTGTGATGCAGGGGGACGATCATTGCCTTCCGGTGTATATCTGTACCGGTTTCAGATCCGGACGGGGGAAGTTACGGATATGAAATACGGGCAGATGGTGCTGATGAAGTAGCTTTTTGATTGAACTGGATCGTTGGTAGGCATGAAAAGAAAAAAAGGATTCCACACCTCCGAGAGGACAAAAAATATTATACAGATTTTTGCCTTGACAGGTCTGAATCATCTATTGGTAACCAGAATTCCGGATGAATATCCTCGCGAGTGGTGTCGATCATTCAATTCACACCTGCAAGAATTAACTATCAGAAACAGAATTTACTCCCGATAATTAATCTCAATCCGTGAAATCTGTGTTTGTTCCAGGAATTCAATTTTGATGTATTGTACGGATTTATCCGAAGGATTGGATTCATAACATACGGGACGCCAATACGCATAGTCTCCTGTGCCGCTGAAATAACTGGTTCGCTGGATATTTATTGCTGAATAGGCATGATTGTCTTTTGCGGCGGTGATTGAGAGTGTCGGATTTTCTGATTCGGCAAATGCAAAGATTTTAATCCGGGTGATCGATCCAGGCGTCTGATAAATCAGACAACTTCCCTTTTCCCCCTGAAGCCTGACCATGTCCTCTTTGAATTTACGGTCGTCATTGCTCTGAAAAGTCAGATCTCCATTCATATGATAGGCAACCATCCGGTTTTCCATTTCATCGATGATACTCTGCTCCTGTACCCGGACAGGCCCTGCAATATTCGATGGCATGGATTTACCTGATTGGTTTCTGGCAATCACCCTGTAGTAATAAACCGAACCCAGCTCGGCGGATGCATCATGGAATATCGGATGGTACTGAACAGCTGCATCCGAAATATTATATCCGACGATTTTCCATGGCCCATCAGGTGATTCGGCGCGTTCTACGTCATAGCCGCCCGCTCCCACAGATCCCTGCCAGGAGATAGACGCAACATGAGAAACCGGCAATAGGAGCGGTGATTCCGGTACAGGCACCGGAGGTGCGGGGTTGCCCTGAATGGCAAAGGCATTTTGTCTTATTACAGCCAGAAGATTTTTTTCATCGTATTCATTGCCTGAGTCAAATCCCGGCCAATGATAAGCTTTGTACAAACCATATCCCAGCGGTTCCGAGTGCCAGTAAAATCCACCGTCATGCCGGTGGTACCGCAGGCTCCAGATCAATCCTCCGGCCACATCTTTTTTTTTAATGATGTAATCAATAATATGTGTGAGGGCCGTGGTGCTTAGAAAACCGAATTCGCCTATAATATAGGGCTTGCGCTTTTGTACGACTTTAAGGTTCGATTCAATATTGACCAAAACATCCGCGGGATTGGTCTCGTAATGGTGAGATGTAACAATGTCGATGCCGGATTCGGTCAGGGCTTCTTCCCGGACCGTGCGTTGATTGATGGCATTGTATCCGTCCATAACCAGATGATTGGCATCCAATGTTTTGATATAAGTGGTGATTATTTTTGTCCATGAATGGGGGCAGGGGAGTTCATTGCCGGTTTCCCAGCACAGGATGGATTTATCCTCGCTGTATGGAATACCGGTGACAGTGTTTGTCCGTGTGATCACAAAGCGGATTGTTTTTTTAAAATCATCGATTAATTGCGGATCCGTCCAGAAATCTTCTGCGGTTTTTCCCCTGAATGCCGCATATTGCGGTCGCCCGCCCATCCATTTCCAGGCATTCAACAGTGGCAGGATCAAACGGACTCCTGTCTCGTTGGCAAGAGCAAGCATGGTATCCATAGTAACAAAAGCCCGTTCACAGAACTCTCCAGGAGCCAGTACGTAGCGGGGGACATCATATGTGTCTGTTTTTCGACGGACCGGAATGGTATATATACGGATTACATTTCCGCCCGTTTGCCGGACTGATTCCATGGCATCGCGCATTTCAAAAGCTGTTGGTAATGCAAAAGGATGAGATCGTTCAAAATCCATTGCATCCTCGATAAAGTTCAGATTTGGAATATTGTATGACAGAAAACGGAAATTCTGGTCACCATCCATCAACCGGTATCCTTCCGTCGTGATGAAATGGTCGAATCCGGCGGCGTTGATCGAAGAGGACAGTATCATTAGAACAATGATGATTTGTGCTAAGATCCTGAAACGCATAGTCACGACTCCTTCCGCTGAAAAATAATATAACCGGTTATCCCCGGGATAAATCACTTTTTAGACATGGATTTGGAACATCGATTGAATATTTCGTTATCAGAATTTTACCGAATTTTCCTGCTGTTGAAAGGCCTGTATCCCTGTGATCAATGATGCTTCTATATAAGTTGATATCGGGAGCAATTTAAAGAAGTCAATTATGTATGAGAGACAAAGCCTATTTTTAAATGACAGATTGTAATAAAAAAAACTGGCAGGTTTTATAAACCTGCCAGTTTTGAAAAACAATTTAAAAATATTTATCCGTTTTTTTCAGCGAACTTTTTCATAAACGCCGTTAATTCTTTGATGCCCTGCGGTTCCATGGCATTGTACATGGATACGCGAATTCCACCCACAGAACGGTGGCCTTTCAGCCCGCCAAAACCGGCTGCCAGTGCGTCGGCCACAAATTTGGCTTCCAGTTCTTCTGTGGGAAGCCGGAATGTCGCATTCATCGATGAACGGTTTTCTTTTTCAACAGTGCCTCTGAAAAAATCACTCATTTCGTCAATTATTCCATAGAGCATATTTGCTTTTTCCTGATTGCGTTTTTCCACGCCCTGCAGTCCGCCCACACTTTTCACCCAGTCCAGCACCAGTTTCATAAGATAGATAGAATAGGTGGGTGGCGTATTGTAGAGCGAGTCTTTATCCGCCTGTGTCCGGTATTGCAGGATGATTGGAATGTCTTCCCTGCCAGCCTCAATGAAATCTTCCCGAATAATGACGACAGTGATTCCGGAGGGCCCCAGGTTTTTCTGAGCGCCGGCATAGATGATTCCAAATTTTGAAAAATCAACTTTCCGGGATAAAATATCGCTTGACATATCTGCCACAAGCGGGATGCCATTTGTATCCGGAAATGTTTGAAACTGCGTTCCCGCGATTGTATTATTTGATGTGATATGACAGTAAACAGCATCCTGACTGAGATTGAGTTCGTCCTGTGCGGGAATCCGATTAAAATTGGTTTCTTCCGATGAGGCAGCAACATTGACCGTTCCCTGTATTTTTGCTTCTTTCAATGCTTTCTTTGACCAACTGCCTGTAATGATGTAATCCGCTGATTTACCTTCACCAAGAAGATTCATTGGGATCTGGGCAAATTGCAGACTTGCACCCCCCTGGAGAAAGAGTATCTTGAAATTATCAGGAACACCAAACAGATCACGCATCAAAGTCATGGCGTCTTTATGAACAGCATCATATTGTTTGGACCGATGGCTGAGCTCCATGACAGCCATACCCGAGTTATCGTAATCCGGCAGATCGGCCTTTGCTTTTTCCAGTGCGGATAATGGCAGTGTCGCCGGTCCGGGATTGAAATTCCAAATTCTGTTTGCCATTGTATTCTCCTTATCCTTTGAAATTTTCAATAATTTCAACAACCTGGTCTCCAATACGGAGCAGATTTTCCTTTGTTGAAGCACCTATATGGGGTGTCATTGTTACATTTGGTGCAGATAAAACAGAATAGTCGTCGGGGGGTGGATCGCTGGGCCAGACGTCTGTGGCATAACGGGCGACCTTGCCTGATTTCAAGGCATCAACCATATCTGCTGCATTCACGCATAAACCACGGCCGGTATTGATAACCACGACACCGTCTTTCATTTTTCCTATGGTTTCCTTATTGATCAAACCTTCCGTGTCGCTGTTCAGAGGGACATGCAAAGAAATGTAATCAGCTGCTTCCAGTACTTCGTCCAGTGTTTTTAATTCCACCAGATCCGAATAAGTCACGAATTTATCATAACCGACCACATGCATTCCAAAAGCACGGGCGCGGTTTGCCAGCACGGTCCCGATTCGGCCGACACCAATCAATCCCAGTGTTTTTCCCATAAGTTCTGTCCGTTTAAGGGCCTTTTTCTCCCAACGTCCTTCTTTCATGGTACTGTGAGCCTCAATCAATCGATTGGGTACGGATATCATTAATGCAAACGCCAATTCTGCAACCGCCACACTGGAAGCTTCTGGTGTGTTATGCACTTCGATTCCTTTTTCTTTGGCATAGTCCTGATCGACATTGTCCAATCCAACCCCACCACGGATAATCAGCTTTAAATTCGGCGCTGAGTCGATGTATTCCTTGTTGGCTTTGGTCTTGCTCCGGATCAGGACAACATTCGCATCTGCGAGCTGGGATTTATCGTCGGTGACATCACCAAATTTTTTCAACCGATCCGGCAGAGAAGCATCGAATGCATCCGAGATTAATATTTTCATTGTATTGCACCTCCTGATCAAATTGTATGAATATGGTTTTTTTCATTATCGAAATGTAGTTGATTCTATGAGGAGAATCAACTAAAACTTGATAAATGTCAAGAATAATAAATCAATCCATGGTATGAATAATTAAACCGCTTCTAAGTTTGGGTTCGAACCAGGTTGATTTTGGTGGCATCACCCGATTTGCATCTGCAACTGCCATAATTTGACTGATGCCTGTGGGGTGCATAGAAAATGCCACACGATATTGTCCGCTGTCTACCAGACGTTCCAATTCACCCAGTCCCCGAATGCCGCCAATAAAGTGGATACGATCATCATTGCGGGGATCCTGAATGCCCAGAATTGGCCCGAGTAAATGATTTTGAAGGATAGATACATCCAATATAGCAACGGGATCCCCAGAATGTTTAACTGCATCTGTGGTTGTTACTTTGTACCACTGACCATCAATGTACATACCGAACATGTGTTCTTTTTCAGGACGATACGCCTTCTCAAGCTTTCCATTGGGAGCAATGTATGGCGAGACAAGAAACTTTTCTGAAATTTTATTAAAAAATGTTTCTTTCGAGAATCCGTTCAGATCTTTGACGGCCCGGTTGTAATCCAGCACTTTCATATGGCTGTCAGGAAAAAGAACGGCCAGAAAGAAATTATAGGATTCTTCTCCTGAATGGTCCGGATTGCGATTGCGATGAAAACGCATAACACGGGTTGCTGCCGCAGATCGGTGATGTCCATCAGCAATATACAAGGCGTCTACATTTTTAAATACTTCGATGATTTTTTGAATGAGTTCCGGATCAGAAATACGGTACAGTGTATGCTGAATGTTGTAATCGCATATCAGGTCATAGAGAGGATCACTGATACGCATGCCTTCTGCAATTAACCGATCAATGGCTTCGCGGGCATGGTACATAAAAATGACAGGACCGCAGTGTGCATTCATATAAAGAATGTGATGTGCCCGGTCGGATTCTTTGGCAGGCTTGGTGTGCTCATGTTTTTTAATTTTATGCTGAATGTAATCTTCCGATGATGTGGCTGCGACCAGACCGGCTTGTTCATGGTTTCCCATTTTCATCCGGTATATGTAGAAACAGGGTTTGTCTTCCTGAATCAATATGCCCTGCTTTACCAATTTTTGAAGATTATTAACACCCTGATTGTAAACTGTTTTATCATAAACACTGGTACCCGGGGGCAGGTCGATTTCTGATTTAATAATATGTAAAAAACTAATGGGATTATTTTTTGCTTTTTCTTTCGCTTCTTCAGAATCAAGAACATCATAAGGAGGAGATGCTACTTGTGCCGCTTTTTCCGGTATGGGTCGCAATCCCCTGAATGGACGTACAGTAATCATTAGATTTACTCCGATTGTCGTTGGTATAATCAGATCCGGTGGTCACTTTTTCGTTATGGGAAAACATTTTCCGATCAATTAGGTCGATTGCCGGAGGATGATTTACGTTTTCAATTTGGAATCAGCTTATAGACATGAATGTCAGTTAAGTTCACTGAAAAACGTCCGGGTTTACCGTTAAACCAAAATCCGATTTTCCCTCTGTTATACAGGGTCTGTCTGTCTCCTTTATCTCGAAAATCGTGATATCGTTCCCCGTCCACGAACAACTGCAGACGGTTTCCGATTTTTAAAAAGTCTATGGTATATTGCCGATTTGTTTGACATGGATCTTCCGGAATGTGAGAGAGCAGGATTTTTCCCGGATTTTTTCTCAGACGGCTGTGTGGGTGATGCATGCCCTGCGGATCGTAGCAATGCATGGAAAACTGATAATTCTGTATATTGGAATCAGCATAGGCTTCATAAGCACCTGGTTGATTTTTTACAAGACTCAGCACATTTTCATTCTGCAGGCCGGCTGCACTTATAAAAAGGAGATGCATCCCCAGAGTGTCATGCAGATCCAGCCGGTATTCTAGCTGATAACTGCCTTCAAAGTCTTTATCCAGCCAGATAATAACTCCAAGACTGTCTGTTGCCGGCTCTATAATCAGTCCGGAGTCCGGGGATGTTCGGGCAGTGCCTGTGCCTGCCATCTGCCAATGGGGTTCCATGCCATCGAAATTTTCTATAAAAATACATCGTGATTTATAACCGGGGTATTGGAATCTTGGGGGAATGTCCGGGATTTTATTGCATTTGAGAATGATTCCCATGACGCATAAAATAATAATGCCTTTTATACCGATTATGCTAATTTCCCGTTTCATTTCTGATACATCTCGATCTTGCGCTGTTTTATTTTTAGTTAGATTATCTGACCAATGTTTTGGATTTCATTAATTTTTCTTTTTTACGTTTTTCCCATTTTTTACGTTTACGCTTAAGTGAAATATGTTTTCGTTTTTGCTTGCTTTTACTTCTTGCCATGCAATATGCTCCTTGCTTGTATCATTCGGTAGTTTTAAAACAGATTAGATCAATGTAATCAATTCAGCCTGAAAAATCAACAATTATGTCAGAGAATTTTAGGATAAATCCGGGGTATTTTTATATTGAAAATATGATGGGATTCTTTGGTTATTCTTTATGCTGATTGACTGTAGACCATTGGAAAATCACAAATAACAAACGACAAATATCAAGCAATATCCAAATCACAAATGATATTTCAAATTCCAAACATACTGATCTTTGTTTGTGATTTTGATCATTGGAATTTGTTATTTGGAATTTTTTCACCGTAATCCATACATTTTCTTTGTCTTAAATCCTTGCCATCTTTTTTTGGGTTCTTTTTCTGTTTTTTTACTTCTTGTTTCTCGATTCTTGATTCTTTTTATCTCCGTTTCCCCCATGCTCCGCTTCTCCGTCTCAGTCTCTCAACCAACGACTCTATGACTCAATGACCCAATAAACTCCGTGCTGCATTAAATTTTTCCCTGCAGTCCGATCACGTAGGTTCTGGGCGGCATAAGGTTGCTTTCCATGGGAGCGTAATTGTAGTTAAAGAGGTTGCGGACGCCGGTTTTCAGAATAAGTTTGCTGATTTTTATATTCAGCCGCACGTCCCAGAATTTCATGGGTACTCTTTGATTGATGGGGTAAATTTTTACAGCCTCAATACGACTGGCATACCGATAATCCACCTGCAAGTTGATTATTCCCACCTGAAAGGCGGTTTTCAGGGTGGCCAGGGTGTTGGGCCGGTAGGTGAGAGGCGCGTTCCATTTCAGGTCCCTGTGATCCATGGCGGTAAGACTCACATCCACACTGGGCGTGAAACGAAGGCCCGTAATGAAGAGCGGCTGGCTCCATTTTGTGGTGATTTCGAGACCCTGAACCCGGGCACGGCCCACATTGCGAAACTGGATCAGACCGCGAAACAGGTCCAGATGCGCCTCGATCAGATTTTTATAATCGTTTCTGAATACTGAGAGATCCAGGTTCCAGTTTTCCGTAAAGTGATGCCTGAGTCCGGCGTCATACGCCCAGCAGGATTCCGCCTGCAGATCCGGATTGGACTGAACCTTCAAGTTCATGACCGAGACTTCAAGGAAACGCTCAACGATGGTGGCCGCACGAAATCCGCTGCCTACGGATCCTCTGAGACTGGTCGTAGGCCAGGGCTGCCAGTTTACACCAAACCTGGGACTGAAAAGATCTTCCCTGAGCCCGTCTATCAGCTGATACCGGTCGTACCGCAGACCCAGTGTGGCTCTTAAATTTTTAAGAACGGACCATTCATCCTGTATATAGGGGCCCAGGAAATATCCGATATGGTTTCCGAAATATTTTGCACTTCCGGCGTCATGCTGAAAATTGATACCGCCGGTGATTGTGTGCGATGTATGGGGAATCCAGTCAGCCTGGATTTCGGCACCCTGCCCAAGCGAGGGATTGATATCGGATGTTTCACCGAACTGGTCTCCCAGAATGCTTCGGACCATGGATACCCTGAACCGCAGTCCGAAACCGGGAGACAGGGGAATGGCCAGTTTTGTATACAGATTGAGCTGATTGGTTCTTCCGTAATTGTCCAGGTTGGTTTCATCGACTTCATAGGGATCGTTGGGACCCTTCCATTGAATGAAGAATCCTCTGTGAATGTAGCTGAAAGCCGCATATGATGTCCATTTCAATCCGTTTTGGAAGTGAACGTCGAATTTACCGGTCACATTGTATTTGTTGAAGTCTCCGACTTCTGTGTAACCGGTTGATGTGAACCGGCCGGCTGAAACGCGCATGCCCAGTTTTCCCATTTGCTGGCTGTAACTGACATCTCCACGCGTATAATAGAGTTTGTCATGATCTGTCCATTCCCATGCCTTGTATTGGGGATATCCGTATTTTCCGCCAGTGTATGCAAAACGTAACTGGCCATCACGAGAAGGCGGCCGAGTGATAATATTCACGACACCGCCAAGCGCGGATGTGCCCCATAATGTCGATCCAGCCCCTTTCAGCACTTCGATCTGCTGAATATCTAGTGGCGGCAGCATATCCCAGTTAAATTCACCCGTATCGCTGGCATACACCGGCACACCGTCCAGAAGCAGCAGTACTTTGTTTCCCGCGCCGAATGTATAGCCGGTAGAGCCCCGGATATTAATCTGATTCCCGATAAAATTCACACCGGGCGCAGATTCCAGTGCCACAATCAGATCCGTGGCGCTTTTATTCTCGATTTCACGGGCAGATACCACAGAAAGAGAGGCATTGGCCTGATCCAGCCGCTGCTGAACTTTTCCGCCCAGTACCACAATCGGATCGAATTCTATGGGTGTTTCCTGCAATTCGACATGCACTTCCGTGGTCTGATTCTCCCCGATTTTAATATCCACTGTCTTTGCTCGGTAACTGATCATGGATACACGGATTTGATACTTGCCCGGATAAATATTTCTGATTTGAAAGTGCCCTTTTGCATCCGCGCTGCTGCCGAGCACAGTCCCCAGCACCTGGATATTGGCACCAGGGAGGGGCTGACCGCTTTGTGCATCTGCTACAGTGCCATTAATTTGCCCGAATGACCACAATGCAGAATGAAAAGAATGAAACAATATCAGGATCAGGATTTGCGCGCCTCTTTTTTTCATAGCATCTCCTCGGGAAGCGCTGGTTTCACCTGCTCCCAATCCACAAAAATCTCGACACCGGACAAGGTTGAATCCGGCTTTACGGCTTTTTTCCAGAGTTCGCCGGGACGGTCTGGATCCATGGCTTCCCCGATGATCTGTACATCATAGAGAGGGGCGTTTTCAGCGAGCCAGAAAATGGCAATGTAACCCACATAACCACTTTTTATCGGCAGAATAAAATTGTGCTGTTTGACTCCTTTTTCCACTGTCATATCGATTGATTTCAGCCAGACCAGGTAAAATACAACGCTCAGAGGTTTCTGGTTGAATGCCGCGACAGCAGTCACAGCAGTATTTTCGGGAAATTCGCCTTCAAAATAGACAGTGCCCCGTATGGCGGCATCCCGGTTCATATTTTCCCAATTGGCGTTTAAATGTCTTTCAACAAAAGGTTCTTCCTTTGAGATTGTGAAACCAAGCGGCTCAAATGTCATACCGTCAAATGGCATGGCCAGTATATCGGCCAGATTGGATCGTGTGTCTTTGCTGTACCACCAGAGGCCGTACGCTTCATAGTGACCGTAGGGAAGGTCAATTTCGGTCCATACCGTATCCTGATTTAAAGGCAGGCTGTTGGGGCTTTGAAAAAGCTCATTGATGGCATGGGGTGGAAATTCCGGCGCGACAATCAGATAAACGCCCTGGGTATCTTCAGGCGGATTACCCCGGAATGCCACCTGGGCTCTCAGCCTGCCCGGTACTGGGGCCAGACCGTGATCCACTTCACAGGCGGACTGGGATAGAATGAAAAAAATGATGATTCCTAAAAAGCATCGTTTCATGGCGCTTTCCCGTGTTTATAAAAATCCCCCGGTCAGGGGGATTGAAATTATTTAAGCAGAAGGATTTTTTTCTGATCCTGCCAGTGTTCGGTTTCCAGACGGACAAGATAAAGACCGGATTGTAGACGCTTGCCCAGATCGTCTGCT
This sequence comes from bacterium, assembly GCA_016932575.1. Classification (GTDB taxonomy): domain Bacteria; phylum Zhuqueibacterota; class QNDG01; order QNDG01; family JAFGCO01; genus JAFGCO01. Next base: position 19,360 of record JAFGCO010000059.1, read on the forward strand.
GCTTTCCAGATAACCGTATGATGCCCGGCCTCAACGGAATATTGATCGATGCGTCCTACCCGGCGGCCCGCTGCGTCGAATACGGTGAGTCGGATATCCGATGGCCGGTCCAGAATAAATTGAATGCGTGTGGTGCTGTTGAACGGATTTGGATAATTTTGTGAGAGCCCGAATTGCTCTGGTGATGCGATTTCATTAATTTTTGACAGGTCGATTTCTTCTGAACGGGCTGTAAGGTTGACTGAAGACAAGAGCTGACCATAGAGTGTTTCCGCGAAAGTCTGATTCTGGTTGGCCCCCAATAAATATGAGGTAAAGCTGAAATCCAGATTGACCGGTTTGTCATGCCGGGTATTAAAAAAGCGAAGCCCGCTGTCACCATATGAAATGTAATCTCCGGAATCATCGGCTATCAGAATATCCTGATCGGCCTGTCCGCCGTCCTGATTATCAAAATAATACAAAGACACATCATCCCAGTTGGATTCGGCAAAATCGAACAGGTTAAACATGGTTCCCTGGTTTCCTGTGGCCATGGTCCAGACCCGAAGGCGCTCTCCTGTTGTTATATCAACTTCTGTATTTATCTGATCTGTCTGACCATCGATGGATACCTCGCTGTTATGCGGATTGAAAAATTTCATTCCCGTTGCGTTCTCATTGAAATCCCATGATTGCCGTAAATAGTCGACTTCGATCACCAGCTGCATGGACGGTTCATCCAGGGCTTCCCGGATACTGTCCGGATCGAGTACTGTTCCGCCTTCAGATGTCCCGGAGAATGGATAATTTTTCGTGGTAATATAAAATTCTGCTCCTTCCAGAGGGGCACCGAGCCCAATGCCCATCCGCACTTCACGAATGATTCTGACCACAGGCTGGTCCGTGTAGGCGAGGTAGGTGTCATTATCAAACTGCATTAAAATCTGTTCTGTGGCACTGTTGGCATCATCCCGGCCCCATGTCAACTGAAGGCCCGACCAGTCAACATACCCATTTAATCGTAATTTCTGTGTATCAAAAATATCCTGGCCGGATCCATAAGGGGGCCTGATCAGAATATCTGATATGAGTCCGTCTTGCTGATTGATTGTCATGGAATAGGCCAGGCTTTGAACGGTATGGGTTCCCGGATCGAATTGCATGGCGTACCTGTCGGCCACATCCGCGGGCATAACCAGCGTGCCCGACCTGTAGATATAGGCGTAAGCGCTTTCACCACTCAGCGGATCCGTGATTTCAAGCTCACACCTGTGGTTTGCCCTGGCTTCCGCATTATCGATCCAATCATGATCAGGGGCCTTGTCCCCCAAATCCCGGATCATAAATACCAGTTCATCATCGCCGTCGAAGCCCGGCAGTGTATCAGGCTGGACATAATCCGGATTTATATTGGCGATGATATAAAAATGGCGCTCCCGTTCATTTTCGCCTTTTGCCAGGTCCGGGTCGGGTAATTTGGCCCGTTCGTCGATCTGGAACGGGATCATGGCCCAGGCGCCTTCCCGGTATGCGTAGACAAATATTTCATTCACCGGAATGCCCTTCACAGGCTGGATGTCCGAACCGAGAATAACCATTGGTTCATATGGCCGGTCTTCATAAGGTTTACCGCTGTATAAGATTCCTGCCGTCAGGAACAGAAGCAGGCTCTGACAGATTCGGATGGATACTTTCATTTTTACCCCCTGGTTGGTTTTTTTTTATACCATCAGTTATACGAAAGGGCATCCGGATGGTTTCTCGGTCCAATCAGTTTGTGTGTAAACAGAGAATGGCGCCATAGTATATGTCACTTCTAATGATGTGAGAAATCCTGTTCACATCATATTTTAAACCAAGATGAAAAGATTTTTCTCCCCGCTACGCGGTGTTCTAAATGATAAAAACAACTGTGTTTTCACTCAGTCTCCGATGGGTGATTTCAGAGAATAAACCGCTGTCCGGATTTTTGTATTATTCAGCCAGTGATTAATCTCCGCTCTATTTGCCACAAAATCATTTGACAGACCGGCAGCCTTTGTATTCAGGATCCCTTTCAAACCCCGCCGTAGACTTTGGCGGCTTCTAAAATGAGTTTCGGATGCTTTAATAAAGCCGTCTTGAAAATCTGCATGATTGACCGGTTTTTTAATGGTATGCCGTTGACTGTTTGCGCGATTTTATTCAAGTCCTTGTCAGAGAATTTATTTACCACCTGCTGTATACGATAACTTCTTTCGTTATTTTTACCTTCGGTTTTGTGCCATTCTTTAACATATGGACTCAGCTGTTTTTCAGAAACATCTCCTTTCCGGATCGCATCAGCGGCGACCCGGCCTGCAATTTTTCCGGCGATCATACCGTTCAAAATGCCCCCGCCAGTCATGGGATTCACCTGATGGGCCGCATCTCCCACGAGCATGAGCCCGTCTGCCACGATATGTTTTAAAGTGTCCACACAGGGAACACCGCCGGCAACCAGGGTTAATATTTTTGCACCGGGGAAATGCTTGTCCACGAATTGATGCAGATAGGCAATCGGTTTCATCTCGGCCGAATATTTGCCTGAAACCCCCAGACCGACATTTGCCATTCGCGGACCTTTGGGAAAAACCCAGGCATATCCGCCCGGTGCCACTTGATTCCCGAAATAGATCACAATGGTTTCGGGATCGATATCGATATCCGCCAGTGTCATTTGAGCGCAGGTATCCATGTCTTTTGGTTTTGTACGGGTTTTTAATCCTGCCCGGCGGCCGAGCCGTGATTCAACTCCGTCTGCTCCGATAACCAGGCGGCTCCTGAATTCAATTTTTCTGTCCAGATGTTCGGCCCTGACACCTGCGATATTGCCGCTTTCCCGAATGATATCGTACACGTATGCCCGAGTCAGAATATTCACGCCCGCTTCTCCAGCCATGGAAGCCAGATCATAATCAAAGAGTTTTCGATGCAATATGTATCCGACCTGTCCTGCAGTACCGACATCGACTGCAGTACCATCCGGGGCAATAAGTTGGGCCTTTGTTATTTTCTGAGAGATCCATCCCGGCTTCACAAATCCCATGACCAGTTTTAATCCGGCTTGAGACACGCCCTCGGCGCATCGCACAGGTACGCCGATTTCCCGGTCTTTTTCAAGCATAATCACAGACGCGCCGCCTTTTGCGGCTTCCAGGGCAGCCATGGATCCGGCGGGTCCTCCTCCGACGACAATTATATCATAAGCGGTGTTCATGAGTGCACCTCCGGAACACCCAGCGGGCAGATATTCACACAATGGTAACATAAAGTACAGGCCTCTTTATCCACCCGAATTGTGGATTCTTTCAGCTCAATTGCGTCCGCGGGGCAGACAGCCACACAAGTTCCGCAAAAATCACATCGCTCGCTATCGATGGTAATGGTTGTTTCAGCCATTTATATTCCTTTATGTTAATTCAATTGCCGAATATGGATAAGTCATGTGGAAAGGTACAAATATTTTTAACTTAAAATCAATATTTTGTTGTACATTTTTAATCAGGTAACCTTTTGAACTTTTTTTATATTTTGCATCATTTCTCTGAAAGATCTCGGATGGATCAGCAAATAACGCTGTGTATAGCAAGTGGTCCAGCATCCCCGGCATGTTTTATATTCATTGAGACGATTTTTGTATTTATCTGAAGAGAATATTTCATCCAATGTCTGATCGAAAATATTGCCGATCGGATCCCCGTAGCACAGATGCACGGCACCGTCTTCCATTATGGTCACGCGTGTGGCCAGTACAGGGGCATCCAGAAAGGCACAGTAATCAGAAGTCCGGGAAGCCACGAAAGAGGGCACGCCTGCCAGATAGGATTTCAGGTTCAGAATCTGCGGATGCTTCATCAGATAAGCTGTTATTTTATCGATGCGCTCTCCCGGCTCCAGACGCAATTCGTCATCCTGACGTGTTGTCGCTGTTAATGAATGGTACATGCCCACTGTGGTCTTCCATCCCAGATCATTGGCCCGCCGGATCAGCTCGGGCACCTGATTCAGGTTGAGATTGTTCATGACAATATTGGCGTACAGCAGTGATCTGGAATTGCCGCGGTGTTTGGAAATCCATGCCATGTGATTGAGCACTGTATCTGCAAAATGACTGACGCCCCGCAGATTGTCCCCCAGATTTCCGAGTCCGTCCAGTGATGTCTGAATGTGGATATCATGATCCAATGCCACCCGTGCGATTTTCCGAATGATTTCAGATTTATTGTATAATCCGGTAACCAAAGTTGTGGCCAGAATAAACGTCTTTTTCGCTTCGATCAGCATTTGATCCAGGTCAGGAACCAATGTGGCTTCTCCGCCGGAGATAAATCCGATAAAAGCCCCGTAATCCTTCAATCTTGCCATCATTTCCCTGAATTGGATCAGATTCAGGGACGGGGGATCCGTTGTTTTCTCGTATACGCTGCACTGCCGGCAACGTTGTGTGCACAAACGTGTCAGACGGATTTCAGTGCTTGAATTGAGCGGTTTTCGGGTGAGTCCCCGACAGATGAGTCGTTTGGTTAAATAGGCAGTCTGTGAAAGATTCACTTTTGCTCCGATGAAAGATGAATTCGATTTTTCCAATGAAATCCGCCCAGCGTGCCGAAAATTCCAACATATACCACATAAGGAATCTGAACGAAAAACCATACCGGAAATACGGATAGCAGATCCGTCCGTCCGAACAGGCGGCATCCCCGAATCAAAAGCCATGCCTCAGCCAGCAATTTCAACCCCCAGGCGATGAGAAGACAGCAAAGCAGATTCGGCAGTATCAATGCCAGGGGAAGAGAAAGGCATAAGATCAAATTGGTCAGGAAAGTGATAATCACATATCCGAAAAATGGTTTGTTGAGCTTCCATTGATAAGCGCCATTGGATGCCCATCGTTTCCGCTGATTGATGAAGGCAGAGAATGTGGATTCTGCCTGTGTATGATTATAAGCGTTTTCTGATGATGCGAAACGTATTTTCCAGTCGGTTTTTTTCCGAATCAGCTGCAGAAGAAGCACATCATCACCGGAGATCCTGCGGCCGATTTGTGTAAATCCGCCCACTTCGTGGTAGACAGATTTTCGATACGCCAGATTCTGCCCGGAAGCCGCCCATGCCCATCCCAGTCTGGCAGTTCCAAGGGCTGCTGCCATCAGCATTAAAAAATCCACGGCCTGCAGTTTTTGAAAATATATGCAACCGGTATTTGGAATGCACAATTGAGAAAATCCCACCACCATTCCCGTATCTTTGGTAAAATATGAAACCATGGTTTCCGCCCAGCCGGGCAATACACGGCAATCTGCGTCGGTAGTCAGAATGATTTCGCCCGTGGCATGATGCAATGCCTGTGCGAGGGCGTTCTTTTTTGCTGTGAAGCCCGACTCAGCGGATTTGATGGATATTAATCTGAATCTCGAATCCTTCCGGGAATAAGCACGGACGATTTCGGCTGTCCCGTCTTCGGAATGATCGTCTGCAATTAAAATTTCCATCAAATCCTCAGAATAAGTCTGAATTTTCAAATCATCCAGCAAGTTGCGAATGTTTTTTTCTTCATTCCTTGCCGCAATCACAACAGAGATCCGCGGACAGTTTTGTGACCTTGGATTATCTTTTTTTTGTAAGCCCGCCTGAAAAACCAGCAATACGCCGGTGTAGATTAACACGGGAAGAAGAAGGACGGCAACAACGAATTCCACAATGATGATCCTTTAATATTTTTTATATTATTATACGCATCGAATCCCGGATGCCAAAGCGGAAATTAAATTACTATTTCATCTGTCTGCAGATCAACATCCGATGATTTTTATACTCCTGTTATACATATCAACTGCTGAACGTTGGAAAATCACAAATTACAAATCACAAATAACAAACAATATCGAAATTACAAATGACAAATTCCAAACACACTTTTCTTTGTTTGTGATTTTTATTATTGGAATTTGGAATTTGAAATTTGTTTTTTTTTACACCAGCCATCAATATGTTCTCTTTGCCTTTAATCCCTTCCTTAATTCTTTGGTTTTATTCTTTTCTCGTATTTCTAATTATTTTATCTCTCGTTTATTTTCCTGATTCCTGTCTCTTGTTTCTTGATTCTTTTTCTCCGTTTTTCCTCTTCTCCGTTTCACCGTTCCAGCCTCTCAACCCACGACTCTAAGACTCAACATTTCCTCTATTTTCCGTATATCCCTTATTTCCGCATTTCTTCTTATTTTTATCCCCCGGTCATCGTTTTTGAATACCGGGTTTCCTTCCATTTAAACTTTCCAAATTGTCCCCACAATCCAAAAATTACCACATAAGGAATATGGATAAACATGGCAACGGGAAAAAACCTGAGTAAACGCACTTGTGAAAATATTCTGGCCGTACGATATACGAGCAAAAATTCCGTACACGCCTTCAATCCGAATACAAGCAGCATCCACGGATAAAGGGTTGGAAAAAATAATGCGCTCAATAAAGACAGATTGAACAGATAGACGCCGATGAGACTCCATTTTAATCCTGTGCGGTAATGCAGCCCCTTGGATGCATGTCGGATTCGCTGATTAGAGAATTCTCCAAAGCTGCCTGCCGGTCGTGCCGGTACCACAGAATGAGGGTCAATTGAAAACCGAACCTGATAATTTGTATTTTCCGTGATTAAATGAAGCAGAAGGTCGTCATCTCCTGAAATAAACTGGCCAGTCGCCCTGAAGCCGCCGATTGATTGAAAAACAGATTTGCGATAGGCCAGATTGCGGCCGGCACAGGTCAAAGGCAATCCGGCTCCGAAACTGCCGGCCATGACACTGGCCAGTCCCAATGCTTCCAGAGCGATAAACGAACTCAGGGCAGAGGCAGGCGCCGCGGCTGTCAGAGGAGAATATCCGGCCACCAGGGCCACATTGTCCTCAAAATAGGCAACCATCGAAGAAATCCATCCGGATTGCGGCCTGCAGTCCGCGTCTGTGGTGAGTATAATATCACCTTTTGCCGATGCGATGCCCTGTTGAAGCGCATATTTTTTTGGTGCCATTTTCGGATAAAGAACATTAATGTCTATACATTGTAAATTAGATGAACTGTGCATCATCGTACGCACAATGTCTCCTGTATGGTCCTCAGAGCGGTCATTGACTACAATGATTTCAAATTTTGTCTGCGGATAAGTTTGATGAATTACGGCATTCAGACAAGATCCGATATTGCTTTCTTCATTTCGCGCGGGAATAATGACCGATACAAAGGGACGAATAGCTGCGTTTCCGGTTGAAAGGGCAGTTGTTCCCAGAATCAGCCGGATACAGATGCTTATATAAAACAGACCGAATAAGAGAATAGATGCGAGAATGATCCAATTCACAGAATCGCCGTTGTTTTTATCAATGATTCATGGCTAATGATCATGACAGATTCCAAAAAGGCCGGTTTGAAGGTATGCATCGTTTTGTATGGTATACATGGAAAAGATATTCAAACCAGCCTTACGAAAATACAAAAAAGCTTGAAATATTTCAACCGGTTTTCTTGGATTTCGATTATTATTTATTGAATAATGCAGAAAAAATGGATCCGCTTTATAAAAAGCCAGGCCCAGGCTTTCAGAAGAGCTGTCGAATGTTAATTAATAATTCAACTGAAAATGCAATTGTATCTGATTGTAATTCTTATTTTTATCCCGTTCTCCGAGAACATTCGAAACCCGATGATAGGAATAGCCTGATTTGAGGTAACAGTCTTTCAGGAGCTGGTACTCCATTTCAAATCCAATGATTTCATGGGACTCCACCACTCCTGACAGGAATTTTTTTCGGGTGCTTTCGGTTCTATTGGCGGGTGTATATAAATCGCCCTCGCCGTGGCGCGTGCGGTTTATATAGAATGTACTGTTGAAAATCCGGGACACCCAATATCCAATTTGTATATGTACATTATCGCTGTTCGGGCCCAGCCAGTGCCCGATGGATCGGCCATATTGCTGATAGATATTCAAAGAATCCTGATGGGTATACACATAGGGTTCGATTCGGGCGTATTCCATTTGAAGATCCCATCCACGGAATCCGAATAAATCCAGCCAGCGCCAGCCGACAAGCAGCGCCCATTTGTTACCGTAATAGGTCAACGGATTTTCAGAAGAGGTATAATCATCCAGAAAGAGTTCCAGGTACAGTTTATGATTTTTCCACGGAAATAAATTCGCATCAAACGCCATGGTGTTGTTATCCCGGTCGCCCAGATGATGCTCGGCCACATGGTATGGCATAAGCGGGTTTAAATACATGGGTTCAATGTCCCGGTTACCATAGATAACAAGTTCGCTTCCGGCAACAGACAGCCAGGGAGAAATACGAAATTCCAGGCGGTGTGCGGCCAAATATTTTGGAGCCTGCGTGTAATTGAGCTTGCCATGGATACTTGTGAATTGAAACCGTGTAAAGAAGACCTGAAGACGGAGCATGTCAAAGTAGGCGTCATGGTTTGACAGCATAAGGTTTCCCTGTTGACCCGGACCCCATCGGGCTTCGTCTCTGCCAAATTCAATATTGACGTGTGGCAGATGAAATAAAAAGTAAGCGGAAGCGTTGTCAGTAAAAGTGTTTTTCCCTGATATGATAATTGGTGCGCCCCGTGAGGGATCGAATTGTTCTTCTTCAAATGCTTCCCCCTTTCGCAGTGTGTTGTAAGCATGAAGAAAATATCCCAATTGATCGGTGAGCTGTCCACGTAAATAGCCGCCTCCTGTGGTATGCGAGATCGTGCTTCCGCGATCGCCGCTCTGTCGGATGATTTGCTGATCAAGAAGCAGATCGGCATCGGCTCTGTACCGGCCGTCTGATTCTGACCAGGTTAAAAGATGCCTTTCATGAAATTTGGATTGTATTTTTATGTCATGGGAAATGAGATCACCCACAAATTCACCTTTGAATTGTTCAAACAGGCTGATTTCGGATTCAGTAAGCCTCTCTGTATGAATCGATTTTTGGATTTCGATAAAGGCTTTTACGATTTCCTTGCGTGTAAAAGGATAACTGCCATATTGAGAAGACAATATGCCTTTGCACTGCATGCGGTCCAAAAAATCATAGACGCGGTGATTGAGCGGCACAAATACTGGCTGGGCAATCAGGAAACTTGCGCCCAAAAGAATAAAAATGAAACAAAGTTTCTTCAACTGGCGTTACTCCAGTGGGATTTTTTGGGAGCAAAAGATACAATTCTTCAGTAAGCCTGATTATCTTAACGTTTATTTCAATGAATGTCAAGAAAAAAAGTGCCTTGATTATCGATCGAGGATTTTCTATGTTTTATAGAAGGATGAATTGACCCTGTCTGAGGAGGATCGTATGTTTTTTAAAAAAATCAGCTTGATTTGTTTCTGGGGGACGATATTATTTTGCTTTTCAACATATTCACAAAGTCTGGAATCCGGTGTGACTTTAACCTTGGAATTACTGCCTATGGAAAAGCAGGAAAAACTCAGGGAGTTTCACGAAGCCATTGAAAGATATATCGATGAGCATGACTGGACGGGCCATGGCTCCGAAGAACCGCTGACCATTACCATTAATCTTCAACTCCAGGAAGCAAGCAGCAGTTTTGAGGACAGGTATTCGGGAATTTTTATGATATCCAATAATTCCGATATGCAATATTATGATAAATACTGGCGTTTTCCTTATTCTCCTGAGACGATGCTGGAACACAGCAGTGTGTATCATCCGTTTACGGGTTTTATTGATTTTTATATTTATGTGATTTTGGGGGGGGAATTTGACAAGCTGGGCCCGATGCTGGGGACACCGTTTTATGAAAAAGCCAGACAGGTAGCCGATCAGGCTTTATTTGATGCACAGTTCAGTACCGGCTGGAAAGAACGTTCAGAGTTTATCGACCGGCTCATGGGCGAGGAAAACAAACTCTTCAGAAAGATGAAAGACCAATACTATCTTGGATTGTCTTATGTCGAAGATGATGATGCCATGGTTAAGAAATATTGCCGGGAGGCTGTCGATCTAATGGAAAAAATATTTAAAAAAGATTCGGAGCATAAGGACGCCATAAATTTTTTAAAAGCGCATCATCTTGAGATCATTGAAATTTTTCAGGATGAACCGGATGTGCTAAGAAAGATGATCCGGATCGATCCGGATCGGTCAGATACATATAAGAAGTATTTGTAGCAGTGAAATAAATTTTCATGCAAATCCAGAATCTTTGTATCCGTGCTTTGGATTTTTCAACTATCGTTACAATAAAATGATTTTTCGTTCCCGCCGGCTTCAGTTACGGTTAAATTTGATATTTTTCTCCGCGGGAAGGCACATGAACATTTTGTACAATATCAGATTGAATCATTTCCGCCAGTGTTTCCGCGGATTCGGTTTCACCGTGAACCACAAAGACTTCCTGCAATCGATTTTTATTCATCCCGCGATAATAGGACATTAATTCATTTTGATCTGCATGGGCACTGAATCCATTCATGACTTCCACATGTGCGCGGAGCGGAACTTCATCCCCGAATATTTTAATTTTCGGCTGACGGTCCACGATTTTCCGACCCAGTGTGTTTTCGGCCATAAAACCAATCGTCAAAATGGTGTTTTTGGAATCCGGGGCATTATTTTTAAGATGATGCAGAATCCTGCCCGCTTCACACATACCGGATGCAGAAATAATCATGCAGGGTTCATTGACTGTATTCAGTTTTTTCGAATCCTCAACGTGACGGATGTATTTTAACCGATAAAAACCAAAGGGGTCTTCATGATTCGATAAAAAGAGATCACGGGTCTCTTTATCAAAACATTCGGTGTGAAGTCGAAAAATCTCGGTCACGTTGACAGAAAGCGGACTGTCCACATAGATAGGGATTTCCGGCAGGTTTCCTTCACTTTGCAGCTCGTGAAGAAAGTAGACCAGTTCCTGCGTCCGCCCCACAGAAAATGACGGCACAATGATTTTACCTCCCCGCTGTACCGTGTCCTGTACTGTTTTTTGCACACAGCTTTTCATGTCTTCAATCGGGTCATGAAACCGGTTTCCGTAAGTGGATTCTGTTATCAGGATATCGGTTTCTTTCACTTGGATCGGATCTTTAATGATGGGCAGATTTTTGCGTCCGAGATCACCGGTAAAGGTGACTCTGCGGTTTTTCCCGTTTTCCTCAATGTCGATGACAACAATTGCGGATCCCAGAATGTGACCCGCGTCAAAAAATGTAACCTGAACATCGGGCAGAACAGAGAACGGACGCTCGTATCCAAGGCCTATAAAATGAGATATACAGTTTTCTGCATCTTCCATGACATATAGAGGCTGAACCGGAGGCAGCCCTTTTTTTTCATGTTTTTTATTGATATATTCGGCATCTTTCTGCTGAATGTGCGCGGAATCGCGGAGCATAATATTGGCAAGGTCCTGAGTGGCGTGTGTACAAAAAACCGGACCGCTAAATCCTTGTTTTACCAGTTGGGGAATGTTGCCGCTGTGATCAATATGAGCATGAGACAGTATCATGACGTCAACAGATGCAGGATCAAAAGGAAATTGACTGTTTTTTTCAAAGGCTTCCTTCCGATGACCCTGAAAAAGGCCGCAATCCAGAAGAATTTTTTTCTCGGATACCGTAAGCATATGCATTGATCCTGTGACTTCCCGTGCTGCTCCATAAAATTGCAATTCCATATTCACCTCAATAGTTAAATCCTCAGATTCATTAAAATTAAGAAATGGCTTTTTCTCAAACAAGAGAAAATTCAAATAATTGTTATTCAAGTTTCGGAGCGCAGGTTGACTGAGAAGGGAAAAGAGGCTTTACTTTAATTTATGAATTTTATATATTTTTTAAAATGCAGGTATTTCAAACACATGCCTTTTTTTGGGGATTCATCGGCTGTATCTTTCTGTGGGGAGGGCAGGGTGTTTCATCTGCCGATATATCCTCGAATACGAATATTTCAGATTCTTTGACGGTTCAGAATTCATTGAAGGTACTGGAATCTTACGAAGATACACTGAAATCCGTTCAAATGCCCGCAGATACGACAGCATCCTTGTCTGCCGGGAATACAGAAATGATACGGTCCGGTTATTCATACAGCACTAACTGGTCCTGGCTTGCAATGGGAGAGATCAGCTTTGCAGATTCTGTTCTGCTTTACGATCCTGGTGCTCCTGGAATCGGAACCGGAGATGAACCGGATTCTGTATTTCAAAATAGCCGTTACTGTCTGGGTCCGCCGGATCACAAAGATAGTACAAATGGATTTCTTTCTCTGGGATCCGGGGGAACATTGATTCTTGAATTTACAGACAATGTTTTTTTTGACAATTCCGGCCCGGATCTTTATTTTTGGATTCCCGATACGGTCCCGGAAGAAGCTCAGGTCTGGATCAGTCAGGACGGAATTGTGTACCAGAAAGCCGGAACCGTATCGTCTGAATCTCCATTCCTGGATATTTCAGGAATCGTCAAACCAGGAGAATTTTATACAATTTTAAAAATTCGGGATAATTCTTTACAGGGAAGAAGAGCCTGGCCTTCCTCCGGGACCGATATTGACGCAGTAGCGGCCATTCATACAGCCATTGTCGAAGTACTTCCTGTGAAAGCACTTTTCGACCCGATGCAGACAATGTTAAAAACGGAGGCATCGGATTACCTGACTCCTGTCGCTGATTTGATCCGCGGGTATCCGGGCGGACAAGTACTCATTGAAGTTTATACAGACAATGTCGGTACACAGGATTATAATTTACTGCTGTCTCAGAGATGGGCCAAAGAGATCCGGGATTTTTATTTTCGGGATGCCAATATCAGAAATGTCCGGTACATACCCGTTGGCGTGGGAAATTCCAGACAATTTATCGATCCGCACCGCAGATATAATAATTCAGGCGGCATGGTGATGATTATCATATTTAAAGGATAGACAGGGGTTTTTTTGAAAAATCCGCTTCCAAATACCTTATATCATTCCAGACTGAAACCGCGGCGTCCGGATATTCGCGGGGATTATTTTCGTGATCAGACAGCGATCATTCACTCATCTCCGTTTCGCCGGTTAAAACATAAAACCCAGGTATTTTTTTCTCCGAAAAACGATCATATCTGCACACGTATTGAACATGTATTGCATGTCTCTACAATTGCAACGACCCTCTGTAAAGGGCTCGGACTGGATGTTGAGCTCGCTCAGGCGATTGCATTGGGACATGATCTGGGGCATGCTCCCTTCGGCCATATCGGAGAGCTGGTCTTGAATCAACTGTCTCGATCCATTGGCGGATTCATTCATGAAGTGCACGGGCTTCGGGTCGTGGACAAGATAACAAGGAACGGTCATGGCCTGAATCTGACATATGCAGTCCGTGACGGGATTGTGTCACATTGCGGCGAGCATTTTCAGAAATCAATCGCGCCTCAGAAAAAAGAAAAAACGCTTGAATCCATCAGTGCCCGTCAGACTGCGCCGCTGACATACGAGGGTTGCGCGGTCCGTGTGGCGGATAAAGTCGCTTATTTAGGCCGGGATATTGAGGACGCCATAACCGCCGGAATGATCAGGTCCAGAGACGTGCCCGATGTAATACGTAAGAGTCTGGGAAACACCAATGGTGAAATTATCGATACACTGGTTATGGATGTGATCCGTACATCCGCCGGCACCGATGCCGTTTCATTTTCAGATGAAAAGTATGATTTGATCTGCCAGTTGAAGAAGTTTAATTATAAAAGAATCTACAACCACGAGCAGATCAAAAAGAGCGATAAATCTGTCCGCTCACTAATTGAAGTTTTATATGGGCATCTCCTGATGGGTTATCAGAACTTAGAATATGATTATCATGCATATAAAAATTCCGATTATCAGGTCGACCGAGATTTTGGAAAATTTATCAGCAATCGTACCGGCTTTTATCAAAAGGAGCGATATCCGGAACGATGTGTGGTGGATTTTGTGGCTGGTATGACGGATATCTATGCGCTTGAATCGGCCAATGAACTGCTCTTTCCGCGCCCGGTGGATCGGCGGTGAGTTCGTATAAGCATACTTCAGGACTTATTTTTTCAATTGAGCCGGAAGAACGATTGATTTATTTCTGGATCACCGTAAATTTTTGCTGAATCAACTGTCCCTGTTCATCAATCAATGTGAGAATATGGTCTCCGGGTTTTGGTGCCAGTTCCATCTGATGTATTTCCCTCGTCTCTCCGAGATAATGTCCATCGATATGCCAGAAAATTTTCATCTGCGGATGGCGATGTGCTGCTTCGAACACTGTACGTCCGCGCTGTCCGCTGAGTTCAACTGGCACATATATCACACCTCTGTTGTCCGGATATATCAGGGACAGGGAATGATACGCAAGTCGCTTCAATGCGGACGCTTCCAGCTGCTTATAAGGTGGAAGGGAGGAATAATCGGAATGATGCCGCTTGTAGTACCATTCCATTACGGGCGGCAGCACAAACTGCTTTTTCGACTTGATATTTGTAATTTTTTCGGTTCGCGTATCGACCTGCCAGCTTTCCGTGGGGTCGTAGTGAATCCATTGGCAATAGGGGCAAGGCGCCGTATGCATTCCGGCGGGCATGGCGAAAACAGATGTGGTATAAATACATTGCGGTCCTTTTCTGTGGCCGCTCTTTCCGCAGATTTCAATTTCCACCAGATCGGATTCCGGACATTGAAACCAGGACGTAGCGGGAAGAATGTTGAATAAATCGAACAGGATTGGTGCTGCAGCATGCAGTCCGGTGAGTTCGGGACGACCCTGACCGTCTGCGTTGCCCACCCAGACACCTACAGCATATTCCGGAGTGACACCCACGGCCCATGCATCTCTGAAACCATAACTGGTTCCGGTTTTCCAGGCGACACGCCGTGAGGAAACAAATTCTTTCCAGACGGCTTCATTTCCCGGCCGAATCACTTCCAGCATGGCTTTCAGGGTCAGCCAGCATGCGCCAGCCGAAAGAGGGGGATCGCCGGCATATGCACGCTCATGGATGTTTTGACAGGTTGGCATAAAGAATGAACTTTGATGCGGTATTGATTGATTAAAGTCATATTGAAGCGTTCGTGCCAGGCAAGCATATATACCGGTAATTTCCCACAAGGTCCCCTCTGCGCCTCCGAGAATCAGCGAAAGACCATAGCTCCTGGCCGGACGGGACAGTGTGGTAAATCCGCATTGTTTTAAAAAATGATAGAACCGGTCGACGCCATAATCCTGCAGCATGCGGACTGCCGGCACATTCAGGGATCTTGCAAGTGCCATGGATGCCGGTACAGCCCCCTGATAGGAGTGGTCGAAATTTTGCGGTGCAAATCCTCCCAGGCGTGTTGGTATGTCCGGTATCAGTGTATGGGGCAGTAAATCACCGGATTGCATCATAGCCGCATAGAGTAACGGTTTAAGAATGCTGCCCGTGCTTCTCGGGGCCATGATGATATCCACCCAGTTTCCATGGATTCCGGTCGAATCAGAAATATTCCCTATATAGGCCAGTACATGGCCGGACTGAACGTCCAAAATCAAAGCACAGGCATTGTGTATTTCATTGGCAGCCAACCGGTGGCAGTGGCTTCGTACAATCCGGGCACTGCGCATCTGCAGTTGTTTTTGCAGTGTTGTTTTAATTCTTGATCCGGATGCCGTTTTCTTCTGTGAAATATGCTGAACAACCTGCTTTTCGCGTTGCAAAAGATGGGGAGCCAGACGGGGAAGCGGAAGAGGTTCCGGCGGCAGGGGTTCGTGTTGAGCAAGACGGCAGGTTAAAGAGTCTATCACATGGTTTGCGCACAATTTGCTGAGCAGGTCGTTGCGTTTTCTTTTCAGAATCATTCGATTTTTACCGGGATGGATCAATGCCGGGCTGTTGGGAAGCACGGCGAGCATAGCGGTTTCGGCCCATGAAAGCTGCTCAGGACCGCATCCAAAATAACGCCAGGATGCGGCTTCAAGCCCAACAACATTGCCGCCGAAAGGGGCATGGGCCGCATAAAGGATAAGGATCTCCTCCTTGTTCAGGGTTAATTCCAGCCGGATTGATAAAATAATTTCAATACATTTTTCCCAAACGGTACGGGACTTTTCTTTTCTCGCAAGTCGGATGACCTGCATGGTGAGTGTACTCCCTCCGCTGATGATTTTACCTGCCCGGATATTTTGCCAGGCAGCACGCATGATCGCCTTCAGATCAACACCGGGATGCCGGAAGAACCGTTTGTCTTCATATTGGGTAATGGCCTGAATGAAGGATTCAGGAACCGAGTCCATTGCCGGAAATCGCCACTGCTCATCCTGAGATATCGTAGCTCCCAGTAAATGATTGTCCCGATCCAGTAAAATTACAGAATAGGGATCTTTAAATAGCGGAGAAGGCAGACTCAAATAGAAAGCGACAGAAAAAACAAACATTCCGGCAAAAACAGACAGCCACCGTTTCAGAGGATATTTGATATTATTCAGAGAAGACAGAAAACAATGCTTTTGAATCGGATTCATATCAAATATCCTCAAACGGGACTATTCCGCAGAAATAACTTCGATCCGGCGGCCCTGAATCCGCCCGTAGATGGTGGCGTCGTACATGGCTTCACAGGAAACGGGGGGCAGATAAAATTCTCCAAGATACGCTGCTGTCAGCAAAATTCTGAATGTTTTGCTTTTTTTATGACCGAGGTCAAAATATGTGTAAATACGGTCATCACGGATGTCCTGATATTTAAATACGGACTGTTTCCTCCGGATGATGGGATCCATACGTTCATTATGAATTTCCCATCCGGAGGGGATGAGATGGGACAGGGCGATTTCATTATAATCACCCCGATGGCCTGTATTTGTAACGGTGACTTCGGCGATAAAATCTGTTCCCTGTTTGAGATGATCAATGGATAATGGCTTGTCATCCAGAGCGGAATAGTCAACGCTTAATTTGAGCCCATGTTCAGCTTCGGTTTCCTGCCCCGGTTCCGGACGGCCGTCCATAATAATTCTTGGATAAAGGCTGCCTTTTCCCCGATTTCTGATGTTCAGATTTGCTTCGGTTTCCTGTTCCAATGGCAAGGGGATTTGCAGTATGGGTTTGGATGAAGTTGCCCGGGTTTCACGGCCGTTGTTCCATGACCAGATGATGTCTATGGAGCCGCCGGGAGGAGCCAGTTTTATCGTTTTTGCAAGGGCCAGCAGTGCATATGCCGTTGTTTGTGTGCTCATCCATTTTTGATCGCTCAGCGCCTCTGAGATCTCTCTGACCAGATCTGCGGTTTCATTCAGTTGCTGCATCAGAACCAGAGTTTCCAGAATCATGGCCTGATCGCGTGTCGTTGATCCATAGGTGTATGACAGTTCCTGATAGTCGTCCACAAGGACCGGTCCCCTGATTAACTGCTTTGCAGCCTCCTGTTGTCCGGCCAGCTCATAGGCAGCTGCCAGCCGGTAACGTGCGGCTGTGGAGAGGTGATCGCATTGCTTCAGGCGGTTCATGGCGCCCAATTCAGGATGATCCGATAATGCCAGTGTGAAGAGGCGATAGGCCTGGATCAGGTCGGCGTGTTTTCTTGTATCAGCCCAGTACCGTGACTGCTGCACCTGATATTTTCGCCACTGCTTCATGACATGTGAAGATACATAATAACCAAGATGATCCGCTTCAATCAGAAAATGTCCGGCATAGTTGGTTCCCCAGGGCTGAGAATCCGGATTGCCCGGCCAGTAACTGAATCCGCCGTCATATGTCTGAAATTTTATCAGCCGTTCGATTCCTGCTGTGATGTTGCCTTGAATCTCTTCCTCCTGTCTGCCGTCAAGATCCACGAGATGTGAAAGATAGAGCTGAGGAAAAACGGATGACGTGGTCTGCTCAATGCACCCATGGGGGTATCTGATTAAAAATTTCAGCCGTTTTTCCAGATGGACAGGTGGGATCCTGGACAATTCCAGAAGCGCATGATTGGTCCCGGGCAATCCCGGCAGAGACACTGTCCGGCTCCAGAGATCCTCTGCCAGCAGCAATGTGTCCAGCACCTGGGTTATCCGGCTGGAAGGAATACGAACGTCAATTTCAATGGACTGCGAGATCGACACCTTACCGCTGGCTGCAGTCATATTGACCCGGGCGATTCCCGGCAACCTGTCGGTTTTTAATTTGAAATTGATCAGGCGATCACCGACATTTGAGAATCGGATTGATTTACGCGTGTCTCCCACAGGGGAGACCGGCCCTGCAGTACTGATACTGATCTGGACATCTCTGATATTTTTTTCAAGAGCGAACACTGTAATAGGCAAGTTCACGGATTCAGCCACGCTGAGTATCCGGGGTAACGTACCCAGAAGCATTAACGGTTTTTTCACCTGCACCGATTTTTCTGCGACACCAAAAGCCCGGCGTTCGCCTCCGACGAGCATGACGCGTACTGCACCTATATATTGCGGAATATCGATGCGGTGTTTCGCCTTTTTCTTTTTACCCAGTAAAAAGGGTCCGTAAAAACGTACCATCGGTGGAAACCGGTTTGCCCGCTCCTCTCCTTTGATCTCGCCTTCTTCACCGCCTCCAATCGCCAGGAGCCGTTCCAGCTCTCCGGAAAAAGCGCCTGCAACCTGATCGTAGATATCCCAGGTTTGAATGCCCAGGGCTTCTTTCTGGTAAAAATAATCCCAGGGATCGGGTGTGGAAAACCGCGTCAGGCCGAGCAATCCTTCATCTACGACGGCCAGCGTGTATGTCATCGGCCTGCCGCTGGTTTCACTTACAGTCACTGTGGGACTGGACATGGGTTCAAAAACATCAGGGGTGTTCAGTTTTGGCTTGAGCCGTGATTTAGGATCTGTCACTTTGATTGGAATGACACCGTACATACGAATCGGGAGATCGTTGCCTGTTTTAAGATGCGGTTGCAGAAGCGTAACATGTGCATATATATTGGGTGTCATCGATGATGTGATTTTAATCCTGTATTGAATTCTCTCATTGACTGCTTCAAGCCATTCGGCATGAAGCACACGGGTTCCCGATTCAAAAGTGAGCAGAATCCGGCCACTTTCACTGGCAGGGATACTCAGAACCGCTGTTTCGCCAGATTGATATTCTGTTTTATCTGTGGTCAGCGTCAGTACATTGGCGCCTCCTGCCCTGTCTTTCTGCGCCCGGCCCGCCCAACCCGGCCAATCAATATATTTAATGATACCGGTTGTATGTCCCCCCTCAGAATCTCTCGCACGGATTAAATAGCGTCCCCAGCTTGGATAATCAATTTTTAAATTCCAGGTGCCATGGCCATTGATAATAGGAACCGTACCTTTTTGAATCGTATTGTAGGCATGCTTTCCCAGATAATCGGCAATTTGTTCCGAACCCTTTTCCCACCACCACCGCCACTTGATTTTATATACCTCAATCTCCACTTGCCCCGAGGATACCGGATTGCCCCCGGCATCCAGAAGTACAAGATGAACAGTATGGGTGGTGTCTGTAAGCAGCATACCCCGGGCTTTGTCACCTTGAGGCGCCTTGATTCCCACATACTGTTCATAGGGGTGAAAAGGCATGCTGATCCGGTCCACACTGAACGCACCGCCGGGTTCGAATACACGGGTTTTAAAATGGGCGGTCAGCATACCAGGCGCCACGGTCCTGGCATCTATTTTGGCATTCAATATGGCTTCGCCCTGCGTGTCAAGTTTTCCATCGAATATAAAATTGGATTCGGGATGGTAGATTCTTGCCGGATCGTCAAATGTATAATCCGTATAAGTTTGGAATGCTGTTTTTTTCGAAGTAAATCCCAATTCCACATCTGCATTTAACTGGCTTGCCGGAGCCCCATGGAGCCATTCTGATGTCAGTCGTATGGATTGGGTGCCTTCTTTCAGAACTGACACATCTTTCCCGAAATCCAGCTGCATCTTTAAGCGATTGGGCATGATGGTCTCAATTTTCAGGCTTTTTTCAAAGGTTGTTCCGCCGATGATGGCCCTGGCTTTCCAGCTGCCTGTCATCGCGTCCGGATCTGTGCGGGTATGAAAGCTGTAAAATCCATTTAAAGATTCAGAGACAGTCCTGGTTTCAACCACATGGCCCCGGGGATTCTGCAATTCAAATTTTACAGGATGATCTTTTGGCAGTTTTCCGGATTCATCCATTAAGATAAACGTCAGATAAATATGATCTCCGGGTCGCCAAATCCCGCGTTCCCCGTAGAAAAATCCCTTGATTCCTCTGTTGATTATAGCGCCTCCGGCATCAAAATGGCTGACAGACAGGGCATTTCCGTTTTTTATTTTCAAATAGCTTGTCTGGTTTTTGTGCTGCGCTTTGATCAGAAAAGGAGTCCTGTCACTGGTGAAAAAGGCGAATCCTTCGCTGTCGGTTCGACCGCGCGCGATGATCTGCTGCTGAAAATCCAATAAAGTTAATTGCACATCCTTTATCGGCTCAGTGGTCCTCATATCGTTTGCCACTACAAGAATAGAATCATTGGCACCTTGTTTGGCCATGAGTCCGATATCTGTAATAAGGATATTTCTTGCAACAGTGATGTTATGGTCGTAATACTTGCGGTAGAATGCCGGATGGCATGGATTCTTGCGGTTACGATAATAATCATTGTAATTATAATTATCGTCCCAGTAATTCCAGTAGCTGCTTTCTCTTTCCTGTTCGTTGGTCCATTCATCAAGAAAACGTTTTACGGATTCCAGTTGATTTGCGTCTGTATCTTTGCAGTCATAAATAATATGTGGGACAAGAAAGGTGAGCTCAAGCCTGTAAAAACCCGGTTGATGTATGTCAATCAGCGGGCTGAGATCCAATCCATAACGAACCCATTGATTCACTTTTTGAGGCGGCAGTTCCAAATCCAGAATATCTTTCCATATGACACGACCCACACGATATAGTTCCCGCTCCCCGTCAATGTCATTGACCTGAAGAAACTGAGTCATATTTTGATCAAAAATGCGAGTTGCCTTGACCATGACAGATTTAAGATTGACTGTCTCAATGGGAATGGTGAGCCCCTGTGTCGTGGGAACAATGACGCCGTTACCTGCAAAACGTACCTCCGGCAGCAGGGTTTCGAACACAACCACGGCCAGATGCGGTTTATTTAAGGAAGCACCCAGTTGGTTACGGATTCCGGTTTCTATATGAATCCGTGTTTCCTGCAGCCAGCGTGAAGTGCTGTATACACGTACCGTGTTGTTTTCAATGGTGAAATGCAGAGCGGATTGATCATCTGCCCAGACAAGTCCTTCAAGATTCTGATCTTTCTTTAATGGATCCGAAAAAGTAATTTCCACATAACTTTCGAACGCCTGAACCGCTTTGACTTCGGTTACTTCAAATTTGGATAAGGGCGGGACTTCTATGGTTTTCCCGTCTTTTTCATTCACACCAATGACCCGTCCGTTCCATTCAATGCGGACAGAGGATGGTTTATTTGTTCGCTGAATGTTTTTTATAACGAACGTATGGGTTTTCTTGTCCTCAGATTGAGTCCAGATTATTTCAAGTTTTTTACCGTTCTGCCTGGCTTCCATCAGATGATTTATTTTGTCCGGTGTCGTAATATCTGCGGTGCTGACAATGCCTTTCAGTTCCTGCATATGGTAACGTTCAGAAGAGGGGGTTTTCAATCCCAGCCAATTGATTTCAAACGCCTGTCTGATCGTTGAAAATGTAAACGCATATTGCTGATCAGAGGCTGTTGAATCCGCTTTTACTGATAAAGTGACCGTTGCTCTGTAGGTTTGACCCTCGGGAAGCGTTCTGTCCGGATAAAATTCCAATGTTTTAACATCTGTCCATACAGCCCGTCCCTGAATTGAAGGATTAAATTTCAGAGGTGATGGATGAAGAGGAACACCTGTCTCATCCGAGGGCACCATCTCCCCGGCGAATTGAATCCGTATGGTGCTGGTTGTCGAAATCTCACCCGAAGTATGTGCTGAAATCAGCAGTTTTTCCGCGGATTTCAGACCTTCACGGGAATCTTTACGGCCTGTACAGGTGATAACAGATAAGCATAATATCAAGGCAGGTAAGCACTGAAGCTTTGTCCATCGCATGGATCTCTCCTTTCTCTCCCGGAACCGATTTGTGATTTTTTATGTGGCGCGATAAATGTCAGTTCATTACGATGGAAGTATATATATCAGAAATGATAAAATCAATAAAAAAAGGGCGCTAAAAGCGCCCTTTCGGGTGTTTCTGACACCCTTATAATTTGCAGAGACTGATAAATGCTTTAATTGCCTTGAGCCCGAAGTTCATCGGATTTGGCAAACGCTTCTTCCCCTTTTTTTGTTTCGCCCAGTCTGACGTAAACTGTCCCGAGCTGCTGCCATGCTGAAGAATTGTCAGGTTTCAGTTCAACTGCTTTTTCAAAGTGAGGGAGCGCTTTTTTAAAGTTCATTTCCATTTCCTCTTTGTGTTCCTTGGCTTCGGATTTGCTCATTTCATCCACTTTTTGGTTGAAGATATCGATCAATTCATTATTGATTTGCAAATAGGCAGTACCGATGGCAAAGTTGGCGTCGTAATCATCGGGACTTACAGCCAGAACCTTTTCCAGCACTTCGATTGCCTTTTCATATTTTTCCTGAAGCAGAAGCATTCTTCCCATGTTAAAGAGAATCATGGTATTTTCGGGATCATTTTTCAACGCCTGTTCATAAATTTCCAGCGCTTTGTCTTCCTGCTTCAACATGGCGTATGCATTGGCCATGTTGAATAATGATTCAAAATAGAGCTTAGAGGATGACTCAGACTTTTCTACTACCTGACTGAACGCTTTAACGGCCTGTTCATAATCCGCATTATTGTAATGGGTGAGTCCCAGATTGTAAGCAAACCTTAAACTGTCGGGCATTTCATTTAAAGCCCGCAGATAGGTTTGGATGGCCATGGAATCATTCTCAGCCTGTAGATAGGTGACTGCCAGGTTCAGGTACGCCTCGTGGCGATCGGGCAGGATTTCAGTGGCCAGTTCATATTTTTCGGCAGCTTCATCATACTTCTGGTTTTCAGATAGTTGAGAAGCACTGTTAAATAGATCGCGATAGGACTGTGCCCGGAAGTAATCGATTTCATTCGCATTTTTTGGATCGATTTCAAGGGATTTCTTAAAAGCCTCGTTCATTTGCCGATGATCGCCTTTTTCATAATACGCCTTTCCAAGTACAAAGTATGCATCCGGATTGGACGGACTTTGCGAAATGGCTGTTTCACACATTTCGATGGCTTTGTCGTATTGTCTCTGCTGCATATACACTTTGGCTGACGTGATGTATGTATTTTCGCATCCTAACATAATCAACACGATAAATGCAACCATAATCATCAGTAGCATCTGTCTTTTCATTGAAAAAACCCTCCTTAAAATAAAATTTATATTATTATATTAAAATCTAATAAATATACTTCAAATCCATCAATAAGTCAAGCATAACCTTGCCCTCATCCATTGGCTGGAAGCCTGTGCCTGTCAAGTACAGACCGGATACCTGAATTTATTAGAATATGTCAACAAACTTATTCTGCAATAACGACTGATTATCCCGCCACTGCATGAACGCCCTGCTTTAGAATATTTAATCCGTCGTCCGTATTATTCCACGGGTAAATTGCCCGTTCGGGATGCGGCATCAATCCCAGAATACGACCGGATGGATCACAGATACCCGCCCGATTGGCAGGAGAACCGTTTGGATTGCGGGGGTAGGCACTGTGGTCATATCGAAACACAGTCAGCTCGTCAGAAAATTCCGGAGATAATCGCAGACGCCCTTCACCATGCGCCACTGGAATGTGCACTGTCTGCCCGGCCAATCCGCGGGTCCAGATACAGGGTGACTTTTCAATGGTCAGTGTTACCCATCGGCTCTCGAAAACGGCTGAGGCGTTGCGGTCAAGAATAGCCGTGGGCTGACCGATATCTTTGGTTCCGGGCAATAATCCTGTATTGACCAGCACTTGAAATCCGTTACAAATACCAATAATCAGTATCTTCTTTTCCCGTACTTCCATAAGCGCTTCTTTAAGCCGGAATACCAGATCCAGGGCAAAAATACGCCCTGCGGCCAGATGATCACCAAAGGCAAAACCACCCGGAATTGCCAGAATATCACAATCTGACATTGACTTTTTTCGGGCAATGAGGTCGTCTGTTAAATGAACAATTTGAGGCTGAGCCCCCGCCATTTCAAAAGCCTTGGCGGTTTCATGGTGACAATTGTTCCCGGGAGCGTACAGAATAAACACTTTGGGCTTCATCGGATCACCTCCCGGAAAGGCATTTCCCAAATTTTAATCAGGTCGGACATGTTCAGCATCAATTGCTCTTTTCTCCATTGTAAACTGAGATGATGATCCGTGACCACCGTTCCCAGTGAAACGGCTGGCAGCGTTGTCTCGATTTCGTCTTTAAAATTGGGGTCAACTTCAATAATCCACGCACCGATCATTTCGGCGAAAAGCGCTGCATCCAGTCTCTGGGCTGCAGGTTGGGCGATCAGCGGATTTAAATTGATCCTGCATCCCATTCCGCTTCCCAGTGCCATCTCAAAGAGACGAACCATTAATCCTCCTCCGCCAACGGGAGCAATGGAGCGGATGATGCGGCGGTTTTGATATTCCGGTATTTTTTGCCATAGAGCAACAAGCCCGTCTGCGGGCGGATCGGGCAAATGCGTGCCGCGATGTCCCAGTGTGTCCAGATAAACAGAACCGCCAAGACGACCGGTTATCGGTCCAATAACATACAAATGGTTTCCGTTTTTTTTGAATGGTTTGGTAATCAATCGGCCGACATCGGGCAGGCGACCCATGGCCATGACACAAAGCGTAGGCGGTACATCAATGCGCTGATTTTCACGATTGATAAATGTACCGCTCGAACTGTCTTTACCACTGATAAAGGGCGTCCCAAATTGAACGGAAAGACCGGCACAGGTTTTCACCATTTGCATCAAACGGCCAGCCACTTCAGGGGTCACCTGCGGAGTATAAAAATTGTCACATAACACAATATCCCGGCAGGATACACCGGCGCCCACCAGTTTTGAGATGGCGTCGACCATCATCAGTCCTGCCATTCCGGAAGCATCCACATCCCCGTAAAAAGGATGAAAAGCGACTGAAGCAGCTGCTCCGAAAGGTCTGCCTCGAATTGGTGCGGATACCCAGAGATCATTCGGCATGCGACCGTCTATTCCGCCATAGGGTCCCAGGACCGTATTGCCCTGAACTGTACTGTCAAACTGGGCGCCGGCGGATGATTGATCACAGCAGTTCAGATGAGTCAGCACATTCCGGATGGCCAAACGAACCTGATCGGCTCTTTCAAGATCTTCCGGCAGAAATTCATCTGTCGTTTTTTCAGGTTCCCGAATGTCGATTTCAGGAAGCGGGCACCCTTTTCGCAGATCCTGAAAATCCAAATCAACCACATGTTCGCCCGTCATTTCCGGGGAAACCGGTAATTTCAGAATATCCTTCTTGAAATCGGGATCGAAAACAACCTGACATCGGTATGATTCGGTAAATTTGCCAATGATGGCCGCGGGTACTTCGAACCGGTTCAGGATATTCAGACAAACCGGAATTTTTTCGGGGGGTACACAGAGGAGCATCCTCTCCTGGCTTTCGGATATCCAGATTTCCCAGGGATGCATGCCTTCGGTTTTCAGGGGCACATTGGCCAAATTAATCCAGATACCGGTTTCAGCACCCATCTCACCGGCAGCCGATGAGAGACCGGCTGCTCCGAGATCCGTGATGGCTCTCAGACAATTTTGTTCGCGGAGCTTCGGAATGGCTTCCATGAATTTTCTTTCCTGAATGGGATGACCGATTTGCACATGCGCTGCATCGACGGTTGCAGTGTCGCTTGTCATGGAAGATGAGCTTACAGTGGCACCATGAAGACCATCCCGGCCGGTATTACCGCCAATTAATATCATCATATCACCCGGCCGGGGCCGGCCTTTGGCCGCCCGTTTTGAAGGCACCAGGCCGATAGAATGGCCCAAAGCAAAACATTTTCCTGTATATCCCGGGTGAAACCGATAGACCGGAAACATCATGGGAATCCCCATGGGATTGCAATAATCGGCTGTTCCGCGAATGGCATCCAGCAGGATAGTTTTGGGATGAAGCGCACCTTCAGGAACCTTTTCCCAGGGTATCCGCGGGTCTCCAAGGCCCATCACTGTGCTTCCTCCAATCGGCCAGGCTCCCTGTCCGCAGCCCAATGTATCCCGAATAACCCCGCCGTGCTTTGTCATAATCCCGCCGTACGGACTGACCGCACTGGGTGAATTATGGGTCTCTCCTTTGATGGTCAGGGCCCAGCCCTCATAAAAATCCATCACGCCTGCGTTGTCTTCAAACATGGATAAAATGAGCGGGTGGTTTATTCTTGTTGTTGCCTGTTGCAGCATCTTCAGTAAATTCAAGCTTTTCCATGTTGTATGAAAGCAGTGATCAGACCAGGTCTGTGCAAACATTTCGACTTCCGCATCTGTTAAATCCCGGTTTAACTCATCTGCGATTTTCTGAAGGGCTTTCATTTGAGGCAGGTTCAGAAACAGCCGTCGGTTTTCACTGAGTTGTATCAGCGCTTCATTCTTTAATCCGTGTAAATGAATATGTTCCACAGGTCCGGTTTCACCCCGGGGGCGCAGAGAATCCCAGGTTTCTTCAGGTTGAATCAGCACTTGTACCTGGGGATTGTACAGGTAATGGATCACGATTTCTCTGGCTTTTTGTTCGGTCAATCCAATGAATTGATATCGATGGGAGATTCTCGCCCATGCGAGCGAATCCACATTCAAGGATTCAGCACCCCTGATAATCGACGGGAGCTCGGGATCGGTTACTGCCCGCTGATATCCCACCTCGAATACGGGTCCGTCTTTCATGTTTAAAAATGAATTTTTTGAAATTTGCTCAGCCACCGGATTGCAGAGCAACGGAAACAAATCTTCAGCCTGGTCTTCTGATATATTCTCAAGGCGGTAAACACGCTCGATGATAATATTTTGAAGTTGATGATACCCTTCCTCCTGGAGCCGTTGACATAGCATCTGTGCTTCCGGATCATCGTCTATTCTACGTAAATAACGACGGCAAATCAATGACATCTCCTTATGAATAATTTTTAAGTTCTTAAAGTCTACATTTCAAAATGTAAAATGTCAAGCAGAAAATTATCTATTTCAGGCATATATTGACTTATGGCATGATTGTTGTTAAATATATATCAGTTCATGGCTTAAGGTCATTATTTCAATTGATGGGAGCTCGTATGGGAGAGAAAAAAAAATTCCCAAAGCCGATTATTCAAAATTGTATTGTCGCGGGTTCCACGGTTGCCCTCTTCGCGATCAGTTTTCATTACATTCCATTATATGATTTCAGCTGGCGGATTGTGTTTATTTTTATTGGTCTGGGTGTCCTTTTTGGCTTCTTGAGCGGGTTGGAACGTATGCGATATTACAGGCTGCAATCGGAAAAAGATGCCATGCAGGCTTCTTTTGGGCAGATGCAATTTTCGCTTAAGCGATCGGCGCATCAATACAGACGCTTAATCGATAATTTAAGCGATGCGATTTTTCA
Organism: bacterium; assembly: GCA_016932575.1. Taxonomy (GTDB): domain Bacteria; phylum Zhuqueibacterota; class QNDG01; order QNDG01; family JAFGCO01; genus JAFGCO01. Next base: position 47,000 of record JAFGCO010000059.1, read on the forward strand.
GACCAATGAACATGGCCGGTTTGTATATTTTAATCAGGCTTTAATGCTTATGACAGGATACTCGGCGGTTGAACTGAAACAGATGCGTCTTTCGAATATTCAACTGAGAAATCCGGATCAATCCAATGCGGAAACGTCAATTTTGGATAATAATATTCATCGCCATACAGAATCCTGGAAAAATAAATCCGGTGTTGTATTTACTGTTGAAATAAATACGCGCACCATTCAATCAGCAAATCGGATTTATGAGCTGCATGTGGCCCGAGATGTCAGTGAGCGGAGAGAATCCGAGCAAAGCAATGTCTTGTTAAAGGAAATACAACATTGGCATTATGGCAGAATTCGCGAGGAGAGTGAATTCAGGCATCGATTTTACAGGCAGGTTCAAAACACATTAAATGGTTTTTCCACTCTGTTGTCTCAATATATGAAAGAATACCCAAGAAAAGATGATCAGGCGAACCAGGTGCTTACAGACTGGAAAAAAACCCGGAATCTTCTACAATTATTTATCTCGAAAAACAACCGGGACATGGTCGCGCGGATGACCTTTTGGGACGTTAATGAAATACTGCTGCAGGAATTAAGTTATTTGAAATCATCGATGGATACTGGGAATGTCTCCATTCAAGTTCAATTCGGGGCGAATTTATTAAAAACGAGAATGTCCGGTAATGATTTGACACTGGCTTTCGGATTACTTTTACGTTCTGTTTGTTATGCAATTATTGACGCCGGCGGCGGGCAGTTGCGGGTGATTTCAAATATGACAGCCGATTCATTATATGTGGAGTTTGTCGCTTCCAAGGCGAAAAATTATCATTTGCATTTTGTCAAAACTCTGCAGATGGCTGCTGACGAACCGATTATTCAGCTTCCCAAACCCGATGAATTGCCCAGGATCCTTTTTTCATACATGAATCTTTATTATGATTCTGCCGTGGATAAGGGTAAGTTGATGATTAAAGTCCGTCTCCCGTTTGAAAGAAAAATTCTTGAACAACAACCCCCTGTTCAGCCGGAAAAGGAAACAAAGGCAAAACCGCCGCCTAACAAGTCAAATGATTATGTGGTTCTTTGATTGGGCAGATAAAGTTTTTGTGTGGCAGCCCGAACAGGCTGCACGTGTTATTCATAGCGCAGTGCATCAATAGGATTCACATTGGCTGCCTTTCGGGCAGGGAAGAAACCGGCGAGTAATCCGATCAGGGTGAGTATAAGAACGGATGTAACCATCACACTGTGAGAGATCAGGGGACGGCCCAGAAACTGCATGGCCCCATCTCCAGAAACAGGCATCATCCACATCATTTTTACAATACCCAGCGATATCATGATTCCAAAGAATCCCCCGATGGCTGCGATGAGCAGAGATTCGAAAATAAATTGAAATAATATATGATTCCGTTTGGCACCGACTGCCCGTTTGATACCGATTTCGCGGGTGCGTTCTTTGGCGACAACATACATAATATTGGCCACGCCAACGCCCGCGATTAACAGGCTCATTGCTCCGATCGTCCCCAGAAAAATATTGATCCCGATAAATACTTTTTCACCCTGTTTTTGATTTTCAATAAAATTCCACATAGGTACAGCCCGGTCATCTTCGGGATCGAACTGATATTTTCTCGAAAGCACACGACGGATTTCTTTTTCCACCAGCATGCCATCGGTAACACGGGCGGGTTTTACAATCAGCTCATTTAGGTATTTATGTCCGTAAATGCTTTGAAATGTTGTGAAAGGAATGATGGCCCGTCTGTCATCCGGTCCGTTATTCATGGATGTCTGCAGTTTTTTCGGCATGGTTCCCACGATGGTAAAGGGCAGTGCATCAATATAGACAGTTTGACCGATGACTTCTGTGGATCCAAATAATTCTTTTGCGATCTCACCCCCCAAAAACACAACCCGGCGCCGTTCTTTCAGATCCTGACCGTTCAGGAACCGTCCTCCGTCAGCGGGATACATACGGCGCAGGAATTCAAATTCAGGATACACGCCTTCCATATGGGTGCCGGCGATCGTATCTCCGTTTCTCATTCGTACCCACCGCCCGAATCCCGGGGCTACTGCAGATACCTGCGGGATGGCTTTTTTCAATAAATCTGCGTCGTCTTCGATCAGCCGGATGTTCCGGCCGACAGGAAGCCCCTGGTATTTGATGGTCGTTTGTCCGCCATATACCCGAATGATCATATCTCCGGCATTGAGCAAGCCTTCCTGCATGCGAAACGAGAGCCCTTCGCCAAAGGCCATCAATAAGATAACCGCCAGTGTTCCCCATGTAATCGCAACAATCGTGAGAAACGCCCGCAATTTTTGGGTTCGAATATCCTGAATAAAGTCTTTAAGAAGAATCCAAAGCTGCATATATTACCATCCTTCTATTGACGTAAACAATCCACCACGTTAAGGCGAGAGGCTTTTCGTGCCGGAAAGAAGCCGGATAAAAATCCGATGGATCCGAGAATGAGAATCGTAAAAAAGGCCACATTCAAATTCAGCTCGGGATGGCCTACATAGTCTTCTATAGGCATAAGTGATATTATTTTAATGAGTATGAGTGCCTGAATGAGACCGATAAACGCGCCGATTCCAATAATGATAAAAGCTTCAAGTATGAATTCACCCAGAATGCTTCTCCTTCTGGCACCTACCGATCGTTTGATTCCAATTTCCCGTGTTCGTTCCTGAACCACCACGTACATAATATTGGCCAGGCCGATGCCGCCCACAATGAGTGTGATGGTTCCGATTGCCCCGAGAAAGATATTGAATCCTGTTGTAAAATCTGCAATAAATTTATCCGAATAGGTGGTATCCCAGATTCCCAGGGTTTCCGTGTCTTTGGGATCAAATTTAAATTTCTTTGCCATCACACGATAAAGCTTGTCCCTGACGGGCTCTCCCATTTGCGGATTGGCAACCTGATACACAAATGTACTCACGTACCGGTATCCAAAAATCGATCGGAATGTGGATGCGGGAATAAAAACGCGATCCTTGTCCCGTGCAGCATAGGAAGAAGGCTGTGTTTTTTCTTTGAGAACACCGATCACCTGGAACGGGATTTCACCGATATAAATATATTTTCCAATAGCTTCTTTGCCTTCACCAAACAGAAAGTTTTTTAAATCATAACCCAGAAATGCCACGCGGCGCTGATCGGCTTCATCCTTTTCATTCAGCCAGCGGCCTCCGGCTTCAGGCCAGTTGTTCCTCATTGGACCATATTCCGGAAGGCATCCGGTAATATTCGGACGCTGGATTTTATCTTTTAACCGGACAGTCAGGTCCCATTTATGATATTCCGGACTGATACGGAGAATCTCGGGCACTTCCCTGCGCGCATACTCACAATCCTCATGGGTGATCCGGATCGGTCGGCCCCGTCCGTATCCTTCAAAGGGAATACTTGTCGCGCCCGGCCATACAATGGCTATGCCTTCGCCCATACCATGCATATTTTTACTCATGGATTTACGCACACCGACACCAAAAGCAAGCAGGAGGATGACGGTTTGAGTACCCCAGATGATTCCGAACAGGGTCATAGCCGTACGGGATTTGTACTTGCGCAGGTATTTCAGAATTTCCAGGATTCTATCAAAAAATAATCTCATTGCAGAATTCTCATTTTTAAATCGTTCCGGATTTTACAAAGGTCATTCATGAATCGATTAAGCACCATAACAAAAACAGACTTCGAAGGCGGATTTACCTTGCTGCAGAAATCATGTTCGATAATCATATTCGTTATTACAGCACTTACATACGGAAGAGCGGGTTATTGAGGCATGATTTCTTCTGCATTAAACATCAGTTATTTTAGGTGATTTCATGCAGTTCTTTTTCAAGCACTTTCTGACCTTCTTCCAGGCCTTCGATGACTTCAATCGTGATTGCATCGCTGAGACCGGTTTTGATATAGCGTTCTTCTGAATTCTGTTCATCTACAGGAATTCGCACAAATGCGGAATCGTTCCGGAAAGTCACCACCCGTTCGGGAATGGATAAGACACTGTCTTCCCTTGCGATAATGATATTCGCATTTGCTGAGAAGCCTGCACGCAGCACAGCGCCTCCGGTTTCATCAATGGTGATTTCCACCGGAAAGACCGTGGTATTATCTTCTTTCTGCGCTTTCAGAGATATCAGGCTGACGTGACCTTTGACCTCTTTCCCTGGAAGGGCTCCTATCTGCAGTTCGGCAGTCATGCTTTCTTTAATTTTTCCGACGTCAATCTCATCCACTGTGCCCTTAAAAATCAAATCGGTCATGTCCGCCATTTTCATGAGTTCTGTTCCGGCCTGATATGATGTCAGCGGTACTACAGGATCGCCCACATTGACAGATTTTTCGAGAATAAAGCCAGTGATTGGCGCCTTGATGACGGTTTCGATATTGGCATCGGCAATTCTCACTTTCCCTTTTTCCAAAAGATCCAGACGTTCCTTGGCAATCTGATGATTTAAAACGGCCTGATCGTATTCTCTCCTTTTCTCTTCAAAATCCTGATCAGCGATCAGGCCCTTATTTTTGAGACCTTCATTTCGGTTCAATTCACGCCGGATATTGTCCAGTTCTATTTGTGCCCGTTCCAGATTTCTTTTGGTTTCCACAATTTCCAGAGGCGTCGGATCCGGGCGCACCTCAAGTAAAGGATCACCGGCACGGACAAAATCTCCCACGTTGATATACAATTGTCCGACGACGCCCGAAATTTTTGATTTTACGGCGATTTCATTTAGCGGCTCAATGTTCCCGACAGCGAGTGCCTTATCGACGATAGTGGCTTTTTCTACGGTCACTGTTCGCTGTTCCGTCTTTTTATTCTTATTCTTTAAGGATGCCACAATGATAACACAGACAACAATAAATAAAATAACTGAAATGACAATCCATTTTTTCGGTCGTTTTGCCATAAATACACTCCTCCACTTTAAATCAGCCTTGAATGGTCCATGAATCTACAACATATACGAACAGTGTCGGGTAAATGTTACAACATTTTATTTGGATATTTCTATTTTTCATTTTACTTTATATAAAATGGGTGAGAAGCACGGCAATAAAAGCTCAGAGATCGACCTGCTTTTAATGGCACAAGCCAATGATGTGAAGAGTATCGACCGGTTTTTCAAGCAGGATGACGAGCATGAAATCTCCAAACAGGTGAATATCGCAGATCCTGACGGGGTCCGGCCGGTTATGTATGCTGCTTTCTATGGAAATTTGATGTTTGTCCAGTTGTTAATCCAGGCCGGCGCTGAGATCAACTGTGTGGAGAAAAGGAAATGGACCCCTCTGATGTATGCGGTACGCTACGGACGTCTGGATGTCACTCAGGAATTGGTATTGAATGATGCCGAACTGGAAATGCGAAATGATGAAGGCCTTACGGCCTTGATGATTGCAGCCAAATATGGTCAGATTGATATCCTCAATTTTTTAATGAATCATGGTGCAGATCCCGAAAAAAAAGATCAGGAAGGCCATACAGCCATGCAATTGGCCCAGGATAAAGGGTACAAGATCATTGTGGAAACTTTAAAAGACAGAATGAATGAGAGGAAAAAGGCATGACGTCGGTTCGAATTCTGAATGAAAAATCGATTCCCAATTTGCCCTGGCAGAACCGGCCGGCCGGTTCTGCGGATGTTGTATGGCGATATGATCAAAATCCGGTGATTCCGCGGGATATTCTGCCCAATTCCAACAGTGTGTTCAACAGTGCGGTGATTCCCTATCGGAGTGAGTTTGCCGGCGTTTTCCGGATTGACGACACCACCCGGAAAATGCAGCTGCACCGGGGGTTCAGCAAAGACGGGCTGGATTGGGATATCGATTCAAATCCGATTCGATTTCAATGTGATGATCCGGAAATCGGAAATTTTATTTATGGCTATGATCCGCGTGTCGTTGAAATTGAGGGGCGGTATTATGTGATGTGGTGCAATTATTATCATGGGGCAACAATCGGCATGGCCTGGACAGATGATTTCCAAACATTTCATCAGATTGAAAACGCATTATTGCCTTTTAACCGAAACGGGGTTCTTTTTCCCCGGAAAATCAATGGCAATTTTGTCATGCTCAGCCGTCCTTCCGACAGCGGCCACACGCCTTTCGGAGATGTTTATCTCAGCCACAGTCCCGATCTGGTGCATTGGGGCAAACATCGATGGGTCATGGGACCTGTAGGGAATTCCTGGCAATACACCAAGGTCGGGGGAGGACCATCACCCATTGAAACCTCTGAGGGCTGGCTGATGATTTATCATGGCGTGCTGCAGTCCTGCAATGGATTTGTATACAGTGCGGGTGCCGCTCTGCTTGATCCGGATGAGCCCTGGAAAGTGATCGGCCGGGCCAGACCCTATATTTTGAATCCGCGCGAACTTTATGAATGCGTCGGCGATGTGCCCAATGTCGTGTTCCCCTGCGCATCGGTTTGTGATGCGGATACGGGGCGCATCGCGATTTACTACGGCGCCGCGGATACAGTGGTGGCCCTGGCGTTCGCCAAAGTGGATGAACTGGTGGATTTTGTCAGGGAGAACTCATAAAATAGCACGTGTGCTTTGATGCGCATGTGATCAACATTATCTGAATCGATTGATCATAGTAACCTCCGGAATAATTGTCCCGAATATTGAACGGGATGATCGGGATCCGGAGGTTTTTTTATTATCAGTGAAAACCACAACTTCAGTTTGTGGTCTGATTAAGCGTTAACCTGGTTGAAGAATTGTTAAATTGATATTAATATAGGATCCCACTTTCCCCGGATAGCTTTGCTTCCGGGGAAAGTGAGAAAGAAAATGCCTGGCTACCGAAAAATCTCCTGAACTGCAATACGGCACAGATGAACGAACCATTGTCGGATGTGTGGCAACGGCCATGGCGATGACCATGTACTATTGGAAGTGGCCCGAGTCGGGAACCGGAAATGCATGCACAACCTGCCATTTCAGAAGAGGAATCGGCTGGGTTGAAAAAGTATGCGGAACAGATCCGAAAATTCCTGCTGATTATCCCTGGGTGGTAAGCAGCGTCACCCGACTTGAATGGATCCCGAAGGACGGCGGTATTTTAAGAATGCGGGGGTACTGGGATGAAAGCCTCTATGAAGAAGCTCAGGAGATCAGTAACAACAGCGATTTTCTGTCGGCCCTGGGAGACTGCTGGAACAGTCTGACCATCGGATCATCCCCGGAGGATGTCACCTTTGGTGAAACCTATGAATGGGATCAGATGACAGAAACCCGGGATACTCCCGGCGGAGACGACATGGCCAAAATCAGTTATCATGCGGCTGTTGCAGCGAATATGAATTTTGGAGTCAAAGCTTCAGGTGCCAGTATGTTGGAATGCCGGAATGCTCTGGTGAATCATTTTCGATCATTCGAATGCGAATTGGGATGCATCCGTGAATTTCGAGATCATGCGTGAAGAGATTCAGTGGCTGCGTCCTGTGATCATTAGCCGGGAAAGACCCGACGGAGCCGGACAGGCCTGGATCATTCATGGATATAAAGAAGGCAGTGATCAGTTTCTGATGAATTTCGGGCACACAGGAGATGGTGACGGCTGATACACTTATGATAATATTACCTTTGTGAATAAGGAATTTAATGACGAACAGGAGTATGTTCATAAAATTGCTCCTGAAGAAACAATCGGTTTTTTCGGAGGATCGTCGGGCGGAACCGGCTCGCCCGACAATCCCGACTGGAATATTGAAAAAGCCATTGACAAAGCAGACGAGGGAGAAACCCTGATTTTCAGGGCCGGATCCGTCAATACCTTTTCTTCCGATTATCCTGAAATTTTAAAATTGCTGACACTCAAAGGCTGCAATGTCACCATTCAAAAGGAATAGTCATTCATATTTGAATCAGGAGAAGCAATCATGTTAAAATATAAAAACATAGCGACCGTTTGTAGTGTGATATTGGTCAATTTGTCGCTGTCCGCTCATTTGAACAGCCAGACTTACTGTATCAGATCATCGGTGATCAGCTGCGGCGGGATTCATAAGACATCTTTAAACTATCAAAGTAGCAACTCATTGGGAGTTACAGCAGCCATTGGTTTGTCACAGGATCCTTCCACGACCCTTCTGGCAGGCTTTCAGGAAACCTGCATTCTCCTTCTGACCACGTCGTTTCATGAATCCGGTTATCAGATTGGGGATAATATGCCGACGGAATTCAGGCCAGAATTTTCCAAATCCTTTTAATCCGCTGACACAAATACAATATGCGATTTCGGAGCCGGTTCATGTGATACTCACTGTTTACAACGCCCTGGGCCGGGAGATAGGCAAACTTGTGGATGAAAAACAAATTCCGGGATTCTATACGGTCAACTGGGATGGAAATGGTCAGGGCAGTCGACATTTTGACAGCAGCCTCTATTTCTATCGTTTGCAGGCGGGTCAATTTGCTGCCATTCGGAAGATGATATTGATCAAGTAATCATTGGAGGCGGTTGCAATTAGATCGGTGTCCCTGATTATCGGATTGCTCCTGCTGATCAGTATGGTCTGGGCATTCATTGCAGTACGAGTATCCATGAGAGATCAGCTGCTCGAAGGGTTGAGGGAGGTGTCAATCAAGAATTAAGAAAAAAGAAATAAGATGAAATATCAGAAATGTTATACATGATTTTTATTAAATTTTAGTAATATTATTCATACAGGACCAAAATTTGCTTGTTCACTCTATTTGAAAGGATGGATATTTGAAATTTACATACAACTGACTATGAATAAACAAGATAGGGGAATATTTTAAAATAACTTTATGTTTTGTATTTTGAAAATGATGTTTATATTTGAATTGTGTAATAACTCGATCGAAATGATTTTATATATTTTTATTGATAGGTTTTGATTATACCAAGGAGCGGATACGATGAAAAGAATAACTCTGTTTTTTATACCGCTTCTTCTACTACTATTTATTCTTGTGCTTGCTCAGGTCGTTCCGGTTCCCACAACATTAAATGATTTTTTTCTGCCAGGATCCCAGCCAGGCCAGTCCGGCAATACGGAACTGCCGGACAAATGCGACAATTGTCATGGCGGATATGATCTCTCAGTCGAACCCTCTTTCAACTGGCGCGGCGGCATGATGTCCCAGGCAGCCCGCGATCCCTTCTATTATGCCTGCATGGCCATTGCCAATCAGGACGCGCCCGAAAGCGGAGATCTCTGTATCCGGTGTCACTCACCGCGTGGCTGGCTTGACGGGCGTTCCACGCCTACAGACGGATCCGCGTTAACCAGCGGTGACCGTGAAGGGGTTCACTGCGGCTTCTGCCATAAAATGGTGATGACATCCCCCCTGGGTGAAAATCCTTTTCCTGAAGATTCGGTGTATACAGCAGATACCTATTCTGAGGATCAGGCCTATCTGGCAGATTTGAGCCATATTCCGGGCACAACGGCAAACGGTATGTTTATCAATTCTGATGAGGGAGCGAAAAGAGGTCCGTTTGTTGATGCGGTTGCCAGGCATCAGATGTATTATTCCCCGCTGCATCAAACGTCGGATCTTTGCGGTACCTGTCACGATGTCAGCAATCCGGTGTATGAGCGGACGGTCTTAAATACCTATGTGCCGAATGATTTTGACAGCATGGCTTCTAATTTTGATCCTTACACAATGTTTCCGGTCGAGAGAACCTACAGTGAATGGCTGAAGAGTGCCTACAATTCTCCAGAGGGTGTGTATGCTCCGCAGTTCGGCGGAAATAAAGCTTATGTTTCCACCTGCCAGGACTGCCATTTAAGGGATGTAACCGGAGCAGGCGCCAATAAAAAGGATGTGCCGATCCGGAACGATCTGCCTCTGCATGATATGACAGGCGGCAATACATTTATTGCAAAATTGATCGATCAGCTCTATCCCGGTGAAAGTGATACGGCCGCATTAAATCAGGGAATCGGGCGGGCCCGTTCCATGCTGGAGCTGGCCGCTTTTATGGAAGTCAACATGGATGGCAAGGTTGTGACTGTGAAGGTGACCAATCAGACGGGGCACAAACTGCCTTCAGGATATCCAGAGGGCCGCAGAATATGGATCCATCTGACGGCGTTGAACAACAGCGGTGTTTTTTACGAATCAGGCGCATATAACTTTCTGACTGCGGATTTGATTCACGACCCGGATATCAAGATTTATGAAATCAAGCCGGGGATATCGAAATCCCTGTCTCCTGTTGTTAATTTTCCAGCCGGGCCGTCGTTTCATTTTGTTTTGAACGATACGATTTATAAAGACAACCGTATTCCCCCCCGTGGGTTCAGCAATACAAGTTTTGAAGATATCCAGTCTCCGCCCGTCGGTTATGCCTATGCGGACGGTCAATATTGGGATGAAACCGTCTATATCCTGGATCAGGTGCCCACCAAAGTGGAAGCCACACTTTATTATCAGACGACAAGCAAAGAATATGTGGAATTTTTAAGAGATGAGAATCATACAAATGACTGGGGGCTCACATTTTACGGATTGTGGGAAGACCATGGAATGTCTGAGCCTGTCATCATGCAAAGTGCCAGTCAGACTTTGAATGGATTTATTGACACGGAAGCGGCTGTCGGCGGCAGCCTGGTTTTATTCAACGAAGGCGATGTGGATCCCGGAGACGGACACACTGTTGAAATGACGTTTAACAGTCTTTCCGGCAGCGGCGATATCACGGTGCTGCAGCTCAATCAGGCACCGGCAAATCCACCTGAACTCCCTTATATCGAAGTCGCCTGGAATATTTCAAAATCCGCAGGTATCGATGCGTTTTCATCCGATGCCGTTTTTCATTACACGGATGAAGATATTTCAGGGATGAATGAAAGCAAGCTCAGGGTTTATTTCTGGAATGGTACGGCCTGGCAATATATGGGGGGGACTGTAAATCAGGCCGATAATGAGGTTGCTGTTTCCCTGTCTCTGACCGGTGATTTTGCTTTATTTGAAACGGATGAAGTGCTGCTGGCCTGCAAAGTGTTTATGGAAGGTCCTTATCAGGCAGGGACTGGGATGCGAACCCTTTTACAGGAGGCAGGCTGGATACCCATAACATCTCCCTATTCAGACAACAGGGTGGTGGCCCGCGTTCCCAGTCAAATCACAGACTGGGTATTTGTGGAACTCAGAAGCACAGCCAATGGCACCCTGGTGGCGGGCCGATCATTTTTCCTGAGAAATGACGGGATCGTTACGGATGACAATGGTATAACGACCGATTTATCCATCCCCGGCGTTTCAGACGGATATTATTATATTGTGATGCATCACCGGAACCACCTGTCCCTGATGAGTGCTTCATCACGGTACCTGACTGGCATCAGCTCACCCTGACCAGATTGTCCGATTCTCAGTTCATTGATGTAGATATAGCCCCCGCCTCCCCATCAACATCAAAGATGTGGGAAGAAAGTTGAGGGCGATGTTTTGCATAAATGTGATTATATATTGAACCGTTCGATCCATCCGAATTTTTTTGCGAAGATTTCTCGAATGCCAGGAATATAATCTCCACCAAAAAGAGAGGCCCGCCAGAATGACTGGCGGGCCTGCCTATAAAAAAATTAATCGATAATTTGAAATAGTGATACTGAAAATTGCACACCTTTTAGGGCAATGACTCTAAATCACTGCCCCTGACGGTGGTTCTTGATTAAATAGAAATCCTCGCATGATTCAACATTTCGATAAAATTTTACAGCGCGATTTGAATGCCGATTTTGGGTTCAAAACAGAAAATAAGATCCGTTTCATCGGCTTCATCTTTATCAGCAATGAACGTGGCATTCAACTGACAGTCAAGTAACAACATGTCGGTGATTGAAATCAAGCCTCCCCATCCGGTATAAAAGGCTACGCACGGATCCCATTCTTTTGTTGCAACAGATTCTTTTTCCACGGTGATTTCAGTATCCCCTTGGGAGAGCCGGTATCCTGCTCCTGCACGAATGTAATATTTATTTAATGCGTCAGGCGTCAGAACGAACCGACCGCCAATCATAATCATCTGAGAACTTCCGGCATCGAAATTAATGTCTTTTTGACTTTCCTTTGGCACCCCTTTATTGACTGAGAATTTTATATTGCGCTCAAGATCATTGTCGATTCTCAATATTGAGTATCGATACTCCAATTCAATTTGAATGCTGTTTAAAGCACTGTATATCAAGTTGGCCCCAAGACCGAAACTCGGATCAAAGTATGCGTTTTGGGTTGTTTCATATTCCGGAACCAGATATGAAACGCTCAGACCGGTGATGATTTTGGGCATTTCCGATGAAAATAATTGTGTGCTCATACCCAGAAAAATTAGCAGACATACAATAATCATCAATCCGGATAATGATTTTTTTTTCATTTCTCTGCTCCTTGTATTTTAATTTTATTGAATGAAAAGTTTTATAAAATTAATTATTCTTGATTTTAATGTCAAGCCAAATATCAATGATTCGATGCGGCAAATATTTCCCGTATGGAGGATAGGCTTGTATTTTAATGGCTGGCTGATTTTGGTATTTTTTTTGCTCAGTTATCAATATTTGTATGATGCGTTTAATTTTTCGGTTTTTTTTCAATGAAAACAAGATGTTTCTGTGTGTCTGTTTTAATTGTCTTTTTCAATGCACGGACGGTTATTGCCCGGGGAACCCTGACTTTTGACCATTCCGAAGTGGCTGATTTATGCGCGCAGGGAAAGGCGCTGGGAGATATCAACGGAGACGGCATGCCGGATGTCATTATTGCCGAAGGAGAATTCAGCCCGGGAGCGTTCGCCTGGTACAAGTATCCCAACTGGGAAAAATATGATATCCATGCGGTCGCATTTTCCGAAATGGATTATGTGCCGGACTGCCAGGTGGCGGATATGGACAATGACGGGGATCTCGATATCATTGTGCCCAACAGCCACAACAGCGCGAACAAGAGCCTGTGGTGGTTTGAAAATCCCCTGAATGACGGCGGCAACCCTGAAACGGACGGATTTACCCGGCATGTGGTCTGGTCCGCATCGGACAGCCATATCAAGGATGTGTCCGTGGCCGATTTTGACCAAGACGGCAAACCGGATATTGTGCTTCGTTTTACCTCCAAAGCGGCGGTGTTTTTTCAGAATTCAGCGGACAACTGGACCCAGGTCTCCTGGAGCATCGGGGGATCCGAAGGTATGGGAACCGGGGATATCGACTGGGACGGAGATACGGATGTGATTACCAATGGTGTGTTCTATCAGAATCCCGGGAACCGGGTCGATTCATGGACGCAGAAAACCATCGGTTCATACGCGCAGAGCACCGCCTGCCGTGTGCAGGCGGCAGACATTAACGGAGACGGGCATGAGGAACCGGTTTTCAGCAGTTCCGAATACGCCGGATATGCAGTTTCGTGGTATTCCGCAGCGGATCCTGAAAACGGTCCCTGGACCGAGCATGTGATCGGATATGTTGACTATTGTCATACCCTGCAAACCGGGGATGTGGACCGGGACGGAGATATCGATGTCGTGGGCGGTTCCATGCCTTCGGCGAGCACGGATGAAGTGGTTCTTTTTGAAAACACAGGAAACGGCAATACGTGGACACGTCATACGGTGGATTCCAAGTCAACCTATATTGCCAAGATGGCAGATATGGGCGCTGACGGCGATCTGGACATAGTGGGGAGCCGGAGCTATGATGTCGCGCCGATTGATTTTTTTGAGAATCAGCTCGACCCGGTTCTGCCGCTGGATCAGTGGCAATATATTCAGGCGGATAACACCAGAATGGCCCAGGCTTTCGGGCTGGATATGGATGACGTGACCGGTGATGATTTTCTGGATATCGCATCCGGTCCCTATTTCTACCGGAATCCGGGCGGAAATATGACGTCGGCGTGGACCCGCATGAATCTGCCGAACAGTGTGGATGCGGTACTGATCACGGATCTGGACGATGACGCCTTTGGCGATATTGTCGCTCAAAAGACTGTGGATGACGCGCTGCATTTCTATTGGCTTGAAGCCGGAGATGCGCAGGGAAGCAGCTGGACACAGATGGCTGATATCGGTTCCGTGCCCCAGGCCAGTCATACGCTTGGATCCCAGGGGCATCGCATGGTACAGATCGAATCCGGGGGAAAATATGAAATTGTGGTCACCAGCGGCAACGGTCTGTATTATTTTGAAATTCCGGCAAGTCCGGAGGCCGGTTCCTGGCCCTTGACCCATGTCCACAGCAATCCCACGGACGAGGGATTTGGTGCAGGTGATATCGACGGTGACGGAGATCAGGATCTGGCCTGCGGCACCGGATCCACCAAACGCGTGGAATGGTATGAAAATCCCGGAGACGGCTCCCCGTCATGGACCGCCTATCATATTGGCGACATGACGGAATCGGTATGGACCGACCGGTTTGCTGTCGCAGATATGAACGGGGACAATAAGCCGGACATTATCGGCACGGAGGAGAACGGAGCCAGCACAGGCGCGGAAACCTACTGGTGGGAACAGCCGGAAGATCCCACGTCGGGCGGCTGGACACGGCATCTGGTCGTGTCGCAGGCGACAACCAATTCCATGGATGCAGCGGATATGGATCATGACGGGGACACGGATATCATTTTGGGAGAGCATCGCGGTACGGAAAAGCTGTCTGTCTGGGAAAATGACGGAACGGGATCATTTACTGAAAATGGAGTGGATGATGGCAAGGAAAGCCATCTGGGCGCAAAAACCGCTGATCTTGACAGTGATGGCGATCCGGATATTGTCAGCATTGCCTGGGATGATTATTCTTATCTTCATATATGGCGGAACGATGCGATCCAGAGCGGCATGCAGACGGTTGCTGCTCCGGATATCTCTCCAGACGGCGGGTCTTTTACCGGCTCCGTTTCAGTCACGCTTTCCACTGCCACCTCCGGTGCAGCGATTTATTATACCACAGACGGGACAGATCCGGAAGATTTCTCAACCGAATATTCAGGCGCGTTCACTGTATCCCAGAGTCTGACAGTCAAAGCCAGGGCCTATAAAAGCGGAATGAATGCGAGCAGCATTACGTCTGCCGCATTTACTATTGAACAGGATGCGACACCGCCCGAAATCAATTCAGTGTCCGCGAGCGGAAATCCCAATCGTGTTCAAATCGGTTTCAATGAAGATCTGGATGCATCCACCTCAGAAACAGCCGCCAATTACACTATTGATTCGGGCATCTCTGTTACCCTGGCCGAATTATCCGTGGATAAAAGGAATGTTTTTCTGGCAACATCCATACTTTCTCCGGATATCACATATACACTTACCGTGAATGATGTGGAAGATAGTCATGGCAATCCCATCTCGCCGGATACGCAGGAGACCTTTCAGTATATCCCTGTAAATCTGGGAGAGGGCCTTGCTGCCTGTTATTCTTTGGATGAGATTTCGGGAACAGCGGTCCATGACCAGTCCGGCAATGGTCATGACGGTACCCTGCATGGCGGTCAGTGGTCCTCCGGACATATTGATAATGCTGTTGATTTCGACGGCACCGATGACTACATTGATTTAGCCACGCTTGATATCAGCGGCGGTGCGCTGACCCTGGTCTGCTGGTTTTATGCAGATGATTTTGGCAACGAAGATGCACGATTCGTCTCCAAAGCCACAGGCGTCTATGAAAATGACCATTACTGGATGCTGAGCACCACAGGCAGCAGCGGACAGTACAGGCTGCGGTTCCGGTTAAAAACGGAAGGGTCCACCTCGACTCTGATCGCATCGTCCGGCAATCTGCCTCTCCAAACCTGGACGCACGCGGCTGCTGTTTATAACGGTTCTGAAATGATACTTTATATGAACGGCTCTGAAGTGGGATCCCTGGGAAAGACAGGCGCATTGAGTACGGATTCTGAAGTGTCCGCCTGGATCGGCAGTAATCCGCCGGCTGTGGGAAGCAATGCATTCGACGGCAGGATCGACGAGGTCCGGATTTACAACCGCGCACTGTCAGAGACCGAGATTACGGCTTTGAGCACCTGCCCGGTCAAGGTCAATCTCAAACTTTACCTGGAAGGCCCTTATCAGCCGGGTGAAGGCCAGATGTCCGCTTCCCTGAACACCGGAGAGCATTTGCCTTTGACATCGCCTTATCCGGAAAATCAGCGCTCTGTTTTATCCATACCCGGGACCATCGTGGACTGGGTGCTGGTTCAGCTTCGAACCGGTGAGGAGGGCCCGACGGTTGTATCCAAAAGCGTATTGCTTCGAATGGACGGATGTATTGTCTCTGACAACGGCACAACCGAATCCGTCACTTTGAATGTACCGGAGGGTTCTTATTATATCGTGGTCAATCACCGGAATCATCTGTCTGTGATGAGCGATGAGACAGTAGAATTAAGCGCTGATTGAGGAATTTTCTGTATCGGTCAGGTTTTTTTTTAAACAATGGAATTCTGGATGGGGAATATGTTGTCCAAATTTAAATCATCGATATGAGAACGTCACAATGATCCGATTATGCTGGTTCCAAATTTTCTTGTTTGGCATGGCAGTCACGATTTACCCGCAAAGCGTGAAAACCATTGAACAGCCTGAAATCAATCCGGATTTTATAGAGTGGCTGGATAAAGATGCAGAAAGCCTTTCAGACGAAGGGCTAGGTCTGGGGTATCTGCCGCATCCCTGCCAATTGCATAGAGAATTGCCGGGGCCTCTCATGAGCCGGACATTCGGTCTGGAATCCCTGCCATCTGTTTTCGATCTGCGAATCACAGGGGACATCACCTCAGTCAAGAATCAGGGCAGCTGCGGTTCATGCTGGGCGTTTGCCACCATGTCGGCGGTTGAATCTCACTGGAAAATGAACGACCGGGGGATCTTTGATCTTTCAGAAGACAATCTGAATACCTGTCATCCGCCCTTTGTATGGCTCCCCTGTCAGGGAGGGAATGATTTAATATCACTGGCTTATTTTGCGAGGGGATCGGGTCCGATGTCTGAGAGCGACGATCCTTACAGTCCGAATCACAAAAAGGTGGACTGTCCATCCGGTTTATACCCGGCGGGTTTTGTTACCTCGGGCTGGTTTATTCCCACAAACGATCCCGCGCTTATTAAAAGTCTCATTATGCAATACGGCGCGTTATTTACTTCGATGTACTGGTCGTCCTCTTATTTTAATTATTCCAGCAAGACCTATTATTACAGCGGGACTGCTTCTCCCAACCATGGCGTCGCGCTTGCGGGCTGGGATGACAACAAAATTACGGCCGGGGGCACCGGCGCCTGGATCGTGAAGAACAGCTGGGGAGCCGGCTGGGGGGAAGGCGGTTATTTTTATATTGCCTACCAGGACAGCCGGGTGAATTCGGATGTGACTTTGTTCAGCGGTTATATGGAAGAAGATCCGATGAATGCGGTTGATACCTATTCTGAATCGGGCTGGTCAGGCTATAATATGGGATACGGCAGCAATGCGGCGGACGGTCTTGTGAAGTTTGTTGCTTCCGGAAACCTTCAATTAACAAAAATAGGAACATGGACCGGGTATCCCGGGGCTGTGGTCTCGATCGATATTTATGATGACTTTAACGGCACAGATTTATTGACCGGATTTTTGTGCTCCCTGTCTCCCCAGACGTGCACCTATGCGGGATACCATACGTTTGAACTTCCCTCACCCGTCACTATTGCAGACGGGAACGATTATTATATTAAAATCCGATATGAAACAGCAGGGTACAATTATCCGGTGCCCATTGAAGTGGTGATCGGCGGCTATTGCACTCCCTCCATCGAAACCGGTATATTCTGGTCAAAAACCACAGGATCCGCATACTGGAATTCAGAAGATTTAAGTGATAATGATCCGTGTGTCTATACATACACAAGTGCTGTTCTGGGCACAGTGGCAACGCCTTCGTTCGATCCGGAACCGGGAACCTACATGACTCCTCAACTGGTGACGATTCAGTGTGTCACGCCTGATGCAGCCGTCTATTATACAACAAATGGCACGGATCCCACCGAAAGCGACAGCCTGTATGAAAATCCCGTTGTTGTCGATTCGACCCTGACATTAAAAGCCAGATCATTTAAGTCCCATTACCTTCCGAGCGAAACAGCTGCAGGCACATACACGATACCACCGCCGGTAATCACAGTCACTTCACCCAACGGGGATGAAGAGTGGGAAACAGGGAGCCCTTACGATGTCCTGTGGACATCGACCGGAACCAGTGGAAATGTGCGCATTGAATATTCTGCGAACAGCGGATCAGACTGGTCGGATGTGATATCGGGCACACCAGATGACGGCATCTATTCATGGATGGTCCCGGATACATCCTCGGGCAATTGCCTGGTGAGGATTTCCGATACAGAAGGAAGCCCGGTCGATACGAGCGATGGGGTGTTTACAATTTCAAACATTCCGTCGGTTCTGGTGCAAATCAAAATCTGGATAGAAGGTCCTTATTCTTCGTCCGGAGACAGCATGACCACATCGCTTCAGACCGGAACCATCATTCCGAAAATATCTCCGTACAGCGACGGCCGTGAGGTGGACAGTATTCCGTCCGATATCACGGACTGGGTTTTTGTGGAGCTCAGAAGCACGGTAGAGGGTGACGCCGTGGTATCCGGATCGTTTTTCTTAAGGAAGGACGGATGGATCACAGAGATTGACGGTTTTAACACGAATCTGGAATTTGACAACGTTGAAGACGGACTGTATTATATTGTTGTCCGCCACCGCAATCATCTCTCACTGATGAGCAGCGAACCGGTGCAGATGGAGTGAGGGAAAAGAAAGAAACGGAGCATGGGAGAGACGGAGAAACGGAGTAAAAGAATCAAGAAACAGGAAACAAGAAATAATAATTAAAGACAAAGAGAATGTACGGATGGGTGGTGAAAAAATTCCAAATAACAAAATCCAAATAAATTCCAAATTCAAATAATCAAAATCAAAAATGAAGATTAAGAAATGAAAGTCGGATTGATGAATATAAATGGCTGTTTGTTGCCATTCTGAGCGGAGCGAAGAATCTTATCCTGCGATTCGATGAGTTACAAAATAGCCTGCATTAAATCATGTCAGAGCATGATGTCATTGAGTTTATCAATCGCCACTCTATAAAACCATATATTGCTTCCATTAAATTCTCATTGCTTTTCATTTAAATAATTTTTATATATACAATAATTATATAATCGATCTTATTCCTTGATTATTTTTCCTTATGTAATATGTGGTGGATCAAGAAAGATGTGCCATGATATACATACTTATCCTCGTTTAAAGCAAGAAGAAAAAAAACAGATTGATTTCCGGAGGTTTTTTATGAATCAAAAGATAAAATATTTGTGTTTGCCGATGTCTTTACTGTTTTGCCTGACACACATTTTCGCGCAGGGCGGCAATGATTTGGTTAAAAGTAAAGAGGCAACGGATGTTGAAAGACTTTGTGAATTATACAATCAATCAATCGAAGAAGAATTTAAAACGGGCAGTCCGGGCGATTCCGCGAAATACACGAAAATTGAACAATTTCAATTACAGGAAAAATGGGGGTATTATACAGCAAAAGGCAGACTGTTTCAATCGAAGACTCAGGCGCAATTATCAAGAATGGGCAGTACTTTCATTGAGTATACCCTGTTTTCATTGGGTGTCGGTGGTGTGGCCTGTCTTTTTTCAAAAAACAAAGGTGAGACATTCAAAAACTGGTCAATTGGAACGTTTTGTATTGCTTATCCCATTGATTTAATTGTCTTTAATGTATCGCCCATCAGGAAAGTGAAAATCATCAGGTATCAGGGGAAATGGCAGGATCCCCACGCTTCCGGATTTGAATATTATCATGATTACTGGTACCGGTCAAATGATCTGGATTATTTAATGGACTGGCAAAACGTTCGAAAAAGCAATGATATTGAGGAATGGAGACATTTTTTTGCGAGGCATCCGGATCGATATGTTTTCCGACAAATAAGAGATCGTCTGCTGGCCTATGATGAAAAAAAGGCAAAAATGGAGAAACAAATTTCAGGAGATAAATCGGCTGCCCGGACTGATGCTGAAACCGGGAGTGATTCTGATATTTCAGATACGAAGTCATCCCCTGATTTGCTGGCTGAAATAAGGAGAAATACTTCTGAACATTCTTTAACCGCTCCGGAGATCAAACCCCCGGCCGGTTTATTTTGTACTGCGTTCGATCCGCTGGGTTTCCTTCTCTCCGGTCCGACGCTTACCGTAGAGTTCACACCGAAAGCGAATGGGAAATCCCTTGGTTTCGGCATTTTTTCAGGTTATCGCTGTGTCAAATGGGGATGGATGGCCAGAGAATTGTTATGGGATGACCTTAAACTGTCCTCTTATTCAATTCCCATAGCCATTCGGTTATACTCAAAAAATAGGAATAGACCGGATGGGACGTTCTATGGCTTGTATGCCGAATTTGGAAATCTTATGTATGATGAAGGAGAAGACGAGATCATCAGAGCCTATGGTATTGAATGGGGCTATAAACACATTGGTGACGATGGCTTTACAATTGAATTGACAGTCATATCGGGTATCATTGAATACGGAGAGCCCGATGATTTATTGAAGATGCTGTATCCGTCAGCGTCGTTGAGACTTGGATATTCGTTTTAATAATCAGTAGTTTAGTGTATGAAACATCGGGAATGATATGAGGTGTCATTTTTAAGCGGAGGATGAAGACGGATCAATTTTTTATCAGCAGGATCTGTGAATCGCCATGTAAAAATTAAAAAGGCTTTATCATGAAAAAACAACTCATCATTACAATGATATTATTACAGAGTTCCATTGTATTTTGCCAGTCAGAATTCATCAGCCCTGACGGAAAAAAGCAGGTTGTTATACAGAAAACAGCAGATAAGCAATATCAGGTTATTGTTAATTCAAAACCGCACAAATCCTATCAGAAAATTATTAATCAGTACATATATTTTTTTACTGACAGCAGTCAGGTCGCATATATTGCAAAGAGCGAGTATGGATACTGTGTGGTGGTTGACGGCATAGAACAACGTTATTATAAAGAAATTTATAATAATACATTAACCTTCAGTCCAGATCGATCACGTTATGGATACCTGGCGACAAAATTCAGCGGATTGTTATCGGCCAGAACCTGCTGCGTAATCGACGGCAAGGAACAGCAGGAATACGATAATTTTGCTTCGTTTGGTATCACATTCAGCCCGGACAGCAAACATTGGGCATACGCGGCGTTCAGTGATAATAAATGGTTCTATATTATTGATGGTGCAGAACAACCCCGATACGATTTTGTTGCTGAAAATAACATTACCTTCAGTCAAGACGGTGATCATTGGGCATATGGCGCGTCAAAGGACAATCACTGGTTTTATGTGGTTGACGGAAAAGAACAGCCTCTTTATAACGGTGTTGATTTGGCATCATTCATGTTTAGTTCAGACAGCAGACACTGGGCGTACAGCGCGCAGATCGATAAGGAGTGGGCTTGTATTTTAGACGGCAGGATCAGTTCTTATGAAGAATCAAGTCTCTGCAGTGAAATTAAAAAGACCGCTAAACCCCGGGAAATTCCCGAAATGAAAATAGGGGTGAGCATCGGCCTGAATTTACAACATTTTAGCGGCTTTAAAATAAAAAACAAAAAATTCTTTGCTGACTTATTTGGAAATACAACCGTTGGCGGAGGAACTGGCCCGGAAGCATACATAGGTTTGGGTATTATAACCCCTGATTTAAATAATGGCATTGCTCTGGAATTCGGTTTTTCAAAATATAATACCAATGTTACTTTCAATGATATCACGAAGGAATACAGTGTGAATACGTTTTTTTGGGGTCTAAAATTTTACGTTCCTGCGAATATAAAACTGAAACCGTATATGTATGCGGGGGCCATACATGCTGTTTTGGATATCGATGATTTAGGAAGGTTCAGTTATACAATTGAAGATTATAAGGGCTACGATAGCTATACATCTTCATTTATAGCGAACAGCAAATATGATATTACCATAATCAATCTTGGTTTTGGCTATAGATATTATTTTTTACGCAATCTTTGTTTTCAGGGATCTGTCTCTCTGGCATATTTAATTGGCAAGGCCAGTAAATATTCTTATGGTATGGGCGGCGGCGGTTTGCCAAAAGACTTTACTTCCTTTAATGTATATTATGATTTCGGATTTGAGATCATTTTATAACAAGATTCAATCTAGGCCCTGAGGGAGAATATGCTTACTTCTGGACGTCTACAGTGATCCCGAATGGCTGTATCTATCATCGAACCCTGAAATACGATCATTCAGAAATCCATAAGAATCCTGAAAGCAAGCGGTACGGGTATTCGGTCCGTTGTGTCAGGAATTGAATGTCAAATGGAGGTGGATCATGATTCTAAAAAAGATCAATCGGATTAGCCGGAAATCAATCTGGTTATTTTTTATTGTATTTGTCCTTTTTAACCTCTTTTTTTGTACGCCTGATAAACAGGCAACCGAGCCTGATAAAAATGAAGAGACGATACCTGTACCGGAAGAAAAAGAATTTCAGGTGTATATTGAATGGGCCAGAGAGCGGGTCACCATGGTGACTTTTAATGCAGGCAGTGCCAATCATTTCTGGGAAACAATAAGTGCGGGAGAAGACAGTTTTGAATGTGATGCCGGCGAAACTGCGCATCCGGTTAAGATTCAGCTTTTCAATGAAAATGAAGTGATTGTTTACTGGGGATCACATGAACTGAAATGCACAGTTGACGGGAAGACAACCAGCAGAACATGGTATTCACAAAATTGCATAATGGAAGGATTTATCTGTTACTATGATATCGGCACCATCAAAGAAACACTGTCCGTTTCTGTTAATGCGAACTATAGCCTGCAAAATTTATTGTCAGGGAACGCGGATCTGTTATCTTTGGATATATCATCGGATCTCGGCACATCGAGCCTGACAATTTCATCGGATACCCTCTATTCCGATTCCGTTGAATATCATATCGAAAATATCACGTTGACACCGGTGACAGTGACCGAGGGATCGAGTGTTGAAATAAACGGCGTTTCCTGTGTGTCAGGCAGCCCTTCCCGGCAGATACATTTGAATACAGGGGACAATGTGATCCATATCCAGGTGACATCCGAGGATGGTACGAATATTAAAAATTATACATTGATCATGAAAAGAAAAGAAGCGGGCCATCTGACTTATGTCGATCATTTAACTTACGGAAGTTACTTAAAATCAATCTCCATATCACCGGACGGTCAATACGCGTATATTATCAGTTATTCTGAAATTTCAAGATTTACCCGGGAAGAAAGCACGGGCGTGCTGACTTTTGACAGAAAATACAAGTTTTCAGCGTTTACCTCAGAATATATCGATGCAGTTTCAAGTGCCATATCACCGGATGGAAATTATCTGTATATTGCCGATCAAGGGGAAGAGAGTGTTGTATGGTTCAAGAGAGATTTATCCGATGGGACTTTTCAGTACACAAACAGGTTTTATGTGGATGATGTGAATATGAATAATACCGACAATGTATATATCGTCGATACAATCACGGCGTCTCCGGACGGCAAGCATGTCTATGTTACGACCCGTCAGACTCCCTCGGTCCTGATATTCAGGACAACCGAATCCGAGGATCAGCATCTTGTTTATGCCAGGAGAAATTCGATCGGCTGCACGGGCCCGATTGCCGTATCCCCGGATGGAAATTATGTTTATCTGGATGATTATGAAAATAACGGGCTGTCATGGTTTACAAGAAATCCTACCTGGGGTTTTCTTGATTATGTCGGCACATATATTCCTGAGCAGGATGTTTTAAGCAATCCGTCTTCAATTGCCCTGTCGCCGGACGGCAATTTTGTTTATTTAACGCCTCAGGCTTATCTTCCAAATGCGGTCGCCTGGTTTTCACGGGATCTATCAACGGGTTCTCTTTCCTATATCGGCATGTTTTCTGATGATATTTTGGGGCGGGTTTCATCGATTACAGTGTCCCCGGATGGCAATTACGTCTATGTTCTGTCTTTATGCAGCGGTCCTGACTGGGATTATTCCAATTGTATGGGAGGAGTCACAATTTTCAAGGTGAATCATTGATTGAAGATTTTGTGAGGCGGGTGTGCCGTTTAATGCGTTGATGCGTTTTGTCACTGCGGATTTATATCCCGCGATAAATGAACCGATGGAAATTTCGGTGGCTGTTGCAGGGGCGCACGGCCGTGCGCCGCCCCTGCGGATTTCAATAATATATTTTTTCCCGGCTCCCTGTTCCCGTCATGATTGATGATCCATACAAGCCCGTGCAAGTGATTCGGCATCACCACCTAAAAAACTGTCATCGCCTTTGATTCTCTATAAATCCTTTCACTTCATCAGGATCCTCAACGTCATACAGACAATCACCCATTTTAATTGTATAGCCTTTTCTTATCCATTCTATGGATATTGCAGAGAATTTATCAGTGACTTTCATGACTTTTGCATATCCAATAAACTCCCGGCGTTTTTCGAATTCCACCAGCTCTTCTCGAAAGATTCTAAGCAAAGTGTCCTTTTTTAAATGAATATCAAAGCCTGCATTTATCAATGCATAATCCGGATATTTATCCACAAGCTTGACAATAACGCCGATAGATTTCGGATTGATGATGATTGAATTTTCAACACGGTTTTTATTTATTTTATCATATTTATCGGCACTGAAACCTGAAGATGAAAATGAAAGATGAATTGAAATTCTTTGAATTAAAATCTCATCCATTGATTCTTTTCCAAGTCCGTAATCCAGTTTCATGAAAACACCGCTGATCGGAATTTTTAAATAGCCGCCACCACATAATGATTTCTGATTAAATCCCAACCGAATGCCAAATTGATCAATAACGGGCACTTCCATACCCGTATGTAATATCGGATTTTGAGATTTCATTTTTTCAATATCCATCAGGTATTTTATCCGGGCAACCGGAAGCTGATAAAACAGGCCCAGCCGAATAATATAGGGATATTTTTCAGTCAGTCTGCTTTCTGTATTCCATTTGACTTGTGTATTGAAATCCTGGATGGCACAGCCAATTCGGAGCGATTTTGATAGTTGTGAGATAAAACCCAGATCCAGGCCGATTCCCTGTGACTGATATGAGGATAAACTATGTGATATATATTTAATTGTAGCTCCGAATGAAATATTCTCAAGAAATCTGTATCCCAATGAAACCAGGATTGCATCCTGAGAGTTTGAAAACGTATTTGTAATTAAACCGATATTATTTCTGCCCTCGATGTCATCGATTTTATAATTCAGCCAATTGATACTGACCGAGGCTTTACTGAAAACCGGCAGCCCCAAAGCCAGGTAATTATATTTTCTGTCCATGGATAAAACCGAATAGGATCCGATAAATTCATAATTCATCAGGTAAGAGAGGCCTGCAGGGTTCCAGTACCCTGCACTCGGATTATCCGCCATAGCGACATAGGCTCCTCCCAATCCGAATGATATTGCACCGGCACCGTTCCGCAGAAAAGCGCCCGGTTGCCCGCCATAACCGTTTTGAGCCGATAAATGGCAATTGATCAGAAATATACAAAGAAGGCTTATAATGATAATGTGTTTAAAATTTTTGTTCATGAATGATATTTTTTTTAACGTAAGACTGCAATCTTGTGAACGATTCGGTCGCCGTTTTCTGTTTCTATGATACAAAAATAAATATCATTGGAAACCATGTGCCCTTTTTGATTTCGTCCGTCCCATTCCGCTTCATGCTTTACTGAACTTTCCTTATAAGCATTATTCTCCAGAGTTTTTACCAGTAAACTGGATGAATCATAAATTTTAATGGTCACTCGGCCCCTTTTTTTCAGGCAATAGTTGATTGTTGTGCTTCCGGCAGAGGGATTAAAAGGATTTGGAAAATTGAACGCCTGCCCGGATATGATTTCGGAAGTTACCGTTATTGTTACAGTAATCGTTGAGTCAAGCAGGCCGTCACTCGCAGTAAAACTCGGATAATATATACCTTCATCAGCAAGACTGGCCTGCCAGGTAAAATTGCCCAGGTCGTTCCCCTCGTCTGTAAAGGCGGCAGATAAGGGCAATCCATCCCGCTTCATACTTAATGTGAGCGGATCACCGTCAGGATCATTTGCAATGATGCTGAATGTCAATATCTCACCTTCTTTTAGGGTATAAGGGCCGGCAGGCGACAGATTTGGTTTGCGATTCACAGGAGGACCGTCGTTAATGGTGATTGAGACAGTGATAGTGGAATCAAGATCTCCGTCACTGGCAGTGAAAGTAGGTGAGTAAGATCCTGCATCCTGATCATTCGTCTGCCATGTGAAGGTACCGGTGTTGTTTCCATGGTCAATGAATGTGGCTCCTGTCGGCAGGTTTTCAGGGTTCATTGTCAGGTCAACAGTTCCGCCATCAGGATCGCTCGCATTGACAG
>JAFGCO010000060.1 GCA_016932575.1 bacterium
GACTTCGGTCTGGGAGATTATTTCGGATGGGATGTTGTGGCCTTTGCTAAGGTGGTTTCTGATTCCATTTATGTGAGTGTTTCGCGGACGCAGGGTCAGGCCATGGTCAAAGGGTCGGGCGAACTGGGATCTCTGACCTTCACGGGATTAAGCAAGGGTTCGGGTGAGGTCGAGGTGGATCCGGCGGAGGTGCATTTTTATGACGCGGACGGGGAGGAAATTGTCATGACGGATCTTGTGGTCGGAGACGCGACGATTACGGTGGAGTAACAGACCGGTCTTATTTATCAGGGAGCAGGGAGGTCATTGATGAAAACCAGTTATTTCAAAGGTATTTTATACGTTATCGGTTTTTTATTGATCGGATCGGGCGGAGCGGTTTGTCAGGAGGTTGTGGGATCCCAGGAAATACGCTGGCTGCGCGTGGGCGATTTGCACGCCTGGGTTTCAAACGCGGGTGCGGAGGTGGAGTTTGGACGCAGAGGCAGGGCATCTTTTGAAGGGACTGATCAGACTGACAATATGTACTGGGAAGCGCTTTATTCAAATTCAGACCGCAATGTTTCCAGGGGCATGTGGCTGGGTACCGCCAATTATAATGATCCGGTTTCCGGCGAAACCTATGCCTGTAAAGTAGTGCAGGCCGGGCCCCGGTTTGCCAATTTATTGACCAATTTTATGCCGGTCACATTTAAAATGATCGGCAGATACGAGGCACCGGCAGTTTTGGTGGACGGCATGATAGCCTCGGACAATTATTTAAATGATGTATTGGATGAAGTGGATCCGGATATGCCTGCGGACCGCATGGTGCTGAATGTGATGCATACCAACCTGGGTGTCACAGTCAAGCGGAAAGTGATGGCCTTCAGCCAGGGCAATCACGATGATTACATTATCTGCGAATACATCCTGAAAAACACGGGGATTATCAATCTGGAGGGAAGCGTCAGTACCCAGTCATTAGATGATGTGTATTTTATGATTTTATTCAGATACGCGCCCGCCTGGGAGGCCACGCGGTTCGCAGACTGGGCGCCAGCCGCCAATATCGGCTGGGGGCGCAACACGGTCTATGACGTGTTCGGGGAGGATCCCGATGCCTCCGATTTTGAAATGCGGGGATTTTACGCCTATTACGGCCCGCATTCTTCGAGCCCGGGATATGAATCCGACTGGGGATGCCCGCGATGGGACCGGTCTTCTGTTCTGGGGGCACCCGCCTTTATCGGCGCGGTCACTTTGCACGCGGATACTGGTCCTGATGATCAATCAGATGATCCCTCTCAGCCCGGATCCACACCCTTTTTGGGAGCGGATGCGGCGATGATGAGCGCTATTGACAGTTATTATCCTTCAATGATGAGCCAGCAATATGAGGCCATGATGTATGGCCATGAGTCACAGGACCACGCCGCACAGGTCGGGGACGAATTTGCTGACAGGTATGGCGTCGATCCAGGCGGATATATACAATGCCTGGGTTACGGGCCTTATGATTTGATACCCGGGGACAGCGTGCGTATTATTATAGCAGAGGGCGTGCACGGGCTGACACGCAGAAAAAGCCTGGAAGTGGGCACCCGCTGGTATGCGTATGAAAGCGGTACAGGCATGCCTGAACTGATCATGCCCGACGGCTCAAGCACGTCAGATCACGATCAGTATAAAAAAGCCTGGGTCTGGACAGCCGAAGATTCCATTCTTCAAACCTATCGAAGGGCCATGGATAATTATCAAAGCGGGTATAATATTCCGCAGCCGGTTCCGCCGCCCGAGACATTCGAAGTCAGATCGGGCAGCGATAAGATTACGTTGTCCTGGGCGGACAATGCCACCTCTTATCCCCATTTTGGCGGGTACCGTATTTACCGGGCCATCGGGAGCGTGGATACATTTTACACGCTTATTTTTCAATGTTCCTCATCAGACGTGGTTCATGAATATACAGATCGGGCTGTGATTTCCGGTGTCAATTATTACTATTATATTCAAACCATTGATGATGGCACCAACGATAATATGAATACCGGGATGCCATTCACACTGGCAAGCAGCAAGTTCTGGACATTAATAAATACACCTGCTTTTTTGCGGCCGTCATTGACCGTGTATCCGGGAGACACAGACAACAATGGTGTTGTCGACGCCCTGGACGTACTGCCCATCGGTCTGTATTTTATGGAGACGGTGATTCAAAGAGATGCACTTTCATTTGAATGGAAAGCAAATAATCATATCAGCCTGAACCAGGAAAAAATTGGCCCGACCTACGCAGATGCGAACGGCGACGGGACCGTGGATGAAAAGGATGTGATCGGTATAGGCGTGAACTGGGGGAACACGCATTCGGATATCACACCCATTCCGCTTTCAATGGATATCGAAGAGGCCAAAAATCCGGAACACCGCGAGGCTTTCAGAAAAATTTACAACTGTCTTCAGGGAAACAGCGAGGCGGTCCAGGCCATGAAAACACTGCTCGAAGGATTGCTGGGGGAAACCCTTCCCCAGGCCTGTCGGCTGGAACAGAATTTTCCCAATCCCTTCAATCCGGAAACGGCCATACGGTTTGCATTGCCCGAGCCTCAATCCGTGTCCCTGATGCTTTATAACATGCGGGGGCAGTCAGTGAAAGCCCTGATATCAAATCAGCCCTTCGCGGCCGGTGTTCATACGGTGAGACTGCGCAGCGGGGATCTGGAAAGCGGGATTTATCTGTACAGGATACAGACGGATACCTGGTCTGCATTCCGTAAGCTGATTGTCGTTAAATAAGAAAAGCATGTGTGAAAAAATGCGAATGGGCAATGAATACAAGCAACGGCTTCTGGCAGTGGTCATTCATTTGATTTCATATCATCATTAATCAAAAAAGGAGGCATTATGAAAAGCAAAAAACTTGGACTGCTCATTTTATCTCTGCTGTTCCTGTGTCTGTTTATGGTGTGCAGTAATGACAAGGATCCGGCTTCTTATGTTGACAGTTACGAGGACCAGGTGGCCTATAAGGAAAGTGTGGGAACTACGCATCAGGGTGATTTTTTTCCATTAAATGAAAACTATACCTGCTATTATTTAGGCAACATGATCGCAGATTATAAAATGGAAATCAAAGGTTTTGGTTCTAATGAAGACACGATGGATGAACCCATTTATGGCGAGCAAAAGGTGCTCGGAATACGGAATATTCCGCTGCCGAGCGGGACTGTTCCCCTGTACCCGATTGTGGATACCATGGATATGGATTCGGACACAAGCCGCTTTTTCATGAAAGATCAGACGGCGGTTTATATCAAGGCGATAAAAATGAGCAACGGGGAATATCTGGAAATAGAAGATCCCGTATTCTTTAAATCCACCCTTGTGGTGGGAGACAGCTGGAAAACAGCTCCAAGAGCTGATATGACCAAACTGCTCGAAGGAGAAATGGGGGATGAGGCGTCCGGCTCCGATCTGTCCATGAACGCCGAAGCCAAATTTTTTGTCGTTGGAGAAGAAACCATTAATCTGCCTATCGGATACAGAAAGGCCGTGAGGCTCGAGCAGGCAAATGATATTGTGCTGAAGGGCAACCTGGTTGACAGCGGAATGGAATTTGATATCAAGATCGACGCCAAACTCGCTGTTGAATATCATGTGATCGCGGATACGGGTATTGTTCATCAGAATGTGACCGGGCCGATGAATATGAGCATGTCCGGAGCTGGAATGAGTATTGTAATTTCGATGGATATCCAGCAATGCGATCTTAAACTGACCGGTATTACTGGAGGTGCAGGTACTGAAAATGGCCTGCTTTCGCTGGCCAAGCCGGCGGCTCCCGGAAAACGGTTTGCATTTCGTTCGGACAGAGAAGAAAAGATGTGGAAGTTATCACAGCGGATTGCGAAAATGCTGATCCGCCAGCTTACACTTTAGGGCTGTGATAACAAACAGCCGCCTCTAAAGATTGTGTCATTGATTTATCTTTTAAATCGGTTTACCGTCAATGTAGAGCGATGTGATTTTTCGCTCTACATTGACGGCATTAAAACCTCATTTAAGCTGATATATTCTTTCTTTCGATTTTTAAAAATTACGACTTTATGCCATCCGTAAATTTTAAGCAGGCCGACGGCCACATCAAAATGCCGTCCAATTTGACCGGGGGCATGCGCGTCACTGCCCAGAGTCATTTCAATGCCGAGTTCGGCTGCATGCTGTAAAATTAGCCTCGAGGGATACGGTTCCCGAAGACATCCCCTGTCAATTCCTCCGGTGTTGATTTCAAGCACAAGATCATTTTGTTTTATCAATTCAAGAATGGATCGAATCGCATCCGTCTGGTCTTTGGATGGTTGGGCACATTTCAATTTTTTCGGCAGATCCAGATGTGCGATGATGTCGCACATGTTCAAACGAATCATTTTCTCCATCATCACCCAGTATGTCTCCCATAAACCGTCCGGTCCGCCCAGCTGATGAATACGTTCTTTAAGATAGCCTTCCTGATAATCGATACCAATATCATTGATGAGATGTACGGAACCGTATATATAATCAAATTCATAGCTTTTAACTGCTTCTGTAATTTCTTTTTCATGGGCCGGCAGATAATCAATCTCAACACCGATTCGTATATCCAACTGGCCCGCATAGCTGGATTGAAGTCGACGGATTTCGTTCATATATTCGGTCCAGCGGTTCCCTGGCACCACGCAGCCGGGAATGGGTTCCACATACTTTTCTGGATAGGGGAAATGCTCGGAGAAACCAAGAACCCTGAATTTTTTTTGAATGGCTTGTTGTACGGTTTCTTCAGCAGAGCCTGCAGCGTGACCGCAGTAGGAAGTGTGCACATGAAGATCAAAGAGCGGCAAAAGATCCTCCTTTAGATTAATCCCTTTTAAACTTGGAATAATCGGGCTTTTCATAGTCGCTTCTGCCTGTACCGTCCAGGTTCAGCATGGCCCGGACCTTCAGGGGCAATCCGAAACAGTTGATAAATCCTTCAGCATCTTTTTGATCATAAACATCATCGGCGCCGAATGTGGCATAGTCTTCCCGATACAGGGAGTATGGCGATTTGCGTCCGACAGCGATGGCCTGACCTTTATACATTTTTATACGAACCGTACCAGTGACCTGATGTTGTGTGGATTCAACAAAGGCATCCAGCGATTTTTTCAGCTGGCTGAACCACTGGCCATAATAAATCAGTTCCGCGTATTGCACAGATACGGACTGCTTGAAATGAAGTATGCCTGCTTCCAGTACCAGACTCTCAATTTCGCGGTGGGCAATATAGAGCAGGGTGCCGCCCGGTGTTTCATATACACCGCGGGATTTGATGCCTACCAGACGGTTCTCCACCATATCCACCACACCGATTCCATGCCTTGCCGCCCGTTTGTTAAGCGAAACCATTAAATCAATAACCGGCATGGGATTGCCGTCAATACTCACCGGTATGCCTTTTTCAAACTGAATTTCCATGTATTCCGGCTTGTCGGGTGCTTCTTCAGGGATTGTGATATATTCAAACACATTTTTCGGAGGTTCTTTCCAGGGATCTTCCAGGCTACCGCCCTCGCTTGATCTGTGCCAAAGATTGGCGTCATTGCTGTAAATTTTTTCTTTGGACTGACTGATCGGGATATGATGCTTTTGCGCATAGGCTATGGCGTCTTCCCGTGATTTGATATTCCATTCACGCCATGGAGAAATGACTTTGAGTTTGGGATTCATGGCCTTGTATGTCAGCTCAAAACGAACCTGATCATTCCCTTTGCCGGTGCAGCCATGTGAAACAGCATCAGCACCTTCCTTTTCCGCAATTTCAACCTGGCGCTTGGCCAGCAGTGGACGGGATAGTGCAGATCCCAGAAGATATCTTCCTTCGTACATGGCACCGGCTTTTAAGGTCGGGAATATATAATCACGGATAAATTCTTCCCGCAGATCTTCAATGTAGATTTTGCTGGCCCCGGATGCCAGTGCTTTTTCTTCAAGGCCCGGTAATTCGCTGTCCTGACCGACATGGCCGGTAACGGCGATGACTTCACAACCATAATTTTCCTTCAGCCATGGAATGATAATGGATGTGTCCAAACCCCCGGAATATGCCAGAACCACTTTTTTTATATCAGCACTCATTTTCATTTCCTCCACCAGAATGTTATTATCATCAGCATGATTTTTTTATCAACGGATATAATCGATATATTCAATAAACCGGTTCACTCTATTTTAAAATGTCAGAGATATTTTTTTAAAGCGTATTTTTATCTTTATTGTCAATCTGGATCAGGCAAACATTCTGTTTCACGAAATTCAATGATCACACACTGTCTCAGACAGTGTGTGATCATTGAATGATTCATCAAATTGAAAAGCAATCAGGACTGCATGAGAATCAAGTAAAATTTTCACTGATGAAAAATGGCTTCGCGTACTGTCTCTCATCAATCCAATATCAGAGATCTCATGAAATATTCAATGCAGTGTCTGCCAAATATTTCAGGCAGGCACGGTCGGAAAAATTTCCGCACACATCAAGGCAATGTCTTCCGCTCCGTTATCCGGATGATATTGCCTGAAAATAAATTCGGGATAAAATATACATTAATAAATATTGATATGCAAGTAATTTCAATGGAATAATTATTTAGAAGCAAGAATATCTTTCAGTCTTTGTACCACGGCTCTGGCATCATTTTCACTCTTTGTAATAATCAGGATAGTATCGTCTCCCGCAACAGTTCCAACGATTTCCGACCAGCCGATTTCATCCAGACATTTGGCCAGACCGGATGCGTTGCCGGAAATGGTCTTGAGAACCACAAGATTGTTGATATGCTGACTGTCTGTCAGGAAATCAAAAAGCTCCCGTTTCAGCATAATGCCTACATGGTATATTTCCCGTTCTTTGGTTTGCACAAAACGAAACCGGCCTTCTTTACCCCGGACTTTGATGATTCCCAGTTCTTTAAGATCTTTTGACAGTGTGGATTGACTGATGTCGATATCCTTTTGACTCAATTCATCCAGAAGCGCCTGCTGTGATTCAACGTTTACAGATTCAATCAATTTCAAAATATGAAACTGACGATTTTTTTTTGGCATGAGAGTGCTCCTTATATCAGATAACGATCGGAATCTTTATGGAAATCGTATGGCCGGTATTACAGATGGGTCACATAAATCAGCTTTATTTCACGGCTGCTGCCGGGAACATTTTCACCGTTTTCAAAAATATTTTTCCAGTCGAATTCAACATACAGCGTCTGATTAAACGACCATTGAACAGCCGCATTGAAATATCCTTTACCTGAGCCGAGGGCTTTATTCTGATTGTCGTTGATGGCTGCATCATATTCGCATAAGAGAACCAGCTCGGGATTGATCCATTTATGAAATCCAATAAAAATGTTCGGATCTCTGTCTCTGTCTTCATTTTCCAGGCTCCAGTTTAGGCCGCCATGCATGCCCAGTCCGCCAAGAAAGGACGTGTTTTTACTCACCACTGCATAAATACCGCGGGATTTTACTGCATACCGCTTTAAATGTTTGTTATAGGCGCCCAATCCCTGGGAATTAAATCCGATCATAATACCCGGGGAAAGATTTTGCTCTGAAATGAGCAAGTATTGAATATGAACAGCCGGCTGCGGGTTCATATTGACCTTTCCCATCCCAATAATATTTTCACCGCCGAAGGAAACGCCCATTCCAATTCTGTCTGTCAGGCCCACCAAAACTGAAGTCAGCAGTCCGCCTTTCGGGTACATGCGTAATTCAGCCATCATTTCGCCCTGAAACAGGGTTTTTGAGACAGGCACATCCACCAGTTGTCCGATTCTCAGGGAACCGGGCTGCGCCAGAGCAGACAGGGTAAACAGGAAAAAGAAAAGACATCGAAAGGTTTTTTTCATCGATCCGCTCCCAAACCTGTTTAATGACTTTTTTCAAGTTACACGATTTGACCCACAATGTCAAGAATAAAGAAAAAAACCTATCGGTATACGATAGGTTTCGCAAGAAATATTCAATGTAAAGAATAGTATGCTTATTATAAATAATAACTGAGGGTAACCAAAATCTTGCTGGCATTCAGTTTTTCTTCATCGATCAGATTATTTCTCGGAATGCCGTTCCAGCTGGTTTTCGCATAAGCGGCATCAATGGAGAATTGTTCCGAGAATGTGTATCCAAATCCTGCGGACCAGACAGTCCGTTTATCTTTTATCGTGTCCCGGACAGGATTTTCCAGAATGGTATATCCGCCGCGCAATTTCAGGGGCATGCCGGGTATTGTAATTTCTCCGCCTGTGTAAATATTTTTAATGTTGCGCAGTTTCTGCCGGATGATAATATTGGCCGAGGTTTTATCCGTATCTTCATAAGGTGTATCAGTGACATATTTGAACTGGCTGTAATCAATAAACTCCACGTCTCCTGCAAGTGTTACCGGTCCCTTTGAAAGCGAACCTCCCATTCTTAAAATCCAGGGTGATCTGATTTTATATTCCGAATATCCTTCATCTACGGCTTCAGGGACTGGTTTATCATAAGCGTCTTCTTCCGGATAATACTCATAATACCGAATATCCGCGTAGTCCCAATTTTCTTTGGCTTTCAATGTTACCGGCGTCTTGATGACAACAGAAAAGGAGCCCAGATTTTTAATTTGATATATCATGCCCAGTGTAAAATTCAAACCGGAGAAATCTGTGATCGAATTATCGGTGGAGTCAAAATGCGACCAGTAATAAATGTCATCCCGATCCAGAAACATAGTTTGATTGTTATATTCGCGTCTGCCGCCCCAAATGTTCAAGGACAGCCCCATGAACAGGTCCGGCGCGACTTCCATGGAACCGCCGAAGCTGGTGTTGGTCAGGCTGCCCTCTGTATAGTTGTTATAATCCACGGTAACGGTGTCGTACTGGCTGATTTGACGGGCAAAACGGCTCAGCATAATGGCTGTATCCAACTGCCGGATACGATGATATCCGAATCCGAATGTCAGACTGCCCCGATATGTGGGAATGGGGATGCTTAAACCCAAATCATTCAGCTTGGTATATGTGGTGGTCTCTTCTGATACAGTGTTCAGGCTGTTTACTTCACTTGTATAACTCATTTGTGAAAGAGAGGCGTGGACCTGGGTATGTTTGATCCGTGCCAATCCCGCAGGATTGTATACGATCGCGCTTTGTCCATCCGCGACGGCCGAATAGGCGCCTCCCATGCCCAGTGGCCTGGCACCGGCCGGCCACGCATGCCCCCATAAGAAAGGCACATCAACACTTTCATCTGTATTGCCGATCTGACCCATGGCCGATCCTGTGATAAGTATCCCCATAATGAGAATTGATAAGTACTGACGCATTTGTCCCTCCAAAATAAGTTCCTTTATCGACGCTTTCTTCTGCTACTGCTGCTTCCACTGCTTCCGCTGCTACTACGCTTGCTGGAACCGGATGAACTGGACCCGGAGGAGGATGAGGGCTTTCTTACGGTCGTACTCGAGCTGCTCGATCGTTTCCGGGTGGCACTGCTCGAGCGTCCGACAGCACGGGAGGAGGAACCCGATGATGAGCTGGATCGACGCACCCGGCGGGAAGAGGATGATGTTTTGCTGTTCGAACTGGCAGCACTGCCGTTCCGTTTTGTGGTGGCAGAGAATCCTTGTGACGATGGTGATCTTGTGTCATGTGTCGATATGTTACCCGTACGGCGGGCTGTGGCTGATGACCTTGCGGATGGAATATATCCTCCGGATTTATAATTATCCCGGTCACGACCTGTCAAAGCATCGCGGTGCGCAAACGGCCGGCGCTTGTAAGGGGTGGGTGAATAATATCCTTCCCAATAAGTGTAATAGGGATCCCGGTAATGCCATCCGGGATAATAATATCCGGGTGCATATGAATAATAATATCCCCCCCAGCCGTAATAATAACTGGGATAATACCAGTAATAATCATCATACCACCACCAATTCCAGGTTGTATGATAGTGATACCAGTAAGGTGAGGTCCAGAAAGGATCGTATACAACATATCCTGGCCATAAATCGCCATATATATAATACTCATGAATGACCGGGGAGTCTGCTTCCATCGAATCGGTTTCGGCATCA
Source organism: bacterium (assembly GCA_016932575.1). GTDB lineage: Bacteria > Zhuqueibacterota > QNDG01 > QNDG01 > JAFGCO01 > JAFGCO01. Next base: position 10,130 of record JAFGCO010000060.1, read on the forward strand.
TCGTCGTATGTGTATTCTTCATATTCCTCATAGGCAATTTCTTGTCTCGAAGATGTCACATCGGGAATCATTACAACCGTATAGCATCCATTGATGATGAACATAGACAGAATGATTCCCAAAAAAATCATCCATTGCCTCATGGCCAGATCCTCCTTAAATATGTCGGTTGATTACTATTTTTACGATCAGAGATGCGAATCTGTTCCAGATATTTGTGAAAATATAATCTTGTGAATATTTAGGTATGACATTTGCATTTATCCCAAATACAATTTTAAAACCAGATAGTTATATTCAGGAAGAGGTTTTTATTTCGATTTGTAATGATAAATCTTCCAATTTGCATGATTTGGCCTGATGCGAAACAGTGGAGACTCGTCTGAATGGAAGCCATGGGGAAAATAGCCGGAAATTCGAAAAAGGAGATTGAAACAATCACACAGTCGCTGAATGGCCTTACCCGGCTTAGCGAATCTTTCTGGCATATTCAAAGTTCCACAGATTTTTGGAATGCGGTACGAAATACACTGGATACACTGAAATCCCTGATCAGTTTTAATCATGCGATTGTTATGATTTATAATCATGACAAACATCATTTTGACTGGCAGAGGCTCGGTTCGATTCCACAATCCACCATTAAAGAGTTACAATCCAAGATATTTGAGACATTATTTTACTATGTTATTTCTGACAAACGTCCCCTGATTTTGGATCATACCCTGAAAGAAATCGTCGCAGGACACGATCCAATGACAACAGGGGACGGCTCCTGCCTGGCCGTTCCAATCATTCAACACGAACAGGCAATCGGTTTGTTGATTTTAGAGCATTCAAAACCTCATGCATTTACTGATCAGAATTCCCATGTGGCGCTGTTGTATGCCAATCATCTGGGATTTTCCTATTATCGTTTGCAGAATCCTATTACAGAAGAAAGTCTGGCGCATCGATATCATCATTTATTTGAAAGAATCAATGTCCCTCTTTTTTATTGTGCAACGGAAGGATTCCTTCAGTGTGCCAATCAGGCATTTTTAGATTTGATGGAGCTGAGGGATATTCAGGATGTATTTGACATCAATTTTTTTGATCGGATTCAATTGGTTCAGCAGCATCCAAACTCGTTTCATGAGTTGGTGAAAAAATGCGGATTCTTAAAGAATCTGGAGGCCAGAATACAGTGCCAGGACGGGCAGGTCATTACAGTATTGATCAGCATTATGCCGCTGCGTGATGAGAACCGTCAGGTTACCGGTTATGAAGGTGTTGTGTGGGATATCAGCGAAAAACGCGACCTTGAAGCCCAATTGATCCAGGCGCAAAAGCTTGGAGCACTTGGATCTCTGACCGGTGGCATTGCTCATGATTTCAACAATCTCATCGGGGGAATCATGGGATGCGCATCGATGTTGCTTTCTGAAATACCCGATTCGCATCCCTTTTATGGTGATGTTATGACTATTATGAACGCATCCAAAAGGGCGGCTGACTTAACAGGGCAGTTGCTTTCGTTTTCGCGTAAGCATCAATATGAAATCAAAGATGTCAGTATACATTTACTTATCAACGAAGTGTTGAACATTCTCTCGCGCACGCTTCCCAAAAATATTCAGATTCATACTGAGATCGAGCCGGACTTGCATCCATTGCATGTTGACGCCACACAGATGGAACAGGCACTCATGAATATTTGCATAAATGCACGGGATGCCATGCCATCAGGCGGCATACTGACCATTGAAGCAGAAAGCGTCTTTTTAGATCATCGTGCAATGCAAATTACAAAAAATTTGCAGCCGGGTTCTTATGTCCTTATCCGAATTCGTGATACCGGATGCGGAATGAGCAAGGAGCTTCAGGATCATATTTTTGAACCGTTTTTCACAACCAAATCTGTGAATAATGGAAGCGGTCTCGGATTGGCGATAGTCGCGGATATCGTTGAAAAGCACAAAGGCTGTATCTCGGTGCAGAGCGAGGATGGGAAGGGCAGCATGTTCGAAATGCTGATACCGGCCGGATTGTCCGAACAGGAAAAAGAAAATCTCGAAGATGAAGGATTGAATTTGCCAGCCGGGGATGAAACGGTGCTGCTTGTGGATGATGAAGATGTGATTCGTCGCATGGGCAAGCGAATGCTGGAAAAATACGGTTATCAAGTTATTCTCGCAAGAAACGGAGAGGAAGCGATTAAGATTTTCAAGGATCATCATGTGGATCTGGTGATTTTGGATATGATCATGCCCAAATTGGACGGTTTTCGCACTCTTGGCCGTTTGCAGAAGATTGACTCAAAGGTGAAAGCCCTGTTATTTACGGGCAATATTACGGAAGAAGGACAGAAACGATGCAAAGAAGCAGGATTTGTGGATTTGGTGACCAAGCCGTTTGAAACCGGTGATTTTTTGCAGATCGTTCGGGATGCGATTGATCAAAAAAAATAAAATTATTCAAATGCCTGGATTGATCAACCCATTTCTGAATTGAGGAGTGGGTTTTTTAATGGCTAAGGGAATTTGTAACAAATATATAAAATAGAAAATGGATGCTGCTGATCTATCTGGATTATTTTTATTGTTAATAATTTTTTTATTTTTTTATTGGCAGAGACTTGTAATGGTCATATAAGAAAAGGTTTTTGGTTTGGCAGAGAAGGAATTGGCAGACAAGGAATTTTAAATAAGAATACTTGCTTTCTTTTAAAAAAAAAGTGGCAAAGAAACGTTTGCTTTTTGCATGCTCATGGTGTCTTATGGTGTGTGCAGAGACTGACGGATTCGGATTTCCTAAAGCGAGATTGACTGAAGTCTGCTTTCCGCGCAAAATGCGATTTTTCGCCCCGCCGCCTGTATCGTACCATACGGTTTTCAAAATTTTAAAAATTTTTTTGAGATTATTCGTAATACAAAAAATATTGCCTTGAGGATATTGTATCTGGTCATTATTACACTTTTTTTTTATTTCAATGATGATTATATTATTTTATATTGCTGTAATATTTTTCTAAAAATGTCGAGAAGCCCAGCCTATTTACTCGATGTTTTTCTTCTTGATTATCATGCAATAAAGAAAAATTAAAAAGATACAATTGGTGTCCGTATCATCTCAATATGGGAAATTGCCAAACTGGTGGAATACCACTGATTAACGTTACCCTGCAACTGATCCATCCGTCTATATAAACCTACGAGGTCTTCAAGACCTCGTAGGTTTTCAGTAAGCGAGTTATATTTCTCGTAAAGTATATCCTTGGCGAAGGACCTAAAATAAGATATGTAGTGTGTGTTTTATCATTTTCAAACAGTTTGTCAGGCAGTGGTCATTGATGTTTATTCAATCCACAAACAGCACACGGTTATTATTTTCTGATCAGACGATCCGCTTCTGTTTTCAATGTTTGATACACAGTCTGCACAGGAACATGATTTTCCCCGGCCAGTTTTCTGCAATCCTCATATTCCGGTTCAGCGATTTTTTGTCCATTATCCATGACCCGAATTTTTACACGTCCTTCACCCAATTTCGTTTGAACGCTGATGTGTTCACGGACCAGGATTTTACGTTTTTTTACCTCTGAGATGCGAATCCCAAGAGTCGTGGTTTCTTCAAATAGAATGTTAATCAGGGCATCGATCTTTTGCGGCGGGGCGATAATACTGAGTACAACACCCGGCCGGTTTTTTTTCATCATCACCTGAGTCATAAATACATCCAGAGCACCGGCTGTAAAAAGCCGGTCCATCACATAATCATAAAATTGCGGATTCATATCATCGATATTGGTTTCAATCAGCTGAACCCTGTCCTGATGTGTCTCCCCGGTTGTTTCCCCGATAATCACACGGATCAGATTGGGAATATCCAGATCTTTACTGCCCAGACCATAACCTGTTGTATGAATTGTCATATTCGGGCACTTACCGAATCCTTTGGATAAAGTGACTAAAATAGCCGCTCCCGTAGGTGTGACCAGTTCGGTTTCGATCCCGGTATCATAGACAGGGATACCCTTCAGCAATTCCAGCGTGGCCGGCGCGGGCACGGGCAGTACGCCATGTGCGCATTGAATCGCGCCGCTTCCTATAGGCAGTCTGGAAACGTGGATTTCATCGATACCCAGACTGTGAAATCCAATGGCAGCTCCCACGATATCGATAATAGAATCCACGGCGCCAACTTCATGAAAATGAACATCGTCTATCGTCTTATTATGAATTTTTGCTTCGGCTTCCGCCAATCGTGTAAAAATATCCACGCTTGTTTTTTTTACGGATTTTGATAAATCGCTTTGCATGATGAGATCGTGAATATGCTTAAAGGTGCGGTGATGATGCTCTTTAGGAATTTGGACATCGAATTTTGTCCCGGTGATATGATTTTTTTCTTTTTTTCCGGCGGTCAGCCGGTATCCATGAAGATCCAGCTTTTTTAATTCATTTTGAAGTGTTTTTAAGGAAAATCCCGCATCCACCAGGGCACCCAGAATCATATCTCCGCTTGCACCGGCAAAACAGTCAAAATAAGCGATCCTCATGTTTTTTCTCCCAATTGATTGATCAGACTGGCCAGATAACCGGCGCCGAATCCATTATTGATGTTTACGACACCAATGCCGGGCGCGCAGCTGTTCAGCATGGTGAGCAGTGCTGAAAGCCCATTGAAACTGGCGCCGTATCCCACACTTGTGGGTACGGCAATGACCGGTTTATCCAACAGCCCGGCTACCACACCAGGAAGCGCACCTTCCATGCCGGCGACTACAATAATGACATTTGCTTTTATCAATTTTTCGTGATTATTTAAAATTCGATGGATACCTGCCACACCGGCGTCGAACAGACGTTCCACCGGATTTCCCATGGCTTCGGCGGTGATCGATGCTTCTTCGGCCACCGGAATATCCGCAGTGCCGGCAGAAACAATTAAGACCAGACCATTTCGTATGGGTCTGGGTATTTTCCCGATCACAATCACTTTGGCTTCAGGATGATAGACAGCCTTTTTTGTGACGGTTTTTACTGCCTTAAACTGCTCTTCAGACGCCCGCATGCCTAAAATGAGGGGATCGTTTTGGCTCATCCGTTTTGCAATATCCCGGATTTGTCCGGTTGTTTTTCCCTGACAAAAAATTACTTCCGGAAAGCCGCGACGCAGACTGCGGTGCGTGTCTATTTTGGCAAAACCCAGATCATCATAGGGAAGATTTTTTATTTGTTCCAGGGCCGTGTCGATGCTCATCCGGCCCGACTGGACCGACGTCAGTAAATCTTTCAATTGTTCTCGATTCATGGCTTTTCTCAACATTCATAAGACCGGTCAAAAGGTTAAACATTTTCCTGTAAAAAATCAACTGATTTTTCTTCTTTCGTATCCATTATTAATAAAAAACCGGCTTTTAAACCGGTTTTTTTGGATCAATCGTTGTTCAGAAGTCACTATTATGAAATCTTCTGATGAACATCATTTGCTGAAATAAATCGAATGGCCTGAATCCCTTTTCCCTTGTCGTCGGTGACCCTGAAGTAAAATCCCCAGTTCCTGTAGCGGTTGCAGATTTTAATTAAAACCTGATTGTTCCCCGGCTGCAAGATCACCGGTGTAATCTGATCGTCAATAATCGCGTCCTGAATGCGGTTCAGGCGCCAGACTTCTTCTCCGTTCAGCCAGATTTTGATTCCCTCGTCGGATCCGGTGCGGAATTGCACTTCTTTTTCTTCCGGAGATTCGATATGTATAACTCCGTATGCAACGGACCATTCTGATTTGATGAATTGGTTTTTCAAGTCAATATATCCATCATAGTAACCGTCATCAAGACGCTTCCACCGGATAAGCCGCCTGTTCTGTTGATACGTCCGGTCTATGTCGAACTCTTTTTCAGGGGGAAACCGGCGGTTGAATCCATCTCTATTTTCAAAAGGACCGATGACAAACCAGAGGGAATCCAGGGGCATGCCCGCTGTTCTTACCTGTTCAGAGGCGCCGGAGTGATTACCGGTGCGCATGTATAAATCTGCCAGAAGGCCCCGGAATCCTGTTTCATAGAAATTAAGATCGCACTTTTCTGAAGATTCAATGAGATGCTGATAGGTGGCAATTCCGATAAGCGGCATTTCTGCAAGCATGTCATTCAAAATATGAAAGAGCCTCCACATATGCGAATATCCGATATTTTTCACATTCTGCATCACCGCAAGAAATTGTGTTTCAAATTTTTCCTGCAGTTCCGTATCGATCTCATCGGTGCGACCCAGTTGTATCAGCAATAACATTTTCAGGAATTTCGCCCGTAACATTTCAAAGGGATTGTCTATGACCGCCAGGGTTGAGTCAATGAGCCGGAGAGACTGTTCAGGTTCAATGCGATGCCAAATTGAGATGATTGCCAGAAGGGGAAAGTGATCCCGTTTTTTTCGGTCTGTTGTCAGTGCCGTCCTGATTTGATGGTATTGATTCTTGAAAATATCAATGGCCCGGCTGGTATCTCCCTGTGTTTTATAAATTTCAGCAATTTCCAGAGCCGGATTATACTGAAACGGATATTCTTCCAGCGCATCTCTGTAGATCGAAAGAGATTTTTGTGTGTTGCCTATCCGTTGGTACAAACCCGCAATATCACACAGTGTTTTTGATTTTGGGGCGCCCTGGAGCTTATGGTTCATGGATTGCTCGAAGTATGCAATTGCTTTTTTGTAATCACCGGATTCGACCGCCGCATTGGCAAGGTGATCGTAGGCAGGTGTAAATTCCTCTGTTTTTTCCAGCGCCATCCTGAAATATCTGGCTGCCTTTTTATATTCTCCCTGAAACAAATAGATATCGCCGAGGCTGTCGTAGGGATTGGGCTCGTCGGGAACTGTTTTGCGGTATTCATTCAGGATTTCCTCGGCCTGATCATAATCTCCTGTCAGGGCATAACAATACCCCAGTTGATTCATTGTGAGTTTGTGTTTAGGATCAAGTTTATAGGTTTTTTCATAATATTCAATGGCCTTATCATAATTCCGCAGGCCAAAGTACAGGTTGGCCAGGTCATTATGTGCCCGGACATCCGTGGGATTCTTTTTGATCCAATCGATTTGCAAATTCAGCAAATGTTCAATGTCTGCATTGAAGCCGGCGCGTGTCAGCTCCAGCTGATACTTTTCCTTTCGGGTGGCATTATCTTTCAGTTTTTCCGCCATTTGATACAGAGCAAAAGCTGTCTCGTTATCTCCCTGGCCAGCGACGCATTGAAGTAATTTCAGATAAGGAGAGACAAATGCGGAATCCAGCCCGATCGCTTTTTTATAATGAGGAATTGCCTCCTGGATTCGAACCTGATTGCACAATTCTTCCGCAAGGGTGTATTGCTGCCACGCTTCCATGGAATTGGTGCTCAGTTCAGCGACGCCTCTGAATGTGTTTTCGCCATCCATGGGAAACTGAAGATCTTGCTGTATTTTCTGGCTTATATGATCCACCATGGTCAGGATGGTTTCCATTCCTGTGCCTTCCACACTTTCTTCTCTTAATACAAGTCCTTCATACGGTTCCACAAGCTGGACATTGAGCTGCAGGGATTCTCCATGTCTGTAGATATTCCCGCGGAGCAGGACTTCGACATTGGCTTCCTTTGCTACCACGGCTGCCATATCCATATCGACTTTTTGATTGACATCCTGATCCATCCGTTCCAGGATTTCTATGAGCCGATCTGTTCCCAATACAGAGAGATGGTGAGATTGAGACAGTGCCCGGATGAACATTTCAGCGAGACCCTTCTGCAGCCACTCGAGATTCTGGTCTCCGGTTCTGTTCTTAAAAAACATGACAGCAATGCTGCGCTGCTGGGACGGCTCCAGGTGAATGGTAGTTGTGAGCTGATCTTCATTTCGGATCACGGTCCGGGGCGTATCCGAAAGTCGGATTTTTCGTTGAGATGCGTCTTGCCGGCAGGCATTAAGGGAGATCAACACGATGAATGGCCAAAGGATAACCTGGAATTTCATATTATAATCTCCTCACTATGGCGTTTAACTTTTATACGTTGTCAGGATGGTTTACGTTGCATCAGGTGACGGATTCATCAATAACAACCATGGCACTATTCGTTATTGACGCGTTATTGCCACCAGCGTCATATCATCCTGCTGCTTTGCCTGTCCCGCATGATTTTTCACTGCTGCAATCACAGTCTGATTGATTTTTCCGGCATTACGGGAATTTTGTGAACGGATTAAATTGATCAGCCGCTCCTCACCGAATTCTATGCCATCGGTATTGGCAGCTTCAATGATCCCATCCGTATAAAAAAGTATCGTGTCAAGCGTATTGAGCGATATGGTTTCTTCATGAATGGTCTGATCGAATACTTCGCCCTTTTCCAGCCCCAGTCCGATTCCTTCAGGAACATGGCTATGCACAGAACATGTTTTTCTGTCTTTGATCAGGAGACTGTTGTGACCAGCCCTTGAAAATATCAGACAGCGTTTGCTTTGATCGATCACCGCGTAGATCATGGTAATAAAAATATGGCGGTCCATAATATCGTACAGCCGGCGGTTCAATTCGCTGAGAAGGATTTTGGGAGAAGTATGGATTTTGGTCAGTGATGTCATCAATCCTTTGACAACTGCCATATAAAAAGCCGCGGATGTCCCTTTGCCGGTCACATCGGCGATCGTGATGCCCAGACGGTTTTGATCGATGCCAAAGTAATCAAAATAATCACCCCCGATTTCGGTGGCAGGCAGGCATAATCCCTGAATATCGAAACCGGCAATTTTCGGATCATGCCGCGGCAGAAGGTTATGCTGAACCTGGCCGGCAATTTTCAATTCCTGCTTCAATCTTTCCTGTTCTGTCAGTTCGTTCAGCAAGAGAACATTTTCAAGGGCAAAAACAGCCTGACGAATCAGAGTGGCCAGAAAGCTTTTCTCGGATTCCGAATATTGACTTCCCGAGTGACGTCCATTCAAAACAAGAATGCCCACGGCATCTTCCATTAATTTCATTGGACAAATCAGCAAGGGTTCTTCCCGCTCGCTGATCCGGCTTAAATATATCCGGAAAGACGGAGGCGCTTGAAAGTCATCCAGGGATTGCGGATGATCGGCGTTTTTTATCCATGTATGCAATTCCGGATCGCATTGAAATGACGGTGCATTCTCAATAGGATCCGGATATGCTGAAGCGAGGTAGAGGTCACATATTTCCTGGCTTTTTCGTAAGAATAGAATCACTTTTTTTGCATCCAAAGCAGCGGCAATACGGTGGGTGATAAGATGAAAGATACGCTGCGCTTCCAGTGTAAATCCCAGCTGCCGTCCGAAAGATTCGATTTCGACTTTTTCTTTCAGCTGACTGGTCATGTAGTTAAACGCGCTGGCCATTTCACCAATTTCGTCTTTACTCTGAATCACCACTTCCTGGTCGAGATTCCCTTCCGAGATTTTTTTCATGGCCCGGGTCAGGGCCGAAAGGGGATTGACAATTTTATGACTCATAAAAAAAGAAACAAGAATGACCGCGACTGTGAAAATAAATCCCATTTCAAGATTCGCGATTAAATTTCGCCAGAGCTCATTATTGATTTCAACCATTGAAAATCCCACGTGCACATACCCCCGGCACTGGTCGCTCATCATGATGGTGACAGAAACAGACTCGAAATCACGCTGGCTTTCGGCAGCAATGTTACGCTGTTCCAGCTGGCTGATGATCTGGGCCTGATCCCAATCGCTTAGAGGATGATTCGGAGTTTCCACCCAATCTGTGTTCAAGACATGTGCCTTCAGATCCCGAAATTCATTGAAAATTGCGATATATACAATGTCCGGATTGATGGAAATCTGATTCTCGATATAGGATTGATAAAGGCTCCAGTCTTCCGAACCCACAGATCGAATGGTGGCAATATTATTGGCCAGCCGTTCCATGCGCAGTTTCACCTGATCGGCCTGGAGTTTCATTTCACGAATGGTGAAAAAATAGGTGACAATCGCCATGATCACAAGAACCATGGTGACAAAAGGGATGGCGATTTTATATCGCAGGCTAAAGAGAAATGCGGGTTTCCTCGATGTCATGCCGGTTTTTTATCCTGTTGGTCAAAGGATTTTACAACAAGACTGTTGAAAAAGGAATATGCATTCTTCCGAAGGCTGTCAAAGCATCAGATCCACACGAAGTTCAAATAATATATCACGCCTTCATGAGGATTTTAATTTCTTTCTTTATGTTTTTAGCATTCTGAACAGCAAAATAAATATCATGTCTGTTTTTGAATATACGGAAAAAAACAGGGAGTTCAAAAAAGGAAATTGCATTAATATCCATTTGATTCAGAAAAATACAACCTGAGAAATTTATATATTATTGTTTATGTGCCTTTTTTCGCTTTCGGGCCGCGAATTCCGGAGCTTCTTTAATTGCCAGACCCAGAATCGGGAACGACCGCATCATGTGTTTCAGTACACTCCGCTTTAATTTCAGCGGTGCTTTTCCCACATCTTTCCAACCCCTGCTTTTCAAGTCATCAGGAGGCAGCTGTTTGTCTTCCCAGTTGGCAAACAGGCGTCCCCATGTGCTTGATAATATGCTTTTTACCCATTTCATATGAACCGGATACCAGAACAGATCATGGTAGGTAACACTGGCCAAATAGGACCAGGGGGCAAGCACGGTTTTCAGTGTCCACTCAAGCGGTTTTTTCAGCCATCCCCAGTAAATTCTATGCTGCATCCGGCTGGCAAAAGTCATTTTGTAAAAGGGGCCGACAAATCCCCATTCTTCATCCAGCACTTCTGTATCACCAACAATATTCATTTCTTTTATTTCACCGCATCCCAGTCCCTTTTCATGTGCCAGACGGACGAATTTCAGATCACCTAACGGATCAAATCCCATGAGTTTTGCAGCCACTGCATCAATGGCGACCTGATCCTCTGAAGCCAGAATGACATTCTTTACATATGGCGTCATACAGCGGGGGCCGGGGCCGTCTCCGACAAAAGTGCCGTCCATAACAGCAAACAGACCCGGATGGATTTTTTTCTGAATCATCAACAGATCCACAACGGTTTCATGAATCACAGGGTGGGTCCAATGTCGTTTTTCATTGAGCAGGCCTCCGAAGGCATTTTTCATGGCCCCCGTGGTGGTTGTAAAAATGTGGGTTTTTATTGTAGGCAGGTGGATGATGTTTTCTCCGATGAATCGTTTCGGTATCATGAATCCCTTTTTATACACGTCATTCAGCACCATAAAATCATCGGCCAGATCACCTACGGCTTCCCGAATGTGGATCCATTCTTCACCTTCATAAAGATGAATATTGCGCAATCCGTGATTTCGAATGGGATCGATCTGTTTGTTTTCCCGTTCTCCCAGATGGGCGTCGATCACCACGGTTCTGTTATGGCATCCATGGATCAAATCGGTTTTATATCCGTCCCGTTTCATCGCGCGTATCACGCCATCCAGCTGCCAGGGAGTTGTTGAACTGCCCGGATAGAAAAAATGCCAGCTGATATTGATTTTAAGCGCAGTGTCCAGTTCTTTTTGAATCACACTCTGATAATCAGCAAGATTCATCAGTCGATGATAATCATCGAGAATGGTTTCAGGAGAAGTTTTTAGGATAGCAACTTTTGATTTATACATAATAAAAATCCTTTATCAGAGTTTTTAAAGTAACATATAAGATAAAGAATCAGAGATAAAAAAGCAAAAGTAAAAAAAGTAAAAATAAATGAATATGAAAAGTATGGATATTGATTTTTATAATTTTATTTCAAATTATTATACATTAAACCTGAAATTCATGATGTCCCCGTCCTGTACCCGGTATTCCCTGCCCTCCAGACGGACGGTGCCTTTTTTCCGGGCTTCTGCATAGCTGCCGGCTTTCATTAAATCATCATAGGCAACGGTTTCTGCGCGAATAAAACCTTTTTGTATATCCGAATGGATCGTACCTGCGGCTTCCACAGCCGGTGTTTGTTTCCTGATGGTCCAGGCCCGGACTTCGTCTTCTCCAACTGTGAAATAAGAAATGAGCCCCAGCATTTCATATGATTGTTGAATTACCCGGCTGCGGGCCGTATCGGCAATGCCGTATTCCTTTAAAAATATTTCCATATCATGCCGATCCATTTGACTGATTTCATGTTCCAGTTGTCCTCGTACAGCCAGACAGTTGAAATTTTGATGAATTTCGGGAATATCAGGAATCCCGTCATTATCGTCCTCATTGTTGAAGCAGATAAGCATAGGTTTGCCTGAAAGAAATGCAAATCCCCGAAGCAGAGGATGTATGGCAAGTTCCGGATGGGTACGCAGCGGATTTTCCTTTTCAAGCCAGGAATAAATTTCATGCATGAGGATGTGTTCTTCCGGATTGTATCCCCGGTCTTTTTTCTTGTCGAGTTCCAGCTTTTCCATCCTTTTTTCTGCGACCATCAGATCAGAAAAAATCATGTCTTCTTCTATTGCATGAAAATCATCCAGAGGATCGCGGCCCTCGAGGCCCGGTTGAAAATTACGGATCACATGAATAAACGCATCACTGTCCCGCACATCTGCCCAGCGTTGTTCATGCGTATTCCGGCTACTTCCCATTACAGTGCACGGAAGAAAATAATTCACTTTTGCATAGGTTGTCTTTTTTGGTCGGTACATACTGCTTAACCGATCGACCCTATCATCCGGTACTTCCACAGTGCCCATTTTGTTTTCATTCCGTTTTTCCGGTAACCATGATATCTGGGTCAGCGCTTCGAACAATGTATATTTTCCTGCCATTGGCAGGCCGATGATACCGAGTTTCAAACTGCCTCCTGGTTGTTAATAATAAAAATGACTAAAAATATAGGAAATGGGAACCGAAATTGCAAGATGAAAAAATACCGGGTCGGAAAACACCATGTGAGTGAAGCGGCTCAGGGATAATTCATTTTCATTTAATGATTTCTATCATTAATATCTGCCATTGATGCCATTGAATAAAAGATGCTTTATTCAAAACGGATCCAGTCGATTTCAACGGGGACATCTGATTCCTGCACAACAACCAGATCATGTATTCCTGCAGGAACGATGTCAAGGGCGGAATTTATAATGTGCCAATCCTCGTCCTGTGTTATTTTTATATGTGCAACCACCGGACCCTCCACATCATCGATACGCAGTTCGATATGTCCTGTTTTTTCGGATATGATTTTTATATTCGCGGATTTCACTTTCTGATCGCCGAAATCCACGCTGTTATACTGGATCCATGCCCCTTTTACATTCAGTATCGTTTTCCATCCGTCCATTTTATTCTGTTCATCAAGAAAACGGATTAAAGTGCCTTTATCGCTGATTTTGCTGAAACGGTCGATCTGTATCTTCTGCATGGCCGATGTGAGCCCCACGCCGCGCAGGGTGGGGATGACTTTCTGAATCGTTCCATCCTCATTGAAAAACAGACTGTCTGCCCGGACGGACCGGTTTTTATCAAAGTCCGGAGAAAGGTCATTATGATGATAAAACAGATACCAATGACCTTGATATTCCAGAATGGAATGGTGATTGGTCCAGCAGCCTGTCGGTGATTCATCCATGATGATGCCCTTGTATTCAAAGGGACCCATCGGATTTTTTCCAATGGCATAGACAATGGCTTCGGTTTTTTTTATGACATGTGGAAATGAAAAATAATAACTCCCGTTTCGTTCAAATAAATAGGGCCCCTCCTTGAATCCCGATGGCAGGTTTTTCACTTCCTTAGGTTCGGATGCGAGTTCTTTCATGTTCTCTTTAAGCCTGGCCATGTATAAACATCGGTGCGCAGCCCAATAAAGATAGGCCTGCCCGTCTTTATCAATGAAAGGATTGGGATCGATTCCGAATACACCGTTCATGGGTTCCGGTTCAGGTTTAAAAGGCCCATACGGATAATTTGATACTGCGACCCCGATCTGCGGCATTCTTCTTTTTGATTGATTCCTGGTTATGGCAGGAAAATAAAAATAATACAGGCTGTCTTTTTTAATGCAATCCGGCGCCCACAGGCTGTTAAATGTTGAATCGACCCATGGAACGGTTCCCTGGCTTATTATGACGCCATGATCTGTCCAGTCGGTCAGGTTTTGAGAAGAAAAAACATGATAATCTTTCATGCAGAACCAGTCTGTTCCGCAGTTTTCATCATGGGAAGGATACATATAGACCCTGTCTTTAAATACACGGGCGGACGGATCGGCTGTAAATTGATCCATAATAAGCGGATTTTGAGCGAATGTGCCGGTGAAGCACAGCCATAGACAAAGACTCCCTATAACATGAAAACAAGCAATTTTCATAACTTCAGTTTCCTTTCATTATCATTTAAGGCAATTTAAATGCTGTGTTTGTTAAAGTCAATAATCCTGTTTGTTAAAAAATGTCAGGAAGCACGGAGATTATTCATAGAAATAAATCGGCGAACTGCACCATCTCGATCAGCTTCGTTAACAGATATGCGTTGTGAGGTTCGTAATGGATGTTCAGGTATGAATCCGGATATTGCACGAAAGCAGAGGCTTGATCGATAGAATAAGACCGATAAGTAAAATGAAATTCGATTTAAAAAATAGAAGCGAAAGATATGTCACTATTGTTGATTTGTCCGGATGACAGGGTAAGCACCTATGTACTGAACGCTGCTCGATTTTCCGAGAAATTTTTCGATTGTTGCCGGAAGCGGGGCGGCGGCCTCAGATCCGGTAAATTTGTTTGATAACTGATAATTACCCAGTTCCCGGCATTTAAAAAGGGGACCGTGATAATCGAAAAAATACCGGCTGTTTGCGGAGAAAGCTGGATGCAGATTTGTCAAATCCTCAGGAGATTCAAGGGCAGCCTGACAGTCTTCAGGATGCTTCACCGGGCTCCAGTAGATCAACGGCGTTGAAGTGACCGATGCCCGCACGTAGACATTATGATCGAGCGTTTGCACCTGAGGTGTATGCAGTCTGTCACATAAAGATTTCGGCTGCCAGAAAGTCAGGAGCGGTCTGTGAAAATTTTCATCTCCGGTCAGCAGATTATTCATGAGAATATGACCATCCCGTTCATCCACGTCCGGTCCCGTACTGGCATGCCACCCGAAGCGGTCTCCGGCCGCGATTCGGGAAGTTCGTGCGATGCTTACTGTGCTGTTTACGAGGGTGTTTTGCAGTATTTTAACGTCCGAGCTGTTCAGTATGAAAATGCCGTTGCCGCAGTTCACAAAAACATTTCCCGCACAGACGGCACCCTTTGAAATTTCGACGAAAAAACCGCTGTCCGCCCCCCATGGGTGGTTGGGTGAAAATATTTGATCCGGATGCCCGACATTCTCAACCCAGTTGTTGATAAACAGACCGTCTGCATTGCCCACATCATACCAGATACCGTTTGAACACGGATGATCGATCACCAGATTATCCAGGCAGGTGACCCGGTGGCATTGGTTGAAAATTTTTACGGATGCGGGAAAGTATCCGGTGATTTCTTCGATATTGTTGCGTGCGAATATATTTTTTTCTAAGAGCACATCGGATGAACTTATGATATAAAGACCTTCTGTGCTGGTGTCTTGTACTCGGCAATGGCGGACAGTCAAGCTGTCTCCTTTCAAGTAAGCTGCTACCCGTGAGCAGTAAGACAGGGTGCAGTGTTCCAGGATTGTGCCCACCACGTCCTTACCAAAACCGGATTCATCGGATATCCCCTCAGGATACGTACCTTCGATTTCAAGAGCCCGGTAGGCATACTGGGTGAAAGTGATTCCCCGGATGACCGGACCGATGCGATCCGGCTTCTTGCCATGGCACTTTTTGGTGGTTCTTTTGAGGGCGATATCAAATGCGGTGATCTCCACCAAACGATGGGTTGGATCCGCGCCGAGATAAACCAGTCCGGCTTCGTAATCAATATAATAAGAATGTTCATCTACATCGCCTCCCCAACCGGCTGATTGTAATAATTCACCGTCCACGAACACCATATCATTGTTAAACCGATGCAGGGGCGTTTTCGCGACGTTGGTCCGGCGGTTCCACCAGTCCGCAGGTTGGGCGGGAAACAGGGGGGACCATCTGGTCTGCCATAATCCGTTTCCGAGATCTTCCCATTGATCGGCTATATAGGTTCCTTTGAAGACCGGCGTTTCATCCTTGTAAGGCTGGATAATGATTCCCTGGTTGAATGTCAGGTTGCCCGTCCTGTATATGCCGGCACGCATGATAATGGCGTCTCCCGATTTTACCCGCTCGATGGCGGCTTTCAGGCTTGTGGGCCGCTCAGGAGTTTTACCCTGCGATTTCGTTTTTCCGTCGGGTGCTACATAGTAAATCGTTTTCGCTTTTTCCGGTAAATCATAGGTTTGATGAACCGGTCCGTAGGGGCCGCCGGACGGCTGCGCCGAGGCAGGGATCATAGGAATTATGATGCAAACGGACAGACAGGCGATAAATACGCCCCTTTTCATTGCTTTGTTTTGTGATTTTGGAAATGTGAACATATGCAAGTTATGGATCGGATTCATGGGATCCATTTTATTTCCTTTACAATAGGTTACATTATTCTGCTTCGAACCGCCTCCAGACGCATTTTGGCACCGGTGTCTGTTTTAAATAAATTTTCAAGATTTTTACAGGCATATTCCGTGCAACAGGCACAATTTTCAATGCCTTTTCCAATAGCGCATTTTCTTATTTCACAACCGGCGCATGCCTTGAATAAGCTTCCTCCTTCGGCAGTGCATCCGTCACACTCGGTAATATCCGAAACCTGATATTCAATGCCATAATGTTCCCGGCATACTTCAATGATCCGCTGAATCAGTTTTTCTTTCTTTGACGCATCTGCCTCTCTTGCTGCCAGATAAATGGTGCACCTGCTGCAAAGCAAACCACAATAGGCGATGTTTTCCGCCATTTTCAAACGGCTCCGCTCTTATTGAACCGCGAAAAATGATTCGTCTATTTTGCCGTACTCTTTTTCATGGATTTCAAGAATATCAATAAAATAACGGTGCTGATCACGGCAATGACGGTAAAAATGCCTGCCACGGAGGTGTCGTCGCTTACGCCCTTGATTTTCATCATGATCACCATAACAGCAAGCGCCACTGCCAGGATGAGAATGAACACCAGGAGTACGGGGGTCAGCACCAGGCCAAGGCGGTTTTTTTTCATAAGCAGAACCGCTGTGATGACCAGACCCGGCAGAACAATCGCCATATCCAGGACATGCACCGGATTTACCAGCAAATTGTAGTTTGATACAGTTTCAGGCACTGTGTTGTTCATAATCGCCGGGATCACATCTTTCAGCCACAGCAGATAGAACATGCAGGCGATGATGATCAGATAGATACCGATCGTACGTGCAGGGGTTTTTTCAGAGAACCACGTATCAACAGGCAATCTGTTTAATTGGATGAGGATCAGAATAAAAATATACAAAGATGTTCCCAGGATTACACAATAAAGCAGAAACAGACGATTGAAATGCACACCAAAACTGTAAATGAAAAAGGAGTATAAAATATAGAATACTGTGCCGCAAAATATAAAATAGGCTGTTTTGCGATGCTTAAGCACAAGTGCCAGCGAGACAAGAAGCAACGGTACAACCGCAAATAAGCCCACCAGATCCTGTCCCATGCCCTGAACGGCCATGGACTCCTCATCCCGTGCATATGTATCAGGCACGAATGCACCGAAATAGGAGACAATGGCCAAAGTCAATGATAATATAATGGTTAAAATGACAATAATTTTTTCAGAGGATTTTTCCATGGCTGTTCTCCTGAATGAACCGTTCATTCGCTGTATCCAATCCCTGAATCCGGTTAAGCCCGGATGTCATGACAGGATTCGACTGTTCCCTTTTTTATTTGTACAAGGTACATTGAATGGATCGATAATGTCAAGTTTTTTCCTTTCGGAATAATAGAATCGGATGAGGCTATCGGGAATATTTCTCTGTTGTTCCAGCTATTTCTGTAACTGCCGGTGATTTATTTGGATGGTTTGGATGAAGAAGGATCCAGAATCGTGCATGTGATTTGGTCCGATACAAAAGTATCTGCGAGATCGGTCAGTTTTGCCGGTATATTAAACAGGCACTTTAAATTACTTGTCGGTATTCATTTTGAATAACCAGAAAAGGAGAAAAGGGAATTGTCAGTCAAATAAACGAGAAAAAGCATCGTTATTCTTTGACTTCCCTGAATGTTTTAATACTAAAAAGGTTATAAGCGGGGCAGACACCGAAATAGCTGGTGATCAGAAATATACCGGCGATGATGCCGAGGATAAGAGCCGCGGATCCGGATATGAATCCGATAAAATACGAGACAGCGACAACAAACGCCAATGTAAATCGTATGATGCGGTCAATGGTTCCCATATTTTTCTTCACGTTATATCTCCCTGGTACTTTTTTTGATTTATTGTGCTAATTTGCCAAAGCGCCTGTAAATATCGTTCATATTGTGAATAATATCGCGCAACGACGAAAATTTATTTCGATCGACAGGGATGAATAAAAAAAATAATTATTGCATAATTTTACGAAATTTCGAAATAAAATGCAACTATTAATCTTCAAATACCTTGTATTTTTCGTTTCGTTCGATGGGCTTTTTCGATAGGGAAACTGAAAATCAATAAAAGAGAGCGATATAGCTCTGTTTGGCAGCAGTCTCTGTACAGAATTGACAATCGGGGTCCTGATGCTTATGGCTGTTTTGCTTTCAGCAATATCTGGGTATCATCTGCTTTCAGTACGTTGTTGTAGAAGGTTTTGAATGCCGCATATTCCTCGGGCAGGACATCCCATTTTTTATTGATGAAGGTGCGTGTGCCTTTGATGGTTCCGTTTTGATGCGACAGGCTCATACTGTATTCAGCCACGGAACAGGTATGATGGATCTCTCCGGGCATCTCAACAGGCCTGTAGCCCTCAGGTAATGTAAGCGTAATCGTTTCCTTTTCCAGATCCGCAGAAGGCCAGTATTCATAAGTGTATTGTCTCTGATCGTAAGAAAGCGCCCGGTTGGGATCGACGGCATCTGTCCACGGAATTTTCACAATTTTAAAACTGCCGGCTTCATTCATATATTCAGGTACGGTGAATTCATAATAATAGTGAATATCCGAGGCAATACTGTCGATGTTTTCAATGGTAAATGATTTCAATTCCAGGCTGGGATAGTCCCTGGTCAGATTTTCTATCAGAGTTTTTTCACGGTCCTTTTGTCCCATGAATCGATAGGCCTGTCTTGCCTGAGCGGCAAAGCTGCCTGTACGCGTGGTGGTAATCTCGATATTCAGCGTATTGTTTTTCAGAACATTTGATTGGTTGATACGTTTCAATTCACGCTTCATAAACAGGTTTTCATCCAGATAGACGGGGGATGTGACACCGGATTGAATATTCAGGGCAAAGGCCCCCATATCCGCCTGAGGTACAGATCCCACCGGATAATTTTGAGCAGTGAGATCGATATACAGTGGTTTATCGCCTGTCGTGACGTTTATGATGGCATGGTTGAAATCAATGGAGGGGAGAGCATAAACCCTGCGACCTTCATTGCGCGTGTTCACAATGACATAATGTGCATCGATGCCCGCTTCTTTAAGCATGGCGATAGCCAGAGTAGCCGTATCTTTACAGTCACCGATCCGGTTCACAAGTACGTCCCGGGCCTTTTGCGGGATAAGCCCGGACTGTCGGAAAGGTATGAAACTGTAACGGATATTCTCTGTGATAAAATGATGAATCCGCCGAATTTTTTCGCTGTCCGGTAAAATCTGGTCTCCAATCAATTCATGCACTTTTTCCTTGATTTCATAACTGGAGCGGGTTTTGGTTTTAGCCAGGTCCGTATACCAGTCGACAATGAAAGCCCAGTCTGGAATGCTTGAGATATAGAGTTTTTTTCCGATATCATCCAGCCCAGGCATACGATATTCATATTGAATTGCCGGCTCGTTTTTGAGCCGCCATTGATACAACCTGCCATCCGCGGTTTGGATGACCGTATCCGGAGATTCGTGCATAAACTGAGTTTTGTATTGAAATATAAAATCATCGGGAGCCAAAATAGCATAGCGTATATCCTGGACCGGATAATAAGTATTAAAATAGAAATCATCCCAAAAATGATTGGAGAGTTTACCTGAGTAATAATTGCGGATTTTCCATTTCAAATAAATAAAATCATTTTCTTCCAGGGTTTTAAAAACAAGCTGATTGTCGTTTTGATCGGCATTGATCTCGGATCCATCCGGCTTGATCACGATAGCTTTTTCCACAATTAATTTTTCTGTATAGGGATTATACGCAATCCAGTATTCCTTGAACTGGTCGATGCCTGTCGGATTGAACACACGGACGAGCATCTCTTCTCTGGATTCCGAAGCGCCCCGTGGATAGACGACACGCTTGGCATCGTTCAGCAGAATAACAGCGCCATCATCCGGATAGGCCTCTGCAGCGGGCGCATTGTCAATTAAACTGTCGATATTAACGACTCCGAATTGATCGTAAACAGGGGGTTTATCCTGTATTTCACGCAGTTTGTCCCGCGTATCGTAAAAGGTCGGATTATAGACCAGGGCTTTTTCATAATAGTGAACCGCCTGCTTGTTCCGACCGGTAATACGCATAAGTTCCCCAAGCGCAGTCCAGTAGAGGGCGCTTTGGTGGCAGATTTGAATGGCCTGCAAGAGATAAGTTTCAGCTTCGTCGTAACGCTGCGCAGTTTTATAGGTTAGTGCCATGTCATAATAGAATCCTGTGGCTGCGGGACTGTACTTCAGTCTTTTTATGGCGATTTTTTCCCAGTCATTGAATTTACCTGCTTTCAGGTAAAATTCCATTAATGTGGTGAATACATTGTTCTGCGTGTGACCTTTTAAGTGTCTTTTCAGGGATTTGATCGCTTTATCCGGACTTTTATTGGCATAAAGGGAAAGATAGGCACTCGCCTGCACAAATTCCCAGTTATCCGGATATTTTATAAGGGCCTCATCGGTAATTTCAACGACTTTTTCCGGTTCGTTTTTTGCATGATACAGGGCAATTTTATATTGAATCAGCTCGGGACTTTCTCCGAGCGCTCTTTCCAGGTTATCCAGAATTTTTTGGGCTTCTTCGTAATCCTGATTGTCCAGCGCCTGATCGTATTTATAATCGAGAACTGCCGGAATCATGGGATCCAGGTTGTGGATTCTTTCGAGCGTCGTGATGATTTCATCGAATTTTTCGCCCCGGGTATAGGCTTCAATCAATTGATGGAGAATTAATGCATTATCCGGTGCTATGGCCAGTGCCCTGCGGAGCACCAGTTCCGCTTCAATGGCTTTGTCATTACGGAGATAGCATTCAGACAGGAGCAGATAGTTTTCCAGATGGTTGGGAAATTCCCGGATGCGCTTTTCAAAAAATGCTTCAGCAAAGTGTCTGATCACTCCGGGTCGGGCACCGGGTTTGGAAGGATAGGGCTGTACGGATGAATGAATCCGGATATTATCCAGCCTTTCACCGCCTGGACCGGTGATGCGCATCATGAAATTGCATTGATTGATTTCCGAATACCCGCATTTGATCAGCAGGCGGTTCCATCCCATTTGCAATTCGGTTTCCGCAATATACGTATCCAGATCATTGTTGTTTTCATCTGCCCATTCGATGGTTTGTTCGTCATTCAGGAATACTTTAACAGCGCCCGATGTGCCGATACGAATCTGGACAGTTTGTTTTTGCGGTGAATGTACAAATGTATTGGCATAAAATACGGATTCTTCCTGTGGAAAATAACGACGAAAATCGATCCAGCCGTCATAACGGTATTTGGTGATAGGAAACCAGTGTGCCGGAATGTCGTTTTTTCCCGTATATATTTTTAAAGAGTCTATTTCCGTTTCAGGCGGAAAGACACGCTCGAATCCGGATGCGGAGATATTATCAAAAGGGCCGATGACCATCCAGTCAGTGATAGCATTCAGTTTTTCGTAGTAATATTTCGCTTTTTTCAATTCCGCATGTTCCTGATAATAGCGGCCGGTCATTTCAGCTGCGGATGCGCGTAATGTGCTGTTTTTTGCCGTGTCCGACAGGATTTCATAAAGATCAATGACACCGGATGATTTCAGGTTGTGCAGGTTATACATCCGTGGAGTGATCATGCCCGCATATATATAAGGTTCTGGATCGTCCGTCAGCTCAATCGCTTTTTTATAATGGTTCCAGGAATCCTGTCGCCTTTGTATGAGTTGATAAAGGTAGGCCAGGCCAAGATGTGCGCGAAATTGACCGGATTTGTTTTGCAGGGCCTTCTGGAACTGAGCCTCAGTACAGGAACGGTTGTTTTCTGCCCAGGCTTCCCAGGCTGCTTCGACCGGGGCGACCGGCAGTTGAGCGAGAGCACGGGCAGATAACACGAAGTACAGGAAAAAGCGGGTGACAAGAGATATTAATCGTGCAGATGGCATTCGTTATCCTCCATGGTCCAAAAATATCATTCAATGTCTTATAAGTTAATAAAATAATGGATGGATGCAACGGGAAAATCGAAGTGGGCAGGCGTTTTTGAATCACTGCCGTCGGTTCTGATTTCAGGATATAAGATTTACGGTTCCAGGTTCCTGGCTTCATCCAGTAATTCGAGTGTATGGTCAATGAGCTCCGGACCGGCCGGCGCTCCATGTCCGGGAACGATCACTGCGGCCGGAAAAATCTTCAGTTTTTTCACGGATACAGGCCAGGAGTCGAGATCCGCATCTGCCGTGTTGCCGATACGGGAACCGGACAGAATCAAGCATCCGCCGAACAACACTTTTTTTTGTGGAAACCATACCACGACATTGTCCGGTGAATGACCGGAACCAGGCCAGGCAATCCGGCATGTGTCCGATCCGAAAATAAAAAAATGACCTTCTTCAAGGGGAAAAGTATGATCCGGCGGCATGTACGGCATACGGGCATGCTTATGAAAATAGAGTGAATCCGCGTGCATGGCCCTCAGAAAATTCAGGGTGGTTTCTCTTGCGGTACGTCCGCGTGTTTTAAGCAGGCCGTTAATGGCATCCGATCCCCAGACCGGGATTTTCCGTTTCAGAAGAAATGCATTACCACCCAGATTGTCCACATGAAAGTGGGTGTTAACTGCCAGTACCGGCGGAACGCCCCACCGGTTTTCGATCCACTGGACCAGGAGCTCCGTTGCTTCGGGTGTATAAGGCGTGTCTATCAGAATCAGACTGCTGTCCTCCATTTGCACAATCAGCCCGTTGGCCGGCCAGGGAAACGCGTGGGTATGCATCCAGACAGCCGGAGTGAGCTGACGGACCCGCAGGTATGCATCCAGAATGACAGATTCATCCGCGGTTTGGGAGAACAATGCCGGATTTGACATGAAAAGCATTCCGATAAAACAAAAAACAGGATTCGTTTTCATGGATTCAAGATAGGTATTTTTAGTGAATAAAACAATATGAAACAGGGTGAACCCTGTGGGATGGATAAACATATCCAACAGGGTAAAGGTGGATTCCGGCTCAAAACCTTGTCCCTGTGAAAACAGGGAACACCGGAATGACAGGGGAAGGGTGTCATTCTCGAAACATGTCTTCGACTCCGATCGGCGATTTGTAATCGGGCCTGTCCGCATTCTTTCTGGCGGGAATCCAGGAGTGGTGATTTATCAGCTTGATACTCAAATTTGCAGAAAATCCAGTTTAACGCATTTATTTTCAACAGCCCCATTTCCTGTTTTAAACAGCAATGATATCCTAAAAACGAAAATGGTCACCATGAAGAGAAAGCCGGCGATGCCAGCCTATTTGAACAATTCAATAATGCACGTAAATTGTGATAGGAGGTTTTCCAGTGATGGGCCTTGCGCTGCCTGTTGTTTTTCCGGTAATGTTCCGGACCTGTTTCAAACCAGCCGCCGTATCGATGGTCTATGAGATATTTTTGTATGTATTGCCACTGTTTTTCAAAGCAGCATTTGTATCGGTCGTCTTCCGGATAAAGACTTGCCATCAGGAGAAACACATTCAAAGCCTCTGCCTGCACCCACCAGGTTTTTCTGCGGTCGATTACGGTCGGGATGGAATCTCCCTTGAAATAGTAAGCTGCTTCATAAAGCCCGCCTTTTTCCGCATCCCATCCGTATTGAATGGCATGATCCACCAGCCGCCGCTTCATTCTTTCAAACACAGGATCGGGGGGAAGCTCCAGGAACTTTCCAGCTTCATGAAGCAGATAAGCAGTCTCCACGTCATGTCTGAAAGAGACATGATCCAGATAAAAGTTGTTACTTCGTGCCGCATCACAAGAATCACGGTAGGAAACAGGTGTCCAGTCTTCATGATAAAATAAATGCAGATACCCCTGATCCGTGATGAACCGGTCCCGGATCATGGCAATAATATCTTCGAGTGTTTCGCGAAGCCCGGGATCGGGCCAGACATGGTAGAGACTGGTGTAAGCCTCCAGAATATGAATACTGGAATTGTAATCCTTGAGGCCGGCATAATCGCTGTCCCATCCGTTTCCTGAGGGATTTCCAAGGTGCAGAGGTGTTCCGTCCCGGGATAATTGATTGAAATAACCTCCGTAGACAGAATCCCGCGAATGTGCTTCAAGCCAATGAAATGCATTTTCAGCCAGTTGCAGGGCCTCTTTTTTATCTGTTAATTCATAATATGCAGTCAATGCATAAATCGCGAATGCGTTGCCATATAACCGTTTGGTGCTTTTAAATCCGTTTGCCTCATGATATTTGCCTGTCCGGTTCCGGAATTCATAAAATCCGCCGAATTGATCGTCCCACATGGCATTTTTAATAAATTGAAATCCAATATCCGCTGTATGGTGCAGGTCGAAGTTTTCAGGAAAACGGAGCGCGGCTTTTGAAGCGCTCCAGGTATGACGCGCCTGAGTAACGATCCCTTTCAGAGAGTCATCCTCCTTTTTCCAGTCATATGACCAGTTGGGAAAAAATCCGCCGCAGGCAGTATCGGCTGTCCGGGGATACCAGACGTTGATCAGCTGAAGTATTGCGTTGTCAATTTGTAAGGATATGGAGCTTGATTTCTGAGACCGGTCATGAACAGTGAACATCAATACAAGGGCAATGATCATCAGAACACAATGACGGAGTTTTTGCATACCAACTCCTTTGCAGCCTGGAAATCATCGGGATCATTATTATTGATCAGCAATGCATTGTATAATTAAATAGTTATCACCCGTGCTACGCATGGTTGACAATGTAAACATTCCGACTTTGCATATCAAGAGAATAATGGTGATTATCATTGGTCGTAAAATAAAAAAAATTTATTGCACTTATTTTCACAAAAAACTATTGACATGAAAAATTGTTATTTATATATTCAATAGAGCTGTGATATTTTCAGACTATCACAGATGAGCCCTTTAGTTAGTCTTGACACTCAGCGTTCTTTGTCAATATCTCCTGAATGCACCGGACGCCGATAGCGATAGATCAATCGATTATTTGAATTTCATTTCTCTTATCCAGACGAATATCCAATCTTATTGTTGCACATATGCTTCCTGTTGTGAATATGGATAACAATTTTTAACCAGGTCCTGTTTTGCCATAACCAGTCAGATCCGTTCAGCATATAATCAATTTAATTTCCGCACATCCGGCATCTTATATAAAGATTAAACAGTTTTTCGCTTATCTCATATCGCTTTTGCATCATTGAAACATTACAACTGTCCGCATTCGGGCATAGACATGACATCTATTTTTTAATACTCATAGGAGACCTCCGATGCTAATAGAAGAACAGGCATTGCTTTTATTTTTTCAACAATGTGCTGAAAAGGGTGTAGGGGCATATTCGGAGATCATTGTTCCAGTTCAGCAAGGTGAGAATGAGGGGCAATCTCATTTTTCCCCATTTTCACGGGATAAAGTGTGTATCCTCAGCGGGTATCGTTCCATTGATCCGGTTAAAATGCTGTTTTACATGCCCAGGGAAAAGGTGCTGCCGATTCAGAAGAGCAGAAAGAAACGTATCGTTGCCGGAGTGAAAGCATGTGACATTAAGGGGGTGCAGGTATTGGATGCTGCACTTTCAGGAGGGGATTTTATTGATCCTGTGTATCAGGCGTGGCGTGAAGAAACCACCCTGATTTCAACGGATTGTTCATCCATTGCCTCTACCTGTCATTGCACACTTCTTTCCGGTCAGCCCTATGCAGAATCCGGCTTTGATTTGAATTTATCAAAACTGAAGGATAAATTTTTCATACAAGTGGGTTCAGAAAAGGGAGAGGCGCTTTTAAAACTCATTCAAAAATATGTTCCTGTTGAAGATTCTTCTGATGCTGATTTAAAAGCCGTACAGGCCAATCGGAAGAAAATGAAAGAGAAGGTCATTGCTCAGAATAAAGATCTGGAACGGTCCGGAAAATACGATAAACTTCGCCAGGATTATGATAAAGACTGGCCGAAAGTATCGGAGACATGTGTGGGATGCGGCGCCTGTACCCATATCTGTCCTACGTGCTATTGTTTGATCCTGAACGATGAAACCAAGGCGCAAAAATTTGTCAAAGTACGCAGTTATGATTCCTGTCAATGGCATGGGTATGCACGTGTCGCCGGTGGTGACAGCCCCCGTCCGAAAATGTTTCAGAGATTTCGGAATCGTTATCTGTGCAAATTTCTTTTTATGAAAAGCAATTTTGACCAGCTTGGCTGTACAGGCTGTGGCCGATGCACAGAAGCCTGTGCAGGCAATATTGATTTCCGCAAGGTTGTGAAGCGGATTACAGATAAAGTGAAAACGGAAGTTGTTGTGTGAATTTGAATCAGAGCACGGCCCCATGCACAGCCAATCACGACAACTTCCATGGGAATTCATGGAACGTGTTGGTCTCCTATTGAAACCTGGGAGGAAATAGATGCAGAATCCTTTTGAGGTGATCCCGGCAAAAATTTACAAAATAAAACAAGAGTCGCCTCTGATCCGGACAATCAGTTTGCGTCCTGAAAAATCCATTCGATTTCAAACAGGACAATTTATGGAACTGACCCTGCCCGGTATCGGAGAAGCGCCTTTTACACCCTCCACATCCCATTTTCAAACAGAGGTGATGGATATTACGATCATGAAAACGGGTTTTATGACCGAACATATTCATCAGACGAAAGTAGGGGATCTTGTCGGATTAAGAGGGCCCTTCGGAACCCGTTACCCGCTTGAGCGGTTTGAAGGTAAAGATCTCCTGATCCTGGGTGGCGGGTGTGGATTGGCGCCTTTGCGTTCGCTATTTCTGACTTTGCTGGATGAAATAGACAAATACAAAAGCATCACGTTCCTTGCCGGTGCGAAAAGCCCAAAAGACTGTATCTACAAGAGTGAAGTCAGTGGCTGGAAAAAACATCCGAATGTCAAATTTTTAAGAGCCGTCGACGTCGTTCCAGAAGGAGAGACATGGGATGAGGAAGTGGGCGTGGTGACTGTTCTGCTGAAAAAGTGCAGTATTGATCCGAAGACCAATCCGGCCGTTGTATGCGGCCCACCGGTCATGATGAAATTCGGCACATTCGATCTGTTAAAAATGGGTTATAAAGAAGAGAATATCTATCTCTCCATGGAAAAGAAAATGTACTGCGGACATGGACAGTGCAGGCATTGTGTGATGGGGAAATATTACGCGTGCAAGGATGGCCCTGTGTTCTCTTACGCACAAATCAAGGATGAGGAGGCAATCTGGGAATGAAACGATTGGTGATTGATATCCCGGCCCTTATGGAATCCGGCGTGCCGGTCGAAGAAATACAATGCGAATATTTGTTTCACCGCAAGAATCCGGGCCCATTTTCGCTGCTGGAAGTCGCAGAATTCGCATCGTATTGCCGTCAGTGCCGCGACGCTTTCTGCGTCACAGCATGTCCTAAAGAGGCGCTGGAAAGACAGAAAAACGGCATGATCAAACGGTACAACATGCGTTGCGTGGGATGCAAGAGTTGTGTGCTGGCCTGTCCATTTGGCACTATTTTTCCGGAAGTGATCAATTACATTACAGCCAAATGCGACACCTGCCTGAACCAGCTTTCTGAAAATCCGGATTACCTGCCGGCCTGTGTCAAATCTGCACCGGCAGACACGTTTTCCATGCAGGATGTGGCCAAGGAAGATCCTGATAAACATCTTTATTTTGTCGGAGACCATGTTGCAGTCAAGAGCCCGGGATGGCGGCAAAAGGAGGAGAGAACATGATTGGACTCAAATTTCTGTATCTCCTCGGATTTATGGTGGCCACAGCCGTGTTCGGCCTGATTGTGGGGTGGGTGGACCGCAAGCTTTCGGCGCGTGTCCAGTTTCGTGTGGGTCCGCCTTTTCTGCAGAATTTTAATGATTTCTTTAAATTGATGGGCAAGGAGACTATTCTGGTCAGGAATGGTATTCACTGGCTTTTCATTACGGCGCCGCTGGCAGCATTCGGCATGCTGGTTCTGATCTCGACCATGATATGGACCGCGCTGATTCTGCATCGGGGTTTCGGAGGGGACCTGATCGTTGTGATGTATCTTATGATGATCTACTCTGTTGCGCTGGTCCTTGGCGGCGCAAGCACGGGGAATGTCTACTCTTCAATAGGCGCGGGTCGAGAGATCAAGCTGCTTTTGGGTGATGAACTGGTTTTTATCATGATCTGTCTGGTACCAGTCATTCAGTCCAATTACACACTAAGGCTGGATCAAATCATCACACATCAGGCAGAAAATGGCATGGTGATCGGATCTGTTTCAGGTGCGATTGCCTTTGTCCTAGGACTGCTCTGCATTCAGGCAAAGATGGCATTGCCGCCTTTTCATATCCCCGAAGCAGAAACCGAGCTGGTTGAAGGTCCGCTCATGGAGTACAGCGGTCCGCTTCTTGCTTTTTGGAAATTGAACCATCACATGATGTATGTCGCCTATCCGCTGCTTCTCGTACTCCTCTTTTTCGGCGGATTCAAGCTTCAGGGCATCGATATTCTCTGGGCTGTGCTGAAATATCTGTTGATTGTGGTTTTAATGATTCTGATAAAAAATACAAATCCTCGCGTGCGTATTGATACGGCGCTGAATTTTTTCTGGCGGATCGCCGCACCGTTGGGGCTTGCCGCTGTACTCTTAGCCGTTCTGGGAGTGTAATATGGGATGGTACAATAAACGTCTGGCCAAATCAATCTGGGTGTTTCACGTAAGTGCATCTCCATGCAATAATTGCGACATTGAAATTCTGGATTTGCTTACACCCAAATATGATGTCGAACGTCTGGGGATCAAACTGGTCGGCTCGATCCGGCATGCGGATGTGCTGCTGGTGACAGGTATCATGAATCAGAAGATCGCACCAAAGGTTCGTAAAATCTATGAACAGGCACCGAAACCAATATTCGTTGTTGGAGTCGGTACCTGCCCTTCCGGCGGATGTTGTTTTAATGACAGTTACAATATCACTCATAATCGGAAAGATGTGATTCCCTATGATATTTATATTCCGGGATGTCCACCCAAACCGGAAGCCATGATAGCCGGAGTCGCAAAGCTGATGGAGGTTTTGAATGAATAGAAGCGACCGCACCGATGATTTCCTGAAGAAATTTAAGGGAAAGATTGACAAGGTCATCCGTAAGCCGAAGCGTCTCTATTTTGAAGTGAGGGATGAAGATCTTCGTGAAATTGTCAAGTATATTTTTCATGATATGGGCTGCAGGCTTTCTACAGCCACTGCCACAGAAGTGTATGACGCGATTGAAGTGCTTTATCAGTTTTCACACGATCCATCGGGATGTTATTTCTGTCCCCGTGTCAGGATGAAAGACAAAAAAAATCCGGTTATGAATTCAATCACACCCGTGGTACGCGGCGCCGAATGGATTGAGCGTGAAATGTTCGACTTTTGGGGAGTGACTTTCCGGGATCACCCCAGACCCGAACGTCTTCTGGCCAGAGAACATCCACAGAAACTTGATAAACCACTCCGGTTCGGGAGGATTTCATGAAGCTGAATGAAAATGTTAACCATGTGCCTGTCGGACCCTTTCATCCTCTTCTTGAGGAGGCGGAATATTTTAATCTGACAGTGGAAGGCGAGACGGTAGTCGATATTGACATGGATATCGGCTGGATGCACCGGGGTCATGAATTTATCTCTGAACAGAAAACCTTTACACAATCTATTTTTCTGGTTGAGCGTATTTGCGGGATTTGTTCCACATCACATCCGCTGGCATGTGTGCACGCATTTGAGGATGTGGACAATACAGATATCCCGGAACGAGCAGCTTATATACGGTCTCTGGTCGGTGAGCTTGAACGAATTCACAGCCATTTATTGTGGCTCGGTCTGGCCGGTCATTTTATCGGCTATGATACACTCTGGATGTGGTCATGGAAATATCGGGAACCGGTGCTTCAAATGATGGAAATTATTTCCGGTAACCGAAACCATTATGGGATGATGCGAATCGGAGGCGTTGCCCGTGATGTGGATCCGGACCGTGTCAAAACGCTGCGACCTATTTTGGACATGCTGGACAAAAAGCTGAAAATGATTGTCGCAGCAGCCAAAGATGATCCTGTGCTAAAATCACGACTCAAGGGCGTGGGTGTGCTTACCAAACAGGATGCGATTGAGATGTGTGCGACAGGACCCACTTCGCGCGCATCCGGTGTTCCGGGCGATGTACGCACAGACGAACCCAATGATGCATACGGATGGCTCGATTTTAAAGTTATTGTTACAGAAAACGGGGACGTGTGGGATAAATTGGTCGTTCGTTTGCTCGAAATGCTGGAATCTACAAAAATATGCCGTCAATGCCTTGACAAACTGAACACTGTGAAGGGACCGATATTAAATGATGTCAAGGAAATTTCTGCGGGAGAAGGAATTGGCCGATATGAAGCCCCCCGCGGTGAAGTATTCCATTATGTTCGTACCGACGGGACAAACAGGGCCATCCGCCACAAAGTCAGGGCACCGAGTTATGTGAATATTCCAACTTATTCGGCATCCTGTAAAGGTATCCCGATTGCCGATGCCCTGATCACACTGGCTTCGGTAGATCCATGCTATTGCTGTACGGAACGGGCACTCAGGGTGAAGGGTGAACATCCTGATGCCATTGATTTTTTGAAATTATCACGAGCAAAGACCGAGCGAATCAGGAGGGAAATCCATGGCCACTAATCCTTATATCGCGTTGATTCTCATCCCGATACTGGTGGGTCTGTTCAATCTGGTTCTGCCAGGACTGCTGAAGAAAATACTCACTTTTCTCGGCATGGCTCTCACAGGATTCCTGACACTGATGCTCGCGCTTGATCCCGATTTTTTTGAATGGATCTTTGAAGTCCCCTATTTTGGATTAGATAACCTCGGTACTTTTGCACTGGCCGGCACACAGTTGCTTGCTTTCATTATTTTAATTTTCACACTCAAAGGCGTGGACAAGCGAATTGAGAAATCTTTTTTTGTACTTTATCCCTTGACTGTGGGATTCTGTAATGGTGTGATCCTTTCGGATCATATGATAGCGTTTATGGTTTTCTGGGGACTGTCGGGAGTCATGCTTTATTTGTTCAATCTGTTAGGCCGAAGCAAGGATGCTCCGGAATCCGCACGCAAAACATTTATGCTTATCGGCGGGAGTGACGCCTGTCTTATTCTTGGATTTGTAATGCTGGGTTTCGCGATACCCCAGCCAAGCTGGTTCATCACTGATATCAATGTGGATCTGACGGGCAGTGCTGCAATCGTTTCATTTATCTCTTTGCTCATTGCTGCTTTGGCCAAAGCAGGGGGATTTCCGCTTCATACCTGGGTACCCTCTTATGCCAAAGAAGCCCCTGTTGAGAGTGTGGCGCTTTTGCCCGCATCGCTGGACAAAATTCTCGGTATTTTTCTATTGGCCCGTATCGTTACGCAATTATTTCAATGTCCCCTTCTCATTCATATGGTTCTGATCAGTATCGGTGCAGTCACAGTCATTGCAGCGGTCATGATGGCTCTTGTTCAGCATAATGGCCGGGAACTGCTCGGATATCATGCGGTCAGCCAGGTTGGATATATGATCATCGGTGTTGGAAGCGGATCACCCATAGCTTTTGCGGGCGGACTCTTTCATCTGATCAATAATGCCATTTACAAGTCCAATCTTTTTCTCGTATTGGGATCCGTTGAAAAACAGACCGGTACAAATGAATTGGATGATCTCGGCGGTTTGGGAAAGAATATGCCGATTACACTTGTTATGGCGCTCATCGGTGCGTTTTCCATTTCGGGAATTCCGCCTTTCAACGGATTCTTTTCAAAATGGTTAATTTATCATGGACTGCTGGACATGGCCAGAGAGGCAACAGCCGGATATGAGATCTGGCTGCTGGCGTGTTTTATTCTGGCCATTTTTGGAAGTGCGCTGACTCTGGCCAGTTTTCTCAAGTATTTGCATACGATTTTTCTGGGCAAGCGTCCTAAAAAATATGATAAAATCAGAGAAGCCCCGGCCAATCAATGGCTTTCTACCGGGCTGCTGTCTGTCTTGTGCGTTATTTTCGGACTGTTTGCCCTTGAAATTCCCCTGCCCAAGCTTATCCTGCCTATTCTGGAGGAAAATGGAATGGGCAGTTTCGATTACGGGCTTTACAAATCAAAACTCATTTTTACGATGATGGGTGTGGGATTCGTTATCGGCTGGATCATTTACCTGCTCATACGGAAAGTCCGGCTGGATGATGTATATCTCGGGGGTATGGATGCATTAGAAAAGTTTCGTGTTACGGGAACCGAATTTTATCAGGAAATCCGCCGGATGAAACCGCTCAGCACCATTTATGATTGGGTTGAGAAAAAGTGGCTTGATCTGTATGCGCTGCTGGGAGGTGCTTCCAATACCATTGCACGATTGTTTCAGAAAGCACATCCGGGATTATTGTCTTTGTATTTGTTTTATATTGTGCTGGGCATGTTGGTTTTAATGTTTATACGCAATTGAATCTTCGTCAGGTCGTATGTTGCAGGCCGTTGATCTTATCCATTCCTTGACCCGCGATATACGATATACGACAGTCGAGGAGGTTTTATGCCGGTTGAAACGTGGTTGACCTTTATACTGGGATTCATGATTTTGGGCTCGATTGTCGCGCTTGAAATCAGGGATATCCTCTCTTCCATTGTCGCGATCGGAGTCGTGGGACTGGGAGTGTCCATCGCATTTCTTTTTCTGCAGGCGCCTGATCTGGCGATTGTTCAGTTCCTTTTTGAAATATTCGCGCTGATTATACTTGTCCGGGCGTTTGTGAAGAAAGATTATCATATCGAGACACCGGCGCGTGTGAATGGATTTATGGTGGCAATCTCACTGCTTGTGCTTATTGCGATTTTTGTATCCAGTATCTCTGTTTTCAAACTGCTGCCTCCTTTTGGGCAGCCGCTGTTTGAAACCGCCAGCCATTATGTGAATTACGGTACTGAGGAGACGGGGGCGGTTAATCTTGTGGCTTCTATTATTCTCGATTACCGTGCCTATGATACACTGGGTGAAGTCACTGTTCTGTTTACAGCTATTCTTGGTACGATTACTATCTTGCGTATTCGAAAGGGCAAGGATGCAGGGAGGAAGGGCGCATGAACAATTCAAAACAAGGTATGACTCTTATTGTCAAAACCGTAACCCGGGTCACTGTCTGGCTTATTGTGCTGTACGGGATTTACTTGATTCTGCATGGCCATCTTACACCCGGGGGAGGATTCGGAGGCGGTGTGATTCTGGCACTGGCATTTTTAAATATTATGTTAGCCTATGGGAGGGAGGCCACACAAAAGTGGCTCAACTTGAAATTTCTTGAAGATATCGAAGCGGTTAGTGCGACTCTCTTTTTATTCATGGGTCTTTTAGGCATTGCTCTGGGTGGCCGTTTTCTGATCAATTTTTTACCAAAAGGATCACCCCACGCCTTGCTGAGCGCAGGGAATATTCCTATACTGAACATTTTGATCGGTGTCAAAGTCGCGATGTCTTTATTCCTTGTAGTCTGGGTACTGGCAGGTTTGCATGAAGAGAAAGGAGGTCAATCGTGACGCTTTATCTGATGTGTTTTGCACTTTTCCTTGTCGGTGTTTATGGCCTGCTCACAAAAAGGGATCTGATCAAGATTATCCTTTCCCTTGCGATTATGGGATATGCGGTGAATTTATTTCTTATTCTTTTTGCCTATAAAAAAGACGCGATATTCCCTATTCTTTTAAAGAATGTGGCTCAGAGTTCGATGGTGGATCCCCTGCCGCAGGCATTGGTTCTCACGTCTATTGTCATTGAACTGGGAACCACCGCACTTTTAGTGGCTCTGGCCATCCGGCTTGTTCAGAAATACAAAACCTTTGATATTACCAAAATCAGGAGGCTTTTCGGATGATCCTCCCGTATTATATTGCTATCCCGTTGCTGTCGGCTTTTCTGATTTCACTGATTGCAGGGAAAAAAGATGAGTGGGCTGTTTTACTCTCCACTACAGCCGGTGCATCCATGCTGATTCTTTCTATTTACAGTCTGATTGCACAGAATGGAGAAACATTTGTTTATAAGATGGGATTCTGGAGTCTGCCTATCGGCATTGTGCTGGTGCAGGATGGGCTCACCTGCCTGATGCTGGTGCTTGTCAGTTTAATCTCGTTTACATCCCTTATATATTCTGTACAGTATATCCGGCATATGGACAGAAACTGGAAATACTATGCGCTGTTTATGCTGCTCATTACGGGGATGAACGGTGTCATTATTACAGGCGATCTTTTTAATTTGTTTGTGTTTATGGAGATTGCCCTGTTCTCCGCTTTTGCCCTGGTGGCTTACGGCGGTCATGCCGAGGAATATGAAGCAGCCTTTAAATACGCGGTCATGGGCGCCCTTTCTTCAGCACTTGTGCTGATTGGAATCGCGATTCTTTACAGCGCTACATCCACACTGACTTTGGCAAAAATTGCTGAGAAAGTGCCGACACTTGACCCCGGGCTGATTTTCTGGACAGGAGGTCTGTTTCTTGCCGGTCTGGGGCTGAAAGCTGCGATTATGCCGTTCCATGCGTGGCTTCCGGATGCGCACTCCTCAGCTCCTGCCCCGATTTCCTCCATGCTTTCCGGTGTTTTGATTAAAGTACTCGGCATTTATACGATAATTCGTCTTTATTTCAATGTGTTTAATGCCCCTGATTTTTATATGCAAGTCTTCCTTGTATTGGGTGCCGTTTCTATTATCCTTGGGGGATTGCTCTCCATTGTCCAATGGGACATGAAACGCCTTCTGGCATATTCCAGCATCAGCCAGGTCGGTTACATCCTGGTGGGTCTGGGTATTGGAACACGGCTTGGTATTTTGGGTGCAGTGTTTCATTTATTCAGCCATGCAATTTTTAAATCGTTGCTTTTTTATAATGCGGGTGCAGTTGAAATGGCACTTGGCACACGCGATATGCGTAAGATGGGTTCCCTTGCCCGTGTGCTTCCGATCACTTCAGCAACCTCACTTGTAGGTACTCTGGCCATTTCAGGAATTCCGCCATTTAATGGTTTCATCAGCAAGCTGATTATCATCATAGCATTGATTAAAGCGGGGGCACCCGTATATGCGATCCTTGCCGTGATCGGCAGTATTCTGACACTGGGTGCCATGATGAAAATGCAGCGGTATGGATTTCGTGGTGAGACAGAGATTAAGAAAATATCCGAAAAGATCGGATGGCGCATGAATACTGCCATGATATTGCTTGCCGTATTGTGTCTTTTAACCGGATTGATGCTGCTGCCGGGCATCCGAGAATCGATAGTTGATCCGGTTGTAAAAGTACTGGTCGATCATAGTCAATACATGCAGCTGGTTCTTGGGAGATAATTATGCAAATAAAAACGCGTAGTCGAATAACTGTATTCATTTTATCATTTTTGGTCTGGATCGCGCTGACCAGTGTCCGTGATCCGCAGGAGTTGGTTGCCGGATTTGTTGTTTCTGTTCTGGTTGCCCTGATTGCCGGTCATTTTTTCATTACAACAGAGAAATCAAAGCATTTTTTGCATCGAATGGCAGCTGCAATTCTCTATTTTTTTAAATTTCTCTGGGAGATGGTCAAAGCAAATTTTCATGTGGCTTATCTTGTTATTCATCCCAATGTGCCGATCAGACCCGGAATCGTTAAAATCAAAACCCGTTTGACCAAAGAGACTGCCATTACAGTTTTAACCAACTCCATTACTTTGACGCCGGGCACGTTAACCGTGGATATCAATCCCGAGAAGAAAGAAATTTATGTGCACTGGATCGATGTGAAGTTTAAGGATGTGAAAATGGCTACGAAGACAATCGGCGGCAAATTTGAGAGCAGACTTATGGAGGTGTTTGAATGAAGATCATTCGCTGGCTGCTCGGATTGATGATCATCGGTCTGTTCATCATCTTTAATTTTTTCATCTATCAGGGACCGATTCTGTTCAAGCTGATAAACGTGAGTTTATTCTGCACACTCTTTGTACTTTTCCGTGTGCTTTTCGGACCGTCTCCGGCTGACCGTATTGTCGCAGTGGATATTCTTGGCATCCTGATTATCGGATTGCTCGCCCTGCTGGGACTTCATTATAAAACCGATTTCTATATGGATATTGCGCTCATATGGGCGCTATTGAGTTTTATTGCCTCTCTGGCGTTTTCCAAAATACTGGAAGGGAGGTCGCTTGATGATTAGAGAAATTTTAGGAATGGCTTTCATTTACATTGGCATTGCCTTCGATTTTTTTGGTGTGCTTGGACTGGTACGACTGCCTGATGTTTATAACAGGCTCCAGGCTGCCACCAAGTGTGTTACATTCGGCACGGCAGGCCTGCTTTTTGGTATATTTATCCTTCAGGGGTTTAATGCTTTCGGATTCAAAGCATTGATCGGGATTGTATTTATCTTTTTAGCGGCTCCGGTAGCGGCTCATGCCATTGCCCGGGCTGCCCATCGAAGCCGAATCCCTCTGACTTCTGAAACCGTGGTGGATGCCTACGAAAAAGATCATGAGATCAAGGAGTAAGCATTATGTGGCTCCCTAAAATACGAGAACTCAAAGAAGCGCTTGGTTCACTTTTTTCCGCGCCATATACAACCAAATTCCCCAAAGACATGAGCGCAGTGGATTTGCCTGATGGATTTCGCGGGTTCCCCAGATACGATGCTTCTGCGTGTGTGGGATGCGGTACATGTGCGCAGGTTTGTCCAACCCGTGCGATCGATGTTATTGATAATACGAAGAAAAAAATACGCACGCTTCGTGTGAATTACAACCAGTGTATGAACTGCGGCCAATGTGAAGAAAAGTGTATCACAAAAACAGGGATCACACTGACCAAGGAATTTACCCTTGTCGTCACCGATCTGTCCGATTCTTCTGCTTTTGAATCCGTTGAAAAAGAACTGGCGGTTTGTGAGGTTTGCGGCGCAGTGATTGGCTGTAAAGACCACCTTGCATGGATCAAAGACCGTTTAGGGGCCAAGGCTTATGCGCATCCCAATCTGCTTTTATGGACACAGGAACAATTCTCTCAATCCGGACCGGCTGAAGTGAAGGATCGAATCCGACGTGAAGATCAGATTAAAATGGTTTGTGCCAAATGCCGTTATCGTATTGTTGTCGCTGATGAATTTTAATGAATTTCAAGAATCGCTTCACGCGTATTCTCCTAAATCCATTGTGCTTGTGGGATTGGGCAATCCAATGAGAACAGATGATGGTGCCGGCCTCAAACTTCTTGAAAAAATAAAGCAAACAGACGTCTTTTCGGCTTCCCATTTTATTTTTGCCGAGACCAACCCGGAAAATTATCTTCAGAATATTCTTGACTGTCATCCTGAAGCCGTGGTTTTTATTGACACCGCCCGTTTTAAACAACCTCCCGGAACCATTCAGTGGCTGAAGCAGTACAATCTTGAAGAATTTCGCATCAGTACACACGCATTTTCCATGACGCTTGTTGAAGAATATCTCAGGGCTCATCAATCCATGAGTTTTTATTATCTGGGCATTCAGCCATACTCGACAAAAATCGGGAGGAGGATGTCATCCGTACTTAAAAGAAGTCTGGAACTTTTTTTTCTGAAATGAAGCATTACTTGATCAGAGATTTTTTATGGGCATTCAACAACAAAAACTTTATCTTCCCTTTTATACGGTTCAGACCTTAAAAGATCGTCTTGAATGGGTCATCAATCTTCGCTGGCTTGCTGTTTTCGGAATATTGATCGCGGTTCCGATCGGGCGCCAGATGCTGAATTTCTCTCTGGCGTATCCGCAGATGATTATTATTTCCTTTATATTGCTGTTATTGAATATTATCTATTTTTTTCTTCTTCATTTTACAACGTTCAAGTCCGAATTTCAGGAACTTTTTTTTGCGGAAATTCAGGCCCTTACTGATCTTCTCATTATTTCATGCCTGGTTCATTATTCAGGGAGTCTGCAAAATCCTTTTTATTTCTTTTATATCATTGTCGTCATATTAAATGTCTTTATTTTTCCGGGTATTCTGATTCCCCTGATGAATGCCGGTCTGGCCTGTGCGCTGCTGACAGGATGGACGCTTCTGGAGTATACGGGGCGTGTGCCTGTATATCAGCTGGGTGACGATGTGCTTTCACCCGCCCATATCATTACCGCGTTGCTGGCGTTTTACGTTTTGACGTTTGCCGGAATGTACATTATTGCCAATTTTGTGCAGAATTATCGTTCTCTGAAAGCCATTATCGATGAGAAAAATAAACTGCTTGAGAGATCGATGATTGAACGCCAGGAGATTTTTCGATACGCAGCCCATGAATTGAAGTCACCCATTACAACCATTCAGAGCACGCTGGCCGTTGTGGATTATACTTATTCCAAGGATCTTGCCCCCGAAGTCAGAGATATGGTAAAACGGGCGGAAAACCGTTCAACACAGCTCCTGGATATGGTCAATGAGATGATAGCAATCACAAAATATAAACAGGGAATTATGGTTCCCGATTTTCAATGTGTGCAGTTCTGCGGATGGTTGAAACAGATTGCCGAGTCGCAACGTTCTTATGCGCTTCAAAAAGATATCAGGCTAAACGTCGGGACGTTGTCTGAAGAAATTACCATCTGTTTCGACCGATCCGAAATGGACAAGGTTGTTGTCAACCTGTTAAGCAACGCACTTCGTTATACACCTTCAGGAGGCCAGGTTTCAATTGAACCCTTTCAGGACAAGACACATTATGGCTTCTGTGTCATTGATACAGGTATTGGAATCGAGATGGAAGATCGGGACAAAATATTTAATGAATTTTACAGAACACGCGCTGCCAAACAAATGGAACGTACAGGAACCGGTCTGGGATTAAATCTGGTTCGTGAAATTATTAAAAAGCATGGAGGCAGACTCCAGGTGAAAAGTGAAGTGGGAAAGGGAAGTCAGTTCACGGTGAGACTGCCGAGAGGGAAGAACAGAAAATAGCAGAGCAGCTCATTCTAAGTAATACTTGACAGTCTTTTAATAACTTATTAATTTTTTGTAAACTCATCCTCCCGAAGGCTTGGAGCCTTCGGGAGGATATCCATTAACAAATCCTCGGCAGCTGATCGCCGGTCAGCAGATCAAGTCTCCGGCGCCCCCCAAATGCGTTGACTGCAGTGACAGATTTTTCCGGTGTTTCATCAACATGGCCGATAATACAGGCCGGATTTTCTTTATTATTTGTCCGGATAAGCTTAAGTGCCTGTTCAGCGCCTGATTCCGGAACAAAAAGCACAAAACGCCCTTCATTGGGCATATAAAATGGATCGAGGCCAAACAGTTCGCAGGCACCGTAAACGGTCGGATCCACAGGAACCACCTCCTCCCGGATTTCGAAATGTTTTCCGCTTTCCTCCGCCAGTTCCACAAGGGCCGTTGCCATGCCGCCGCGCGTGCAGTCGCGCATGCAGTGAATCGGAATGTCATTGTCCAGCAAGTCCAGTACGATCCGATGCAGGGCATTGCAGTCGCTCAGAATCTCCGTTTCAAAAGAGAGTCCTTCCCTCGATGAAAGAACCGCGATACCGTGCCTGCCGATGTCACCGCTTAAAATGATTTTGTCACCGGACCGGATTTCCCTGGGACCGATGGACTGATCATGATCCAGTGTGCCCACTCCCGTCGTATTAATGAGGAGCTCTCCCTCTCCTTTTCTGTCGATGACTTTGGTATCTCCTGTCACAATATTTACGTTTGATTCTTCTGCTGCCTCACCAATACTCTGGATAACATTCCACAGGATTTCCATCCCCAATCCTTCCTCCATAATCAGAGACAGGCTGAGCCATCGGGGGGTGGCGCCGCACATGGCGAGATCATTCACAGTACCAAATACAGAGAGTTTTCCAATATCTCCTCCCGGGAAAAAAAGGGGCCGAACCACATGGCTGTCCGTTGTCATCACGATTTTTGTTTTCGGATTATCCAGTAATGCGCCGTCATGCTTTTGGGCTAAAAACGGATTATTCAGGACCGGCTGAAACATATGCTGGATAAGATCCCGGGTCAAGCGGCCGCCGCTGCCGTGAGCCATGACAATTTTCGGATACTTGCTGAGGGGAATCGGACACTGCAGCCCCTTCCATTTTGTTTTATCCGGCATGGGATCTCCTGTATTTATAATAGGCGGCGCACGCCCCTTCTGATGAAACCATGGTGGCTCCAAGCGGGGATTCCGGCGTGCATGCTTTTCCAAAAGCCGGGCACGCATCCGGTTTTTGCAGACCCTGCAAAATTTGTCCGCTGATACAGATTTCCGGCTCTGCGACCTCCTCACCGGATAAATGGAATTTATGTTCGGCGTCAAAAATCAGATACGCATCATTTAATCCGAGACCACTGTTCGGGATGGTGCCTATGCCGCGCCACTGACGGTCCACAACCCGAAATACTTTTTGCATCCATTCCCGGGCCGGAAGGTTTCCTTCGATCCGGACGGAACGGAGGTACTGATTTTCAACTTCAGCGCGGCCTTCTTCAAGCTGCCTGATACAGAGATATACACCCTGAACCAGATCCAGGGGTTCGAATCCGGTGACAATGATGGGTATCTGATATTTCTTGGCAATAGGATTGTACTCCTGAACTCCCATGACTGTGCAGACATGACCTGCCGCAAGAAAACCGTCAATTTTCGACTGTTTTGAAGAAAGGATCGCCTTTATAGCGGGCGGGACAAGCACGTGTGCAACCAGCATGGAGAAATTTGTCATACGGCTCTCTTTTGCCTGATGAACGGCCATAGCCACGGCCGGGGCCGTGGTCTCAAATCCGATTGCAAAAAAGACGACCTCACGGCCGGGATTATCCCGGGCAATTTGCACGGCATCCATGGGGGAGTACACCATGCGGATGTCGCGCCCTTCGGCTTTTACTGAGAGCAGGTCCCGGTCTTTGCCGGGTACGCGAAGCATGTCCCCGAATGAACAGAAGGTGACCTCGGGACGAGAAGCCAGACGGATGGCTTTTTCGATCATAACAAGAGGTGTGACGCAGACCGGACAGCCGGGACCGTGAAGCAGGGTGATTTTTTCAGGAAGGAGCTCCTGCAATCCGTATTTCAGTATCGCATGGGTCTGGCCGCCGCAGATTTCCATGATTCGCCAGTCATGGTTTGTGATCCGGTGGATCGCATCCAGTATTTTTTGTACGTGGCCTGCCTCACGAAATTCAGAGATGTATTTCATTTATGCCGATGTTCCTCTTCTTTTTCTGCGATTTCATTCCAGAGGCGCAGGGTTTCAGCGGCTTCATCAGGATCAATCACGCTAAGGGCAAAGCCCACATGCACATTCACATAATCTCCGATTTTGGCGTCGGGCACATATCCTAAATGCACTTCGCGAACCACACCGCCGAATTGGACCTTGCCCTTACGGTTGACCGGGTCCGCTTCTTTAATTTCGATGATTTTTCCGGGAATGGCAAGACACATGGTTATTTCTCATATTTTATATGTTAGAAAATGTACCAAAGTTCAGTTTTAAGTATCTTTATGCACATTCAAGTTTTAATTTAATGCGTGATTCAATATATAACTTATACAAAACCATATTTTGCGGCAGCAATCTGACCCAGACTGATCCCGCCGTCGTTGGGCGGAATTTGTTGATGCCGGTAAACCCGGTATCCGGACTTTTCGAGTGTGTCGCATACCCGTTCTGTCAGCAGTTTGTTCTGAAAGCATCCTCCACTGAGTAGGATACGGCGCTGACCGATGCGTTCCGCGACTTTGAGGATGACATTCACGAGGGTCCAGTGGAATCTGTCAGATATATTCTGGATCCGGGCACCTGAGTTGATTTCGCAGAGGCACTCATGAATCATTGGTTCCCAATCGATTTGAAGATGAGGCTCTGTGTCGACCAGCTTAAAAGAATAGGGATCTGCTTTTTTATTGGATTGCCAGGCAAGGTATTCGACCAGCATGGCTGCCTGGCCTTCATAACGATTCACATGGAGAATTCCGGTCATAGAAGCGATCACATCAAAGAGGCGCCCTATACTCGATGTCAGCGGGCTGAATGATCTGTGGTTCAACAGTTTCACCAGATTGTTCCATTCATCTTTTCGAAATGATTGTGCGACGTTGGGACATGTAGACGCGTCCAGTTTGTCGCCGAAGCAGGCATGCAGAACTGCCAGTGCCGACCGGCGGGGTTCCCGAATGGCCGCTTCACCGCCAACAA
This sequence comes from bacterium, assembly GCA_016932575.1. Classification (GTDB taxonomy): domain Bacteria; phylum Zhuqueibacterota; class QNDG01; order QNDG01; family JAFGCO01; genus JAFGCO01. Next base: position 52,939 of record JAFGCO010000060.1, read on the forward strand.
GAGAAAAGGGTCTCAAAGAAGCAACACGGTACCACTTATCCTGATTCACTTGAATAAATTCACCGCCCCATATCGTGCCGTCGGTTCCGTATCCTGTTCCGTCCCATGAAACTCCCAATACAGGCGGATCGATTTCATTATCCAGCATGCAGCTTAAAACATGAGCCAGATGATGCTGAACCGGCTTTGCGTTCGGATCGGTTTTTAAAGCCTCTGCTGTTGAAGCATAATCCGGGTGCATATCATGGAGAATGGTTCCGGGCCGGATGGATGACAGCGCCTGCAGATCTTTGATGATCCGGCGAAAGTGGATCATTGCTGGTTCAGTTTCAAGATCGCCGATATGCTGACTGACAATGGCCTGATTTTTTGCAGACAGGGTTATCGTGTTTTTCAGATGGCCTCCGAAAGCCGCCGCAGGCGGGTCGGATGTCTTTATCAGAATGGGAAGCGGCGCATATCCCCGGGCTCGTCTGAGAAGCATTTCTGTCTGCCCGATCAGCCGCCCCACAGAATCATCCACAGGCCGCACAATGGGACGGTTGTGAATCAGAAATGCGTCCGCGATCCCGCCCAGTCTTTCGAATGCCTCGTCATTTTCAATACAGATAGGCTCTTCTGAAATATTTCCGCTGGTTGCAATGACCGGCCGGTTCAAAAGTTTCATCAGGATGTGATGGAGGGGTGTGTAGGGCAGCATGGCGCCGTAACAGGGATTATCGGGTGCTATCTCAGGCGCCAAAGAAGAATCGGGCAAGTTTTTCTTCCAGAGCAGCAGGATCGGCGCTTCCGGTGCCGTGAGCCAGCGGTGTTCGGAAGGCGTGATATCACAGGCAGATTGGATTGATGCAACGTCGGGAAACATCAGGGCGAAAGGTTTTTCTTCACGGTGCTTGAGTTTTCGCAGGCGTCGGACAGTTACCGAGTTGGTTGCATCCGCCATTAAATGAAAGCCTCCAAGCCCTTTAACAGCCACGATTTTTCCGGCTTTAATCGCGTGAACCGCTTGCTTTACAGCTTCTTTATTTGCTGAAAGTAACTGTCTGGTACGGCTTCTTAATTCCATATGCGGACCGCAGTTCGGGCATGCATTGGGCTGGGCATGAAAACGACGATTATCAGGATTTTCATACTCGGCCCTGCATTCAGGGCACATATCAAATGATTTCATCGAAGTGTTCACCCGGTCATAGGGCATGCGCTCAATAATTGAAAAGCGCGGACCGCATTGGGTGCAGTTGATAAATGGATAAAGATACCGGCGGTCCTTCGGATTGAACAGCTCCTTAAGACAATCCGTGCAGGTCGCGATATCCGGCAGAATCCAGGCTGAATGATGTTTCTCATGAACGCTTTGGATAATTTCGAACTTTGGATATCCAACCGGATCAAGATAATGAAATTTCACGGATTGAATATGCGCCTGCCGCGGGGTTTTTGATTGGAGGGACCAAAGAAAAGATTGAATCGAGTCGTGATTTCCTTCGGCTTCGATGAGAACGCCGTGGGAGTTGTTGCGCACCCATCCCGTTAATCGATATCGATCCGCCATTCTGTAAACAAACGGACGAAATCCAACACCCTGAACCGCGCCGTGAATTCGGATTTTTATCCGTTTTTTATTTTGTGAGTCAGCCAGTCTGTCCACGCTTCAATTCCATCACCTGTCTTTGCTGAACATTCAAAAAGAGTGAGAGCCGGATTGATTTTTAATGCGTTTTTCCGAAAGGTATCGACGCTGAATTCAACATAAGGCAGAAGATCGGTCTTGTTCAGAATACAGGTTGTTGCTTTATGAAAAGCCAGAGGATATTTTAGCGGTTTGTCATCTCCTTCGGTTGCAGAAAGGATGACCACTTTTTCAGTTTCCCCAAGATCAAATTCTGCAGGGCACACAAGATTGCCGACATTTTCAATAAACAGCAATTGTATTTCATCCAGCGGCAGCTTGTTTAAGGCATCCTGTATCAGCCGGGCGTCGAGGTGACAGCCGCCGCGGGTGATGATCTGAACCACAGGGATCTGATGCTCGGCAATCCGCTGTGCGTCATGGTCGGTCTGCACATCACCCTCGATAACAGCCGGATGTATCTTCCCCTTCAGAATTTCAAGTGTTTTTTCTAGAAGCGTTGTTTTTCCGGATCCCGGAGAACTCAGAAGATCGAGCGTCAGAATATTTTTTTGATGAAAAATTTCCCGGTTCAATTTTGCCAGATCCTCATTTTTCTCCAGAATTTTCTTTTCAATGGTGATGATACTCATGAAACAAGCTCCAGTTTTTCGATGTGCAGTTCCTCGCCCTGCTGAATATCGATTTCGTGCGATGAACAGTTAGGGCATAAGAATTCAAAATCGCGGATACCGAAAACTGTATCGCAGCTGCGGCACTTCGCGAGAATGGGCAGAGATTCAATACAGAGCGATGAAGAAGCAAGGGGCGTGTCTTCTGTCAGAGCCTGATAGGCGAATGTCAGAGATTCGGGAACCACTGCGGTTAATTCACCGATTTTAACATGCACGGACTTACAGGTTTCACCTGGATGCTCTCTGAGAATTTTTTCAACAGTCATGATAATCTGTTGCGCTATGCTCATCTCATGCACGGGCATTCTCGATGATTGAAGGCGTTTTAAATAAAATATCGTCTATCAACTGTTTTTCTTTGCTGTAACCTGTTTTATCGTTTTCAGATTGAGCGGAATTTCAAATCTTTGACAGGTGTCTTCCACTTTATCTTGATAAAGCAAATGTTTAATAAAGTAAATATTGGGACGGTGAATATCAAGAAAATAATGAAACAGGCAGTGATATGGAACAGTACTTCTGAATGCTTGTTCCATCCGGATTTTTTACGGAGATTTTTCGAATACAAGGATTCCCATCCCCGGCAAATAAAATGGCGGACAGGTCTGCCAAAAAGAAAAAGTGATAATCTTAAGGAATGATGTTAAAAATATCGCACCTTTTTGGGCAAATTATGATAAGCCACCACCAGACAGACGGTGTGAAAACACGGCCTATTTGGTCATTTCGAATCCTGCGAAGCGGATTGAGAAATCTTCCAGTTTCTTTCAAAACAATAAGTTAGTATGATTTCTTGTTGTATTTTTTCATGGCATAAAACCAGTCTTCTGATTTGTTCAGAAGCTCCCTGTACGGCTACTTTTGAATGATCATTTTTCTCGTTTTCGAGAATTTCTGTTTAGAGCCTTGTTGAACGGAGGCTGAGGAAGGATTACCCACTTTTAACTGAAAAAGATAAATACCACTCGGCAAATTTTCTGCTTCAAATTTAACTTTATGCTCACCTTCCGAAAGCCGATGACTGATGATCCGTTTGATTTCCTTGCCCAGCAGATCATAGATTTTCAATGTTACAAATTGCGTTTGAGAAAGATGAAAACGAATGACTGTTGAACCATTAAACGGATTCGGATAGTTCTGGTACGATGTGAAGTCAGCAGGCATGGGCTCTTGTTTTTCTGCAGATGATTGAATAATTTCTTTTAATGAAATATTGTCAAAATAAATATCCGAATCGGCCTCTCCACCGCAGTCGAATACAATGCGGGCCTCAAGATCTGTCGTCTTTTTCATTATGAATTCATATGCGAAGTGCTGTTTAATTTTTTTAAGGCCCTGGTAACCGATCTGTGCATAATTGGTTTTTCCTTCAACTTTGCCGTCGATGAGCCGGTTACGGCCGGCATAGGCATCAAATTCGAACAGATAAGAGGATCCTTTCAGCAGCTTAATATTCTCCTGAAGTAATTTCACATGGTGAATCGCAGTACCACCGGTCGTTACATGCAGATGATATTGACCCTGTTCATCAATCTCTCCTGTAGAATTTGAACCCATGAGCTCCCAGTGATTTGTATTATCAGAAAAATCTCCATTTTTTACCATATTCTCACCCGATTGGCCAAACGATGTGAGTACCTGCACTTCGTTAGAAAAATCACTTTCATGACCCTTTGTATCAACGGCCTTGACACGAAAATAGTAATCCGCATTGTTCTGTAAATCGCTCAGCACGATATAGGTTTCATGGCTTGTGGTCATCAGGGATGTTGGATTGGGGTGTGTTGCCCCGTATATATGATAATGATCCACATCAAGATCACCAAACTTGTTGAAAATAAGGGCGACTCCCGTATGATAGGATTCTGCAATCAGGTAAGGAACCAGCGCCATTCCCTCCCATTCGAACCTTTTTGACCGGTAACTTGAGGCTCCGTTAACAGTCAGCTCAAACACAATCTGACCATTCATATTCACTTCACACGCCTGAAGGGGAGGCCATTCCGACCAGTCGATATAGGTGTTTCCATTGGATAAACGCTGAACACTGCCCATCATGTGACGGTTTTTTTCTGTTGTATAGGGGATCCAGAATTCCCATACTTTTTCAGCGGTTTTTTTTACAGGATCCAGTTTATATTCCACTGCTCGTGTGTCGTCCGGTGTGCGATAGTTGCCATTGTCGTATATCGTATAATGATTCGGCATACCATGCACAGGCCTTGCATGATGCTGATGCGTGAATTGGACATCCTCATGGATCCAGGTAAAATCGTTGTTCCTGCCGCCGAGCCGCCAGATGATTTCCCCGGTTTCATGATTGATTTTGGTGACCTCGTCCAGAGCACGGGCGGAAATAATGATTTGGCCGTCGTAATCCACTGCAATGGAATTGATTGTGGGGGCAAGGATGTATGACTGTGTCAGGTCTTCATGGATGGCGTCTGTGATCTGATAACGATTCTGTTCATAGGGGTGCCACTCCCAGACCACACCATGGTTATTATCCTGTTCCTGGATGAATGAGCCCTGTATTGTTGCATTTGAACTGCCCCCCAGATGGCTTAGATCCATTATCAGAGTTTCATTGGCGATAAGGACCGCATGTCCGTTTGGCAGAATTAAACATTCATGCGAATCGGTTGAATGACCGATGCATTGAAATGTATCGATTTCCACATAATTATGATCGAGGACAATTTGATGTCTGTTCCGATAGATATAAGCGGACAGCACATCATTTTGTTGCAGTTTAAAATCACCGCTGCTGGCATTATAAAAACCGAAACTCTCAGGATATTTGCGATAAAAGTAGGGGGTACCGTCATTGTTTAATATGACAATATAATTACCGAGTAAACCAAAGGTTGAAGCAAAAAATATTTTACCCGGCGCAGTTTCTCCGTTCTGATTGATTTCGATATCTGGAAAGTCACTGGGGATGCTCACTCCGTTAATGGTTCTCACAAAATGTCCGGTATTTGTCGCCAGGGGTGTTCCGGATGAATGAAATCCTGAATAGGGATCAAACCGGCTTTCAGGATAGCTGTTTGTGTGATATATTGTGAAAATCACGAAGAACAATAAAGGCAGTTTCTTCATTATTCTCATATCCTTTGATGGTTATCATACCCAACGACTTAGTGACTCAAAAGACTCCCGGATCCAAAAAAAAAGAGTTGATCCTGTTATTGTTCATTATTCCAATATATGGATATTTTTTCTTTTACAAATTGCATTAAGGACATCGGGCCAGACCGTGACACTCACTTCTCCGATGTGAGCCGATCTTAACAGATACATATAGGTTCGCGACTGGCCGATCCCCCCTCCGATACTCAACGGTATCTCATCATTGAGGATCGCCTGGTGGTAGGGCAGCTCGAGCATATGTTCCTGTCCGCTTTCCCTGAGCTGCTGTACAAGGGACTCTTTGGTCACACGGATCCCCATGGATGTCAGTTCATGCCTTCGTTTTGTCACCGGATTCCAGACCAGGATATCTCCGTTGAGACCATGGAACTGCTTGCCATTCTTTTTAATTGTCGGCGTGATCCAGTCATCATAATCCGCTGCCCGCATTTCATGAGGATATCCGTCTTCCAGAACATAGCCGACACCGATGATAAAGATGGCTGGATGCACTTCCTGAACCATTTTTGTCTCTCGCTGTTTTCGTGTCAAATCCGGATAGCGTTCAAGGATTTCCTCTGCGTGAAAAAATTTTAACTTTTCTGGTATATCGGGATATTTATCTGTGTTGAGTTCCGGGAAGTCTTTTTTGACCATCTGACCTGCTTCATAGATAACGGACCATATTTTCTCAACGATATCCTTCAGAAAATCCAGATTGCGCATTTTATGGGTGATCACCCTCTCCCAGTCCCATTGATCGACATAAGCGCTGTGGTCATGGTCCAGAAAATAGTCTTTCCTTACCGCTCTCATATCCGTGCAAATACCTTCGCCCACTTTGCAGCCGAATTGCTTCAATGCCATCCGTTTCCATTTTGTGGCCGCCTGGACCACCTGAGTTTTAATTTTATTTTCGAGACCGAGCCCGCAAAAAAATTCGATGGGTGTACGCGAACCATCCCGGTCAAGATAATCGTTCACGCCGCTGTCCTTACTTACGATGAGGGGAACCTGAACCATAAAAAGATTGAGTTCTCTGCACAGGTTCTCTTCTATAAAATTTTTTATTTTATAGAGTGCCTTCATTCTCTCCTTGGGGGCCAGCAATGCCTGATAATCGTGGGGAAGAATTTTATCGACTTCTTCATATGTGCTGATACCCGGACCTGCCAGATCCGCTTTCTTGTCTGCCATCAAAGACCTCCTTTGGAAGGAAACATAATGAAAATTCCAGTATTGTCAACAATACTTTGCTTATATCGAATCATGATCAACCGCTTCTACAATGAGGGCCGTGGTTATTGCATCCAGACATGCCGAATTGTCGTCATTGATAATGACAAACCCGGCAGAAAAATGATTTTCAATATTTTCATGCAAAGTGTCTTTATATTTTAAAATATTGCTTATTCAATCATATCCATGAATTGAATGGGGGAATACATACTAAGAGATTATTTTATTCATGCCAACTTAACAACACTTGAAAAATCGCCGGCTTTTCAATAAATAGCAATAAACACCCGAGACAAGATCTGAGGCATGAAAGTCAATGGTTCGACCGCCCCGGATTTTACAATCCAGGGCGGTCAGATCCATGATTGACATTGATGATTTCAGTGCTAAAAAATTTTTATAAACGCCGAGGATATCCTGAATAGGATCAGATGGTCTGTTATTCAGTAAAAAGACTCAGATCGATCGACTCGGCCATCATCACGTAACCTGCTTCGTTGGGATGGAGATGATCGCCTGTGTCTCCCTCGGGTATCAGTGCCAGCGGATCTTCCGGATTCTGCATGGCCTCGTCAAAGTCAATGACCGCGTCAAAGCGGCCGCTGGTCCGGATCCATTCATTGACCGTCTGACGGGCGGCTTCACGTTCCTCTGTATAATAAAAAGTGCAGCCTTTAAATGGAAGGATAGTCGCTCCATAAACCAGAATGTCCGCGGCATGCGCGTCATCAATCATGGTTTCAAAAGCGTCGATGAGATCGGTCGCAACCTGCTGTATCGCTTCTGTTCCTTCCGTGGTTCCGATATCATTGATTCCCTCGAGAATGATCAGCCAGCGCACACCGTACTGCTTTAAAACATCGCGTTCAAAACGGCTCAGGGCTGTGGGGCCAAGACCCCCGTCGAGCACTTCATTTCCGCCGATCCCCATATTCAGAACAGCAACTTCCTGTGTTTCAGGATTTTCAAGAAGCCGGCAAGCCAGTTCATCCGGCCAGCGGTTTTGCATGTTGGTGCCCGAACCGCGTCCGTCGGTGATGGAGTTGCCCAATATGGCAATAGACGCAGCCGATTTGGGAGCCAGCACATCAATCCCATTGATGACAAACCAGTGAACGGTTGTTTTACCGCCAAGGAAGTCTGCCGCTAAAAGTTTGTTCCCTTCACACAAGTAGGATGTGGTTCGCGATCCCGGATGGCCGGTGACGTCTTCTGATGTTTGCCCGAAATGGATCGTAATGGCGACTTCGCTCCTCGGCTCCAAATGAAAATCGACAGGATCAGACGTCACTGCAACGCCGGGCGCCATCGTGACTTCCGTCGAGTCATTAAACAGCAGTTCCCTGTCAGTCGATATATCAATGACGCTTTCACCCAGTGATAAAGCGATATGCACGGATTTCAGTGTCACGGGACTTGTACTGAATTCGTTAGAAAACCTGACCCGGATCGTTTCTCCGCCGATCGACACACAGACAATCTGTCGTAATGAATTATCGGTGAGTCCGGGCCGGCTCGGCGGCATGTTGCCCGGCTCAACCAGCTGGGGCGCCGTGGCCCAGGTGCCAATCCACACCTGGTCAGATTTGGACGAATCTCCGGTTGGCGATTTGTGACACATGACAAACGTGAGCATGAGCCCGGCCAGCAGGATAAAAACAGCGATCGATAGAAATAATGAGGAACTGCGTTTACTGAAGGAAATGTTCTTTTTCACCATGGTTGGATGTCCTCCGGTTTGTTTAAATGGTTTTTATATACAGGACTGAATTATGCCTATTTACTTTAAAACAGTAATCATTTATAAATAAGAGTATGTGAAATTGAACTTTATAGTGAATGAATAAAAATGACCGCTGACAATCCGATCTGTTTTATTTCATTAAGATCATTTTTTTTGTGTGAGTCTGATTATGCACCTTTAATTTACAAAAATATATCCCATTAGTCAAATGCAAAACATCAACTGTCACGGAATAATCGGGCTCGTTTTGAACAGATATTGCATATACCGGCACATCATTATTTTTCATAAGGTAATTAAAGTCATTCAGGTTATAAGTGTTATCGTAATACCACTCATAATAAAGCCTTTTTTTATGGATAATTAGAGAAAATGTTTTTATAATAATAAACTGAACTTTGGCAAATTTTGAGTTTGAGCAATGTTTTCAGAAGGTAAGCTTTTCAGATAAGCACACTTTTTTTATCGATACGTTAGGATTAGGCTAATGGGTTTATTAATAAAAGCACACTCCATTAAATAAAAAGGTTACCTTCTGAAACGATAGTTTGCTATCCGGTGTGTGGGAAAGAAAGATTATTCCTTTTGAA
>JAFGCO010000061.1 GCA_016932575.1 bacterium
ATAAATTAGTTACCTGTTTTGTCTTAAAGGAGTATAAAACAATGTAACATTTTATAGGACTTTATCAATGACTTTTGATACAGCCCCTTGTTGGTGCCGGGGGAGAGACTCGAACTCTCATGGACCGAAGCCCGGGGGATTTTGAGTCCCCTGCGTCTACCAGTTTCACCACCCCGGCAGTGAATCCTAATTTAATAAACTTTCTCTGAATGTCAAGCAGAAAAAAACCATCTATAATCATTTAATCTTATATGAAATTTGGTTCATTTGGAAATGCAATTTATTTATTCAACAATCTTTGAGTCCCCCGTATTATAAAAAAGATCCTGATTTTCTTTAAATACTGTGAATCCCTTTTACAACCTCAGTTTGTGGGCTGGTAAATGGTTCAACATTTTTAGTCATTATTAAATAGCGATTCAGAATGTAAAATTAGAATCCCACTTTCCCGAAAGGCTTTTTAAAGGGGAAGAAAGTTGAGGGAATTGTTACTCAAGAACTTGATTATCCTTATGGCAGTTCACTCCATACGGATTATTAAACGGAAATATTCCGGATGCCAGAAGCACCCCGAAGACACAAAATCGTGGAAGCCAGAAATGATAGTTGATAAAAAATGAAAAAAGCACCTTTTCAGGAAAGTATTAAAAACCAAAGACTCAGGAGGTGGTCGTTGAATTGAAAATATAAACAATTTTAAAACATAAAAAAAATCTTGACAATAAACGTTGAATTTAATATATTAATGTTCATAAAATAACTATAAGTCATTTTATAGATGATAATTTAAAATATAACAGGGATTCACTATGGGTATTGCAGAACGAAGAGAACGGGAAAAACAGCAGCGCCAGCAGGACATTATTGATGCGGCCGAAAGAATCTTTTTCAGTAAAGGCATTCAGCAGGCTACCATGGACGATGTTGCCACTGAGGCTGAGTTGAGCAAAGGCACGCTTTATCTTTATTTTAAAAGCAAAGATGAGCTGTATCTGGCAATTACGCTTCGCGGTATTCAGATTATGACCGAATTGTTTCAGAAAGCCGTTCAAAAACCTGCGACCGGCCTGGAAAAAGCATTTGCCATCGGAACGGCGTTTTTTACTTTTGCACAAAAATACCCGAATTATTTCGATGCGCTCTCTCATTTTGAATTGGATGAACTGCAGTTTGATGACGGATGCATATTGGCCACTGAATGCTCTGATGTAGGACAGGGAGCGCTCAATATTTTAATCGGCGCATTAAAGCAGGGGATAGAAGACGGATCCATCCGGAATGATATTGATCCTGTTCGAATGGCAGCTATCATGTGGGGCATGAGTTCCGGAATTATCCAGCTTACGGCTCTCAAAGGGAAACATCTGGAACAGGAGCATGGATTCAACATGGAGGGGATTGTCGAAGAAAGTTTTCAGGTATTCCGGTGTGCCCTGGAAAGGAAAGCAGAGAATGAATAGGATCGAGGAACATCAGGAAGACACCATTTGTGATATTGAATCTGCAGAAGAATACTTCAATTCGGTGATAAAGAAATCAAAACTTTATCATCCCATCATTCATTATATAAAACGACTGAATATTCATGGAAAATATCTCGAGCTGGGTTCCGGACCCTGTGTATTAACAGCACTTTTGGCAGAAAGCATCCCTGACATCCATATATCTGCCATGGATATATCGCCGTATATGACAGAAATTGCGAAAAGGTATATTGAACAGAAACAATTAAATCATCGAATTTTACCTTTTACCGGTGATCCGGAAGATATACAGACATTGGATGGGCTGGAATCCTATGATCTTGTCTACAGTACGTATTCAATGCATCACTGGAAGGATGCACAGAATATTTTAAAAAACATATATCAGCGTGTTCGTATAGACGGCAAATTGGTTATTGTAGATTTGAAACGCGTATGGTGGTTGTATTATTTACCGATGAAAAATCATTGGTTTACCTCTTCCATTCGTGCATCCTATTCATCAAAAGAAATCCGGAAGATTATGAATCAACTTAAAATAAATCATTATCAGATCGAGAATTTTTTTCCATTTTCACGTATGATTATCATTGATAAGTAATTGGATAAACTGCTGAAATCAGCGATGATCGGAGGATAATATGCGGCATTATTTTGTTTTTGGACTGTGTGTTTTTCAAAGTATGCTATTGTTTGGACAGGCTGCAGTCCTGGATGAATATCTACATATCGCTTTAAAACAAAACCTTGCTCTTCAGGAAAAGACTTTTTCTCTGCAGCAAAGCATCGCAGCTTTAAAAGAAGCACGCGGTATGTTCTTGCCGTCGGTTTCTCTTGAAGCACGATATTCCCGGGCGGGAGGCGGACGTGAAATATCAATACCGGTCGGCGATTTAATGAATCCGGTCTATAAGGCGCTGAATCAATTATATGCAGAATCCGGAAAGACCGCTGGTTTTCCGGAAAACATTCCCAACGTTTCAGAACCGTTTTTACGTGAAAAAGAACATGAAACCAAGATTCGTTTCATCCAGCCTGTATTTCAGCCGGGTATTTATCATAATTACAAGATCAAACAGGATTTACTGGATATTGAGCGGGCATCCAGAAATATCTATGCCCGGCATTTGGTTGCAGATGTGAAAACCGCCTATTTCAATTATTTGAAAGCCGGTCAGATTGTGACACTTTTCAAAGAAACCGAATTGCTGCTTCAGGAAAACTTAAGAATCAGCCAGAGCCTTTTTGAAAATGAGAAAGTGACTCAGGCCGTTGTGTATCGCGCAGAAGCGGAACTGCATGCGTTTCATCAGCAGCAGGCAAATGCCGAAAAAAACCGGGACCTGTCCAGGTCATATTTCAACTTTTTATTGAATCGCCCCCTGGATACATCAATCATAAAAAGCAATACAATAGAAGGAGCCGGCAGGCAATTTTTAACACCTGAAGAAGCGGAATATCAGGCCATCATCCGCCGGGAAGAGTTGCTTCAGTTAAACAAAGCCATTGAAATTGCAGATCATCAGACCGGATTGGCCCGTTCCGGTTTCCTGCCGGGAATTACAGCCGTCCTGGATTATGGATACCAGGGGGAGGATTACAAGTTCGGTCCTCAGGATGATTACTGGATGGCAAATCTGGTGGCCAGCTGGAATTTGTTTCATGGTTTTCAGGATAAGTATAAAATCGATCAGGAGAAATATCAGAAAAAACAGAGGCAAATTCAGTTGGAAGCACTGAAGACACAAATTCAGCTTCAGGTCAGGGAAACGTGTCATAATCTGCAGGTTGCCCTGAAAAATATTGAGGCTGCACACGCACGAAAAAAAGCGGCTAAAAAGTCGTTTCTTATTGTCAAACGTCAGTTTCAGGAGGGCATGGCTTCACATATCGAATTCATTGACGCACGCAATACACAGACCCAGGCAGATGTCAACGCCATTGTCGCCCAATATGATTATTGCATTCAACTGGCGGAATATGAAAAAATAACAGCGGATTATCCGATTAATAAAATGGATAAAGAATAAATGATGCAGTCACTCAGGAACGTTTTAAAAACACTCATACGAAACTGAAACGGAGAGAGTCAAATGAAAAAGGCATTATTGATTATAGGGATTGTCATTATCACATTGGCCGGATGTCACTCCAAAAAACCGGCAGAAAACAGAAGAGAGCAAAAGATACCGGTCAGGATCACGCGAATTGAGCGAAAGTCTTTGTCTTTGCCGATTTCCGGAACCGGCATACTGTCTGCCATGGAAGAATCCAAATTGTCATTTAAGATTGGCGGGATTGTTGATCAACTGCTGGTTAAAGAAGGAGACCAGGTACACCGGGGGCAGCTTCTCGCTTCACTGAAGCTCGATGAGATTCAGGCCCGGGCCAGTCAGGCGAGAAGCGGATTTGAAAAAGCATCGCGGGATTATCTGCGTGCGAGAAATCTTTATGCGGACAGTGTCGCCACACTCGAGCAGATGCAGGATGCGAAAACCGGTATGGAAGTTGCCAAAGCGCAGCTTGAAATTGCCGAGTTTAATTTGAAACATGCAAAAATTGTCTCGCCAGAAAATGGTAAAATTCTAAAACGGCTGGTTGAACGCAATGAAATGATTGGTGCCGGTTATCCGGTTTATTTGTTCGGCAGCGGGCAAAAAAATTGGGTGCTGAAGGTGGGTTTGTCAGATCGTGACGTGGTTCGTTGCCAGCCGAATGATTCCGCAATCGTTAAGGTCGATGTCTATCCCGATCAAAGTTTCACGGCCAGGATTCAGGAAATTGCAGGGGCTCCGGATCCGATGAGCGGATTGTATGAAGTGCAGTTAAAACTCGACCCTGTAAATGTATCACTTATGACAGGATTTGTGTGCAGAATGGTACTTTATCCGTCGGATCGAACCATATACACACTCATTCCGATGGTATCACTGGTTAACGGCAACGATCATTCCGGGGAAATCTTTACCGTAAGCGACAGTCAAGCGGCACGAATTCCTGTGAAAATTGCTTTTATAAATGGAGAAAAAGTGGCACTGAAAGATTCTTTGGAAAACATTGACGTGATCATTACGGAAGGTGCTTCTTATTTAAAAAACGGGTCGCCTGTAGAAATTATTTCGAATTAGAAACGGCGAAATATTTCAATATGAAGATTAACTACCTTTGATAAAAAAGGATAACGTATGAAGCTTCCCAAATTTGCAATAGAAAACCATCAGTTTACCAATGTCATGGTCTGTTTGCTGGTTCTGTCGGGTGTGGTTTCTGTGATTACCATGCCGCGCTCTGAAGATCCTCCGGTTACTCCGGCGGGATCGTCCGTGATTGTTGTTTATCCGGGTGCCAGTCCCTCAGATATCGAACAACTCATCGTGGATCCGCTTGAAGAATCTCTCAATACACTGGAAGATATTAAAGAACTCACTTCCGAATCATCTGATAATATCGCCACTATAGGTATTGAATTTGCCGGCGGCAGTGATCCCGATGAAAAATATGCGGATGTCGTACAAAAGGTGAACAGCATTCGCGACCAATTGCCGGATAATTTATTGAGTCTCGATATAATAAAATGGAGCATTTCAAATGTGGCGATTTTTCAATTTGCCCTGATGTCCGAAACAGCCGGTTTTTACGCTATGGAAAGTGAAGCCGAAAGGTTAAAAAAAGAATTGGAAAATATCAACGGTATTAAACAAGTTGAATTGTATGCGATTCCTGAAAAAGAAGTGCGTGTTTCCATTGATTTGGCCAAGCTGGCTTTATACCGGATTCCATTAACCCGGGTTATGGGTGCAATTCAGGATGCGAATGCGAATATTCCCGGAGGTCATGTCAATATCGGACAAAAACGGCTCAGCGTGAAAACCAGCGGTTCTTATCGATCACTCAATGAAATCCGAAATACAGTTATTCAGTCTGCCCGTGGGAAACCCGTTTTTTTAAAAGATGTGGCTGAGGTGACATTTGATTCAGCGGACATTTCATATATTGCAAGGGTCAATGGAAAACGTGCTGTTTTTATTACTGCTACACAAAAGGACCAAACAAATATATTCTGGATCAGCAGCGCTGTGAAAGAAAAGATCGAAGCATTTCAAAAAACACTGCCGGAATCGATGAGCCTGAGCGTGGTGTTTGATCAGTCAAAAAGTGTGTCGCACAGGGTCAGTGGTTTTTTTCAAAATTTATTTATTGGGATTCTGCTTGTGGGTGTGATCATCTTTGCCGCTATGGGTCCTCGGGCGTCGATTATTGTGATGATGGCCATTCCATTTTCTATCCTGATCGGCATCGGTTTTGTGGATATGAGCGGATATGGGTTACAGCAGATGACGATTGCCGGTATGGTAATCGCGCTCGGTCTTCTTGTAGATAATGCGATTGTGGTGACCGATAATGTAACACGTTTCATGAAAATGGGGTACAGCCGGAGTGAATCTGCGGTTCGCGGAACATCACAGGTTGGCTGGGCTGTGGTGAGTGCCACAACAACAACTCTTCTTGCGTTTATTCCCATCATTATGATTCGGGACAATACGGGTGAATTTATACGCAGTATGCCAATGACTGTGGTATTTACGCTGTCAGCTTCTCTGCTCCTTTCCTTGACCCTCACACCGTATTTATCGGAAAAATTCATTAAAATATCCAACGGGCATCGTGAACGTCCGCTGCGCCGATGGCTGAATTATATGATCAAGAATATATATCGTCCGGCGCTTGATTACGGATTGAAGCGGCCCTGGCGTCTATTAAGCATGATCACTGCGTTTTTTATCATTGCTCTGATGCTTGCCCGGTTTTTTATCGGCGTCAGTCTTTTTCCAAAAGCGGAAAAGCCTCTTTTTTATATCAATGTGAATTGTCCTGAAGATACACATATCGACCAGACCGATAAAGTGATCAGGCAGATTGAAAAGGAGATCAGTGCATTGCCTGGGGTCAGTTATGTAATCAGCAATGCCGGATTCAGCAATCCTCCGCTGTATTACAATATCATGCGTGAAAGAAACAAGGCGTCTCACGGGCAGGTGATTGTCATACTGGAGGCGTTTCACCGGAAAGCGTTTGAATCCATGCTGAATTCGCTTCGGCAAAAATTTAAACTGTTTACAGGGGCTAAAATTGAGGTTAAAGATTTGGAGCAGGGGCCGCCAGTGGAGGCCCCTGTTGCGGTAAAAGTGATGGGCGAGAACATGACAATGTTAAAAAATATTGCTTCAGATATTGAAGACATCATTCAGTCACAGAAAGAAACCGTCAACGTTCGAAATCCATTAAGCCTGACGAAATCTGATTTGAAAGTGCATATAAATCGAGAAAAGGCAGGCATGCTGGGTGTGCCCCTTTCTGAAATCGACCGGACAATCCGAACAGCCATTACCGGAATTCCTGTAACAGAATTTCGCGATGAAAACGGTGAAGAATATGATATTGTGATTCGTCTGCCAATCAGCGATAAACCGTCAATATCAGATTTTGACAGGATTTATGTTCATTCATTAACCGGAGCGGCTGTTCCGCTAAGTCATGTGGCCAGTATCGAGTTCTCTGCCAGTCCCCTTGAGATTGAGCATTATCAAATGGATCGTTGTGTCACAATCACGGCAGATGTTTTCAGGGAATATTCAGTGGCAAAGGTGACCAAGAAAATTGTTGATCAGTTAAAAAAATATCCCTGGCCAAAAGGTTATTCCATGTATATTGGCGGTGAGCAGGAAAACCAGCAGGAATCATTCGGGGGTATGATGAAAGCTGTGATCATTGCATTGATCGCGATTTTTGGTGTGCTGGTGCTGCAGTTCCGTTCATATTTGCAGCCTGTTATCGTTTTTGTGGCTATTCCGCTTGCCGTTATCGGATCCATCCTTGCGCTGCTGATTACGGGAAATACATTTTCGTTTACCGCATTTGTGGGCATTACCAGTCTCGTCGGTATCGTTGTCAACAATTCCATTATTCTGGTCGACTATACCAATCAGCTTCGCAGGGAAGGCAAAAAAACCATTGATGCCATAAGAGAAGCAGGAGAAACACGCTTTATTCCCATTATTTTGACAACCTTGACCACTGTGTGCGGCTTATTGCCCTTAACTGTAGGCGGCGGTACAATGTGGGCTCCTATGGGTTGGAGCATCATCGGAGGTCTCTTGGTATCCACATTCCTGACATTGGTTGTGGTGCCAATTTTGTATCAATTGTTATCGACAAAATTGGCTGTGTTTGCAAATGAAGGTGCTGAAGAAAATTAGAGAATAAATACAATATCATTGCAGAACGGCAGGATTTGTCTCTGTGCAAGGTAAACGTTCGTATTGCAGCACAATTTAAATTGATCATCGGTATGTATTTCCCGTCCTTTTTTAATCTGCTCAGTCAGTGCATTCGAGCGAATATAATAGCATGATTCATTACAGGTGAAGATTCCCCGCTGCTTGCGGCGGGGGGCTTCAATTGGTCATGAAAATGAGTCATTATCCGGATGAATCAATGAATCATATATAAAAAATTATGCTTCAGTACAATAAAGCCGTTGACAATCAAATCTGGAGACCTTAAATTAGATTTTCAAAAAAGGACAAGGGAATATTATTTGTGAGAATAAATTTCGAATTGAATTGGAGTAAACAGAAACTGAACCGCGTTGCTATCATATTTTTATTGATACTGTTCTTTGGATTGGTTTTAAATTGTGGCTTCACTTTATTTCCTTCCTGGGATCTTCAATCCAAGTATGTTGCCGCAATTGACATTCAAAGGGGCATGAGCCCTGATGAAATAGCCGAACTGTTACATAAACATCAGATTATTCAGAGTAAAAATTCATTCTTGTGGGCTGCCAAATTGCTGGGTGTTTCGCGCCATCTTCAGGCTGGCAGATACGAATTTTCAGGGCGAATCAATAATTTTTCGATATTAAAAAAAATAGCAGCGGGAAAGGTTATCACAGAACAGATTACATTTCCCGAGGGTATAAAGGCCATTGAAGTTGCATCGATACTGCAGGAAAAATTGAGAATTGATTCAGTTGAATTTGTCAATTTGGTCAATGATCCCGAATTCGTCCGATCTTTGGGCATCCAGGCAGACAGACTGGAAGGGTATTTGTTTCCAGACACCTATCAATTTTATACGGACGCTTCACCCGCAGAAGTCGTTCAACGGATGGTGTATCAATGGAAACAGGAATTTAACGACTCATTGATTGCACGTACCCGACAAATGCAATTGACTGTTCATGAAATCCTGACACTGGCGTCTATTGTTGAAGGAGAAGCGGTCCTTGATTCGGAGAGGCCGATTGTGGCAGCGATCTATATCAATCGCCTGCACAGAGGGATGCCCTTACAGGCTTGTCCCACAGTACAATATTTGCTGCCCGAAGGCCCCCGACGTCTGTTAAAGAAAGATCTTGAAATCGATTCTCCGTATAATACATATCGAAACGTTGGTCTTCCGCCGGGGCCTGTAAACAATCCGGGCATGAAATCCATCTTAGCCGTTCTGAATCCGGCACCAGTGAATTATCTTTATCTTGTAGCCAATGGTGACGGAACACACACATTCTCAAGAACCATGAATGAGCATTTGGAGGCCAAAAAACGTTTTGACCGTATTCGGCGATATTACAGGCAGTGATTTTTAAATGATAATTCAATTGAATCATTATATACCAATATAAGATCAATACATAAGGGCATAGCATTGGATTCTCCTGCATTTTCTCTTCAGGGGCTAAATAGTGAACAGCGCAAGGCAGTGACGGCGACCGAGGGTCCCGTGCTTGTTCTGGCTGGCGCGGGAAGTGGAAAGACACGGGTGCTGACCTATCGAATCGCGTATTTGATTCGGGAACTGGGTATCCCGCCTTTCGAAATACTTGCAGTCACTTTCACAAAAAAAGCCGCGATCGAGATGCAGGAACGCATTCAGAAACTTGTCGGACAGGTACACGGTGTCTGGCTCGGCACCTTTCATTCCTCATTTGCGAAAATATTGAGACACGAAGCGCCTGCTTTTCAGTATTCACCCAATTTTGTGATTTATGACACAGACGATCAATGCCGCCTGATTAAAATGATCATGGAGGAGCTTGATATCCCTGTCAGCCGTTTTCATCCCAAGGCAATTCAGGGCGCTATCAGTCAGGCCAAAAACAGGTTGATTGCCGTGGAACAATATTTTAATCAATCAGGCAATCCATTTGAGGATGCTGTCATACATATTTATCCGGAATATCAGAAACGATTGCGTGAGAACCATGCGTTTGATTTTGATGATTTGATTACAGTACCGATCAAGATATTCAAGCAATATCCGGACATTCTGTGCAAGTATCAGAAGCGTTTTCAATATATATTGGTGGATGAATATCAGGATACCAATAAGGCCCAGTATGAACTGATCCGATTCCTTTCGAAAAAAAGCCGTAATCTTTGTGTTGTGGGTGACGATGATCAGTCTATTTACGGATGGCGGGGCGCTAACATAGGGAATATTCTGAATTTTGAATCGGATTTTCCCGAAACCAGGGTATTTCGATTGGAACAAAATTATCGTTCCACCAAAAATATACTGGCAGCAGCCCATGCTGTCGTTTCAAGAAATCAGGGAAGAAAATCGAAAAAGCTCTGGTCTGAAAATCCGCAGGGTGAAAAAATCGAAATTTGGGAAGTGGATGACGAGCGGGAAGAGGCTTTCAAAGTGGTCGATAAGATTCAGGAAGAAGTATTTAAACATAAACGGCCTTTTTGCGATTTTGCAATCCTTTATCGGACAAATGCCCAGTCACGGGCGTTGGAGGAAGGGCTTCGCCGAAGCGGTATGAGTTATATCATTGTTGGCGGTGTCCGCTTTTATGATCGTAAAGAAGTGAAGGATGTCCTGGCCTATATGAAACTTATTGTCAATCCCCGTGATACGATAAGCCTGAAGCGAGTCATTAATTTTCCGACGCGTGGAATTGGAGATGCCTCGCTGCGAAATATTGAAATATGGGCCAGAAAAAACAATATAAGGTTATTCGAGGCGCTGGCCCGCAGCAATGAAATTCAGGGAATATCCGGTCGGGCCAAAACCGGGATTAAACATTTCTATGATTTGATCGTCAAGTATACTTCATTAAGTGAAAAAATTTCACCTGCTGAACTGACCCATACACTCATCGAAGACAGCGGGGTACTGCGTAACTACAAAGAAGAAATGTCGCTTGATGGACAGATGCGCATTGAGAATATCAATGAGCTGTTGAAAGCTGTTCAGGATTATACTGAAGAGACAGAAAATCCGACAATTTCCGGATTTTTAGAGGAGGTTTCTCTGGTCAATGATGTGGATCAGTGGAATGACAAGAGTAATGCGATTACTTTGATGACACTCCATTCAGCCAAGGGCCTGGAATTTCCAGTGGTTTTTATTACAGGCTTGGAAGAAAACTTATTTCCTCTTTCAAGATCAATTGAAAAGACGGAAGATCTGGAAGAAGAACGCCGGCTGTTTTATGTGGGATTAACCCGTGCAAAAGAAAAGGTAATTCTTCTGGGAGCCCAAAATCGGCGGCTTTATAACAATCATGAAGCAAGGCTTCCGTCGCGATTTTTAGATGAACTGGATCAGAATACCTGTAATTTTTTTTCCACACATTCGATACGCTCAACAGGAGATTTGCTTAAAAGGGATCAGCAGTATATTGAAGACGGTATTATGCCCGATTATGAGTCTTTTTCGCAAGAGGTCGGTTCAGAGCGTTTGCTGGCCGGACAGTGGGTTATGCATGATATGTTCGGAAAAGGACAGATTCTGAATGTCCATGGGCATGGATCTAAAGAAATGGTTACTGTAAAGTTTAAAAACGGTGTTCAGAAAAAATTAATCGTTAAATATGCAAAATTTAAACTGATTGTTTAAATTAAAAAAGTCTTGTGATAATGAAAAAAATTGATTATTATTTATTCCACGCCACGATTGGTGAAACTTTTTATTGGATTTCTGATATCGACTTGAGTCGAATCAATATTGTTTAACCGGTTCTGTACGTCTTGAAGAAAAGCTTTCCAGCGCTTGGGTTTTTTATTGAGCGCATTAATGATTTGTGTGCATTCCAATTGGGTCAGGTCATGTTTTTGAAGTACAATCAGTGCGGAATCTTCATAGGCGGGTGACGAGGGGTTTACTCTTTCCTGAAGATACAATAAATCGATATATGCATTGATAAATTCAGGCTTCGTTTGATAGGTTGAGGTTTTATGTTTATTATTGCAACCTCCCACTGAAATAAGAATAACCAGGATTAAAAAATTAACATTTTTCATTGCTGTCTCCGGTGGATGATTTTTATATTGTTAAGAAAATAAAAACTTGCATTAAAAGCAAGCAGGAACTATTTTACGAATGAATTTTAATAATGATCAGAAGTTGAAAGATGAATGTCAATGATGGATTTATGGGTAGACTTGCACGTTCACACATATTATTCGGATGGTTTGCTGAGTCCTTCAAAAATGGTACAAATGGCCAAGGAAACCGGATTATCTGCAGTTGGAATCTGTGATCATGATACCATAAATGGTTTGGAAGAAGCGGAAACTGCCGGACAATGTTATGGCATTGAGGTCGTGCCGGGAATAGAATTAAGCAGTCAATATAAAGGGCGCGATCTGCATATTCTCGGATATTACTTTGATTTGGAAAATTTAGACTTAATTGATTACATAGAACGTTTTTGTGCAGAACGTTACCGTCGTGCTGCAAAAATGGTCGGTAATTTAAATCAGGGCGGTGTGCATATTCGCATGGATGATGTTGAGGATAAGGCCCAGGGCAACTCTATTGGTCGGCCTCATATTGCAGAAGTGCTTATGGAAAAAGGATACGTAGAAACTTTTCAGGAGGCATTTCATCGTTACATTGGATATGGCGCTGACTCATATGTTGAAAAGTATAAACTACAGCCCGTTCAGGCAATTCAGCTGGTTTCCAAAGCAAAAGGGATTTCGATACTGGCGCATCCGGGCCCCGTTATCAGCGATGAAATTATTATTGATCTGGTAAAAATGGGAATCGACGGGATAGAAGTGATACATCCCAACATCAATCAGAAACGTACCCGCTATTTAATGGATCTGGCTCAAACATACGGACTTTTAATTTCTGGCGGATCCGATTGTCATGGCGGGCGTACCGGTCAAATCTGTATGGGCAAATATAATGTGCCATATTCATTTTTGGAGTCGATCAAGGTAAAAAAATCCCGTATGGATGCGGCATGAACCAATATAATGAAAAATGGTGTGATGTGAATGTTTATCATCCAAAAATCAAGGACTGGCCCGAAGATGAACGTCCGAGAGAGAAACTCATAAAACACGGGGCCACATTTTTATCAGATGCGGAACTCGTTGCATTAATTATCGGATCGGGGTCAGACGGAGTTACAGCAGTTGATGTTGCGAAACGTCTTATTCTGGATTATCATGCGTTGGCCGGATTGGCGGAATGTAATCTGGCTGAATTATGCCGGATGAAAGGTATAGGATCGGCCCGTGGCGCCCGTTTAATGGCTGCTTTTGAAATCGGAAGACGTGTCGAGTGCTGCCAATCAGCGCTTTCAGTAAAACTCAGCACACCCGGGGATGTCGCAAAGTATTATCAGCCATCTCTTCGGACTCTAAAACAGGAAATTTTCAAGGTCATTCTTTTAGACTCGGGGAATCGGCTCATTCGCGATGTAGACATTACAAAAGGCACATTGAATGCCAGTCTTGTACATCCAAGAGAAGTGTTCAAGGCTGCTGTTGATTACCTGGCCGCTGGTGTGATTCTATTGCACAATCATCCTTCCGGAGAGGCCCAACCATCAGCACAGGATAAAGCAATGACTGAACAATTGGTTCAGGCCGGTCAGTTGATGGGTATTCCGGTGATGGATCACCTGATTATTGCGCAGAAGAATTTTTATAGTTTTGCCAATGAAGGATTAATTTAATCGCACGATTTGGAGAATACGAATGCAATTTGATAAAGAAATTATTAATGACGTGCTTGTTGTTCGTGTTCATGAACCAAGAATTACCATGCACGAAGCACCAGATGTCAAGACTGATTTGCTGGGGATGATGATCGAGGATGTAAACTGTATATTATTAAATCTAAAAGAAGTTCAAAAAATGGACAGTACAGGACTCGGTGCACTTTTATTTGGAATCCGTCAGGCGGAGCAGCATGATAAGGATTTTTGCGTGTGTGAACTCAATGATAAGGTCCAGTTTCTCATTCGAATAGCGCATTTGGATGATACGATTGATGTATTCGAAACCGAAAAAGACGCCATTGACGTTTTAACTGAAGAGAGGGGCGATGACTGAAATTTTTGATGAAGCCATCCTCCTTCCCGCCTTATCCAACTGTTTGTTTGTTAAAAAATTATATGTATTTCGAGAGATTGATTCGACCAATGATTTTCTGAAAAGCCTTTGTCTTGTTCATATGCCTCCTGAAGGGACATTTGTATATGCTGAAAAGCAGACAAAGGGACGGGGTCGATTCAGCAGGCATTGGGACTCACCTGAAGGAAAAGGGCTTTGGTTCTCATGTCTGTTCATGCCTAAAACAAGAATACTGAACGATTTGGAATGGACCCAGCTGGGAGTAAAAGCCTGTCAAAAGGCAATCGGTGATTTATATCATATACGGTTAAATATACGATGGCCCAATGATCTTTTTTATTCGGAGAAAAAAGTGGGGGGTGTGTTAACGGAAACAGTGAGGAAAAAAAATGCCATTCGCCGTGTGGTCATGGGAATCGGAATCAATGTGAATCAGGAAGAAAAGGATTTCGATCCCTCAATTCGCGATCATGCGATTTCATTGAAAATAGCACTCAAGCAAAAAATAGACCGGCTTCGCTTACTGGTACAAATTGTTCGGCAATTGGAGAAGGATTACCTGTATCCGTGCGAACACCCGGTTAAGCCGTTTTAGATTGTTTACAGTTATCATTGGGGACCATGAATTGTTGCTTGTCATAGATATAGGGAACACCGAAACCGTACTCGGTATTTATCATCATGAACAGCTGAAGGCAATATGGAGATTTTCAAGCCGGTCACCCCGTACTTCAGATGAGTGTTGGGTGCTCATACAGGCATGGTGCAAAAATTCGGGCATTGATTTTGCAGCTTTTTCCTGTATTATCATATCTTCGGTCGTACCTTCATTAACTGCTGTATTTAAGCAGATGGTTTCGGAATATCTTGATTTAGAACCGATTATTGTCACATCTGAAATTGATACGGGCGTAAAAATACAATATGATATGCCGGAGCATGTTGGGTCTGACCGTATTTGCAATGCGGTCGCAGGTTCACTATTATACGGTATCCCTCTCATTGTTGTTGATCTGGGAACTGCTACAACCTTTGATGTAGTATCTGCAGAACGTGTGTATTTGGGCGGTGTGATTGCATTGGGACTGATGGGGGCATCCAGTGAACTGCATCGGGTGGCGGCCAAACTGCCCCGTGTTGATCTTGTCTTTCCAAAAGAAGTTGTAGGAAAAACCACTGAAAAAAGCATACAGTCCGGACTATTATGGGGAATGGTTGCACTCATCGACGGTATGGTAACTAAAATAAAGTATGAAATGAACTGGAAACAAGCATATGTTGTGGGAACAGGTGGGTTGGCCTCGCTTATTGCAGAACATTCAAAAACAATACAACATGTGAATCCAGTATTAACACTCGAAGGTATGAGATTGATTTATCATCGTTTGAACGAACAACAGTAGAAAGGAGTAAATGTTCATGCCGGTAATGAAAGATGTGAATGATACCATTTATAAGATTATTGGATCTTGTATGGAAGTTCACAAAACATTGGGACCGGGCTATCCTGTAGATTTGTATAAAAAGGCACTGGCAGTGGAGTTTGGAGAACGGGAACTGTCAGCCGTACAGGATGTATCGGTCGAGGTTGTTTTTAAGGAAAATTTGGTCGGTACAATCGTGATTGATTTTATCGTGAACGAAAATGTCATTGTCGCAATGCGCTGCAAGGAGGAACTGAAGGATATTGAAATTCAACAGGTACTTCGATGTTTGCCTTTGGCAAATGCCGCCATGGGATTACTGGTGAATTTTGGCAATATCAAGATCCAATACAAGCGCATTCTTCCCAGTCGCCAGGGTCGACTTGATGTACGCAAGGAGCCTTCAATCGGTGTGGCAGCCTACAGGGAAATTGGGAAAACACGGGAAGGCAATCCGATTATCTGATTGTATTTTTTAACCTGATTTTATTTTCACAAAATCAAATTTCTCGTATAGTCAATGATTGTGTTAATGGAATCGGACAGATTTCAGAGATACGAATGCGAGGTCCGAATAATGAAACACGATAGGATCAGAAAGAAAATAATATCCTTTTTATTGCTTTGGGGATTGACCTGTCTATTTTCCGGATTATATGCACAGCAATTTCCGGATGTACAAGGATATGTAAATGATTTTGCCGGTGTGATTTCTTATGCATATGAAAATAAAATACAACAACTGGCCGGTGAAGTGGAGCACAAAACCGGCGCACAGATCGCTGTGGTTACTGTGAATGATATGAATGGGATGAATGAAAATGAATATGCATCCCGGTTGTTTAAACAATGGGGCATTGGACATCGGAAACGCAATGACGGACTGTTAATTTTAATCGCTGTTCAGGAGAGGCGCGTTAAAATCGAAACAGGATACGATATTGAACCGATAATTCCGGATGGAAAGGCAGGAGAAATTTTAGACAGGCATGTTGTTCCTTTCCTGGCGCAAAATAATTACGAACAGGGGTGTTACCAGGGTGTGCTGGCTGTCTCAGATATCATTGCCAGAGAAGCAGGTGTACAGATAACCGGGACGACTACGCGTCCGGTAGTCAGAAACACCCGCAGTCGCGGAACAGGAGGCTGTTTCTCTGTCATTATCATTTTGTTGCTGATTATTTTTACACGAGGCAGGATTATTCCCTGGTTGTTCCTCTTGTCATTTGGTGGGGGCAGAGGTGGTGGATTTTCCGGCGGGAGTAACTTTGGAGGAGGATTCGGAGGATTTGGGGGTGGGATGAGTGGAGGAGGTGGTGCTTCAAGAGGTTTTTAACCGGTATGGAGGTTTGATGATGGATCACAATGAAAAATTGAACCATTTATGCATGCAATTTTCCAGTGATATTCACATGATTTTTAATGATGTTCTTTCTATCATTCTTTTCGGCAGCGCTGTGACTGCAGAATACAATCCGAAAAAGTCTGATTTGAATTTTTTGGTTGTTCTGGGAGAATCGGATATCCGGCGGCTGAATAATGTTCAGAAATTTGTCAAGGATTGGCAGAAAGAAAAGATCAGTCTTCCGCTTTTTCTGACAAAATCTTACATTAAAAGTTCCCTGGACAGTTTTCCCATTGAATTTCTTAATATGCAGTCAGCATATCGGCTGATTGACGGAGAAGATGTGCTTAAAGATCTGAAGATCAGCAAAAAAGATATTCGGTTGCAGTGTGAACGGGAATTAAAAGGAAAACTGCTTAAGCTCCGACAGGGATATATTCTTACAGGAGGAAAAAATACGGCTTTAAAATCTCTGATTTCTCAGTCGATTGTCACATTTACGGCCATTTTTAAGGCGCTTCTTTATCTTCAGGAGAAAGAGATTCCCAAAAAGAAAACAGATGTTATACTGAAGGCCTGCGATGTATTTGATGATATCGATCGAGATCTTTTTACCATGCTGCTCCTTATACATCATGATCAGGATAAAAAATCAAAACATGAACTCGAATCGATCCTGCAACAGTATATTCAATCCATTTCCCGCTTAAGTGAGACAGTGGATAGAATGTAATGCCATAAAAAAAAGTCATTTGAAGGATATGTATTAAAATGGATCAACACATTATTTATTATAATTGAATCAAATTAAAAACATAGAAATATTACAGATAACAGGAGGAAAGTATGAGCAAAGCAGGAAAAATAGGCTGCGTGGTGCTGGTTGTTCTGGCGCTGCTTGTGATTATTGGTGCTTTAAGAGCGATTGGGATTTATAACGGCTTTGTTCGCGGCCGGGAAGCAGTGGACAGCGCATGGGCCCAGGTAGAAAATGTCTATCAAAGGCGATACGATTTGATTCCGAATCTTGTGGAAACTGTCAAGGGATACGCTTCTCATGAGCGTGAGACGCTTCAGGCTGTAACTGAGGCAAGAGCCAAAGTCGGCGGTGTAACGCAGCTCGATGCCAATAATCTGACTCCGGAAAATCTGGCACAATTTCAGCAGGCTCAGGCCGGTTTAACCAGTGCGCTTCAGCGGCTGATGGTGGTCGTTGAACGGTATCCAGACCTGAAAGCCAGCGAGAATTTTATTCGTCTGCAGGATGAGCTGGCGGGTACGGAAAACCGGATTGCTGTAGAAAGACGCCGGTTCAATGAGCTGGTGCAATCTTATAATCAAAATCTACGAATTTTTCCCAATATGATTTTTGCAGGTATTTTCGGATTTACTCCCAAACCCTATTTTCAGGCTGATGAACAGGCTCAGGCTGCACCAAAAGTTGAATTCTAAAGTTTTTTTAGTGAGTTTCGGAGTTATGGGATGTCTGCTTCGTGGTTATTAATTGTCAGTATTATTCTTTTAATTCTTGCATACCGCTTTTACGGAAAATTTTTAGTCCGCAAGTTTCGGATTGATCCTGTAAAACAAACCCCTGCTCACGCACAGAGAGATGGGGTGGATTATGTGCCTGCCAAATCTTTTGTGCTGCTGGGTCATCATTTTGCCAGCATTGCGGGTGCGGGTCCGATTGTCGGTCCGGTACTGGCTGCAACATTCGGATGGGGGCCGGTCTGGCTGTGGATTATTACAGGCGTAATTTTTATGGGAGGCGTGCACGATTTCAGCAGTATGATTGCCTCGGTTCGGCATCAGGGAAAGTCTGTAGGCCAACTTATTGAAGAATATATAGGTAAATCGGGAAAATTGTTATTTCTCATGTTTACGTGGTTTATGCTGATTCTTGTTGTTGCTGTATTTGCCAGAGCCGTAGCCACCATTTTTGTTAAAACACCAGCCAGTGCCAGCTCGAGCGGATTGTTTATGATATTGGCTGTTGCATTTGGACTGGCCACATTTAAATTTCGAATGCCATTTCATTTTGCAACAGGAATCGGTGTGTATTACCTGATGGCATGTGTTGTACTGGGCGGTGTCATCCACATACATTTGAGTTTTAATATCTGGATTATCATCTTATTTTTATATGTGTTTATCGCTGCGGTCACACCTGTATGGATTTTATTACAGCCGCGTGACTATCTGAACTCATTTTTACTCTATTTCTTAATGATTGGCGGATTTTTAGGAATTTTATTCACCCAGCCGAAAATTCAATTCCCGTTTTTTACACAATTTCACACAGATTTAGGCTATATGTTTCCCATTCTTTTTGTTACGGTTGCATGCGGTGCAATTTCAGGTTTTCACAGTCTTGTTGCCTCAGGAACTACCTCCAAGCAGCTGAATAAAGAAACAGATGCCCGTGTCATTGGATATGGCGGTATGCTGATCGAAGCTGTTCTGGCCATTATTGCATTAATTACTGCCATTGTTTTAACCAATGATGAATACCTGGGACTTATTTCACGGTCAGGTGGCGGACCCATTGGTGTCTTCTCTGAAGGTTTAGGCGGATTTATGTCGCATCTTGGCATTCCGCTTGACACGGGAATTACTTTTGCCGCGTTGGCAATTTCGGCATTTGCCCTGACAACGCTTGATACAGCCACACGTTTGGGACGGTTTGCATTTCAGGAGATTTTTGCAACAATTCCGGCACCAAAAATAATCAGCCAGAATCGTTATGTAGGGACATTTGTGACAATTGTAAGCGCAGCCATATTGACCTTTTCAGGCAGCAGCAATGCACTGTGGCCGTTATTCGGATCCGCCAACCAAATGCTTGCTGCCATGGCGCTGCTGGCAGTGACTGTCTGGCTGGACCATCTGAAAGAAAAAAGTACCTTTGTTAAAATTCCCATGTTTTTCATGCTGTTTGTGACCATGACGGCCCTGGGCAGTCTGATTGTTAAAAATCTGCTTATAAAAAATTATCTGCTTTTTGGTGTTGGATTGTGTCTTTTTGGTGTGGGATTGGTATTAACGGTGCAGTCTGTTTTCCGAAAGTCGTTCTGGAAGTAATGATCAAAATTTTCGGATTGTCCGGAATTTCCTTATTCAGAGTGCGGATTGAGGAAGGATATCTATCCTGTGTGGCAATTTTTTAAAGAGAGGACTATTGATTCTTTTACTTGCGCGCCCGATTGTCCAAAAGCCGTGGAGACAAAGCCTTTACGCCTTTTTTTTGTTTTTCATTGTAAAATTTTAAACCGCAATTTTGACTTTATTTAATATCTGCAAAGCCTTTCCGGTTGATTTTAATCCGGAAATTTTCTATCATATACCAACCCTTATCCACTATGTAAAAACAAGACAGGACGTATGTCAGAACCGGATTTAACCCAACAGCAGCTGGAAGCCGTCAATCATGGTGAAGGTCCGCTCCTGATTGTGGCCGGAGCAGGAACCGGTAAAACCCTGGTGGTTACCCAACGGATCGCCCATCTGATCAGGGACAAACTGGCCAAACCCGAAGAAATCCTGGCACTGACATTTACTGAAAAAGCCGCGTCAGAAATGTCCGAACGGGTGGATATACTGCTGCCTTACGGATTTGCCAATGTGGAAATTTCCACATTTCATGCATTCGGTGATCGAATTCTTCGCGAGTTTGCCCTGGAAATGGGATTAAATCCTGATTTTCAGGTGCTGTCAGAATCGGAACAGGTGATTTTTTTCAGGGAACATCTGTTTGAATTTCCCCTGAATCATTATCGCCCGCTCAGCGATCCCGCACGGTTTATTCAGGCGATGCTGAATATCATTTCAAGAGCCAAAGATGAAGATATTTCACCGGAACAATATGA
This sequence comes from bacterium, assembly GCA_016932575.1. GTDB lineage: Bacteria > Zhuqueibacterota > QNDG01 > QNDG01 > JAFGCO01 > JAFGCO01. The sequence goes on from JAFGCO010000061.1 coordinate 20,512, forward strand.
GCAGTATGTCTGGAGATTAAAAACCGATGATAAAGGGCAGACCCGTCTGATCGTTCAGGAAGACACGGAAAAGCAGGAAGAAATTGCAGGTACCTACAAAAAATATCAATCCCTGATGTCCGAACAAGGGAAAGTGGATTTTGGTGATCAGGTTTGCCTGTGCCTGAAACTTTTTCGATCTATGCCATCCGTTCTTAAAAAAGTGCAGCAGCGGTATAAATATATCCTTGTTGATGAATTTCAGGACACCAATTATGCCCAGTTTCAACTGATTCAGTTGTTGGGCGGCGAGCGGGCAAACATTACAGTAGTCGGTGATGATGATCAGTCCATTTATAAATTCAGGGGTGCTGCCATATCAAATATTCTTAATTTTATGAACATATATCCCAATGCATCACAACGGGTTTTAACAGAAAATTTTCGATCTACTCAGCGTATTCTGGATACGGCCTACCGTCTCATTGCCAATAATAATCCGGACAGGCTAGAAGTTCGCAATCACATCAATAAACGTCTCACGGCTCAGAATGAGGGAGATTTTCCCATCGAGCATTTTCATTGCGATACATCAACCACAGAAGCAGACCGGGTGGCTCAGATCATCCGCGATGCCGTAGACAGCAAAAAGATTATGTTTTCAGATGTTGCGATTCTGGTCCGTGCAAATGCGGATGCGGATCCCTTTCTGCGTGCAATGAACATGAAAGACGTCCCCTGGCGTTTTACCGGCAACAGAGGACTTTATTCTCGTCAGGAAGTCAAGTTGATGATTTCCTTCTTGCGCGTTATTGCAGATCCGGATGATTCCATCAGCCTGTACCATCTGGCCTCTTCAGAACTATATGAAATTGCTGCTATCGAGGACCTGAATCGCTGTCTGAATCTGGCGCACACCCGGCATCTCTCGCTTTATGACATTTTAAAACAGCTCGATGTGCTGGAGGAGCTCAAGGAAATATCAACAGATTCCAGGGTGACCTTAAACAAGGTCATCAAGGATATTTATCGGTATCAGCAGGAGTCAAGAAAACATATTACCGGCAATGTGCTTTACCAGTTTATTACGGATTCCAATTATCTGAAACGTCTTACCCAGCAGGAATGTATCGAGAACAGCATTAAAATCAGGAATATTGCCAATTTTTTTGATGTCATCTGGTCTTTTGCACAGGTTGCGAGGGAAGACCGGGTTATCCATTTTATCCGGTATCTTGATTTGCTGATTGATGCAGGTGATGATCCCGCTCAGGCAGAAGCGGATCCGGAACTTGAAGCTGTGAATGTGATGACCGTTCATAAAGCCAAAGGATTGGAATGGCCTGTGGTGTTTATGGTCAGTTTGCTTCACAATAAATTCCCGCATACCCGGAGGCGCGATTCCATTGAACTGCCTCAGGAAATGGTCAATGAAATTTTGCCTGAGGGGGATTTCCATTTACAGGAAGAAAGGCGGTTGTTTTATGTAGGCATGACCCGGGCGAAGGAACAGCTTTATTTCACCAGCGCTGCGGATTACGGCGGAGTCCGCAGGCGAAAAGTCAGCCAGTTTGTCCTGGAGGCGCTTGACCGCCCCAAGGTTGAAGAGGTGAATGTAAAATCACGGCCGGAAGAGCGGATTCATCGGTTTGCATCGGTCGATGAGAAAAACAACGAAGGCATGAAACCCGTCCCGGATTCCAGTATTCTGAATCTGTCGCATTATCAGATTGACGATTATACCACCTGTCCCTTAAAATACAAGTATGTGCATGTGCTTCGTCTGCCGTTTTTCCATCATACCATTGTTTATGGAAAGGCGGTTCATTCTGCTGTAGAGACCTATTTTCGATATAAAATCAGTAATATGCACGTTACACTGGATATTTTAATTCAATCATTTCAGGAGGCATGGCGTAATATAGGATTCCTTTCCCGTGAACATGAAGAGCGACGCTATGAAGCCGGATTGGATGCGATTCGGCGGTTTTTTAAGCGGGAAGAAAAAAATCCGATCGTACCGAAATTTGTGGAAGAGCCATTTAGCTTTATGCTGGATAAAAACCGGATTTCCGGTCGTTGGGACCGGATTGATGAGCAGAAAGATGGTATTGTCATTATCGATTTTAAAACTTCGGCCGTTTTTGAACAAAAGACAGCAGACAAACGGGCAAAAGAAAGTCTGCAGCTGACAATTTATGCCATAGCCTACGAGCACATTTGCGGATGCCGTCCGGCGAGCCTTGAGCTTCATTTTTTAGAGTCAGGTCTGGTGGGAAAGGCAGAACTGACTGACAAAATGTTTGACAAAGTCAATGAAAAAATCCAGAACGCTGCACAGGGCATCCGTCGCAGGGATTACACTGCCACACCTTCATATATAAACTGTCAGTATTGTGCCTATGCTGGGATTTGTCCGTCAGCTGTGAAATAACCTGCAACAATTTGATTGTGTCAATTATCACAGGTCACTGACTTCAGTGTTGATAATTGATTTATTTATAAGTAGTTAATCGTTTAAAAGGAAACGGACCATGGAACTCTTTGAAGCAATACGAACACGGCAGTCCGTAAGAAAATATGCGGACCGGCCGGTCGAGGAAGAAAAATTAAATCGGATTCTCGAAGCGGCCCGGTTGTCACCGTCTGCGAAAAACAGGCAGGCAAGGAAGTTTATCGTGATAAGAGATGCGGAACGCCGGCAGAAAATGATTGAGGCGGCACGCGGACAACAGTTCGTAGGATCGGCTCCTGTGATTATTGCCTGTTGCGGACTGGATCCTGATTATCACATGACCTGCGGTCAACCGGCTGATACGATTGATCTGGCCATAGCCATTGATCATATGACATTGGCTGCAACAGCTTTGGGCCTTGGATCATGCTGGATCGGTGCGTTTTATCAGGATCAGGTGAAGCAGCTGCTCGGCATTCCGGAGAAGGTTCAGGTAGTGGAACTTTTACTGCTTGGATATGCTTCTGAATCTGAATTCCGGACTTCCCGAAAAGGACTGCAGGAGATCGTTGCCTACGAAAGGTGGAACGATTGACAAATTATTTTGTTCGATATTATCATGGGGATTGGCAGTGCATTCGCATTTCCTGCAGCAGGTGCGGTGGCCAAAATGCTTGGCAGGCGCTATGGCATGGGTTACGTGAAGGGGCAATTTAATATGGGTATGAACGTTGGCGGTATTGCCGGTGCCTTATTGGCCGGATGGATAATGGATCTTTTCGGCATCAATTACGTATTCCTGGGTAGTGGTGTTATTGGAATTTACGGAAGCATATTTTGTGGAATAAGTATGCGAAAACAACCACATAATAATATGTGAATGCATTCAATTCTCATACATGATTAATGAAGATTAATAAATTTTTATTTAAGGATAAAATTGAAAGGAAAGAATTGGCAACAGAACGATCGAGTACAGAAAATCCACATCAGATCTTTGATCCGGGCCTGGCAAAAGGCATTATGCGCGCGATACGGTTATATGCTGGCACTAATCCCTTTCGTTTATTTCCTTTGTTAAAGCGATCCATGTTTTTTCAGCAGGCTGTTCGACGTCGTCATCATACCTTTCATGATGAGAACGTTATTGTGCCGCCTTTGCTGATTTTATCTGCAACCATGAAATGCGACCTGAATTGTACGGGCTGCTACAGCCGGAATTATCCTCTCGATAATGAACTGACAATCCATGAAATCGATCATCTGTTTTGTCAGGCTGAATCTTTGGGCGTTGCTTTTTTTGTGATAACAGGAGGAGAACCGTTATTAAAAAAAGGATTGATGGATTTATTAATACAGCATGATCGATTAAATTTCTTTTTATTTACAAACGGTTCATTTCATGATGAATCGTGGACCAGGCAGATTTGCAGGCAGAAGCACATCGTTCCACTGATAAGCGTCGAAGGCAATTGCCAACATACGGACGACAGACGGGGCCAAGGTGTGCATGCCAGGGTTATTGCCAGTATGGAACGGTTAAAATATGCACACATTTTTTTCGGATTTTCAGCTATGGTATCAAGGAAAAATATTAAATGTGTTGGACAGGCCCCTTTCTGGGATGAAATGATCGCGCAGGGATGCCGAATTGGTTATTTTGTCAATTATGTTCCGTCTGGTCAGGATGATCTTTCTTTGGTTCCATCTCCAAATGAACAAGCCTGGTTTCGGGAGCAGGTCAATCGATTAAAAAAAGAGAAGAAGATTATCATTATTCACATGCCGGATGATGAGTATGCCAATGGCGGTGTGTGCATGGCTGCAGGTCGGGGTTTTTTGCATATCAATGCACAAGGTTTTGTCGAGCCCTGTCCTTTTGCTCATGTTGCCACAGATAATATTCGGACTCAATCATTGAAAGATATTTTAAAATCCCCATTATTTTCGTATATTCGAGAACATGAAGTATTGCTTAAGAAACCCACATTGGGATGCGCGCTTTATGAGAATCGGAAGTTACTGATGGATATTGCCGATTCACTCGGCGCGCAATCGACTGAAATGGCTGTTTGAGGCCATTCTTTATGAGAACAACACTTCCAAAATCATTTGATGCCTTAATTGTCGAATCCAAATTGCCGGTTCTGGTGGACTTTTGGGCAGAATGGTGTGGTGCATGCAAGATGGTGTCACCTGCCATATCCAGAATTGCCCGAGATCTGAAGGGGCGAATCATCACAATCAAAGTCAATGTGGATAAAAAACAGGATATTGCGGTACGTTATCAAATTACCGGCATTCCGACCCTTATGCTTTTTTATAAAAGTAAAATTTTAATGCGGTTATCCGGTGCACTGCCATATGAATCTATTCGGGCGGAGCTGGAAAAGCACTTGCCGCATTAGTAAAACTGTGAGCATTAATGATTGTTTGGAGATTAACGAAGTATTGAAACTGATTGAAAATTTACAATATGAGCGGAATCTTTGGGATCAAGGTGTCATGCATGTGGCTGGTATTGACGAAGCGGGAAGGGGGCCCTTGGCCGGACCTGTCGTGGCCGCTGCTGTTATTTTTCCAAAAGAAATTTTTATTAAGGGGATCAGGGACTCCAAACAACTGTCCGCTCAACAGCGGGAATCACTTCTGGAGGAGATAAACAACAAGGCACTGTCTGTTGGAATAGGGCAAATCGAAGCTCCGGAAATCGACAAGATGAATATTTTAAAGGCAACGCTCGAAGCCATGAAAAAGGCAGTCATGTCTTTATCGGTCTCTCCTCAGCATTTATTGATCGACGGCAATCATTTACCTGACTGTTTTATTCCAAAATCAGCGATTATTGGGGGGGATCGAAAATGTTACAGTATCGCGGCTGCATCAATCGTGGCCAAAGTGACGCGCGATCGCCTCATGATGCTGTATCATGATCAATACCCGGAATATGGGTTCGCCAGGCATAAGGGCTATGGAACAAAGATGCATATAAAGGCTATCCAGATATATGGGCATTGTCCTATTCATCGGCGCAGTTTTCATGTCAAGGGATTGAATATTTGAATAAGAAATTAACATATCGCTGTCATATAGGACAATCCGGTGAAGACATGGCGGTCAGGTTTCTGCAAAGAAATGGCTATCGGGTGCTTGCAAGAAATTACCGGGCCATACGGGGAGAGATCGATATCATTGTACAGGACGGCAGCACCCTGGTATTTGTGGAGGTGAAAACAGGAACCACAGACAAATACGGTGATCCGGAAACCTGGGTCAATCACAAAAAACAAGCACAGATTGCAAAAGTTGCACAGGCGTACTTATCAAAACATGGTTTGGAAGATATGGACTGCCGGTTTGATGTGATTGCGATAAAGAAGAAAGATCATCATGAAATTCGTCATTTCAAGGATGCTTTCTGGTTATAAAAAGATGAGAAAAATATCCATGGAAAATCATCATTCAATGAAAAAATGCCCGGCATGGGCAGAGATCATACTGGAAATTTTCAAATGGGGATTGGTTCTCTTTTTACTCTGGCCGATGACGACCATTCAGCGGGGTCAATTCAATCTTGTGCGGGTTCTTGCCGGTATTGTGCTCTTTGTTATTTTTGCAGGAAAATTGCTCTATGATTATATTATTCTGGATCTTAAAAGATCCCATGACGTATCCGGAAAAAAAGATATTTTTACTTTCCTCGGTGTGGTTTTAGGCGCAGCATTACTTGTGGGACTGGTGCTGTTTGTGTTTGCTTTATTCATTATAATGTATGTGGCTGAAATGGATCCTCGACGATAGGTGTGATACTCCCAAGAGTGGTTAACTTTTGTTTTCAAGTGGAGAATTTTTTAAAAATAATTAATAGAAAATCCTTACTGTTAAGCAAAATATGGTCTTGTACATTGATGAGGTATTTATGAAAATTCGGACATTAATTTTACTCTCTTTGATTCTGTTATGGACAGGGTGTGAGAAAGTCAGAAACTGGCCCTGGGAGACCCGGACAATCACCCTTCATGAAGGTTATACCGATCTGCAAACGCCGGGTATTGTTCATACCAGGGAAGGAGAGTGGCTTGTGGTTTTCTCTGCAAAGACAGATACTCCGAACACGGAAGGGCTTATATTATTGATTCGGTCCGATCATCTGCAGGGAGTATGGTCAAAGCCGGATACTATTGCCAGAACCTCTAATTTTTGCCGGAATCCCAAAATTGCTCAGATGAAAAGCGGTATGCTCTGGGTTCAGTTTGAAATCGGTCATATTTCCAGGGATCATCATTGGAATGAGCTGGGAAATGCATATGTGCAATCCTATGATTATGGTCAACGATTTTCTATTCCCAGACTGATTCGTGTACCCGAAAGTCAGTCATGGGAAAGTATTCAAACCCTTATCGAATCTGAAACCGGACAATGGATTCTTCCTGTTTTAGAAATTGATTCATTAGAACAGAAATCCCCGGGATTCATTACATCTGACGATGAGGGGAAGACATGGTCATCAATAAAACGGATATTCACTGCTGAATCCGGAGAGAACATTCATGATTTTTCTCTTGTCATGCTATCTGATCAAACACGATTGGTTCTTATGGAGATAGAAGGGGAGGATCAGATTTATCAGATTTATTCAAAAGACAGGGGACGAAATTGGACATGCCCTGTGCCGATAAATATTTACGGAAACCGGCCATGTGCTGTTCAATCGAAATCCGGAGCTGTTTACTGCTGGTATCGGGACCAATGGCCGCCGGGGACGAGCATAATGCGCAGTTTTGATTTCGGGCGGACATTCGAGCAGAAAAAAAGACTTGATCTGCCGGAGAAATCTTCCTTTCCGGTAATTGTCGAATATAAAAATGAACAAATGTTGATGCTTTATACAAATAGCCGCGGTATTTATGCCCGGATTTATTTATCGGATAAAATTTCTGCTCCTTCAGGATTATCCGCTTCCGCGGATTCATCGTCAGTCACACTTCGATGGAATCCGGTGGAACAAGCCGGATATTACCGAATTTTTCGAGGATTGAATCACGATTCTTTGAATTCTGAAATTCCGTTTTATGACATATGTACAAAAACGTGTTATCGGGATTCAATGGTGCAGTCCGATATGATTTATACATACCAGGTTACTGCCATACAGGGGATTGGCAAGTTGTTTTCCGGTACCGGCAGTGAAAGTATACCCGGTGAGTCATGTGAAATTCATGTTCCATAAATGAAATCGATATTCTGACAATGCAACCAAATCCAGCAAAAAGATATTTGTACTGACTGAATTCATGAGAATTTCATTTTTCTATGCATACGCAATATTTTAGAAAAATAAAATCAGGATGAAGATCTAAAAGCGTTTTTTTAATTGAATATCGCTGTTGATATAAAGTATGAAAATAATCGAGAGGATCAATAAGAACAATGAACGACCAGCCTGTTATTGGTATAACTGTAGGAGATCCGGCAGGAATTGGACCGGAAATTGTGATCAAGGCATTAATCAAGCATCATTTAAACGATAAATATCGGCTGGTGGTTTTTGCAGACCATGCGGTCATTGATCAAGCCTTTTTTCATACAGGATTGTATGCGGATATTCGGGAAGTGCGGAAACCGGATGATTTTCATTTTCAATCAGCAGACATTCATCTGATGAACTGTGGTATCATTGATCATCATGTACAGATGGGACAAATCAATGCTGACTGCGGAAATTCTGTACTGAGTCACGTATCTTCAGCAATTGAATGGGCATTGAAAGGATGGGTGGATGCTGTTGCCACTGCGCCTCTTCAGAAAGAATCACTTCAGCAGGGCGGCAGCCCGTATCTGGATCATACAGCGATGTTTAAAGCTTTGACAAAATCGAATGATGCAACGACACTTTTTATGGTTGATCAGCTGCGGGTATTTTTTTTAACACGCCATATTCCTCTTCGGGATGTGGCGGATGCCATTACAGATCACATGCTGTCGGATGCCATTCCCCGCTGTCTCTTATATCTAAGTCAGCTTGGGTTGACAAATCCGGTCTTGGCTGTCGCCGCATTGAATCCGCATGGTGGAGAAGACGGCCTGTTCGGTACAGAAGAGCGTAATACAATCATTCCGGCCATTAAAAAAGCAAAATCAGCTGGATATCGGGTTGAAGGCCCGATTCCGGGAGACAGTGTATTTCATCTGGCAAATGAAGGCCGCTATGATGGTGTGCTTTCGCTTTATCACGATCAGGGGCACATTGCTGCCAAAACACTGGATTTTTACCGAACTGTCAGTTTGACGATGGGATTGCCGTTTTTGCGCACCTCTGTGGATCACGGAACGGCATTTAATATTGCAGGACAGAATAAGGCCAATGAAACGAGCATGATCGAGGCCATTCATGCTGCAGTGCTTTATGGACCCATAATAAAGAATTCTCCGGATTCCTCATGAATGAACTGCCAAAATTTCCTTATTTTAAGTATCTTTCTCTGGAAGACCGGCCGACTCTCAATCATTATTTAAAAACATATCCTTCAGATGCCTCGGACTATACTTTTACCAATATGTTCATATGGAGATCGTATTATCAGGTGCAATGGAGCATTTTGGATAATTGGCTGCTGATTCTGTATAATCCGATGCATTGGGGATATTATTTTCTGCAACCTATTGGACCTCCCAGCAGATATGAGGTAACGAAAACCATACTGGAGTGGCTTCGAGACGAAATGGATGAGCCGGAAGCCCGTATTGATCGTGGGGACGAGAAATATTTTCAGGAAATTGACAGCAAATCAAGTTTGACCATTGAAGCAGTCCGGGATCAGTATGATTATGTCTATCAGCGCGCTGATCTCGTCCATTTAAGCGGGCGCAAGTATCATAATAAAAAAAATCATGTGAATAAGTTTCAAAAATCGTTTGATTTTATTTATGAACCACTGACAAATGTTGTGGCAGATGAATGCATTCATGTACTAAAAAAGTGGTGTAATTGGCGTGAATGTGAGAAGAATCTGCTGATGCGTGCAGAATTTGAAGCGGTTTATGAAGCTCTCTGTCATTATAATGCGTTAAATATCACTGGAGGACTCATAAGGGTTAATGGGATCATGGAAGCATTTGCCATGGGAGAGATGATGAATGAGGACACAGCGGTTATTCATGTAGAAAAGGCCAATCCCGACCTCCAGGGATCTTTTGCTATTATCAACCAGCAGTTTGCTGAAAAGGAATGGCATAACGCGTTCTATATCAATCGTGAGCAGGATTTAGGGGTTGAAGGATTACGCAAGGCAAAAATGTCATACAATCCTCATCATATGGTCAAAAAGTATCGAATTCGGTTAATGGATTAAAAATGAACAAGGATTTGCGAATGAGCAAGACAATCGATGTGCTGTTTGCCGGTGAAAAAAAAGTGAATGCGAGGATCGGAAACTTTGAAATACAAACCGATCAATCCCTGAAGAACGGTGGCGGAGGATCTGCTCCGGAACCGTTCCAGTTATTTTTGTCATCAATTGCGACCTGTGCCGGAATATATGCTTATGAGTTTTGCAGAACACGACAGATTGATATGACCGGGATGTCTCTGAAGATGGTCTGTGATTTTGATCCGGAGGTGAAACGATATACAAAAATAATATTTGATCTCACGCTTCCGAATAATTTTCCTGAAAAATACATTAAAGGGATTCAGCGTGCGATGGATTTATGTTCAGTGAAAAGATATATGATGGATCCACCGGAGTTCGACAGCGTCACACGCAATAATCATGAATAAATAATATTTTTTATGTGACAGTGCTGATATGTCAATATCAAATCCAATCGGGCACTATTTATATGGTATTTTTTTAATCAGATATGGTATTAAGGAATAAAGAATAAGCGGGGCGGGCTGTAAAATTTTCAAAACAAATAATATTTCGGAGATAGATAATGAAATTATTCGTATGGGATTCCCGATTTTGTTTGCTTTTCAGTGCCTTTGTCTTAATGCAATCATGTATGTCTGTTGTTCATGCTGATCCAGGGCGTCGAAAGAAAAAATCTGATGAATCAGAGAAAAAGGGAAAACTGGAGCAGTTTAAGGGTGACGATGATGATGAGGAGGATGAGGACGAAGGCACGGGTCATTTTTGGAAAGAATTACTTTTTGATGCAGGCTGGGAATTTACCAAATTTTTACTGTTTTCACCGTCGATTGATTCAACACGTTTTATTTCATATCCATATGCACAGGGCGAATCCGGACTATCGGTTCGGGATGCATCCTTGGTGTATCGGACCGGTTTTGGACAAGTTCAGGTTGCCTATCATTATATCGATGACAATATATACGGGATTTTATTTAATTTCAGGGGCAGACTGAATGACATTGCCGGCCTGAATCTGAATATCACTCGTTACCGGGAAGACCTGATGAAAGAGCCCGATGATAACATGATAATGGTTCGCCTGGGATTGATGAAAAGCCTGCTGATCAAAGAACGGTTGATTTGGGATTTGGATTTAGGGATTCGTTCTTTGGAGAATAATGCGGGTTTCGACGCAGGAATGCGGTGCCAGATGTTTCCAAAACCGCCATTTAGCATGGATCTCTGGGCATCAGCCGGATCTATGAATCAATCACTTTTTCTGGAATTCAAACCCATGATAGGAATCCTCACCGGTCGTTTTCAGTGGGACCTTGGATTCCGGTATTTACGTTGGGAAGATGAAGATTTGCATGGTGTTTTGTGCGGAATGCGAATCTGGTTTTAGTATGATTTTAAGCAATCCTTTCTATTTTATTTTTATTATTTTAAACCATTTAATGAAGTTTATGGCTGATAAAAACCATATTCCTTTGCATTGACATTATGTTTATTCTCCAACCAGAGTTTCACCAGATACTTTACATCCAATAATATACGTGAAGTTATTATAAATTCTCGATTTTATTGGCCGTATTTTCATTTCGAAGATCATGTCTCTGCTGTGTTTTTTATTTTTGAATTCGATAGAGAATGCAGGGAACAAAACTCAACATTTTTCGGTTAATGAATAAGATATGTTCCCCTTGACAACAATTTGAAAACGTTGTATTTTATGAATAACCAAGCAAATACGGGTAATTTATGAAAAAGATCACTCTTGTCTTCATTTTGTCAGTGCTGTTTGGCAGTGGATGTGCCTATTTTAATACCTTTTATAATGCAAAACAGTATTATAAAAAAGCATATGATGAAACGAAAAAAAATTTAAGAGGCAAACCTACCTCTACAGAAAATAATTATTATCAGGAATCCATTGATCGGTCACTCACACTGATTGTTCGATATCCAAACAGCAAATATGTCGATGATGCACTTTTATTGGCAGGAAAAGCATATTACTACAGGCAGGAATATTTTAAAGCTAAACGAAAATTTCTTGAATTGTTAACGAACTATCCGGAAAGCCCGTTTAAGGCAGAAGCTCAGTTGTGGATGGCCCGTACACATTTTGCTCTGGATGAATTTGAAGAAGCAGAAGCACTGATCAATCAACTGATTTCATCTAATGTCCCAAAATGGATTCAAGGTCAGGCGAATTATTATCGGGGTAAATTTTATGAACGAAAGCGTAATTTTTCTGAGGCTGTGAAGGCTTTTCGGAAGGCCATTGAATATGGCATCCAGGACCAATTGGCCAATGCATTTTTGTCTCTTGGTACTTCTCTGGATACTTTGGGGCATTACGATGAAGCAAAAAAGGCTTTTGATAAGGTATCAAAAAATACCCGTATGACAGACATGGATTTTAAGGGGCGGTTTTATTCAGCACAGATGAATAAAAAGCTGGGTCATAAAAAACAGGCACTATCGGATTTTCAAACCCTTCTTGCAGATGAAGACAATACCAAACATATTCCGGATATCAAGCTGCAAATTGCCGACACCTATTATCGTGGTGATGAACCCGGCACTGCCATTGATTATTATGATGAAATTACACAGCTTCATGAGCGGTCTATTCAAGCCGCTGAAGCATTTTTCAGAATGGGGCTCATATATGAAAAATACTATCGGGATTATGAGAAAGCACTTGATAATTTTTTAAAGGTGAAAGAAACCAGCAGCCGGTCGGTCTATGCAGATACCGCGGAAATATATGCCAGAGATATTCAGCGTCTGCAGGCATTGCGTCATATGGCCGATCTTGGCAAACGTGGTGAAACGGGAGAAGCGCTTCTGATTGAGAATGAAGGACTTGAAGAGGATACATTGACACTGGATTTGGCTTATGATATGATGGACACAACAAAAGGAGATACTGCCTGTTACCGGCTTTTAAGAAAATTTGGTGGAAAAGTGTTTGCAGATTCTGTTTTCGAAGAAAAAAACAAGACGATGGATGAGCGTCAGCGAGAATACGATTTGAATCTGGGAATTGACAAAGACCTGCTGGTAGATTGGCGAAAATGGGTGGAAGAGGGAGAAATACCCAGTTATTCAAATTTTGAAATTGAATTTAGTCGGCTACAGAAATTGTTGAAAAAGCGGGAAGAATCAAAAATTGCCGATAATCCAGAATTAAGTACATTTCGTGTTGAAGAACTGGACAGGAATCTGTTTTTACTGGCAGAACTGTACATGTTTCGTTTCGAATCGCCGGATTCTGCTTTTAATCAGTATGATTATCTGGTACGCAAATTTCCACAAAGCCTGTATACTCCCAGGGCTCTTTATAATATGGCCCATCTTTACAAATCTCATTATCAAAATCCGCAGCAATTGGAATTTATCTATCAGACACTCGCAGATGAATATGGTGATACTGTGTACGGGCATGCTGCGCGAAAATCCCTGGGATATAAAAATAAAATCACAAGCGAAGACAGTGTGAGAACTCTTTTTACAAATGCGGAATCCATGTTGTTTGAGAATAAATCTCCCCGAAAAGCCATAAGTATTTATGATCAAATCTGGAATCAGTATCCAAATACGATGTATGAACCCAAAGTGATGTATGCCATAGGGTATGTGTATGAGAATTATCTTGATTCATTGGATCAAGCGTATGTGATATATGACAGTTTACTGACCAAATATCCCGATTCTCCTTATGCAAGGCGTGTTCAGCACAAAGTTACTGCTGTGGACAACCGGCAATTTTCAGTCGATGATGCCGAGCCATCCAGTCATTTATTGGCAACTGAGTCGATGGATTCCACAATGAGTTCTCCGGATACGACCAAACTGGCTTTATCATCTGCTGAGACAACCGGTGAGGAGCTATCCGCTGCAGAACCTTCAGATCATCCACAAACAGCATTAAGTAGGCGCGGACGATCCACCAAAAGTCGTATTAAAATTCGATTGGATGTCATGGCAAAGCGGCGCAGACAAAACCGCTGGATGCAGATGGATTCACAAACTCAGTAAATATTGATCGTTTTGTAATACCAATAAGAGGTTATTCATTGATCCATATCTGCGAGATTACAGAGCAGCATTCAATTACAAATAATATATATCGTATGCGATTAAAAGCGCCGATGATTGCAAGCTCTGCTAAGCCGGGACAGTTTATTCATATTAAAGTCCGGACAGGAATCGATCCTCTGCTTCGGCGCCCTTTCAGTATTCATCGAATTGATCCCGGGAATGAAGAAATTATATTGCTTTATCGCAAGGCAGGCCGGGGGACATCAATACTGAGTCAAATGTCACCGGGTGATTCTCTGGATCTTATGGGACCTTTGGGACAGGGATTTGATCTGCAAACTTCGTTTGATCATGCGATTATTGTGGCTGGCGGAATGGGAAGTGCACCAGTTTTTTTCCTCATAGATGAATTGTTAAAAGCAAAGAAAAAAATAACACTCTTGTGGGGTGTCCGCGCGGGCGAGGAAATTTTTAATGAAAATGAAATCCGAAAGCAGGGAATTGAACTCAAAGTGGCTACAGAAGATGCCAGCAAGGGTCATTGCGGGTTTGTTACGGATTTGTTGTCGGAATATTTGTCGAAAAATATTACAAAAAATACCTATAGCGGATTTGTTTGCGGACCGGAGTGCATGATCCATGAGGTGCAGAAAATAGTCGAATCAGTTGACTTTCGATGGCAGGCATCTCTGGAAGCACGCATGGCCTGTGGCGTCGGTGTTTGTCTGGGCTGTGCAGTTTTAATCCGGGAAAGAGGGTTTCAGATGGTATGCAAAGATGGACCGGTTTTTGATCTCAGGGAGGTTCAATTCAATGGTTGATCTGTCAGTAAAAATAGGATCATTGAGGTTGAAAAATCCCGTTTTAACAGCTTCCGGGACATTTGGATATGGGCGAGACTATGATGAATATCTGGATATTGCACAACTCGGCGGGATCGTTACAAAAACCATCACTCTTAATCCCCGGGAAGGAAATCCTATGCCCCGGATTGCCGAAACCCCGGCTGGCATGTTAAATTCCATTGGATTATCAAATGTTGGCGCTGACCGATATCTGTCAGATAAATTACCTGCATTAAAAAATGTGGATACCGTCGTTATTGCCAATGTGGCCGGAGATACAATAGAAGAATACGGAGAAATCGTTTCCCGGATTCAGGATCAGTCCCGTATAGACGGTATTGAAATAAATGTATCGTGTCCCAATGTTAAGCAAGGGGGGCTGGCCTTTGGAACCAATCCTGATATTACAGCCGAAGTGGTTCGTATTTCACGTCTTGAGACGGAAAAACCACTGATTGTTAAATTGACACCAAATGTGACAGATATTACAGAAATCGCACTTGCTGCTCAAGAGAGCGGTGCAGATGCGGTATCCTGCATGAACACATTGGTGGGAATGGGCATTGATATCTCTACCAGAAAACCCCTCTTACATCATATTTTAGGCGGATTGTCAGGACCCTCCATCAAACCTGTGGCATTGGCAAAAGCGTATCAGATCGTTCAGGTACTGGATATTCCTGTTATTGGCATTGGCGGTATTATGACATGGGAGGACGCGGTTGAATTTCTGTTGGCGGGAGTCACCGCCGTACAAGTGGGCACCTTAAGTTTCGTGGATCCTTACGGTTCGATAGCGATCATTGAAGGATTGAGATTGTACTGTCAGAAAAATGGCATCAGCAAGGTTGAAAATCTTATTGGCGGGATGATACAATCTTAGGATCACACTATTTTTTCATATTGATCTTAAAAAAACTGGTGAGCCGCGTACAACATATTTACTGGACAGTTTGAATTAAGACACTTCATACGAACAGAATAACTTTCTTAGGTATAAAATTTGCAATTTAATCATATGATTATTACACGCGTTGTTTTTCTGCATCGGATATTGACTGACTTGGTTTAAGCAAGAAAAGTTGACAAGGAAAAGCCCCATGCGAATTCTTATGACGATGCTTTTTTTTCTGATCATGCTTATAACCACTTTATGCACACCTCCTGTAAGTGTGGGTACGTTGCCTTCTGAGATTGATATCCAATTGAAAAAATTAAGTCCGCCAATGGATAAGGCACTCATTTATGTGATTCGTCCCGAGCAGATCATCCGTAATCATAAGATACAAATAACCTGTGACAGTGAATTCATTGGCTATACACTTGGAGGTACATATCTTGCCTTTTTGACTGATCCGGGATTGCACATTCTTACATCTGAAGATTCGGTACGTATAGTGGATAATTTCGATGCCTTTTATAAAAAACGGAAAGCAAATACATTTCGGCTTCTGCCCGGTGGCGGGGGAAAAGAAGATGAAGAAAAGCAGACACAAGACCATATTCTCTTTATCAAGAAACATAATTATATCATGAAATGCCTTCGCTCACAGAACTGCAATGTGAATGATATGAATCGCATTCTGAAAGACAAACCCATGCCTCTGGAAATGTATCTTGCCATTTCGGTTCAGGGGGGAGAAACATACTTTTTAATTCAATCGTTCAAATCGGGCTGGGATCATCCTCAATATTTACTGAACGACTGTGATACAAATGTCGGATGGGATTTTCTGAAAAAACTCCGGCATACACGATATGTCAATCCCGATGTTTTTCCAAAATCCTATATCAAATTTCCGCAACAATGATCAGGTGAATCCGAGTTAGGGCGTTTTAACAGCACTGCAGGATTCATTGAATTTGAATCGTCTCCTAACCGAAGAATAATATGGAATGTTTAAAATAACTGATTGATAATAAAATTGTCTTTTATTAAAATATCAATTAAATTGTGTGTAAATTATAATCAAAGGTATCAATGAATCAAGGCATGATTTCATCCTGGATTCAGATACTCGTATAAACAATATAGCAATGATCAAGCATATACCTGGAAGGAGGACAAGAAGATGAATCGATTGTTCAAGGGATTTTTATTATTTTTATTATGCGCCAATGTGATTTTCGGCCTGGAACCCGGAGAATTGATCTGGAATGCAGAAGATAATGCTTCATCCTATTCTCCGCCTGCAATCGGACCGGACGGTACAATTTATGTGGGTTTGAATTTTGGTAGCTGGACCAAAGATGGCAACCTGTATGCATTTGATCCTGACGGAAGTATTCAATGGGCATTTGACGCTGCTGGAGAGATTGAACGAGCTCCATCAGTCGATTCTGACGGGACCATCTATTTTGGAACCGCCTCCGGCAGGACTTCAATTGATGACGGGGTTTTTGCATTGAATCCTGATGGAGCTTTAAAATGGAGTTATATTACAGATACAAATGTAGAATCTCCGATATCAATCGGATACAATGGTACCTTGTATTTTATTTTTAATAGCCGATTATTGGCACTCAATTCAGACGGCATTTTACAATGGGAATATCTTATCGGAAGTTGTTCCTATTATGCGGCCGCGGTGATTGGATCGGACAGCACAATTTATCTGGGAAATGAAAGGGGAGAATTGCACGCGATCAATCCGGACGGTACTCAAAAATGGATATTCGACCGGGGAGGGGAAGTTGGCGGACCTGCCGCGGTTGGATCTGATGGTACAATTTATATTGGATATCAAGGAAGATATTCCTATTCTTCTGAACACTGCCTCTATGCAGTGAATCCGGATGGAACGGAGAAATGGAATTTCAAGCCGGAAGAAATGGAATTTTTAAGTTCAGCTCCTGTTATTGGTCCGGACAGTACAATTTATATTTCTGATAATGATGTCCATTTATATGCGATCAATTCAAATGGCGAAGAAAAATGGCACGTCGACAAGAGTTCTACCGGTTACGGAAGAGCACCTGCAATCGGTGCAGATGGACGTATCTACACTGGCTGTATAATAAACGGATATTTATATGCTTTTAATCCAGATGGCTCTGAAGAATGGGTAGCAAAACTGGGTGATGGTGATTTCACTTCGTGTGCTATTGGAAAAAACGGAACTATTTATGCTGCGAATGAAGATTATGGTTTTTGCGCCATTTCTTCAGAAGCCTATGGATTGGCCAATTCTGAGTGGCCAAGATATATGGGAGGCAATTCAGGACGAGGCAGGCCGGATGATCCTGCACCGCCGAATGATATCGGTGTGGTCTCCATTGAAATGAATTCTGTTGTTCAGATCAATAATGATTACAATCTGAAAGTGATGGTCCACAATTACGGGTCAGAAAGTCAGTCAAATTTTCAAATCGGCTACCAGGCAGGCGATTCTGAATCTGTGATAGAGGAATATGCCGGAATCCTTCGACCAAACAGTATGGCCGAATATACTTTTCAAACCGTATGGACACCGGATCGGATTGGAAATATTGAACTGACTGTTTTTACGGATTTAAACGCTGATGCCTATACTTCCAATGATACATTGCAAAAATCCCTCAGGATTGCCTATCAGAAGGATGTGAACGTTTCGATGATTCAGGTTCCTTCAAAAGTGGGTATCGATCGGTCCGTTACCCTGAAGGTCGGGCTCTTTAATAATGGTACGGATCAGCTGAGTAACTTTCCGGTCAGTTATCAAATTGATACTGGGACCTGGATCACAGAAAATTATTCTGGCACTCTTTCCCCTCAGGAAGAGGACATCTTCAGCTTTTCAGAGACATGGACACCTGATGCATTGGGATCCTATCAGATCTCAGTGAAAACAGAGTTGGAAGGCGACCAGAATTCTGAGAATGATCAAAGGACAAAGATGGTGGAAGTTGTCAACGCAGCCTATATGGGGACCTGGGAGGGATCAACGAGTCAGAATAAATCATTATCGTTTACAGTCAATGATCAGGATGAAGTTATTTCTGTATCGGTTGAGCTCAAAGTGGATATGGGCTCGATTTACTGTACAACAACATTCAGCAGTTCCCAAAAAGTTCCCGTTGTGGATGATACTTTCAGTGTGTCTTTATCAATGCCGACAATCAGTGCCAATCCGGATTTTATCGGGCGGTTTACTTCGATCGAAACCTGTACGGGGGAAATTCCAAAATATACGTGTGCCGGCGGTTTTTGCGGAGATACCTTTGTCTTTGGAACGGGTGTCACAAACAAAGCAATGACATGGTCGGCAGACCGGACATCCTATGTGGGAATCGATGAAAAACGGGTTGAATCATCTGGCTGTCCGGATCATTTCACAATGAATCAAAACTATCCGAATCCTTTCAATCCATCCACGGAGATTTTGTATGAACTTGCCAAAGCCGCAAATATCAAACTGACTGTATATGATGCCTTGGGGCGACAAGTGACTGTTTTGTTCCAGGGAAAGAGGGAACCGGGAATACACCGTGTCATTTTTGATGCCGGTCATTTGAGTTCGGGTGTATATATTGCAGTTTTGAATGTGGATGGTAAAACCATGAAACGAAAAATGATATTGATGAAGTAAGCGTTGTGAATACGTCTCCCCGGAAAGATCCATTGCCGGGGAGACGCTCTTATTTTAAATTAATTTTTCCTGTATTCTTTTCAACTCTTTTTCTGCATCTGCTATAAGATCAGAAAGCAAATTCTTTATGGGTTTAATCTCTTTTGCCAGACCAACGCTTTGACCGGCCATGAGCGATCCAGTCTCAGTATCTCCTTCTATGGCCGCGCGCCGCAATGCCCCAACCCAGTATCGTTCAACCTCAAATTGTGCCTCTTCCTGTGATATTTGTCCGTGCTTTCGAGATTGAATGAGTCTCATTTGCAAATCAGCGAACTGATCCATGCCTTTATTTCTTAAAGCGCGTACCGCTACGACGTGAAGCTCGGATCCGATTTGCGGGGTCGCAACAGCATCTCTTGCTCGTGCACGAATAAAGGCCTGCTTAAATTTGGGATTCACATTGCATTCTTCGCTAAGGACAAATAAAGTGCCCAATTGCACACCGAACGCACCCATTAAAAGCAGATGCGGAATAATCCTTCCCGTTCCAATACCCCCGGCTACAAATATCGGAAAATCAGGGAATTCAAAAAGGATTTGCTGAAGAAGGATGATCAATGACACATGACCGATATGACCGCCAGCTTCACTTCCTTCCAGCATCAGCGCATCTGCGCCCCTGTCAATCATTCGTTTGGCAATGGATTCTGTGGAAGCAAAGCAGAGCACCTTGGCACCGGATAATTTCGCCTTTTGTATCTCATCGGCTTTGGGAATTCCCCCGGCAAAAATGATGTATGGCACTTTTGTGGCGTTTATCAGATCCAGCTGTTTTTTGTAATTCGGAGCAATTGTGATTAAATTCACTGCGAACGGTTTATTTGTTAATTGTTTTGTATCGTCGATTTCCTGTAGTAACAATTCCGGATCCATATTACCGCCGGCAAGGCAGCCAAACGCACCTGCATTGGATACATGAGCGACCAAACGGCTTTCAGAAATCCATGTCATAGCACCGCACATTACAGGAATATCCACGTTCAGAAAGTTTTTTCCTGCTTTCCATAAGTCATCGAGTGTTTTCATACAGTTTCCTTTTATTGCTTGTTTTCAAGTTTAAAAATATCTTCCCGGATTAAATAATATTTATCGAAAAATTGGTGATATTCCAATGAAAGAATCATATAAACAGTGACTGCCAGACTTCCCAAAATAGCGCCCATAATGGCGATCTGGTATTTTATTGCGACAAGGGGTGATGATCCGCCCAGAATTTGTCCGGTCATCATACCGGGGAGAAAAACAAGACCCATGCCTGACATACTCATCATCATCGGCAGAAGGGCAGAACGAAAAGCCTTACGGAAGGATGACTGAGCCGCTTCTCGCCCGGTCGCACCGAATGAAATCATCGTTTCTATTTCAAGGCGGCGAACATGGACATCGTCGAAGAAACGTTCAAGTGCCAATGCGCTGCCGTTCATGGAATTTCCCAGAATCATACCGCCTAGAGGAATAAAATATCTTGGATCGTACCAGGGGGTATTGTTGATAATCATAAAAATGAAAAATACGAAAACTGAGCCGGCACCGCCCAGAAGAGAAATGAAAAGAAGACGGTAAATATGAGGAAATGAAATTCCCGAGCGCTTGACGATAGCTTGAACGGCAAAAAAAAGCATAGCCAGATAAATGAATGTGATGAGCCACCAGGAATCGATTTGAAATATTTCGGTCAAGATGAATCCCATGAGTGTCAGCTGTATTGTCATTCTGCCAATTGAAAAGAAAAGATCCCGCGAAAGATCAAGTTTTTTCCACCAGGCCATAACGAACACAAAAAAGAAAAGTCCGTAGCACAGGCTCAATCTCCAAAGGGGAATATCAATGACGGCTTTCATATCGAATTTAATGCTCCGGATATAATATAGCATACATTGAGGATTTGTTTTTGTGTTCTCTTTGATTCAAATGATCAGGTTTCCTTATTGATTATTGAAAGGTTTCCGGATTTAATCCGGATATGCATATGACAGTAATCAATTAATTCTGTTGCGTGGCTAACCAGGATGATTGTTAAATCTGGAAAGTATTGAATGATATTTTTCATGATGGATTGCGCCGTATCGATATCCAATGCAGATGCCGGTTCGTCCATCAACAGCACTTCAGGATTGATCAATAGTGAACGGCCAATGGCCAGTCTCTGTTTCTCTCCTCCGGATAATGTCCTGCTGTCCTGATTTAGAAGAGAATCGGACAGTTCACATAATCTGCAGATCTTCATTAATTGATTATCGGATATATTCCTCTGCCATTTTTTCATCTTAAACGGCATAATCAGATTGTCACGAACGGTGCCGGATAATAAGACCGGTTCCTGAAATACCATTGCGATTTTCCGTCGATATGAACAGAGGTCTCTATCAGGAATGGGATGATTCTTATATTGAATTTCTCCTGTTGTTGGTATTGTCATTCTATTGAATAATCTGATTAAAGTTGTTTTTCCTGCACCGCTGGGGCCTGTGATAGAGACATTGGTTTTTTCAGGAATAGAAAGGTTAAAAGAATGCAGCAAATGCTTCCTGTTTTTCGAAATTGAAATGTCGTTAAGAACAAATAGCATGTTTTTATTGTACAAAAATGGAGAATGAAAGTCAAGATGATCTCATTGAAATGTCCCCAGAAGAAAAGAACAATTTATCGGAATGTTGATAAAAATTATTATCAATAAGCAATATATTAAACCAGGACCTTTGTTTCTTTGGAAAAATATCTTGATTATCACGCTTTTGTTTTTTATCATAATAGGTTATGAAAAACAATCAACCAATTGCTCATAATGTTCGCCGTTCCCGTTTACCTGAATGGATGCGGCGGCGTGTTTCTCTATCGAGTGATGTGCTTAAAATGAAGAATTATCTTCATAATCACGGACTGAATACGGTCTGTGAATCAGCCGGATGTCCCAACTTGTCGTATTGTTTTCAAAAATCGACGGCCACATTTATGATACTCGGGCATGTTTGCACCCGGCATTGCCGATTTTGCGGTGTCTGTCAGGGCAAACCAGTGCCTGTGGATGAAAACGAGCCGATACGCGTAGCCGAATCTGTTCAAATGCTGGGTTTAAGCCATGTTGTTATTACGTCGGTTACCCGTGATGATTTACCAGATGGCGGTGCTTTTCATTTTGTCTCGACGATAAAAGCAGTAAAAAAGTTAAATCCAAATACCACTGTGGAAGTCCTTATTCCGGATTTTCAGGGAAATGCAGCCGCACTGAAATGTGTATTGGACTGTTGCATTGATGTGTTGAATCATAATGTCGAAACTGTGCCCCGCCTCTATCCTTCGATTCGTCCGGAAGCCGATTTTGACCGGTCTATGAAAATATTGTCTTATGTCAAGAAATATCGTTCTGATGTTATTACAAAATCCGGTTTTATGCTTGGATTGGGAGAAACCGAAGAAGAAATTATTGAAGTTTTAAACGCTTTACGCCAAACGAGTTGCGATGGGGTGACCATCGGACAATATTTGACACCGGCATTAAACAAGGCGAAGGTTCGTAAATATTTACATCCTGTACTCTTTCAATATTATCAAAAAATGGCTGAAGATATGGGATTTAAATGTGTCACAGCCGGCCCATATGTGAGAAGCAGTTATGAAGCAGATGAAATGCTTAGGAAGATTAGAGGAGCCAAGACGTGAATAATTTGTATTGTATGCTGGAGAAGAGTTGTGAAAAGCATGGAAACAAGTCAGCCATTATTTTTGGGAATCATTCAATCAGTTATAAAGATCTCATTGATGCATGTGATCGTTTTGCCTGCGCTCTCCAGGAGATGGAACTTGGTCCGGGTGATCGTATTGCCCTGATGCTGCCGAATGTACCGCATTTTATCATCAGTTATTTTGCTATTTTAAAAATTGGTGCTATCATTGTTCCAATTTCAATTTTTGATAAGGCCAATGAAATTCATCATCAGCTAGAAGATAGTGAAGCCAAGGGAATCATCTATTGGGATCAATGCAGACGAACGGTTCATGAAGCTGTCCAGGGGCTTGAACGGTGCAGTAAACTGATTGTACTTGGAGAGAAAGCGGAGCATGGAGAGGTTCGGTTACCCTATCTGATGGAAATTCATTCTCCTCAAAAATTAACCCATGAATCGGCACAGGATGATACGGCGCTGATTGTATACACGGCCGGCACCACTGGACGGCCAAAAGGTGCTGAACTGACTCATGGTAATATTATTTCAAATATTGAGTCTCTGGCTGGACTGCTGAAATTAAAAAGTAGCGATCATGTAGCGAGTACAATTCCGTTCTTTTTTCCAGCGGGTCAAGTTCTGGTTATTGGCAGTTTTCTGTTTTCAGGTGCAACATTAACGCTATCACCGCATCTTGACGCAGATCACGTCATTTCCCTGATAGAATCCCAAAAACCAAGTTATTTTGTGAGTTATCCGTCATTGCTTCAGGAATTATTAAATATAACAGAAGAAGCGCTTCCGGATTTCAGTTGTCTGGATTATTGGATAACCAGCGGTGATGCAATAAAAGCGGATGTAATGAAGGCATTTGAATCACGGTTTAAAATACCAATTCTGGAAAGTTACGGACTGACAGAAGCATCTTCTGTTGTTTCAATGAACGTTGCGACCCTCGAAAGAAAGCCCGGTTCCATAGGCCTTCCATTACCCGGTGTTGAAATTAAAATCGTCAATCATCAGGATGAAGAAGTCATGAGCGGGGAAGTTGGCGAAATCATTGTCCAGGGACCGAACATAATGAAAGGCTATCTGAATCGTCCCGAGGCTACCAAAGAAGCAATTCGAAATGGATGGCTGTATACTGGCGATTTAGCACAATTTGATGAATCCGGATATGGATTGATTGTGGCACGTAAAAAAAATGTCATCATGAAAAGTGGATTTAGCGTGTATCCGACCGAGGTTGAAAAGTGTCTCGTGGGGCATCCAAAAGTTAAAGAAGCCGTGGTTGTCGGATTGCCGGACAATCTTACAGGAGAAGAAATTCATGCAGGTGTTGTCTTAAAAGGAAATGAAACAGCCACACCTGCAGAAATTATTGATTATACAAAAGAGCGCATGGCTGCATATAAATGTCCAAAGACTGTTTTCTTTTTACTGTCGCTTTCGAAAGGACCTGGCGGCCGGATAATGCGTGATCAAGTGAAACAAATTTTACAGGATAAAATGAATCAACACTTATAAAGGAGGATTCACGTGAAAGTATACTCGGCAGATCATATTCGGAATATTGGTTTTGTGGGGCATGGAGGCGTTGGCAAGACTACACTCGCCGAGGCAATAGTCTTTTCTATGGGAAGCGTAAACCGTATGGGAAAAATTGATGATGGAAATACGGTTTCAGATTATCATGCAGACGAAATTGAAAGAAAGATTTCCATCAATACGTCTTTATTGCATGGTGAATGGAAAGATTGTAAAATCAACTGTCTCGATATGCCTGGCTATTCTGATTTTATGGGAGGTGCAAAAGGCGCATTACGTGTTATCGACTTGGCTATTGTTCTGATTAGCGCCATTGAAGGTGTTGAAGTAGGAACCGAGCAGGTCCTGGAATTTTCTGATGAATATAAAAAGCCCCGCATATTTTTTATGAATCGCATGAATAACGATCAGACAAATTTTAATAATATTCTGTCCAATTTGAAAGACCGTTATGGCACAGGTACGGTAGCGATTAATTTTCCAGTGAATTCTGGAGAAGGATTTAATAAAATTGTAGATGTGCTGAAGATGAAAATGTTAACGTATGAACCGGATAGTAAAAATAAACCCAAGCTGGAAGATATTCCTTCAGATTTGCAGTCAAAGGCTGAGGAATATAGAAATCAGGTCATTGAAGCAGCAGCCGAAAGCGATGATTCATTAATGGAAGCTTATTTTGATGCAGGAGACCTGACAGAAGATGAGATAACCAAGGGTTTAAGGCAAGGCGTTTTAAAGGGAACCTTGTTTCCGGTACTTTGCGGCGCTGCGAATACGAATCTGGGTATAACCGAGTTGTTGGATTTTATTGTTGCCTATGGTCCTTCACCTGTGAATTTTGAAAAAATTATGGGTACTTATCAGAATCAGGAGATTGAAAGAAAAATATCGGATCAGGAACCTTTATCGGCTTTTGTCTTTCAGACGGTTTCTGAAGCACATATTGGTGAATTGTCGTTGGTTAGAATATATTCCGGCAGCCTCAAGTCGGGAGATGAAATTTTAAATTCGACAAAAAAAATATCAGAAAAGATAGGTCAGATTTATACACTGAACGGCAAAAATAGGAATGAAGTGGGACATTTGCTGTCAGGAGATATCGGGGCGCTTGTAAAACTGAAAAATACCAAGACCAATGATACATTATGTGATAAACGTTCTCCGATGATTATTGATCCGGTTGAATTTCCTAAACCTGTAATCAGTGTGGCTGTTCGCCCAAAAAGCCGTGGAGACGAAGAAAAGATATCCACAGGTCTGCATGTGCTTCAGGATGAAGATCCGAGTTTTATTGTTGTTCAGGATCCGGAATTACATCAAACCATTGTTTCTGGTCAGGGCGATCTTCATTTGAAGGTTATTATCAATCGGTTGCATGAAAAATATGGAGTTGAAGTGGATGAAGAAAGGCCAAAAATACCTTACCGTGAAACCATTACTGCGAAAGCCGATGATAAATATCGTCACAAGAAACAAACAGGGGGCGCAGGTCAATTTGCTGAAGTATGGATGAAAATTGAACCACGGATGCGGGGTGAAGGTTTCGAATTCGGAAATGAAGTCAAGGGCGGAAATATTTCTTCTGTATTTATTCCGTCTATAGAGAAAGGCATTAAGCAAGTACTTGAAAATGGGCCGGTGGCTGGTTATCGTGTTGTAGATGTCAAAGCAATTGTGTACGACGGGAAGGAGCATCCTGTGGATTCAAAAGATATCGCATTTCAAACCGCCGGAAGAGAAGTGTTTAAGTCGGCTTTTCTTAAAGCAAGACCTATTCTTCTTGAACCCATCTATGATGTGGAAGTTAAAGTCCCTGAGGACCATATGGGCGATGTTATGGGAGATTTATCAGGTCGGAGAGGCAAGATTATGGGAACCGAATCCAAGGGAAATTTTCAACTTATCAAGGCCAAGGTTCCACTGGCTGATTTGGATCGTTACGCAACAACGCTGCGTTCTATTACATCCGGCCGTGGTATTTATCGCCGCAGTTTCTCTCACTATGAACAAGTGCCTAAAGATCAGGAATTAAAGATTATTGAAAATTCGAAAAAAGCCAGAGAAGAGGAATAACAGTGACATCGTTTTCGAAGGAAAAATATAAAAAAAATATTCTTTGGGCACCGTGGAGAATGGAGTATATTGAAAAATGCGATTCACCTGGAGGATGTATTTTCTGTGAAAAACCGCGCCAAAATAAAGACAAGGAAAATTTAATTGTTTTTCGCGGTGATTCTGCATTTGTAATTATGAACCGTTATCCATATAATAATGGCCATTTAATGGTTGTACCATATCGGCATACAAGTGAGCTGACTTCGTTACGATCCGAAGAAAAAACAGAAATGATGGATTTGCTGATTGTTTGTCAGAATGTATTGAATCAAGTAATGCAGCCACATGGATTTAATGTCGGAATGAATATCGGCCGGGTCGCAGGCGCAGGCATTGCAGACCATATTCATTTCCACATTGTCCCACGATGGGATGGGGATACCAATTTCATGCCGATTTTGGGTCACTCTAAAGTCGTTTCAGAGGCTTTGGAACAAACATGGGCTAAATTGAATGATTTATTTTCATCATTTGCTTGTGAGGAATAAATTCAAATCAATATCTGAAGATAATTGTATTTATGATATATAAGTCATTGTTTATGGAAATGTTGATTTTTGATATCTCTGGCTGGCTTTGCGACGAAAACAAATCTTAATCATATGGAGGACTTGATGAAATTGAATTTCATTTTTTTGATAATGATTGTAACGGGTATTATTTGCATGTGCCTGGCACAGCAGGGAGAGGTCAATCGGTCAAGTAAGAGTGATAAGAAAACCATATCGAAGAAACCCCATATATTGATTAAAACCAGTATGGGAGAAATTGAAGTCGAATTGTATCGTGAAAAAGCACCAGTCTCTGTGAATAATTTTCTTGATTATGTAAACAGCACGTTTTATGACAATACTGTTTTTCACCGTGTGATTTGTAATTTTATGATACAAGGCGGCGGTTTCAAGGAAAATCTGGTCCGAAAGGAAACCAGAGCTCCCATTCCATATGAAGGGGATAATGGACTGAGCAATTTAAGGGGAACCATTTCTTATGCGAGAACAGCCGACCCAAACAGTGCCACCTCTCAATTTTTCATCAATCACCGTGATAATTTTGGTTTGGATCATGGCAATACAAGAGATGGATATGGCTATGCTGTATTCGGAAAAGTTGTTCGTGGCATGGATGTGGTGGACCAAATTGCCTCTGTAAAAACCGGAACACGTCCCAATGGTATGCAGGATGTCCCAATCAAGCCTGTGAAAATTTACCATATCAGACTGATTGATAACAAGTAACCCATTATCGGTATTTTATGACTCGCAATCGGATAAAATTGAAAAAACTGGCCCATCATCTGAATCCTGTTGTTTTTGTTGGTCGTCAAGGCATCACAAAAAAGGTTGTTTCCAAAACAGAAGACAGTCTTTCACATCATGAACTGATAAAAATTAAATTTCATGACCATCAGGAAGATTTGCAATCAATGGCGGAGCTACTATCGAATTCAACTCACAGCCTGCTTGTGGATATCATCGGTCATATCGTGATTCTCTATCGCAAGAATCCGGATCTGCAGAATCAAAAAATCTGAATTTAATCATTCATGGGACCATTTCATGATCATCGAAATCGAGAAATAATTTGAGAAAGCAGTTCTTCAAATTCGTGATATGTTGATTTTGCTTGATTGATTGCCTTCCGGATATGTTTTATTATGATTTGTATACAATTATTGCTCTGGAAACGCATGTCGTTTAGATAGAAAAAGAGTATATCGAGAATTTTCCCGGTGTGGTGCGTTCATTAATTGATAATACAATTTGAATCACATTATATAATAATATCAATTTTAATGAATCGTGTATATATTAAAATAACAAGTTGGCTGAAGAACCTTTGTTTTCGTTCATTTTCTCTATCATATTGGAATGGTTATACAGGGAACACATAAGGTTCTTTACGGAATTTCAAAATGCGATATTTTTGCTCACTTTAATGTCCAGAAATATATACGAAGAGTGCAAGGAGTCGATATGGCACGTCAAACAGTTACATTTGATCAGTTGCTGGTACATTCTCAGGATCTTTGGGCAAATCAATGGATGCTGTTAACAAGCGGTGATTTTTTAGATGGCTCCTTTAATTGCATGACGATTGCATGGGGAAGCCTTGGTAATATGTGGAACAGGCCCTTCGCACAGGTGGTTGTCCGTCCGAATCAGTTTGCATATGACTTTATTGAGCGGTATGAAACATTTACATTATGCGCATTTCCGTCTGAATATCGAGGATCCCTGGAAATGATTGGATCTGTTTCAGGTTCTTCCAGAAGTAAAATTACGGAAGCAGGATTAACACCGGTGGCTTCCAGTGTCGTTGCAGCACCGGCATATTCAGAAGCTGAATTGGTTTTAGAGTGTCAGAAAATCTATTGGGATGATATAAACCCTGCACACTTTTTGGATTCCGGGCTAAATGCACATTATCCAAATCAAGATTATCATCGAATTTATTATGGCGAAGTAATTGCGATTGTTCATAAATAATTGGAAATGTACTGAAGAAAATAGAATTTATCATGTTTTGTAAAATCTGACTGCCTGAATATTTTTAAATTGTCACGTTCACTTTCACTTAATATATTAGATTTAATCAGATTGATTGATGTCCATTGTATAAAATTGCATCGAAAGGTGGTCGGTATTATTGAAATATAGTGAAGCTAAACTGGGTCGGGTGTTCATCTTACGTTTAGAAGATGGAGATATACTGCATGACTGTGTGGAAAGGTTCGCCAGAGAAAAACAAATAAAAGCTGCTTCACTGATTGGGCTTGGCGGAGCGGATAAAAACAGTGTTCTGATCGTCGGGCCAAGACAAGGAAGAGCCAGAGTCATTGAGCCAAATGAAATAATTCTCAACCATGTTCATGAAGTGACCGGCGTCGGCACACTGTTCCCAAATAAAGAAGGAAATCCTGTCCTGCATATGCATTTGGCTTGCGGGCGTAAGAGTGAGACATACACTGGATGTGTACGCCGTGGTATAAAAGTATGGCATGTAATGGAAATTATTATATTTGAATTGATCAATTGTACTGCAATGAGAAAAAAGGATACTTCGACTGGGTTTGAATTGATGAATCCTTCATAATCTGTATCGTATTGATACGGACTTTTCAATGTGAAATGTTACACTTCTGTAACATTTAAAATCGTGTTATTGAAGAGGACGATGTGATATCAGGATGTGATTTTGTATATAAGTAAAGAAATAATAAATTATTAGTGTTATATTTTAACAACGCTTTTATCGAAAATATACAATTAAGGCACAAGTTTTGCGGATTGACAAGAAATGGATCTGAGAGAACCTGAATAGGCAACATTTTATTGCTTCAATGATTGTTTTTTTTTAGTTTATTGATTGTGTCGGAGAAGATGTATGGAAATCGTGGTAGAGAAAAATGCGGATAAAACGCGCCTGAGGAATCTTGGCGTGGAGAAGTGGCCAATCTGGGAGAAGGAGGCTTCTGAATTTCCCTGGCATTATGATGCAGATGAAACCTGTTATCTTTTGAAGGGCGAAGTTGAGGTGATACCTGAGAAGGGTATGCCAGTCAAGTTCAGTGCCGGTGATTTGGTTATTTTTCCGGCAGGTTTGTCATGTACATGGAAAATCCGAAAAGCTGTAAAAAAGCATTATAAATTAGGATAAATACCAAGAGGTGATGCCATGCATTCGATGCCATCCAGACGGTTGTATTGGATGTTTTTATGCATCCTAATTATAAGACAGCCTCTGCTCCCTCAGCAGGCAAAAATCATAAAAGCAATAGGCAGGATTGCCGTGATTGATGCCGGAATAAGTGCAGGTATCCGGGTCGGCAATTATTTTACGGTCTATCGCCATGTAGGTGCCCGATGGAAACCTTTTACATATGTTCAGGTAACGAAATCAAGTCCACGACTGGCCCGGGTGGAATTGGTACCAGTGGCACCCAAAATTAATTTACAGACAGGAGACAGGGTGTTGCCTGCAAAACTGTCAAAAAAAACACGCGAATCTTTGTCCCGAATGAATCAACCGGAACTGCTCGTCCCGAAACGCAATTCTTCAACAGGAATCAAAGGTGTATATCTTGGGCCCTCTACCGGTTTATTCATGCCCCTGGGAGAGATGGAGGATGTGTTTGAAACCACATATAGTTATGGCGGAGTTTTAGGGCTTCAGTTTCGGCCGGATCTGGATGTTAATGCCCGATTCCTTTATACAGTACATGGCGATGAATGGTCCCTTTGGAATATTCAATTATTAGGACGAAGATACGCACAGGACGGATTTATGTTTGATCTTGGATATGGTATTTTGTACCCGCAGATCTGGGAAGGCGGATACATTTCTCTGGGATTTTGCGGGGGACTCGGTTATACATTTCCCATTGCTTATAATACATGGTTTGAATTTGGAGTTTTATATTCTTATTATCCACATTTTATTCGAAATACCGCACAATTTATTACAATGGAGTTGCGGTTAATTCTCTGATTTATTAAATTATTAAGGAATTTGAATAGTAATCAAATGATGGATCAGGAGGGGTTAAATGAATAATATGCGATATGCAAGCAGCCTGTTTATTTTGATTGTTTTATTACTTGCCTGTTCATCCACTTCGAGAGTCAATGTTCAAGTGATGAAACCCGCTGAAATTCATCTGACAGGTGTTAAAAAACTGGCCGTTGTGGATTTTCAGGGGCCGGGCCGGTCTGGAAGTCAGATAGCCACGACAATGCAGTCCCTCCTGCTTCAGAAGCAGCAATATGATATGATTGAAAGGGATCGGTTAAAACAAATTCTTGATGAGCAGAATCTGAGTATGACAGGAGTGGTGGACGAAGCTTCTGCAGCTGAAATTGGAAAAGTCTTAGGTGTGGATGCCATGATTTTTGGAGAAGTAACCACTTATCAAGTGGAAAGGGATGAACGTGGTGTGGAAAAGGTGGAAAGAAAAGAGGGTACTGGTAAATACGAATGGGTAGAACAGAAAAATATTTTTACCGGCAGAAAGAAAAAAGTGAAAAAAGAAATCATGAAAACCGTGCTGGTTGATCAACATTATAAAATTCGCCGGGGAACCGTATCTATTAATTTTCGCGTTGTAAATGTGGAAACCGGGCAGCTTTTGGCTGTACACAGTGATTCAAAAAGTTATGACAGCGGCAAGGTTATTGAGGGAAGCGGAAAATCCCTGAAACCCCAAGGTCAGATTCTGGCTGAATTGTCTCGCGATATCACGAGAAAATTCGTCAATATGGTATCTATCCATGAAGTCACTCAGCAATTATTTGTCGAGCCGGGGAAAGACAATATCGACGTGGGAAGAAAATATGCGGAAAACGGACTCTGGCCCGAAGCAGTCGAAGCATGGAAACAGGCTGTTCAGATATTGCCGAATGAATCGGCAGGATATTATAATTTGGGTGTTGCTTTTGAAATTGATGGTGACTATGATAAAGCAGAAGCCATGTACAAGAAAGCAATGGCTCTTAAACAGAAAAAGCGGTATATGCAGGCGATATCACGTATTCGTGATGCACGTGCGGATCAGGCTAAACTCGAACAGCAATTATTGGATCAGACAGATGACGAATGGATTGAATGAAATTGATATTCAAATCAAATCGTTATAGTATAAATTTTTCTTGACATCTATAGTAAATTTTATTAAATTTTCAAACCTAAATAGAATAAAATAAGATATATCTATCAATATGCGGCGGACAATGACACAAATTCTGAATATTTATCGTGGTGAAACCGTTCTTCAGATTCCATCCGTACGCATTCTTGACAATTTTTTTTCTCTCGTGCTTCTTATTTTAGTAGGTTTGACCCTCTTGGTACTCGTAGTGGTACGGGACTAAGCATCGGGGTCATTCCTACATACCTCATAACTTTAATAATCACATTCACGTAGGAGTGGCCTCGATATGAGGGATGCAAAGGACTATGATCCGAAAGGAATATTATGCGAAGCGATATGATTAAAAAAGGTTTTGAACGTGCTCCGCATCGAAGTTTATTACGTGCATGCGGTATTAAAAAGGAAGATTTTGGCAAACCGTTTATTGGCGTTTGTAATTCATATGTGGATATCATTCCCGGTCATGTGCATTTGCAGGAATTCGGTCGACTGGTAAAAGAGGAAATCAGAAAAGCGGGCGGAGTGCCGTTTGAATTCAATACAATCGGGATCTGTGATGGCATAGCGATGGGACATATCGGTATGAAATATTCATTGGCCAGTCGTGAATTGATTGCCGATTCTTTGGAATCCATGGCAATTGCCCATCAATTTGATGGATTGGTATTAATTCCTAATTGTGATAAAATTGTGCCCGGAATGCTGATGGGTGCGCTTCGTGTCAATATACCGACGATTGTGGTCAGTGGCGGAGCCATGGCCGCAGGTAAAACAAAAGACGGTCGTATAACCGATCTGATTTCTGTTTTTGAAGGAGTGGGTGCATGTAAAGTCGGTAATATCAGTCTTGAGGAACTGAATGAATTGGAAGAAACAGGATGTCCGACCTGTGGATCCTGTTCCGGAATGTTTACAGCAAATTCCATGAATTGCCTTACAGAAGCGATTGGGTTGGGATTACCCGGGAACGGTACACATTTGGCGACTTCAAAAGAACGCAAAGCGCTCGTTCAAAAGGCCGGTAAACAGATTTTGGCACTCGTTGCTAAAGATATTAAACCGAGAGATATCGTAAATCAGGCATCACTGGACAATGCTTTTGCTGTGGATATGGCCATGGGTGGATCCACCAATACAGTACTTCATCTCTTGGCTATTGCTCATGAGGCAGACGTGGAATATCCTATGGAACGTCTCCATGAAATCGCCTGCAATGTTCCTCAAATCTGTAAAGTATCGCCAGCATCTCACTGGCATATTGAAGATGTGGACGCTGCAGGAGGTATCCAGGCGATCATGAAAGAGATCAGCAAAATCAGGAATGTGCTCAATACAGAATTAATGACGGTGAATTTACAGACAGTGGGCGAGAACATTCAAGCTGCAGAAATAAAAAATCAGAACATCATCCGCAAATTGGATCAAGCTTACAGCAAAAGCGGAGGGCTTGCGATTCTGTTTGGTAATTTGGCCCCTCTCGGATCGGTTGTAAAAACAGGCGCAGTCGATCCCGGTATGATGGTTCATCAGGGGCCTGCTGTAATATTTAATTCACAGGAAGATGCCTGCAGCGGAATTTTAGACGGCAAGGTGAAATCCGGTGATGTGGTTGTTATTCGTTATGAAGGTCCGCAAGGGGGGCCTGGTATGCAGGAGATGCTGGCACCTACCGCAAATCTTATGGGAATGGGTCTCGGAGATAAAGTTGCACTCATTACCGATGGACGTTTTTCCGGAGGAACACGGGGTGCCTGTATTGGTCATGTTTCTCCTGAAGCCGCGGCAGGCGGTCCTATTGGATTATTAAAAGACGGTGATATGATATCGATTGACATTCCGAATCAAAAATTGAGTGTGGAATTGACAGATGATGAGTGGAAAATACGCAATTCAGAATGGAAGCCGCATGTACCTAAAATAAATTATGGATGGTTACAAAGATATGCTAAAATGGTAACTTCTGCAAATACAGGCGCTGTATTATCGCCTAAACGACCATAAGCGAAATCGTCTCAATCAAATTAACATAGAGGACAGGACCATGACAGAAAATAAAAAGAATCCGGGAAAAAGTATGACGGGATCAGAGATACTGGTTCAAACATTGGTTGATCTGGGTGTGACAAAAGTATTTGGATATCCCGGTGGGAAAGTGATTGGTCTTTATGATGTTCTCGACCGGACACCGGGAATTCAGGGAATTCTATTTCGTCATGAGCAGGGAGCTACCCACGCCGCTGATGGATTCGCACGGGCAACAGGAATGCCTGGAATTGTGATTGTCACATCTGGTCCCGGAGCCACAAATACTGTTACCGGAATTGCCACTGCTTATATGGATTCAATTCCGATCATCGTATTCACGGGACAGGTTCCATCTGCTATGATTGGTAACGATGCTTTTCAGGAGGCGGATATTATTGGAATTACACGACCGGTTACAAAGCACAGCTATCTGGCTCAGGATCCCGGCCAGATTGGTCAGATTGTCCGGGAAGCTTACCATATTGCAATTACCGGTAGGCCAGGTCCTGTA
The DNA here is from genome assembly GCA_016932575.1 of bacterium. GTDB lineage: Bacteria > Zhuqueibacterota > QNDG01 > QNDG01 > JAFGCO01 > JAFGCO01. Next base: position 55,326 of record JAFGCO010000061.1, read on the forward strand.
TTAATTGATCTTCCCAGTGATGTCCTTGCAGCAAGTGGAGAACATCATCCCAATGAACATGTTATGATCCGAGGATATAATCCGACATACAAAGGGCATAGCCAGCAAATTAATAAAGCCGCTGATATGTTGAACACAGCCAGGCGTCCATTGATCTATGCAGGGGGTGGTGTCAATATTGGCCTGGCATCTGAAGAAATAACCGAGATTGCAAACAGAGGGCAGATTCCTGTAACAACAACTTTATTGGGATTGGGTGCTTTTCCTGAGGATAATCCGTTATCGGTGGGCATGGTTGGTATGCATGGGACTTGGTATGCCAATATGGCAATGATGGAATGCGACGTTTTGATGTGTGTCGGTGCACGTTTTGATGATCGTGTCACAGGTCGTCTGAATCATTTTTCCCCGAATTCAAAAAAGATACATATTGATATTGATCCTTCCTGCATTGCAAAAAATGTGGCTGTTGATATTCCGATTGTTGGGCATGTAAAAAAAGTATTGCCGGATATTGTAAAAAAGATAAAGCCTGCAAATACGAAAGAATGGCTTGAGCAAATCAACTGCTGGAAAAATGAGCATCCCTTAAAGTATTCGAAAAGAGGCGAGGAAATTCTGCCGGAATATGTTGTTGAAAAAGTTGCTGAAATGACCAATCATCAGGCGATCGTTGTAACAGATGTTGGTCAGAATCAGATGTGGGCCGCTCAGTATTATGGATTTAAACGCCCGAGACAGATTCTTTCATCAGGAGGATTGGGTACCATGGGATATGGACTTCCTGCTGCACTTGGAGCAGCGATTGGATGTCCTGATGAAACGGTTGTTTGCTTTACTGGGGATGGCGGTTTTCAAATGAATATTCAGGAATTAACAACTGCGGTTCAAAATAAAATTCCATTAAAAATAGTATTATTGAACAATGGCTATCTGGGAATGGTTCGACAATGGCAGGAACTGTTTTTCGAAAGGCGGTATGCCATGACTGTTTTATCTGATGGCAATCCAAATTTTATGAAGTTGGCTGAAGGATACGGCGCTGTCGGATTACAGGCACAAAAATTATCGGATGTGGAAGATGTGATTAAAGAAGGGCTTAAGATTAAAAGACTTCCTGTGGTGATGGAATTTATCATCTGTCCTGAGGAAAATGTTTTCCCCATGGTGCCCGCGGGTGCTTCTTTGGATGAAATGCTTGAAAACGGAAAATAAGGATTGGCAATAGGAGATTTGTAATGAGACATATACTTTCAGTAATTTTCGAAAATAAGTTCAATGCAATTCCGCGTATTTCCGGTCTGTTTAGCGGCCGTGGCTATAACATGAACAGTATGAGTTTCGGCGAAGGAGAAGATCCCGAAACAACGCGTGCAACAATCACCAGTGAAGGTGATGATCAGATTATCGAACAAATCGCAAAGCAGCTGAATAAGCTGGTCGATGTTATTAAGGTGGTTGAGCTTACCTATGAGCCCTTTGTTGAACGTGAACTGGCTCTGGTAAAGGTTCAGTCGTCCGCGTCGACCCGTGCAGAAATTATGCAGGTCGCTGATATTTTCAGAGCGAAGATTATTGACTTGAGTCATAAGACAATTACGATTGAAGTGACCGGAAAGGAAGACAAAGTCAACGCTATTATTGAGATGCTCCAACAGTTCGGTATTCGGGAAATTGCACGAACGGGAATTGTCGCCTTGAAGCGTGAATTTCAGAAATAATAAATAATTAAAAAATAAAAGGCTAAAGCCTTAACTCCAATAAAAAAATAAATAACCATACTGTTTGAAAGGAAATAAAAATGAAAATGTATTATGATTCAGATGCTGAGATAAGTCAATTATCCGGTAAAACAGTGGCCATCGTGGGATATGGAAGCCAGGGGCACGCGCAGGCACAAAATCTTCGGGACAGCGGTGTCAATGTCATTGTTGCTGAAATGCCTGATACATCCAACTGGAAACTTGCTGTTTCTCATGGATTTACACCGATTTCAGCTGAGGAAGCTGCTGAGAAAGCGGATATCGTTCAAATTTTAATCCCGGATGAATTGCAGGGCAAGGTATACGCTCAGTCTATTGAAAAACATATGAGTACGGGCAAAGCACTGGTTTTTTCGCATGGATTTAATATTCATTACAAACGGATTCAGCCGAATTCTGAGATTGATGTTTATATGGTAGCGCCGAAAGGGCCCGGACATCTTGTGAGACGGACATATGCAGAAGGTGCAGGTGTACCGGCATTGATTGCTATATATCAGGATGCAACAGGAAAAGCCAAAGATTTGGCCCTGGCGCATGCATGCGGTATTGGTGCAGGACGTGCCGGTATTATTGAAACAACCTTTAAGGAAGAAACTGAAACTGATCTTTTCGGAGAGCAGGTCGTGCTTTGTGGGGGGGTTACAGAATTGGTAAAGGGTGGATTTGAGACCCTGGTGAATGCCGGATATCAGCCGGAAATCGCTTATTTCGAATGTCTGCATGAGTTAAAGCTTATTGTGGATCTTTTTTATGAAGGTGGTATTGCAGGCATGTATTATTCTGTAAGCGACACAGCAGAATATGGGGGGATGACCCGGGGCCCAAGAGTCATTGATGCTGATACAAAAAAACGTATGGAAAAAATTCTTCAAGAAGTTCAGGATGGATCATTTGCAGAAGAATGGATAAGTGAAAATGAATCCGGGCGTCCAAATATGAAAAAGCTGCGCGATGAGCATCGGGCATTAAAAATTGAAGAGGTAGGTAAAAAATTACGGGAAATGATGTCATGGATTAAAAAATAATTAGAGCAGCATTTAAAAATAAGACTTGCACTGACTGAGTGAATATAGTAAAAATAAAAGTTGTCTTTGTGAATGGAGGCAATGATGGATAATCGGGTAATCATATTCGATACAACACTCCGGGATGGTGAGCAGGCACCCGGATGCAGCATGACCATGGAACAGAAATTACGCATGGCCAGGCAGCTTGAAAAACTTGGTGTGGATGTGATTGAAGCCGGCTTTGCCATCGCCTCCGAAGGTGATTTCGAAGCTGTAAAACGCGTTTCAATGGAAATAAAAGACTGCACAATTTGCAGCCTGGCTCGTACAAAAAAAACGGATATCGACAGGGCATGGCAAGCATTACAATATGCAGAAGATCCATTGATTCATACATTTATTGCCACTTCAGATATTCATATCCTGCATAAACTGCATATGAATCGCGACCAGGTCTTAAAGACAGCAGTCGAACATGTCAAATACGCAAAGCAATATTCTGAAAAGGTCGAGTTTTCTGCTGAAGATGCAGGACGGAGCGATGTTGACTTCCTTTGTAACATTTTTGAAGCAGTCATTGATGCAGGTGCCACAGTCATCAATGTGCCGGATACAGTGGGGTATGTCATACCTGATGAATTTGGTAATCTAATTAAAACCATCCGCGAGAAGGTTCCGAATATTCATAAAGCGATTCTTAGTGTGCATTGTCATAATGATCTGGGGCTGGCTGTCGCAAATTCAATTGCGGCCGTTGCCAATGGAGCTCGTCAGGTTGAAACGACCATCAATGGTATTGGAGAACGGGCCGGAAATGCATCTATGGAAGAATTTGTTATGGCATTAAATACACGAAAGAATTTATTGGATTTAGAAACAGGTGTTGTGACGACAGAGATTTATCGATCGAGCCAGCTGCTGACCAGTCTGACAGGGATGACAGTACAGCGAAACAAGGCCATTGTAGGAGCCAATGCCTTTGCTCATGAAGCCGGCATCCATCAGGATGGTATGCTCAAGAATAAACAAACGTATGAAATTATGACACCTGAATCCGTAGGCATTCACAAAAGTGCTCTTGTCCTTGGAAAACATTCAGGACGGCATGCTCTCGGAGAAAGATACAAAGAGCTTGGGTATGAATTGAGTAAAGATGATTTGGAAGTCGCGTACAAATCGTTTATCAGACTGGCAGATAAAAAGAAGGATATTTATGATGCGGATTTAATTGCGATTATTCAGGATGAAATCTCAGAAATTCCTGAAATTTATGAATTTGAGTCACTACAGGTAGTCAGCGGTACAGAAATCACTCCGACAGCAACGATAAAATTAAAAAGGGGAGATCAATCTTTGATGGACTCTTCCATAGGAGATGGCCCTGTCGATGCTGCCTGCAGAGCGATTGACCGTATTACCGGAATTCAGTGCAAATTAATTAACTATTCTATCCATGCGGTGACAAAAGGCAAGGATGCACTCGGAGAAGTTCTGATCCAGGTTGAGTATAACGATCGGTCCTACGCAGGACGGGGCGCAAGCACGGATATTATCGAGGCCAGCGCTAAAGCTTATATTAATGCCATTAACCGAGTGGTTCATACAAGTGAATCCGATTCGGGTGATGATACTATCGATCAGATATGAGCCTGTCCATATGGAACATGTTAAATCGCATTTTGCAATGCTGATTTATTTGATGTTATATGGAAATATTATAATTATGCCGTTTATTGCGGCTGTAAGGATTAAAATAACAGGAATTGTGTAATGACAATTACAGAAAAAATATTAGCAAAACACGCAAATACATCTCATGTGAATCCAGGTGAAAATATCTGGATTGATGTGGATGTATTAATGACTCACGATGTATGCGGACCTCCCACCATTGGCATCTTCAAAAAACAATTCGGAGAAAATGCAAAAGTATGGGATTCTCAAAAAATTGTTATTATTCCGGATCATTATATTTTTACAAAAGACAAGCATGCGCATCGTAATGTTCAGATACTTAGAGAATTTGTCCAGGAACAGGGACTGCCGTATTTTTATAATCCGGGAACAGAACAATATAAGGGTGTTTGTCATGTTGCTTTGGCAGAAGAAGGATTTAATCTACCGGGTTCTGTGCTATTTGGTACAGACTCGCATACATGCACAGCAGGTGCATTCGGCATGTTCGGTACAGGTATTGGAAATACGGATGCGGCATTTGTTATGGGTACAGGAAAGTTATGGATTAAAGTACCTGAAACAATGAAATTTATTATTGAAGGGGAGCTTCCGCCTTATCTCATGGCTAAAGATATTATACTGAAAATCATTAATGATATCGGTGTGGACGGGGCAACTTACAAAGCCATGGAATTTGACGGAGAAGGTATTTTTTCTCTTAATATGGAAGAACGAATGACGCTGTGCAATATGGTCATCGAAGCTGGAGGAAAGAATGGTATCATTCAGGCAGACGAAAAAACGATTAAATATGTCAAGGCGCGTACAGATCGTGAGTTTGAAATTTATCAAAACGATTCAGATGCCACGTTTGAGAGTATCCATATTTTTCAGGCTCATAAAATTGAGCCTATGGTGGCAAAACCTTACCTGCCCAGTAATGGTGTTCCGGCAAAAACGCTGAAGGATATTCAATTGGATCAATGTTATATCGGATCATGTACCGGTGGTAAAATTACCGATTTTATTGCGGCAGCGAGAATATTAAATAATCAGCAGGTTAAAGTAAAAACAATTGTTGTCCCGGCTACAAGAGAAGTGGATGCAAAATTTGATTCGGAAACCATTCATGGAAAAACTCTGAGAAAAATTTTTACGGATGCAGGTGTCGAGTTGGGACCTCCTTCATGTGCAGCTTGCCTCGGAGGTCCTCCGGATACCTTTGGCCGTTTAAATTCGGATGAAATTTGCATTAGCACCACCAATCGGAATTTTCACGGTCGCATGGGATCCAAAAAATCCCAAACATATTTGGCATCGCCATATACAGTGGCTGCGTCAGCAATTACCGGTAATATCACAGATCCAAGAGAATATTTAGAAAAATAATAAAATAAGATCTGCTAATGGATTCAGGAAAGAAGAAGGTAACGCAAAATGAACAACATGATCAGTGGAAAAGCATATGTATTAGGAAATGACGTCGATACAGACCAGATCATTCCGGCAGAACATCTGGTTTATAATATGGATGAACCTGAAGAACGCCGGTTATATGGTATGTACGCTCTCTCGGGTGTGCCGCCGCAGAAATCCGGGCTTCCTAAAGGAAACATACCATTTGTTCCGAAAAATTCTGATAAATCGATATATAAGATTATTATCGCGGGCAAGAATTTCGGATGCGGTTCGTCAAGAGAACATGCCCCCGCTGCTTTGAGTATTGCTGGGGTTCAAGCAGTTGTTGCATTGTCATACGCCAGGATTTTCTATCGAAATACTGTGGACGGCGGATTTCTGATCCCCTTTGAGAGTAAAGATAGCTTGTTTAATAAAATCCGAACAGGTGATGAAATTACCATTCGTCAGGATATGTACATATTGAAAAACATTACAACAGAGAAATCATACAATCTGAAATCTCTGGGAGAAGTTGCTGGAATTGTTGAAACGGGAGGACTTTTTCTTTACGCAAAACGAAAGAACCTGATATCAAAATAGAAAGGAAATATTGTGTCAGAAACTACCTATAAAATTGCTGTTATTCCGGGAGATGGCACAGGACCGGAAGTTGTCAGAGAGGGTCTGAAAGTACTTCAAGCTGCTGCAGAAAAATTTAATTTTACACTGGATACCCGGGAATATGATTTTGGCGGAGACAGGTACTTACGTACAGGCGAAGTACTTCCCGAAACAGCTGCTGATGAGATGCGTCAATTTGATTCTATTTTTCTTGGCGCTATTGGTCATCCGGATGTGAAGCCGGGTATCCTTGAAAAAGGTATTTTACTGAAATTGCGATTTGATCTGGATCAATATATCAACCTTCGTCCTGTTAAATTATATCCGGGTGTGGATACACCGTTAAAAGACAAAGGGCCTCAGGATATAGACTATATAGTGGTCCGTGAAAATACAGGCGGTCTTTACACCGGAATTGGCGGTTTTACAATGAAACATACGGAACATGAAGTGGCCGTTCAGAGCATGGTATATAACCGACATCAGGTTGAACGTTGTTTACGTTATGCATTTGACTATGCACGAAAACACGGTAAAAAAGCCAGGGGAAAAGGGGAATATAATACATTGGGACTGGTTGGAAAAACCAATGTGCTGACATATGTTTATGATCTATGGGAACGTGCTTTTCATGAAATCGGTGATTCTGACTATCCGGATATACAGAGAGAATATTATCATGTTGATGCAACATGCATGTGGATGGTGAAAAGTCCTGAGTGGTTTGATGTGCTGGTCACCGGTAATATGTTTGGTGATATAATTACGGATCTGGGTGCGATAACACAGGGTGGCATGGGGATAGCGGCCGGGGGCAATATTAATCCGGAAGGCGTCAGCATGTTCGAGCCCATTGGCGGTTCTGCTCCAAAATATACAGGAAAGAATATTATCAATCCTCTTGCTTCAATTTGCTGCGGCGCGATGATGCTCGAACATCTTGGCGAGACTGCGGCGGCTGAAGCCATTGAAAAAGCCGTCATGGAGGTGACAGGCAGTAAACTGAAAAGCATGAGCGCCGGAAAGATGGGGTATTCTACATCTGAAGTGGGAGATCTGGTGGCTGAAGGGATCTGAATATCCGGTAATAGATTTTTATTTGTGTGACCGCTCCAAATGGGCGGTCTTTTTTATTTGTTTTTTTATACTGATTTCTGTAAAATGAATCATTCTTACAGAACTTTGGCAAATTTTGAGTTTGAGCAATGTTTTCAGAAGGTAACCTTTTCAGATAAGCACACTCCATTAAATAAAAAGGTTACCTTCTGAAACGATAGTTTGCTATCCGGTGTGTGGGAAAGAAAGATTATTCCTTTTGAA
>JAFGCO010000062.1 GCA_016932575.1 bacterium
GTCAAGGTCCGCCGCGTAAACGGATGCAGCACCGTCGGCCTGTGAGGTAATCACTTTTTCTTCGGAAAAATTTCCTGATCCGTCATTCTCATACCACGCGATTTTGTCATCTTCTGCGGAAGCGGAAAACGCATCGGGATCACCGTCACCATCCAAATCGGCAGCACTGACAACCTGTGCACCACGGGCTTCCGGGTTGATGAGTCTTGGTTCAGAAATATTGTGGGTTGGAAGAATATAGAATATACAACCGAAAACAACACTGGCAAGAGACAAGAAAATGCTTAAGGGTTTTTTACCAAAGTGTTTTTTCAGTAAAGTACTGAGGAAAACCCCTCCCATCATACCCAGGGTTCCGATTGTCAGGAATACAGTTGTATGATCAAAGTCGAGAACCAGCGGGCCAAGAGTCCAGCGAAACATAATGTTGCTGCCATTACAGTAAACATAATCAAAGAAAAATTTTGTTGTGCCGTTCCGCATGACATTATGCGTAACCCAGAATATGCAAGCAATGAATAAAATAATCCAGGGTGTGTTTCTCCGAACGTCTTTCAGATCTTCTCCGAACGAACTTTTCTGATTTTCAGGAGGTTTGACCCGTTCCCGGGTGGTCAGAAATGTAATCAACAGAAGAATAATAGCAATCGCCCCAAAAACGCCCATTGTCACCTGATAGCCCAGAGCCTGACTATATCCCAATTCTGCGTTGTATCCCGGATGAGACGGATTTGATCCGAAGAATCTCGCCAGGGGAATGGTAAAGGTGGTAATTAACATTGCGCCTACAAAGGCAAAAAAGAAACGATACTGAGACAGTGTTGTTCGTTCTTTTGGATTCGGTGTCATCACTGCCATCATGGATGAATAGGGAATGTTGATGGCAGTGTAAGCCATTGTCGCCAGAATATAAGTCACATATGCATACACCACTTTCATGTTCTGGTTTAATTCAGGAGTAATGAACATCGCACATGCGAGTATCCCATAGGGAACAGCCATCCATAAAAGGTATGGCCGGAATTTACCCCAGCGGGTATTGGTACGATCTGCAATCATTCCCATGATGGGATCGTTAATCATATCCCAGACACGGGTGATTAAAAACATAAAGCTGGCCACTTTTAAATCAATTCCGAATATGTCCGTATAAAATATGGTAAGAAAAAAGCTCCATGCCTGATACAGGATATTGGATGCTGTATCTCCCAGTCCGTATCCGACTTTTTCGATGACAGATAATTGTCCGCCCCCTTCATTAAAAGATGCTTTTCGGGTATCAGATGTAACATCTTTCGAAGTTGAGTTGATATTTGACCTCATTGTGGTTTATTCTCCTTGAGAGCATTTGAGATAAAAATTTAATGACTATTATTATAATAATCAAGCCTTTGATTTAAAAGTCGTCAATATCACGGTCTGTTCAAGATGGGATACCGGAAAAAGTATGATGATATGATCACAATTTAAAGGCCGGTCAATGATATTGATCCGGGAGATTCTATGTGTTTCATTTGAAAAGGGTTGAATTCCATTATCTCAATGATTATTTTATTCTGATAATCAAATTTTTATAAATTCACTATTCGGAGCCAGTCATGACAGATAAATACAGGATGATTGTACTGATGATTCTGTTCATGAACATTGGCACACTTATCATTGCTCAACCATGGCAGCGATACATGATTACAGACTATGGAGCTGTCGGTGATGGAAAAACTTTGAATACAGAAGCGATTCAATCTGCGATTGACCGGTGTGCCTCTGAAGGCGGTGGAATTCTTGTTGTCCCTGAAGGCATATTCTTGAGCGGGGCTGTCTTTTTTAAACAAGGCGTCCATCTTCATGTGGAGAAAGGCGGGGTTTTAAAAGGCACGGTCAATCCGGATGATTATCCTCAGGTGGAAACCCGATGGGAGGGCATTGAAGGCCGTTGGACGTCGGCTTTTATCAATGCTTTTAATCTGAATGAAGTGACATTCACCGGAGAGGGAATGATCGATGGTTCCGGCGATGCGTGGATGGCCCGTTATCCCAGAGGAACGAAGGAACTCCATATCGGGCGACCGAGACTGATTGCTCTCCAGAATTGTAAAAACATAACGGTTTCAGGCCTTATTTTGAAAAATCAGGCATGCTGGTGTTTATTTGTTCTTTATTCCGAGGATGTGCTGATAAAAGATCTGATCATTCGTGCAGATCACAATATTATTATGTCCGACGGCATTGATATCGATTCCAGCCGGCGTATTCGTATTACCCATTGCGATATTGATGTCAATGATGATTGTATTGCCATTAAATCCGGCAGGGATGAAGATGGGCGAAGAGTCAATCGTCCGGCTGAAGATATCATTGTCGAACAGTGCCGTTTCCGCTATGGGCATGGAGGTGTGTCAATGGGAAGTGAAATGTCCGGAGGAATTCGCAACGTGGAAATTCGGGACTGTATTATTGAGGAGGACAACTGGGCTCCCATTCGATTTAAATCCCAGCCGAGTCGCGGCGGTGTGGTTGAGAATATTACCTATCGGGATATTCAGCTGAAAAATACACGAAAGGCATTCGAGTTTAACATGGCCTGGCGCATGCGACCGCCGTTGAAACCGCCCTCAGATCCGTTGCCTGTTGTCCGCAATGTCAGCATTATTAATGTATCGGGTACTGTTCAGTCTGTGGGTGATATGCACGGATTGAAAGACAGTCCGATCCGAAAAGTGACATTTGAAAACTGTCATATTGCAGCTCAGAAGGGTTTTCTTCTTGAGTACGTCGAAGATATTGACTTATCGGGTCTGACATTGCATGTTGAAGAAGGCGAAGCCATTATGATTAAAAATATTCAATAAAATCAGACTGCTGGTATGCCCTGTTATTATACCGCCAGTGAATTCTGAAAATCCGGACAATTTAAAAGGATAAAACATGAAATATTATCCGTCAATAGGTCTTTTATTCATACTGTTTCTCTGGAGCCCTGCTTTCACACTTGAACGGCCGGACAAAACCTTTAAAATTTTTCAATTTCCCGCGCAAATGATTCCGCGCATCGATGGTGATGCAAGTGACTGGGATTGTGTCCCTGATGCATATAAAATCCGAACAGATCAGCTTGTTGATGATGAGGGGCATCATGAGAAACCGAATCCGGAATCTTTGGATATCTGTGTCCGTGTGGGTTGGGTTCGTGGCTTCACCCGCCTCTATTTTCTCTATGAAGCCTTTGATGATTACTGGGACTTTTCTTTGCCGGATCTTCATAATGATACCTTTGAGCTGGTTGTGGACGGTGATGCTTCAGGAGGCCCTCTCATAGATTGGGAGCATCATAAAATATGGACATCTCAGGAAGTAGGTATAAGCCGTGCCGCTGACGACAAGAGAATCCGGCTCTCAGATGCAAACTGGGCAATTCATGGTGTGCATGCACAAAATTATCATATTTTCACACCGGCTGAAGGGAAGGTATGGACCCTGGTCTGGGGAGTTCAGCCATGGATCAAGGAGCTGCCCTTTGCTAACGCGGTTTGTGATTATCATTTTAAACCGGGGGAATCCGGGAAACTGGTTCTTGAGTTCTGGATCACACCATTTGATTATGCCGGTCCGGAAGGGCCTTGCAGGGCTGTTCAGTCTGTGCTCGAGGAAAATAAAATTATCGGATTGTCTTTTGCGGTACTCGATTATGATGATGTTCTCGGCAGTCAAAAAGATGGATTCTGGAATCTCTCAAGAGAGCATAAAATGTATGGTAATGCGTCTTACCTGTGCGCCTTCCAGCTGATGCCGTTTGAACCTGGTTTTAATCAGTCAATCCGGGCAGACTGGTCTTTCAGAGTCATCGATATGAATTGTCGCAGCGTGGCATTTCAGGATCATTCGATCGGAAAGATCACGTCCTGGGAATGGGACTTTGGAGACGGCACCACCTCCAAGGAACAGCACCCTATCCATATTTATCAAAAAGCGGGAACCTATACAGTTATTCTGAATGTGAAAGGTCCAGGCGGAAGCTCACGTTTGTCCAAAGTATGGGAGATCACTGTAAAATAAAAAACAAGAACACGCCTTATTAAATATCACCTCATAAGAAAGGATTATCGGCATGATTGTAAACAGGCACATTCAAAAATTAATTCCTGTTTTACTGTTTTTGATCGCAGGAATACGAATTTTTGCCTCTGACTATAATGTAAAAAACTATGGCGCTGTCGGAGACGGAAAAACGATTGACTCGCCTGCCATTAACAGAGCCATCAATGCGGCAGCAGAAGCGGGAGGCGGTACGGTTTATTTTCCTGCAGGCACGTATTTGAGTTTTTCAATACGGCTGAAAAGTCATATCGGATTATATCTGGATCATGGCGCGGTAATCCTGGCCGCAAATCACGAGGAATATGAGGGCGGTTATGATCCGGCAGAACCGAACGAATGGGACAGGTATCAGGATCACGGACACAGCCATTGGCACAACAGTTTAATCTGGGGTGAAGGTTTGGATGATATCTCAATTTCAGGTTCAGGCAGGATTTTCGGTCAGGGACTTCAGCGCTGGGATACGGACGAAGTCGGTGCAGGAAACAAAGCAATAGCACTGAAGCATTGCCGCAATGTAACGATCAGGGATATCACCATGCAGACATGCGGGCATTTCTGTATTTTACCTACAGGTGTGGATAACTTTACCATTGATAATCTCAGGATCGATACCAACCGGGATGCAATCAATGTGGACTGCTGCAGAAATGTGACCATTTCCAATTGTCTGATCAATACACACAATGATGATGCCATTGTACTGAAAAGCTCTTATGCTTTGGGGTTTGCGCGAGTGACTGAAAATGTTACGATCACCAATTGTCTTGTGAGCGGTTATGATGAGAATACCCTGCTGGACGGCACATTTCAAACAAAAGATGATCGGGTACCCGACCACGGCGGGACGACCGGCCGCATCAAATTCGGCACAGAATCGAATGGCGGATTCAGAAACATTACAATTTCAAATTGTACATTTGAGCACTGCCGCGGTCTTGCGCTGGAAACTGTGGATGGCGGAATTCTCGAAGACGTGACCATATCCAATATAACCATGCATGATATCACCAATTCACCCATTTTTCTCAGGCTGGGGCGGCGTATGCGTGCCCCGGAGAGTACGGCAATCGGTAAAATGCGCCGTATCAATATCAGCAACGTGGTTATAAACAATGCAAATCCCGAATCCGCCTCGTTAATTGTGGGTATTCCGGGTCATGACATTGAAGATATCAAGCTGAGCCATATCCAGATCCTGGTAAAAGGAGGCGCACCAAAAGAATATGTTGATATTCAGGTTCCCGAATTGGAAGAGGGATATCCTGATCCGCGGTTTTTTGGAAAAATACCGGCATACGGTTTTTTTATCCGGCATGCGGATGGTATTGAGTTCAGTGATGTGAAAGTGAAATTTATGGATACGGACTTTAGGCCGGCGTTTGTGCTGGAGGATGTGAAGAATGCGGCATTCAATTGTGTGAAGGCTCAAAAGGTGAAAGACGTGCCCGCATTCATATTAAAGGATGTCAGGGATTTCACTTTAAACCAGTGTGAAGACATAGAGGACCTTACAATTACAAATACGAATAAGCAGGAGATATATTGATTTTGAGCTTAAATGAAATATTATTTGTAATAACAGATGAGGAAAAAATTGGGAGAGTTCTTGGGTCGTAGAGTCGAAAGAGTCAAGAAACAGGAATCAAAAAATAAGACAAGGTAACAATGAAACCGAATGATAAAAATCGCGTAATTCAGAACTGTCTCCATTTAACGGCTATTTTTATCCTGATCGCGTATGTATCTGTTTACGCTCGTATCAAATACAATTTCAATCCCGGATGGCTGGTATTTGTGGGTGATACGATTGGCATTGAGTCAGTCGATTATAATGATTCCGGCTGGCAATCAATAACACTTCCTCATGCCTGGAATGAGAATGAGGCATTTAAACTGGATATTCACGACCTTTCCACAGGCATCGCCTGGTACCGTAAACATTTCAAGATTTCAAAGGCTTTCTGCGGAAAAAAAGTGTTCATTGAATTTGAAGGTGTGCGCCAGGCCGGTGAAATATTCGTCAATGGTGAATTTGTCGGATTGCATGAAAATGGCGTGATGGCATTCGGATATGATATCACAGACAAAGTTAAATTTTATCCGGCAGAAAATGTCATTGCAGTACGCACAGACAATTCCTGGGACTATTGTGAGAGATCAACCGGCACACGGTATCAATGGCATAATGACAACTTCAATGCCAATTATGGCGGCATTCCGAAAAATACCTGGCTGTATATTATGGATAAACTGTATCAGACCCTGCCATTGTACAGTGATCTTGGCACGACGGGTCAGTATATCTATGCAGAAAACATTGATATTAAAAACCGGTCTGCCGAAATCACGGCTGAAACACAGGTGAAAAATGAGTATCCAACCTCAGTAATATGTCAATATATCGTGCATATCGAAGATATGAACAGCAGGCGTATTAAAACAATTGATGGTGGCAAGCGAAAGATTGCACCGGGAGAAACCCGAATCTTAAGGGCAGGTGCATCTGTGGATTCGCTTCACTTCTGGAGCTGGGGATACGGTTATCTTTACACTGTTACAACGATTCTTCAGGCGGATGGAGAGATAATCGATATTGTAAAGACCCGTACCGGTTTCCGTAAGACAGCGTTTGCCGATGGAATGATCAAATTGAATGACAGGATTTTACTGGTGAAAGGATATGCGCAACGGACCAGCAATGAGTGGCCCGCTGTCGGCATGTCTGTACCGCCGTGGATGAGCGATTTCAGCAATCGCATGATTGTCAGCAGCCATGGAAATCTGGTCCGCTGGATGCATGTCACACCCTGGAAACAGGATGTGGAATCGTGTGACCGCGTGGGGCTTATACAGGCCATGCCGGCCGGCGATGCAGAGAAAGACAGTCAGGGCAGGCAGTGGGAGCAACGGATCGAGCTGATGCGAGATGCAATCATCTACAATCGCAATCATCCCAGCATACTCTTTTATGAAGCAGGCAATAAAACGATAAGTGAAGGCCATATGCAGGAAATGAAAAATATCCGTGATCAGTACGATCCTGATGGCGGGCGCGCCATAGGCTCACGCGAAATGTTAGACAGCCGGATTGCCGAGTACGGGGGTGAAATGCTTTATGTCAACAAGAGCAGCACAATCCCAATGTGGGCCATGGAGTATATGCGTGATGAAGGCCTGCGAAAATACTGGGATGAATATTCCCCGCCTTTTCATGAGGATGGGGAGGGGCCGCTTTACAAAGGCAGAGACGCCAGCGAGTATAACCGCAATCAGGATTCATTTGCAAAAGAATGTATTGCACGCTGGTACGATTTCTGGCGGGAACGTCCGGGTACCGGACGATTTGTGAATTCGGGCGGTGTCAAGATTATCTTTTCAGACACCAATACTCATTTTCGAGGTGCTGAAAATTATCGGCGAAGCGGTGTGGTTGATGCTTTGCGTATTCCCAAAGACGCATATTTTACCCATCAGGTTCTGTGGAACGGCTGGCTGGAAACTGAAAAAAACAGCAGTTACATCATTGGGCACTGGAACTACGCTGAGGGTGTGATTAAAAATGTGTACGTTGTATCCACAGGCGAGAAAGTGGAATTGTTTGTCAATAATGAGTCTCGGGGGTTTGGTGAACGGGATTATCATTTTTTACATACATTTAAAGATGTCGAATGGGAAGCAGGCACGCTGAAAGCGGTAAGCTATGACGCATCGAATCGTGTCTTATGTCAGACAGAAAAAAGGACTTCAGGTCGACCAGAAGGAATCAAACTGACGCTTCATACCCATCCTGAAGGATTCAGAGCTGACGGTGCAGATTTGGCCCTTGTCGATGTGGAGGTAGTTGACGCCGATGGTTGCCGTTGCCCGACCTCGAATGCGATGATCGACTTCGAGCTTAACGGGCCGGCAGAGTGGCGCGGCGGTATTGCAAAGGGTTCGGATAATTATATCCTTTCAAAAAGCCTGCCGGTTGAATGCGGGATCAATCGTGTTATTCTCCGGTCGGTTCCTGAAGAGGGGCAAATCAGTTTGACGGCCAGATCTGATGGACTTAAATGCGGCGTAATGAAATTAGAATCGCATTCAGTAAAAATGACCGAAGGACTTTCGCTTGATATTCCGGATACGGGGTTGCCCTCATTTTTAGAATATGGGCCGACGCCTGATACACAGGAGATAAAAACAACCCGTCGCTCTGTTAAAATTGTCAATGCCATTGCAGGGAGCAATCAAAATGATGCCATCTTTAGTTATGACGGCAATCAGGTAACCCGCTGGACCAATGCCGGGGATTGCTCAAAAGCCTGGATCATGTATGAATTTGAAAAAGAAACCCGGATCAATCAGATCGCAATTAAATTAAGCGGATGGCGAACCAGACGTTACCCTGTTGTTGTCAAAGCCGGAGATAAAGCGGTGTTCACCGGATTGACCAAACGGAATCTTGGTTATTTTTATATCCTGTTTGAACCTCTCAAGGCGGACCATATTTCAATCCGGCTTTTAGGAGAAAGAGAATACAAAGAAATGTTTGATTTCAATGAGATCACAAGCCACCTGGACAAGGAGACACAGAGTGATCAACAGGTCAGGAATGTCGAGAAGCTGAACATTGTCGATGTTGAGGTGTTTTTTAAGCAGGATCAATGATTCGGAAAATTATGGGCACTCATTATATCGATATCGTTCGATTCATTTAATCGTCCGGATGTGTAACTCAGGGCAATTCGCGGGGACAGGTTCTAAATATCTGACAAGGATTCCGATATGAAAATAGTGAAAAAATTTTTATGTGTTTTTATGTTGATGACTCTTTCTCTATGTACAAAAAGACCCTGTCAGGAATCCGGAGAACCGGGTCTGGATGAGATTGCCGAAAATTTTCAGTCGCCCCCGATAGAATACAGCATGACTTTTTATTGGGGATGGGATGGAGAAGTGACCGAAGAAGTCATTGCCCGGGATCTGGATGCTTTTAAGATGCGGGGGGTTCATATAGTCACCCTGGAGCCGGGTTATGATATGGGCCATCCCTATCTGTCCGAAGGCTGGCTGAAAATGGTCAGGCGTACAGTGGAACTGGCCGGCGAAAGAGACATGCGTGTCTGGATCGTGGATGAGGGGAAATATCCCAGTGGATTCGCCGGGGGAAAATTTACAACTGACGCGCCGGAATTAAGAATGAAGGCCCTCATCATAGACGACCGAATCGCGATCTCAGGCGGAGAGACGCTGAAGCAGTGCCTTTCCGAAGATGTTGTGAGTGCCGTCGCGGTCAATCAGATCGACAGCACCTGTCAGATTCTTGACATACAATCAGGAGAGCTGCGATGGAAAGCTCCCGAAGGCAGATGGCAGGTGATTCTGGTCAAACATGATTTCCGCAGTTCTCCCACCCGGGCTGTGAACAATCCCACACGCGGCAAGGATCCCAGCAATTCACTTTGTGATTATCTTGACTCTGCGGCCACACGGCAGTTTATTCAGTTTACGCATGAACAGCATGAAAAATTTGTCGGTTCGGAATTCGGCCGAACAGTTCTGGGATTCAGGGGTGATGAACCCGATTACAGCATTCGCGGTATTCCGTGGACGCCTCAGATCTTTTCGCAGTTTCAAGAGCGCAAAGGTTATGACGTTCGGCCCTATGTCGCCGCTTTTTTTGCGCCACGGCTGACAGAAATACAAAAACGCGTGAAAGCGGATTACTGGGATGTCTGGTCTGATATGTTTGGTGAACATTTCTTCAAAGTACAGGCGGAATGGTGCGACCGTCACAATCTGGAGTATCTTGTTCATCTGAATAAAGAAGATGATATGACAGCTCTAATTAATCATGAAGGAGATTTTTTTGAATGCATGCGGCATGTGCAAATGCCGGGAGTAGACGCTATCTGGAATCAAATATGGCCGGACAAGATCGCAGATTATCCCAAATATGCTTCTTCGGTGTCTCATGTGTACGGCAAACCGCGTGCGTTTACCGAAAGCTTTGCCGCTTATCGGATTCCTCCGACAGTCACACAAGCCAAATGGGTTCTGGATCATCAATTCGTGCGGGGCATCAATATGGTTGAAGTGATGTTTGTCCCTGCATCCACAACAGGTGAGCTCGGTCTGAAAGGATGGACAGCCACGGAACAGTTTTGCTCTATCGCCCGGTACGTCCATCGAGCAGCCTATCTTTTATCACAGGGACACCCGGCCGCCCGGATCGCTGTATACCACCCAACGACAAGTCTGTGGCTTGGAAAAAAAGAGTCGAATCAATCTGTTCTGCGATTAATGCAGCAGCTTCTTGAACATCAGCTTGATTTTGATTTTGTGGATGAAAATGCGCTCGTTTCTGTTCTCAAATTTGGAAGTGGTGAATTGATCAATCTGAGCGGACAGTCATACACTACAGTTATTATTCCATCTGTCAAGGCCATTTCAAAGGCAGCGATCGGTCGGTTGCGATCCTTTGCTGCTTCAGGCGGGAAGGTGGTTTTCCTTGGCACTGAACCTTCCCTGATTGTGGAAAAGACATTCCTGAATGCATCCGGTCCGCCGGATCTCAGCTGGGCTGTCCGGGAACCCTCCGGAGATCTGACATCCCGCGTGGTCGACGCTTTTCCGCAGCCGGATATCAAGCTGAAAAATTCCTGTACTTCAATAAAATATATACACAGACACTTTAGCGATGCTGATCTGTATTTCTTTTTTAATGAAAGCAATAAGGATCAAATTCGAGAAATCATTCTTTCAGGAAGCGGTCAGGCACAGATATGGGATGCAATGAATGGAACCATTTCACCCATTGCCACTCAATCCCCCGAAAATGGCAGGGTGAGATTGAATCTGGAACTGGATCCTTTTGAAACGAAATTCATTGTCATTGACAATATGACGTTCCGGTGAAAATCCGTATGATTATAAACATCGGATATTCAACTTAAAGGCAGAAAAGAATCGAATTGAAGTCTGCAGCAAATGTGAAATCCCATATGGAATGATGAAGCCAAAGGGAGATCAACATGATTCAGTATTATTTGCCCTGCGGATTCTTACTCCTGGCCTTCAGCTCTTCGGTGTTTGTTTTAAAATTGCAGTATCTCGCCAGGACAAAGAGGTAATCGGAGAGCCGGTTGATGAACGGAAGCACATTCAAATACGGATTCCGGATATCCTTGATGTCAGTCAGACCGACGATATGCCTTTCAGCACGTCGACAGATGGTGCGTGCCAAATGGGCCCTGCATGCGGATTCATGTCCTCCGGGCAGGATAAATTCATGGCAGTCTGGCAGCTCGGATTGCATTTGATCGATCCGGGCTTCAATATCCTTCGTGTTCCAGGGCATTTTAGCAATCTCGCATATTCCGTCTGCCTGAGGATGGACAGAAGCCAGCCGGGTGCCGATCGATATCAGGCAGAGTTGAAGCGTTTGTAAATCCATCATGGTTTCTTGTAACGAGACAGGCAGGGCAGAGATTAATAATCCCAGGACTGTGTTTAATTCATCCAGGTCTCCGCAGGCTTTCAGAAGGGGATGATCCTTGGATATTTGCTCACCACCGGCAAGATTTGTTTTTCCATGATCTCCCTTTTTTGTATAGATTGTCATTGCATCACTTCATCTTTTATTTTCAATAAATAATCATATGCCGCATCGTGATCGTTGGGAACCTGGCCTTCCAGAATCGCTTCTTCAATTCGCTTTTTTAATTGACCCACCATCGGACCCGGTTCAAGATGGCAGATTTCCATAATTTCTTCTCCCCGAACCGGTGATTGAAAGGCCCGCATCCTGTCTTTTTCTTCCACCTCGGACATTCGTCGGGTTACATAGTCGAAATTGGCCAGATGTTTTTTTACCCGTTTCGGATTTCCGGATGTGATATCGGCCCTGCACAGCGTCATCAAATCTTCTATATCGTCTCCGGCCTGAACCAGCAGCCGGCGGATGGCTGAATCTGTGACATCTTCGCCGATGAGCTGAATGGGCCGCATGTGCAGGCCCGTCAATTTCTGGCTGTATTTCAAGAAGGCATTTGAAAGCTTTAACCGGGGAACAATCTGTTTCAACATATGAACTCCGATCCTTTCGTGGCCATGAAATGTCCACCCCTCTCCCCTGACGAAACGTTTGACACGCGGCTTGCCGATATCATGAACCAGGGCGGTGAATCGTAAAAGCAGATTATCCGTATCATTTGCAATATTATCCAGTACTTTCATGGTATGCTCAAAAACATCTTTATGATGATGCCTGCCGCGTTGCTCAATTCCTGTCAGCCGAGTAAGCTCCGGAAAAATAATATTCAGTATGCCTGTTTCGAGAAGTATATGAAATCCTGCCGACGGTCTATCATGCGACAGAATTTTCAACAGTTCATCCGTAAT
The DNA here is from genome assembly GCA_016932575.1 of bacterium. Classification (GTDB taxonomy): domain Bacteria; phylum Zhuqueibacterota; class QNDG01; order QNDG01; family JAFGCO01; genus JAFGCO01. The sequence continues at coordinate 12,487 of JAFGCO010000062.1, forward strand.
GCGTTCCTGTGATACAATTTTTAAACGTTTTTTTTGCGAACTCATGGCCTTGAGAACATCCGATTGGATTGTAAAAAGGAGCTGGCTGGCAAACCTTGCGGCCCGCATCATACGCAGCGGATCTTCAGAAAATGTGGTTTCCGGTTCCAGCGGTGTCCGAATTAATTTTTTCGCCAGGTCTTTTCGTCCGTTGAATGGATCCACAATCAAACCAAATTTTTTCTGGCTGAGGTTCATAGCCATGGCATTGATGGTGAAGTCGCGGCGTGTTAAATCTTCTTTGAGGTTTGTTTTCTCGATATCGGGTTTTCTGGAATGATTGCGATACGATTCTTTTCTTGCACTCACAAATTCAAGTTTGAGGCTCTCTCTGAAAAAAGAGGCCGTACCGAATTTCGGATAGACAACATATCCATGGCCGTTAAAGATCTCTCTGGCTCTTTGAGCAAGAGACGGACCGTCTCCCACGACCACAAAATCAATTTCAGCAATCGGATGATTCAACAGGGTGTCGCGTACAAAACCTCCCACAGCATAAGCAGGAGTGTTCATCTCGTTGCCGAGCGTGCCAATAGCTCGAAGCAGAGATTCCGTCTGTCCGGGAATCTTTATATTATGCATACGTTTCAAATATTCCGAAGAGGTTTGTTATTTTCTGAATACAGATAAATTCTCATTTTATATTAACTCACACTATGAAAAGAGTGAGGCCTATTTAATAATAATATAAAAAATTGGATCAGAAAACAAAGAAAATGTTCGAATTTTTAAAGACGATGTTTATGTGCTGGCAGAGCTGGGTGAACCGGATGAAAACAATCCTGAAGTCGCTTTCTGTCGGCATCGCATATTGGATGCCGGCGGCAATCCGGGAGACCGTGAGATGGTTTTTGACTGGTCGGCTAACAGCGATTATGCCGAATTCACGCCGTTTCATTTTACATTTTTTCTTTTGCATTTCGTATTGTAAAATAATATTTTATATTTGTATTTTAAACGATCAGATAAAATGAACAATAATCGTCTGTCAACCTACCAGACAATTTACGAGACGGTTCGAAGAATCCCCTGGGGTCGAGTATCGACCTACGGACAAATTGCAGGCCTGGCAGGTATGCCTGGCCAGGCGAGGCTGGTGGGTTATGCGCTTCATTCACTTGCTGAAGACACAGATGTGCCATGGCACCGGGTAATCAATGCCAAAGGCGGAATCAGTCAGCTGCCGGATCCGGATGCCTGTTTAAGGCAAAAGATGCTTTTGCAGTCCGAGGGAATTCGGGTTGATGAAAAATGGCGGATCAATCTGGAATTATATGGATGGAAAGGTTAAACCGGTATATTTGAAGAGATATTTAAAAGAATGTTGATTTTGCTTGATTTTCCAAAATATATTTTGTATGATGGATTGAGTTCTTCAGGTTGAATAGTTGAATTTAATTCATGACTTTGGTGTACAGAAGACGCCTTTTTATTTGAATTGAAGCGTGTACGTACACACGCCGTCTGTTCATTAATAAATTGATAGTTTTGGTAATTGTGTACGTTAACGCAGATGTTAATTATTTCATATCATTCATAATTTTTTGTCAGGTGTCATTCAATAAAATGGAGTTTGAAAAATGAATAAAAAAAATTTAGGAAGGAAACTGTCTCACAGAACAATCGTTCTGAATGCATTCGTTCTGATACTGGGTCCGCTTGGAGGACAAAGGTGCCCGGCGGCAGAAACTGTCAATCAACTGATTATCAATGCAAACCAGGAAAGAGGAACCATCAGCCGCCATATTTATGGCCACTTTGCCGAACATCTCGGCCGGTGTATTTACGGCGGCATCTGGGTGGGAGACAATTCTGATATTCCCAATACCCGGGGCATCAGAAACGATGTGGTGGATGCTCTGAAAAAATTGAATATTCCCAACCTCCGCTGGCCCGGCGGATGTTTTGCGGATGAATATCACTGGAGGGATGGTATCGGGCCGCATAATGAACGTCCCAAAATGATTAATACCCATTGGGGCGGGGTCATTGAAGACAACAGTTTCGGAACCCATGAATTTATGGATTTATGCGAACAATTGGGAACCGAACCGGTTATTTGCGGCAATGTGGGGAGCGGTACGGTTGAGGAAATGTCAAAATGGGTGGAATATATCAATTTTGACGGTGTGAGTCCGATGGCTGATGAAAGAAGACAAAACGGCCGGGAAGATCCCTGGGGTATTCGCTATTGGGGAGTCGGTAATGAAAACTGGGGATGCGGCGGGCAGATGACCCCTGAATTTTATGCAGATCAGTACCGGCGGTACGCTACATACTGCAGGAATTACGGTGAGAACCGGTTGCTGAAGGTCGCCGGCGGAGCCGGGGAAGCGGACTATCACTGGACAGAAGTTTGTATGGAAAAAATCGGTTCAAGACGTATGTGGGGTCTGTCTTTGCATCATTATACAACAACCGTCTGGGGAGCACCGAAAGGATCTGCCACCGTATTCGATGAGGATGGGTATTTTATTATATTGGATAAATGCCTTCAGATACCGGAAGTGATCGATCGTCATATTGCTATAATGGATAAATATGATCCGGAAAAGAGGGTCGCACTGGTCGTGGATGAATGGGGAACCTGGTATGATGTTGAACCCGGAACCAATCCCGGTTTTTTATTTCAGCAAAACACCATTCGTGATGCGCTTGTTGCAGGCATTCATTTAAACGAATTTAACAAACGATGCGATCGGATCAGGATGGCAAATTTGGCACAAACCATCAATGTGCTTCAGGCTGTGATTTTCACAAAAGATGAGAAAATATGTCTCACACCCACATATCATGTCTTTGAAATGTATAAGATGCATCATGATGCGACACTGCTGACAACCGATTTGAAATGTGAAAACTATGTATTTGAAGATAAATCATTACCGTCATTGAATGTCTCAGCATCGAAGGACACGCTGGGAAAAGTGCACATTTCCCTGTGCAATATCAATCCGAACCGGCCGGCCGACCTGCATTGTGAAGTACAGGGCATGACAGTGAAAAAAGCGACCGGTCGTGTTTTAACAGCCCCGGAAATCAATTCCCATAACACATTTGAAAAACCGGAAATGGTGAAACCGGCTCCGTTTAAAGATATGAAAATTGATGGCAGTATACTGACCATGACGCTTCCGGCGAAATCGGTAGTGGTATTGGAGATCGAGTGATTCTAAGAACCAACCGGATTGATCTGATATTTCATTAGTATCAGCCCGATATGTCATACCCCATGCAGAAATTTTCAGTTGTATCGGGAGGTTCAACATTTCAGGGAAATATCCTCATTCTTTATTATGGGGCCGAAAAAAAGTAAAAAAAAGTCAATCCGTTTTCGAGTCAAAATTTGTTAACGATAAGGATATGTTCAATGAATATGAAAAAATTTGATGTATGGTTCGTCACAGGCAGTCAGCATCTGTATGGTGAAGAAACGTTAAAGCAGGTCGCAGAACATTCGAAAACGATCGCCAAAGCGCTATCCGATTCAAAACAAATTCCTGCAAATATTGTTTATAAACCGGTTGTGACCGGCCCGGAGGAAATTACCAAACTGTGTATAGAAGCAAATACGACAGAACAATGTGTCGGTCTGATCACCTGGATGCATACATTTTCGCCTGCAAAAATGTGGATTGCTGGCCTCAATGCCCTGCATAAACCCTTTGTACACCTTCATACGCAGTACAACAGGGATATTCCATGGTCAGAGATTGACATGGATTTTATGAATTTAAATCAGTCGGCTCACGGCGGCCGTGAATTTGGATTTATCGGAACCCGGATGGGAAAGAACCGAAAGGTCATTGTCGGATTCTGGCAGGATGAGGATGTCCTGAACAGTCTGGAAACATGGATGCGGTCCGCGTGTGCATGGCACGATTTACAGGGAGCTAAAATTGCCCGGTTCGGTGATAACATGCGGGAAGTGGCAGTGACCGAAGGCGATAAAGTTGAAGCCCAGATTCGCCTGGGTTATTCTGTCAATGCTTATGGATTGGGGGATCTTGTTACTGTTATTAATGAAGTGACAGATGCAGAGACTGACCGGTTGATTTCTGAATACGAGGATGCCTACGATTTGGTCAAAGAACTGCATCCGGATGGTGAACAATATGCGGCGCTGCGTGATGCAGCAAAAATTGAACTTGGCATGAGACGCTTTTTAGAGGACGGAAATTTCAAGGCATTCACAACGAATTTTGAAAATTTGCATGGTATGCGTCAACTGCCGGGTCTTGCGGTCCAGCGGCTCATGGCCGATGGGTACGGATTTGGTGCAGAGGGGGACTGGAAGACCGCCGCGCTGGTTCGTGTTATGAAAGTGATGAGCACAGGATTACAAGGGGGCACATCATTTATGGAAGATTATACCTACCATCTGGATCCCAAAGGCATGAAAGTCCTGGGTGCGCATATGCTTGAGGTCTGTGCTTCCATTGCCGAGGGAAAGCCCCGGTTAAAAATATATCCCCTTTCCATAGGCGGCAAGAATGATCCGCCAAGACTGGTTTTTAATGCGAAAACCGGGCCGGCTCTGAATGCGTGCATGATCGACCTTGGGAATCGTTTCCGGATAATTGTCAATGCGGTGGATGTCGTTCCCCTTGGGGCGCCGCTTCCCAATTTGCCTGTGGCCCGTGTGATGTGGTCTCCGAAACCGAATTTAAATATTGCCGCTGCGGCATGGATTCTTGCCGGAGGCGCCCATCATACAGGATTTACCCAGGCATTGACAACTGAGCATATGGAAGATTTTGCTGATATGGCAGGTATCGAATGTTTGATCATTGATGAAAATACCCGGTTTCCGGATTTTAAAAAAGAATTGCGATGGAATGATGTTTACTATTTTATGCAGAGAGGAATTTAATCAAGAAATGACTTGAGTTATACTGATTTACCCTATATATTTGGAATATGTGAAATTGGAATCAGGGTAACCCGAATCATTTGATGAAAAAAAACAGATTACAACAAACACTGGTTTTAATCAAACCCGATGCCTTAAAAAATTCTATGACAGGATATGTCCTCTCTCAGCTGTCGGAGGTTCATTGCGGCATTCGTTTCGCAGGTGCAAAAATTGTCAATGTCAGTCATATGATGGCTGAAGAGCATTATGTTGAGCATCAGGGAAAGCCATTTTTTCAGGCTTTGATTGATTATTTAACCGGGGCTGCACATTATCCGGATGAAGCCTGGAAGCGTCGTGTGATTGCCCTGGTATATCATGGGGAGAATGCCATTGAAAAGGTCAGGAGAATAGCAGGGCCCACCAATCCGCATGACGCACGTGAAACCCAGCCGGGCAGCATCCGTTCTTTGGGAACGGTTGTGTCTGTTAGGGATAAAAGAGGAAAGATCGTCGGTGAACGCATGGATAACCTGGTCCATGCATCCGCTGACGAGCCGGCGGCTGAAAGAGAGATTAAGCTCTGGTTTAAGCCCAACGATATTCCTCCAGCAATGCATCTGTTTGATACCGGTATTTGTCAGGATATGTTTTCATTTCAGAAGGGCCGGATTCTGAAAAACCATCAGGGCGATTCCATTTGTCTCCTGGCACCGGGAGATACGGTATGGACATCGGATCTGGATACATTGAATACATTTGGCGAAGGTAAGCTCTCGGACCATTCGGTAAAATCAGTGATTGTAAAATATTTGATTAATGAGACTCGGGATTCATGGGTCTGATTTCAATTTTCCCAATTTTATCAAATGATCAATTTATCGAATATGAATTTTAAAAAAATTCCAAATAAAAATGCTTGACAAAGTTGGAAATTCTGTGTAAAATAAAATGAAAAAAATGCCTCCTTTAATCCGATCCGGTGAGATCAGAAAGGGGATCAAATGCGGTATCAAGGAATAAAATATTTTTAACCTCCTGACATATTTGGTCGGGAGGTTTTTTTATGCATTTTAGCAAATACCATGCTGCAGTTGATTGTCGATGCATGAAGACTCGAAAAGAAAGAAAATCATCGAAAAATGTTGATTATTGGCTTAACTTCTGAACGAAAAACTCTCGAACAAGACATTAATTATTATCATGCATATCTCGGAGTCAGGATATGAAAGTCAAATGTGAAATTATGGATGCCAAGGATATTACCCGTACGTTGAACCGCTTGACCCATGAAATTCTGGAAAGAAATCACGGAACAGATAATCTGGTGATTGTGGGCATTCGAAACCGGGGAGATGCACTGGCGTACCGAATCATTCGAAGAATTGAACAGATTGAAGGAAAAACCGTTCCGCTGGGCATGCTGGATATTACTTTATACAGGGATGATTTTCAACGTCTGACGGACCGCCCGATTCTTCAGGAAACAGATATCGATGTCGATATTACCGATAAAAAATTGATACTCGTGGACGATGTGCTGTACAGCGGAAGAACCATCCGGTCGGCTATGGATGCTTTGATGGATCTTGGTCGGCCCGCCTTAATTCAGCTGGCGGTCCTGATTGACCGGGGTCACCGGCAGCTCCCCGTCAAGGCGGATTATGTGGGAAAAAATGTGCCTACTTCAGTCAATGAACAGATTCAGGTAAAAATCAAAGAAAAAGACGGAGAGGATCGTGTTTTTTTGGTGGAGAATTGAGAAGATATATTCATCCTTTTCAATGGTTGTGTGAATTATTCATTATAGAGAGGCCCGTATGCAATTAAAAAGCCGCCATTTATTGGGATTGGAAGGCGTATGTCAGGAAGACATCACCTTAATTTTAGATACAGCCGAGTCTTTTAAAAAAGTACTGGACCGGCCGATTCCGAAAGTACCGACGTTGAGAGGCAAGACTGTGGCCAATTTGTTTTTTGAACCTTCCACCCGAACACGATTTTCTTTTGAATTGGCTGAAAAGAGACTGTCAGCGGATTCTGTCAATTTTTCCAAGGTAGGATCAAGCGTGGCCAAGGGCGAAACATTGAAAGATACAGCACGAAACATTGAGGCAATGAAAATCAATTTTGTGGTGATGCGGCACTCTGCCCCCGGCGCCCCCCATTTTCTTTCACAATGCCTGGATTCAGTGGTAATTAATGCCGGAGACGGGGCCCATGAACATCCAACCCAGGCTCTGCTGGATATGATGACATTGAGAAATTGTTTTCAATCCCTTAAAGGACTGAAAGTTGTGATTGTAGGAGATATTGAACACAGCCGTGTTGCCCGGTCCAATATTTACGGATTGCTCACAATGGGTGCCAATGTTGGCGTATGCGGTCCCGCAACGTTGATTCCCAGGGAGATCAAAGCCCTGGGTGTTACGGTTTATCCCGGCATTGAGGAAGCGATGAAAGAAGCCGATGTATTAAATGTGCTTCGTATTCAATTGGAGCGGCAGAAGGAAGCATTGTTTCCTTCACTGCGGGAATATCGAAATCTGTTCGGTATTACGCGTGAACGGCTGGACCGTGTCAACCGTCGCATTACCATTATGCATCCCGGCCCTATCAATCGCGGTGTGGAGCTTGACAGCGATGTGGCAGATGGTGACTACTCAGTGATACTCAGTCAGGTGACCAACGGAGTGGCGGTTCGTATGGCTGTGCTTTATTTGCTCGATGGAGGCCGGCAGAAACTCGAAGGAGATGATCATGGCAATTAAGATAGAACAGGTGAAATCGGTATTGCTGAAGAATGCGCGCGTTGTCGATCCTCAGGTGAAACTTGATCAGATAACCGATATCTTAATCGAGAAGGATATCATTCGGAAAATCGGTCCGGTCCGGGAGTTTAAAGGAAAAACCGTTGATTGTAAAAATAAAATTGTTATCCCTGGAATGATGGACATGCATGTGCATTTACGCGAACCGGGTGAGGAACATAAAGAAACCGTTATCACCGGGTGTCATGCGGCTGCGGCTGGCGGCTTTACTGAGCTGGCCTGTATGCCCAATACGAAACCTCCCATTGATTGCCGAAGCGATGTCGAATTTATCAAAGAGCGTGCTGAAAATCATTTAGTCAATGTACATCCCATTGCTGCTGTTACCATTGGTCAGGCGGGGGAACAATTAACGGAAATGGGAGACATGATAGAAGCCGGCGCTGCGGGTTTTTCAGATGACGGCAAGCCGGTTCTTACCGCTGCTCTTATGCGCCGGGCTTTGGAATATGCCACGATGCTTGGAAAACCTGTTATCGATCATTGTGAGGATCTGTCTTTAAGTGAAAGCGGCGTCATGCATGAAGGCAAGATCTCCGCTGTTTTGGGTATGCCATCCATCCCCTCGATAGCCGAAGAAATCATTGTAGCCAGGGATCTTTTGATTGCCGAATATACAGAGGGGCTCCTTCATCTCGCTCATATATCCACTGCCGGTGCAGTGCGGCTTATTCGGGAAGCAAAATCAAGAGGTGTCCGTGTCACGGCAGAAACCTGTCCGCACTATCTGGTGCTTACTGATGAGGCAGTGCGGGGATTCAATACATTGACTAAAATGAATCCTCCGCTGCGAAGCGAAAACGATCAGAAAATGCTGATCCGGGGTTTAAAGGACGGTACAATTGACACCATTGCCACAGATCATGCGCCGCATGCAATTGAAGACAAAGAATGTGAGTTTCAGGTTGCTGCTTTTGGTATTATCGGATTAGAGACTGCCTTTGGCCTGATTTGGACCCATTTGGTAGAAAAAAAATTGCTGACTCTGGAAGAGTTGATTTTGAAAATGTCTGTACATCCGAGGCAGATACTTCAGCTGCCGGAAAATAAAATTGAAAGCGGTGCACCGGCCAATCTGACATTGGTTGATCCTGATATTATGTGGACTGTGGATAACACTGCATTTGAATCAAAGTCAAAAAACATGCCTTTTCAGGACTGGAAGCTGAAAGGAAAAACATTCGGTGTGATCAATCGGGGAAAGATGATTTTAACCGTTTAATTCAACTTTTTTTTCATTTATAAAATATGTTCATATATCAGGGGCTGAATGCTTTCGGTTGCTATTCAAACGCTGGGTTGTAAACTCAATCAGGCGGAATCTGCCATGTTAGCTCAGGATTTCATTGACCGGGGATATATTGTGATCGAATCCGGTGAGGATGCGGATGTATCCGTCATCAATACCTGCACGGTCACTGCCCGCAGTGATTCAAAATGCCGGCAGGCAATTCGTAAATGCATCAGAGCAAATCCGGAGGCTACGATAATCGTCGCGGGTTGTTATCCCCAGATTTCAACCGATGCCATCGCCGAGATCCCGGGTGTGGATTATATTTTAGGCGTTCAGGAAAAACTGCAAGTTTTCAAGTACTTTCCCGGACCGGGCAAATTAAATACTCCGGTTGTGGCTGTTTCTCCGGTGAATCATGTGCAGTGTGTGCAGGATCACGGTATCGGATACTATGGCAGTCAAACCCGGGCGGTTCTGAAAGTACAAAGTGGCTGTGATAATGATTGCACTTATTGTATTGTTCCAACGGTACGGGGTCCCAGCCGGTCAGTGCCTGTGGAAACGGTTTTGAAGCAAACCCGGCAGCTGGTTCAACAGGGCTATAAAGAAATTGTGATTACAGGTATTCATGTGGGGGAATATGGAAAAGATCTGCCCGGTCAGTCCTCCCTTCCGGATCTGCTGAATGCAATGGTTAAAGTTGAAGGCTTATTAAGAATTCGGCTGACTTCATTAGAACCTCATCATGTTTCGGATAATCTTCTGAGGATTATGGCCGATTATCATACGATCTGCCGCCATTTTCATCTTTCCATACAAAGCGGAAGTCCTGAAATACTTGCGGCAATGAAACGTAAATCCAGCCAAATTACAATTAAAAATGCCATTCAAAAAATTTTACATGCATTTCCGGATGCTGGCCTTGGAACAGATATTATTGCCGGATTTCCCGGGGAAACGGACTCTCATTTTCAGGAAACGCGCGAATTGTTAGAGAGCATGCCATTTTCATATTTTCATGTCTTTCCATTTTCTTCACGTCCGGGAACTTTGGCTGCGGCTTTGCCGAATCAGGTACCTGTCCGGGACCGCATGGAACGCGTGAAAAATTTACGCGAACTGGGGAAGGAAAAGTCGAAAATGTTCCGGAAACAGTGGATGGGGCGTACTGCGGATGTTCTTCTGGAATCCCGAAACCGCCAAGGATCAATGAGCGGATGGACTTCTCAATATATTCGCGTCGAAGTCGGATTTGATCCAAAATTGGTGAATTGTGTGGTTCCCGTTCAATTGGAAACATTGACAGATAAGGGCATTCGCGGCAAGGTGAGTGCGGTTTAGTTATTGAAATTAATATACACTGATTTCAATCAGTTTAAAAGATTGAATAAAATGAATTCTCCGGTGTTATATAAATGGTGTTTTTGTTTGTATCCGAAGCAAGAACCATGGGAGGGCGGTTGCACGAGGCAGATGATGATCGCTCTGTGATTATTCGATGTAAAGAAGGCGACATACAAGCGTACAATATTTTGGTGGACCGCTATATGAAGCGTGCTTATTATACAGCCCTGGGATTTGTCGGTAATCATGATCATGCGCTGGACCTGTCTCAGGATGCTTTTGTAAAAGCATTTCGTGCGATTAAGAAAATTGATGAAGACCGTCAGTTTTTTACTTATTTTTACAGGATTCTGCGCAATTTATGTTTTAATTTTATACGTGATAAAAAACGGCATGCCCGTTCTTTTTCAGAGATATCAGAAGCCCGGCGTGAAAATATTGCCGCTCAGGAACCCGATCCTGCCTTAGCTCTGGAAAAACAGGAACAAAAGGAACTGGTTTGGACCGCTATTCAGCAATTGAAGCCGGATCAGAGAGAGATTATCATTCTAAAGGAATTTCGTGATTATTCCTATCAGGACATTGCTGAATTACTGGATATTCCCATAGGGACGGTTATGTCGAGATTATACCATGCAAGACAATCATTAAAAAGCAAGCTCGAGGGGGTAATATTATAATGTCTGAGACCCGAGCCCGGCAAAAACGATTTGAAATATTATGCATGAAAGCATTGGATGATATTTTGGAAAATGGAGAAAAAAAAGAGTTTGAGGCTTTGACTCATGAATCTCTGGAATATAAACAAGAGTATGAGGCAATGAAAAAAATCCGTGAAATTACCAAAACAATGGAATTCAGCACCCCTTCCGATGCCATTTGGGATAAATACTGGACCGGCATATACAATCGCATCGAACGGGGGATCGGCTGGTTAATTTTTACATTGGGAGCCGTCATTTTATGTACATGGGGCGCATTTCGCTTTATTGAATCCATTATTTCGGATGATCATGTCACTGTCGTCGTTAAAATAGGCGTGCTTCTTTTCTCGTTGGGTTTGTCAATTCTGGTGGTTTCAGTTGTAAGAGAACGGTGTTTTATAAAAAAAAGGGATCCTTACAGGGAGATCAAACGATGATCATTGTACCATCGAGTCAGATTGCAGGGAAAAAAATCGTCGAAACCCTGGGATTGGTCAAAGGAAATACCATCCGGGCCACCCATCTGGGATTTGATTTTATGGCCGTTTTAAAAAATATTTTTGGGGGAGAAATTTGTGAATATACCAAACTGATGGCTGAAGCCAGGGAACAATCTTTAGACAGGATGGCCGCGATGGCCGAAGGATTGGGTGCCAATGCCATTGTGGATGTTCAGTTTTCCACAAGCTATATTATGGGGAATGCGGCGGAGATACTGGTCTACGGAACGGCTGTGAGAGTGGAGTAAGGATTTGGTTTTTTAAAATCGGCTGATGTTGAAAAAGGATTTTTTTGATTTTGAATTTGTGGTTTTAGCGATTTTTTATAAGAACGATTGAACATAATTTGCCATCCTTCCTTTTTTATTGATTTTTAGTGTGATTGTTATTATAATGAAGCAATTCTAATTTCACCACGACTTGACATCATTTGCGCTGCAAAAAAAATCTTACAGGGAGAGTTTGATTGTTCCGACATGATCATAATTATTTACAGAAGGCCAATAATATCACGGGGCTGTATCAGAAGTATAAAAAATAAATATAACCGCAGAGAACACAGAGCAGACGCAGAGAGCACAATGAGTGAATAATATTAAAACAGTTAAACTGATTGCGGAAGAAAAATTCTATCAATTCAAAGCCGGAAGAATTCTCTGGAATAAACGGGTAAAAATAAAAAATAAATACGGGGGGCGTCATTTGGGAATCCTGTAAAGAGAAGCGGGTGGTGTTTGGAATAGAGAAGAAAAGTTATAGGAAATACCTTTTGGACAGGTGAAAGCATTGGGTCTTATCAACAGAATGTTGCGATAAATTTTTACAGTATTAGGCAAATTGGAGATATGAATATATTAACCATTTTTTACAGTAATAGCCAAATCGTTTTGGCTATATTTAGACAAAATCATGTTTTTGGCTAGTATTGTAAAACTTCGTAAACATATTTTACAGTATTAGCCAAATTTTCGGTGTTAAAGCAGCAGCTAATAATATATGTTATATCATTAAAAAATATTGAGATACTATGGAAAAATTAAAACATTTTTTTCACAATCTGCTCAATGAGAATGGTTTTCCATTCCAATATGCGGCTATCGAGGAGTCAAGTATTCAGTTTATAGAAGGCCATGATTTTCCTTGGTCATTTGAGGTTTCTGAATTTCCAATTAGTATAGGCAAATTTGATACTCATATTGATTTTATACTTAAACATAATAAATTCCCGATATATATAATATGTGAATGCAAAAGAGCTAATCCTGCTTTTTCAAATTGGTGTTTTGCAAGATCACCACATAGCCATAAACATCAAAACAGATTTTCTCCAATAATATTTGACAGAATGAAACATACAAGTCATGGTGACTATAGTAATCAGGTTGTAACGCTCGACAAACAGAATATTGGATATCATATAGGCTATGATATTAAGTCCGATAAACAAGGGGACAAATTTTCAAAAGGACGGGGTGCTTTTAAGGATGCTGTTACACAAGTCATTAAAGGTTATAATGGATTCATTGATTATTTCTGTTCGAAATGCTTAGTAACTGGAGGTCAGTATTTTGATGTGATCCCAGTAATATTTACAACTGCAAATCTGTGGTCAAGCGATATTGAGTTAAACAATGCCGATATTCGAGATGGTACTATATCATATGAGTCTATTAATTTCAAAGAAGAAGAGTACATATGGTTTCAAGAGAATATATCACAGACTCTAAAGCATAATATTCATCTTGAAACTAATCCCGTAGAATTGAAAGATGTATTAGATTATTATTTTACTCGTAGTATTGGTATTATTAACTCAAAATCTATTAAGAAATTCCTACTATATTTAGATGACAGACTGAGATATATAAGAAAGTATGAATGACAAGATATAACAATATGCTGAACGCGGAATTTTAACAGCGACTTCTTTTGGGACTTGAGAGATTTGTGGAATCGCTTGCTTCGGGAAAGACTTTCCATGTTAAAATCCGGTTAGCATCACCGTTCGCGGCGTACACCATTTTCAAAGTAAAATACCCCACTCCAAAAACGGGAAAAGGATATTAAAAGATAAAAGAAAATGATTGAAAGATATTGGATAAAGAAAGGCGCATGGCCTATAGAAGCGTTGCCATGCGGGAAGGGATACAAGGGATCAGGATTGGGATAAAGGAACCCAA
>JAFGCO010000063.1 GCA_016932575.1 bacterium
CCTGGGGACCGGACTGGGGAGAGAACGGATATTTTCGGATCAGATGGGGCGAATGCCAGACAGGTGAATTTGCATCGTGTATCTGGAACCAAGTCGGTGGAGAGAAAGATTATTCAGTATCGCTGTCATGTGATTCACTGACATTAACCGCAGGCGACTCGGCTGAATTTGAGATCACAATAAAAAATCAGAGTTCTACAACACTGGCGTGTCACATCGTAGATGCCGGTTTCAACACACTGTTTCATCCGGACAGCATTATGGCCTTTGATGATACATCCTTATGGTGCGGAGATCCTGATTTGTGTGGGTATCCTGGCAATTTCTTGGAAAATCTGGATACACCGCTGCTGGATCTAACCGGAACAATCAATCCTAAATTGACATTCATGACCCAATGGGCGATAGCACCACCTTTTGATGGGAAGACATATGACGGGGCTGACGGTTGCAATGTCTGGGCGTCGGATGATGGAGGTAAAAATTACACAATCATCCGGCCTTCCTATCCAGCATATACCTGTGAATATCTGTATGGTTTTAGCAGTAATGTTATGCCACTCTGGGGATTTGATGATCCGATTCCGGGCTGGGCGGGATTCAGCAATGGATGGGTACCAGCAGAATTTGATCTGAGCGCATTTCAATCAGACAGTGTGGTGATCCGCTTTTCATTCGCAGCTGATGAAGATACTATCAATCAATCCGAGCAGACTGGATTCTTTATCGATGAAATTCTGATAACTGATAACGAGCAGATTCTTTATGAGAATCACGGTTATAGCTTTGAAGGTATGTGCAATACAGGATTGGGTGTCACCCAGCAGACAGACTGGTTGCATCTTGAACAGAATTATGTTTCAATAATTCAATATGATTCTGTAAAAGTCCCGGTTTCCGTACACACGCACACACTGGAACCAGATACCTATCATGGAAATATTTTTGTATTCATCAATGATACAACAAGGCCTAACATGCCTCTTTTCTTTGACCTTTTGGTTGAACCAGCCGATCATGATATTGCTTTGAAAAGCATACTTTCTCCAGGAGAATTTATACCCATCCTCTGTCCGATCACGCCGCAGGTCAGGATTAAAAACATCGGAAAGAATACAGAATCCGAATTCGGCCTTGCTCTTGAGCTCAGTGTTGACAACATGCCGGCCTATACAGACACGGTATCAAATCTTACTCTGGCATCCATGCAGTCTATGACCGTTTTGTTTGATCCGATGGTTCTAACCGACAAGGCCGATTATGAGATGAATGTCTATCCTGTGGATTTGCCGGAAGACAACAACCTCTTGAACAATGGTCTGGAAACCCGGGTGATGGTATCCAATCTCATCGATGATTTCGAACATGATCCTGTGTTGTGGACAATTGACAGGGATTGGAAGATTGCAGAATTCCAGACAGCCTATGAAGGCACCCACTGCGCAACCATACGGGCGGATAACGATTCGGATGCGGTTTTAATCTTTAATCCCGCACTGGATCTCTCTTTAACAGATCAGGCAAGAATCCAATACCGGATCCGGTCAGGCAGCAGCGAAGGACAGCAGATCTGCTATTTTGAAATCAGTCCGGACAGCCTGAGCTGGACAAGAGCGGATTCTGTGACAGGGAGAGTGGAGTGGGAGCAGCGCCAGGTCGATCTGACGCCCATGATCCAGGCGGGACATGACAATCTGTGGTTCAGGTTTTATTACCATACAGAGAAAGTGAGAAAAAAGGATGTGTTCTGGATCGATAACATCGAGATCTATCCCGAGGATCCTTCCGGCATTGAGCGAGACAGAATAAGGTCTCCATACACATGGAAGCTGGCTCATAACTATCCCAATCCGTTCAATCCGGTCACAAATATTCAATATACACTGCCGGTCGCGGCGCATGTCGAGATCCGGATTTTCAATGCGCTGGGCCAGCAGGTGGCGTCTCTGATTGATGAAAAACAGCAGGCCGGCGTCTATCAAATGCAGTGGGACGGCAGCTGTTTTCCGTCGGGCCTGTATTTTTACCGGATTCAGGCGGGTGAATTTTGTGATATAAAGAAGTGCATGCTGCTGAAGTAAGGGTGGAGGGCTGTTTTTTTCACTGACAAGATCTCAGTTTGTGTGAAAATGGATAAAACCCCCTCCTCGATCCAAAGAACGGATCGAGGTCCCCCTTGTCAGGGGGACAGTTTTTTTCTTGATACGAAAAACGGAGAAACAGAGTATTGGAATAACGGAGCAAAAAGCGCCAATAAAACACCCGGGGACCCGCTTCGCTCGGCACCCGGAGTTTTATATAACCTCAGGACCGTGGGAACGAGATGAATGTTTATATCAATCTTCCGTGATGCAACAATAAATGTGCTGATTGCAACAATAGTGATGGATTTTTTCGAGAATTTAACTAAATTCGAAAAGCGGAGGTAATTGAAAAGACACCTGTGAATTCAATTTCAAAGGCATCTGTGCTATAAAGATAAATCAAGAACAGAAACAGGGATGGCTGTTTTTTTTTATCTTTCTGTTTTGTATCTTTATTTTAATAATCGGATGTCAGATACCTGAGGAGAAGAATTGGCCGGGATATCATATATTGTTTCATAGGCAATCCAATTGAGAATTGATGTTCTGTCAATCATGAGAGAGTGAAATAAGGAGGCAAAAATGAAAGGTTATTGGCATAATGGCTGTCTGATTCTGTGCATTTGCTTGTTTGGAAATCGATCCGTTCTTACGGGTCAGCACTGGACCGATGAATTCGGGGGAAGGGCCCCGGATTCTCGTGTATTGGCGATCGAGGCGATAAATATTTCATGCAGTGAAAATGAGGTTTATGCGGGCGGCCGGTTTGTTGCAGTTGACAATCCGGAAGGCAGCCTTATTGTGAATCATATTGCCGGGTGGAGTTCACGCACCAGACAATGGTCATCGCTTGGTGACGGTATTCCCGGCGGTATCGTTTATGCGCTTGCGATGCATGGGGATGATCTGTATGCGGGCGGCTGTTTCTGTCTCAATCTGGGAGACGGTAATTATGCCAACAATATCGCGAAATGGGACGGGACAGCCTGGACCAATCTGGGCAGCGGTGTGGACAGTATCGTATACGCGATGGCGTTTCAGGGAAACGATCTGTATGTGGGAGGAGATCTTTTCAGGGCTGGTGAGCTTGTCAGCGTTCAGGGGATTGCCAGATGGGATGGGGACGAATGGCATGGGCTTGAAATGGATTGTCCTACAGCGCCAATGAATTTCTCGGGCGTGAACGGTATCGTATACAGTATCGGCATCGATCCATTGAATGACAATCCGTTTGTCTATGTCGGAGGCGATTTTTCAAGGGCCGGTTGTCTCTATGCCGACAATATTGTCAAATGGGACGGCAGTGAATGGCAGACACTGGGAGGCGGGGTTGATAATAGCGTGTATGCGATTTCTGTGGATGGTAATGATGTTTATGCCGGAGGTGATTTTTTACATGCAGAAAATCCTGAAGTCCTTTTAATATCGACAACTCATATTGCGTGCTGGTCCGAAGATGATGATCACTGGCATCCATTGGATGATGGGCTTATTGGTCCTGTATATGCGATTGAAATCGATCAAGACAATGTTTATGCAGGCGGTCGTTTTTCAGAGGGAATGGGGCCTCCCTATAATAATATTGCCATATGGGATGGCTTCAACTGGTCAGCTATGGATGACGGCGTTAATGGTCCGGTCCGGGCACTTAGCATGATTCCGGATGGATCGCTTTATGCAGGAGGCGAATTTGCCGAGGCGAGCGATGTGGCCTCGCCGTATATCGCAGTCTGGGGAGATTATAAATATATCATGGATAATTCCCTCGAGTGGCTGACCGACTGGGCACCTTCCATGAATGAGAAGAATGGAGCAGGCATTCAGATTTCAATGAGTTCTTATCCCCATCCGGATTACGCACCGGCATTAAAAAGAAAGAGAATCGTTATTCATTTTGATATATTCCAAGGCGGATTTAATTATGGGAGTGACGTGGTTCCTGAAGGAGGGATTGCCCCCGGAAGTATTATTTCCAACGCCAAGCTTAAATTATACTTTAAGGATTGGGAATGGTATCCTGATAATGCGGAGCCGGATTTCAGATGGTACGACGTTCATCCGATAAAAATACCCTGGAAAGAATATACATCCTGCTGGAACAGCAATAATGACGAACCGGATCATGTTGCATGGAACGGCTGTGATCCGGCAGGTGATGAATGGGCTGATTCCGAGCCTTGTGCCTCTTTACACAGAATTGGCTTTGATTCGGAATGGATCGGCGGGGTGAAAGTGAACTATTTTGAATGGGCGGGAGAAGGATTGGATATGCTGGTTCAGCGCTGGATTAACAGTCCTGAAGAAAATCATGGCATGCTAATAAAAATACGGAGAGATGAGAATAATAAGAACGTTGATGTCCGGTTTCATTCATCAGAGTCGACCATACTTGACTGTGCCCTGCATCCAAGACTGACTTTTGATCTGGAACCCAATCCTTTAAGCAGCAGCTCATCCGATTCATACGGATGCAGTTGGGGTGACTATGATAATGACGGATTTATGGATCTGTTTGTCACAAATTTTCAGAATCGATATGAAATTGACGGCATGTCCGCCATCTTCTTTGAAAAAAACTTTCTGTTTCATAACCATGGGGACGGGACCTTTCGGAAGGTGACGGATGAGGCCAATTTAAGTGAGATCGGGGGTTCCAGGTCCGCCTGCTGGGCCCATCTGGATGAAGATGCGTACCTGGATCTCTTTGTCGTGAATACCAATCCCGCCAATCCGCTTGCTCTGCCGCATGGCGCAGGTAACTGTTATTACCGGAACTGCGGTGACGGATCCTTTGAACGACAGGAAGATACACCCTTTGGCGACAGCGGAACCGCCTGCTGCTGCGGTGATTTTGATCAGGACGGAGATCTGGACCTTTATATCACCAATGTTCACAACGGAGGAGCTGCCCAAAATCAGCTCAATAAAAATAACGGGGACGGCACATTTACGGCCGTTTCCTCCGATAATCCGGATCTGGGCATCATTTCATCGGATGCCGGCGGCAATGCATGTACCTGGATTGATTATGATAATGACGATGATCTGGATCTGTTTGTCGTCAATTCGGATCAGTCTAATTTTTTATATAAAAATCTGGGGCCCGATCAGGATTTCCGGTTTCAGAAAATTATGCTGACAACGCCGGGGAATATCATTTACCATGAAGGCATTGACTGTCAGGGATGCAGCTGGGGGGATTATAACAATGACGGTGATCCGGATTTATTTATTACCTGTTATGATGGCAATAATGCACTGTATGCCAATCTGGGAAATGGTTTATTCAGAAGGATTCTCTGGCCCAGCTGTGTGGTGACCGATGGAGGAAAATCAAGAGGAAGCTGCTGGGGAGATTATGACAATGACGGCGATCTGGATCTGTATGTCGCCAATGACGGGAACGAGAAAAATTTTCTGTATGAAAATGATGGCGATGGAGACTTTACAAGAATTTATCCGGGTGATATCACAAATGATGAAGATCAATCCAACGGATGCGCCTGGGCGGATTGTGACCGGGACGGCGATCTGGATCTTTTTGTGGCAAACCGGCAGGGATCGGACAATAAGATATACTATAATTGTCATTCCACTGATAATCATTGGATCGGAATTCATTGCGAGGGAAATTTATTCTCAAATGTTTCAGCCATAGGTGCCAGGGTTTATGTGACTGCGACCCTCAATGATGAAGAGGTGACACAGATGAGAATCATCTCTTCACAATCCGGTCTGGCAGGTCAGAACAGTCTGGATGTCCATTTCGGTCTGGGGAATGCCGTGCAGGTCAGTAAAATTGCCGTAAAATGGCCAAGCAGCCCTCTGCAGGAATTTGAAGAACTTGACGGAGATCCGATTCAGGCCGATGCCTATTATACCCTTATTGAAGGCGGTGAAATTCAATTATTGTCCTCACAAATGACAGAGGTTCAATCGAACAATAACCATGCAGGTGAATTTGAACTCTATCAGAATTTTCCCAATCCGTTCAATCCGGATACAAAAATAGCCTATCAGCTGCCCGAAGAAGCGGACGTGACGCTTAAAATTTATGATATGCAGGGCAGAGAGATTTGGAGACAGTTTAGAAAACATCAGTCCGCAGGTCATCACCGGATTGTCTGGAACGGATTGGATCGATTCGGAAACAGAGTGGCTTCAGGCGTGTATGTGTACAGAATTGAATTGAAGACCGGAGCGGAAAAAATGCGGTATATCAACGCCAGAAAATTGATTTTAATTAAATAATGACAAATGGTATTTGTCTGCTGAGGATGTTAATGAATCAACGGGAGAGAATCATGAAAACAGAAATTCTGCAAATTGTTATCCTATTGCTGATTGCCAACTGCATCTGCCTGGCGGGCGTGACCTCGCCCAATGGCGGGGAGCAGATATGTTCGGGCTCTACATATACCATTACCTGGACCATTGACAATCCCATGACGTTGCCGCCGCTTTTTCTCAACAAGGCGACCATCTATTTTTCAAAGTATGCACCTGTTCCTATTTGGCAACCGATTGCGGAAGATGTGAACAATAACGGATCATGGGACTGGAACGTGCCGGTATATACATCGGATGAAACCCATTGCAGAATCCGGGTGAAAACACCGGAATATGACGATGTCTGCGATGCGGTGTTTACGATCAAAGCACCGGATATTGAGGTTACGGCACCGGGGAGTGGAGAGGGGTTATGGCCGGGTGAGACATTTATAATTCAATGGGATTCAGAATGTATTAGCGGAGCGGTTGAAATTGCTTTAAAATGCAATAAAGCAACTACTATTATTGATGCTTCTGCTGCCAATACAGGATCGTATAACTGGGTTGTGCCAGATTTTCCGTCCACTTTTTGCAGAATACAGATTACGGACACGGAAAGCGGCGTATCTGATATAAGCGATAGTTTTACAATCATGGAACCCTATATCACAGTGACCTATCCCAACGGCGGAGAAATTATCCGGGTCGATGATCCATGCACGATTACCTGGGATTCCAGAGGCACCAGCGGAAAGGTGAGAATTTTGCATGATCAGGGGTCAGGAGGCGCATCATGGGGATGGAGAAGTATTGCAAGCGATATCGATGCTGCTGACGGAATGCATGACTGGACCCCTGATATTTTTCAATTTGATCCCAATTATTTGATCAAGATTGTTGATATGGATGGTAACCCCTCGGATATATCGGACGGCAGTTTTTTACTGCAGGGTATCCGCCTGGTCTATGGCCATCTCTATCATTGTTCGGGTTCAGAATGGATGATTAAATGGAGGTCAAGTGCAACAAGCGGCCATCTGAATCTGTATTCTTCAAGTACCGGTGAGGCTCCCTGGAATTTTGAAAGCGAGCTTGAATCAGATGCTGGTGATACATCAACACAAACCTTTGTATGGACGGCTCCGGATGAACCTTCTGATCATTTTCGGATTAAAATCGAAGATGCTGAAGATCCGACTTTGTTCACAGTCAGTAATGAATATGTTGTTCTGCCATCACCAGGATTTCATGTTTACGGTCCCGGAGCAGGAGAACGATTTACCAAATGCACATATTATTCAGTACCGAATATCGGATGGATATCGTGCGGTATGAGCAGTGAGGTGGTCCTCGAATATTCCATTGACAACGGAGATCATTGGCACGAGATTGAAACTGTTGAAAACGAAGATGGTTATAATGAATACCTGCCCTGGTACATACCGGATGATATAACATCCACATCACATCAATGTAAAATAAGAGTTACGGATCAGACAACCGGTATTTTTGGTGAAGGTGAAAATTTTTCAATTTATATTCCTGCATTACAGTTATTGACTCCAAATGGCGGGGATATCTGGCCGATTGGTTCCACACAGGAGATATCATGTATAGTCACAGATTATCAGCCTATTTTTGGATATTTGATATTTTCGTATTCGATTGATTCAGGTGAGCATTGGGAGGATATTGAAATATTACCACCATATGATTCTGATTATTGGGAATGTTCATATGAATGGCACATTGAAGAAGACATTGATCCCTCAGATCAATGTTTGATAAAAGCGTACCTTGCCGGAATGGCTTACCCGGATGAGAACTGTACGACAAGTGACACAAGTGATGTATTTACCCTGTGCCAACCTCATATTGAGTTTGTCAAACCCGAAATGAATGAAAATCTTCTTGCTGATGAAAACTACACCATCCGCTGGGATGTATGCGGCACAAGCGGCCTTTTGAAAATCGAATTCCTGCAGGCAGGTGCCGGAGAGCTTGAGCTGCTTGGCGAAAACATACCGGCTGACCAGTGCACACTTTCCTGGTCCGTACCGGATTTGAATGGCATGAATCATCGTCTTACAATTACAGATATGGCTTCGCCGGATTATTTTGATTGGGTATATTTTAATATCCGGGGAAGCTGCGAAGCGCCTGCTGTCTGGATTCCAGATTATACGGTATGCGGCCTGGATACGATTATTGTGGATGTGATGCTTTCAGGTAATGAAGATCCAATTGATTCATTTGAATTCACTCTGAACGCCAGCAACTGGGAAATGGTTGATTTTCTTTACGTTCAAAGAGGTGATTTAACCGAACATTTTGATAACTTTGATTTTACGATTCCCGATCCGGACAATGAAGTGGATATTTCCGCGTCCTCAGCAATATCAATTCCTTCAAACAGTCAGGGCAGCCTTGCAAGGGTACTCACACGTGTTTATTGTTTTGAGGGTTCAGCCTATGAGCCGAACTCAAATTTAACTTTGATCAACAGAGTAGGCGACATCAGTACATACAATCACTGTGCCGGTCTTATTGAAGGCGAATTTTGTTCCAAGGGCGACATCAACTGCGATCATATTATTGATGACAAGGATTATCACTGGGTCATTGATTATTTTATGAGCCATTACACTTACGGTTATCCGGAATGCTGCGGTCAATGCCAGCTGGATGTGCTTGATGTGGTGTACGACGAAAGGATCACGCTGGCCGATGCGCGTGTGCTTTATACAGCCTGGGAAAACAGTGCTCTGCCTCCTGTGGATGTGGAGTCGCCTGTTTCTCCTGAAGAGGGTATCGAGGTTATTTTTACACAGCTTGAATGTCAGCCCGGCGATGATGTGGACATTGAAGTCACGCTCGATAATCCTCTCAATCTCAGTGAATTCGGATTGTATGTATCTTACAGACCTGGATTTATGTCATTTGAAGGGATTACTGCAGGCAGCCTGACCGGCGGATGGGATTTCCTGGATGCGAATCCGATTCCCACTTCTGAAGGACCTCCGGAAAGCAGCGGATTACTGATGTTAGGAGGCTTCAACTCGGAGAGCATCACAAGCGGTACAGAAGGCACACTGATGGTATTGCATTTTCACGTTCATGAAGATGCAGAAGGATACAGCACCATTGATGTGCTTGATTATTTTGATGGATTGCGCCGGGCTGGATACAGGGTGGGTCATGTCGGGATCGCTGAATCAACTGCAATGAAACTGAAAGATAGCCGGATCCCTCAGGAGTACAGTCTGGGCAAAGCGTATCCCAATCCGTTCAATCAGAACATGCGTTTTGATTTTCATCTGCCGGAAAGAACGGATGTGCATGTCGAGATATTTGACACACGCGGCACACTGGTCAGAACGCTCATATCCAAAACCCTGTCGCCGGGTGTGTATCAGGCGGAATGGAACGGACTGGATGATCAATACCGGGCGGTCGCATCCGGGCAGTATGTGTACCGGTTGAAGAGCGATGCGTTTACGGCCATGGAGAAGTGTATTCTGCTGAAATAGCAGCCGGACAGCTGATTAACAGCCTGGCCTGTGATCTATTCAGGAAGGCCGATAAAAATCAACCCTGTCAGAGCATTGAGCTCTGGCGGGGTTTTTTAGTGATATCCGGGATCGTTGTTATTTTACCTGCAATGAATCTAAAAATGAATTGATTTTAAATTCTGTAATTTTTATACTCATTTATAGAACTTTGATTCAACCATTGATCAGGAGTATGCATGAAGATTAAAATACTGACTTGTGGCGGCACCATTGATAAAATCTATTTTGACGCCAAGAGTGAATTTCAGGTTGGCGAACCGCAGGTGGGCGCATTTTTAAAAGAAGCGCAGGCCGGATTTGATTTTAATGTACATAAAATGATTCAAAAAGACAGCCTCGACATGAATGATGAAGACCGTGACCGGATCAGGAGAGCTGTCGAGACTGCGGAAGAAGATAAAATTCTGATTACACATGGCACGGACACCATGGTCGAAACTGCCAAAGCGTTAAAGGGAATTCCAGAGAAGACCATTGTGTTAACCGGAGCGCTGGCCCCGGCCCGGTTCCGGGAAACCGACGCGATCTTTAATATCGGATGCGCGGTGATTGCGGTTCAGTGCCTGGCCGAGGGAGTCTATATTGTGATGAACGGACGCGTGTTCCTTCCGGACCGTGTAAAGAAAAATACGAAAAAAAATTGTTTTGAGGATATTTAAAAATTATTAATATTTTTAAATGGGAAATATTATCCGGGAGGCATTTCTATGAGACCCAATCATTATTGTTCCTTTTTAATTTTTATTATTTTGTGCGCTGTGCTGCGATCTTTGCATGGGCAAGGTATTACAGATTCAAAAGCAGATAAAGATAACCGCTCCGCCATTGTTGAAGTGGACGGATACGCCTATCTCTCCGAAGACAAGACCATCAAAGAAATCCGAGAGGAGGCTTTGAGCAATGCCAAGCGTATGGCTCTGGAACAAGCCCACACGTTTATCTCGAGTCAGTCCAAAGTGAAGAATTTTCAGCTCGAATATGATATTGTGATCAGTGAGGCGGAAGGTGCTGTCTGTGTGCTGGACAGCAAAGACCACGGCATTACAGACGATAACCGGTATCATACCTGGATCAAGGCAGAGGTGACTTATTCGTTAAAACCGCCGGAAGGTAAAGCCGATCTGTCCGCAGAATTGGTGAAGAATCCGGACGCACCACTGACCGTTCATGTCTGGACAGAAAAATCCGAATATAAAGCCGGAGAACGGATCCGTGTCTTTTTACAGGGCAATAAGGATTTTTACGCGAGGGTGGTGTACCGGGATGTACAGGGAAATCTGCTTCAGATGCTGCCCAATCCACATCGCAGGGATAACTTTTTCAGGGGTGGCAAAGTGATCAGCATTCCCGGCAAGGGCGACCGGTTCGACCTGGAAGTCGGCCCGCCATTCGGCATCGAAAATATCATTGTGTATGCTTCCAGCGCCGAGATGGGGGATGCGGATGTCACCGCTGTGGGCAATGCCCTGTACAGTGTACAGGACGATCTAAAAGCTTACGGAATGAAGACGCGGGGCGTGAAAATTGTTCAGAGTGAGGGAGATCGTTCCTCGGGTGCCGAGTTTTATGAAGCGAAGTGCGAGGTGAAGACGAGGATGTAAAAACCGGGTTAGGGAAAATAAGCAAGATACAAGAAGCAAGAATCAAGATTAAAGACTAAAGAAAAAGAACAAGGATAAAAATTATCAAAAATCCGAAATTCAAATCACGAAACCAAAAACCTTTTACCCTTTACCCTACTAATAGCTGAGGGCTGAATACTGACAGCAATTCGAAATATCACACCTTTTAGGGCAAATTTTACAAGTCACCACCTTAGGTGGTGGTCGTTGGCTTTTAATGATGAAGGAGTATGATCATGAAATATCTCAAATCACCTATTGGTCTTAAAGTCATTGGATTATTTTTGATTTTCTGTTTGGCAGTTCCTTTGTTGGCCCAGGAAACCATTCAGATTAAAGTTGAAAATTTATTTGGAAGTACCGGATCCATGACTTACAGCCCGGATAAAAAATATGCCTTGAAAATTTTTCAAAGATCAGGAATATTAATTTGGAATTTGGAACAGGGAAAACTGGAACGCTTCACAGGCAATAAAGGACTGGACATCCGATTGATTACATTTAATCCTGATGGCAAAACATTTGTCACTTATAGTTCAATCACGGGAATTGGAGGTGAGTTGCTGTGTTGGGATTTTAAGACAGGTAAAATCATTAAAGAATATCATTGTGATTTGGCATCTGTCAGAGAGATTGTTTTTTCAAGAGATGGCAAGAAGATGCTTCTTCCCGGTGAGTACAGGTATGAAAATAATGTGAATGTAAGCTACAATGGATTACTGCTGATGGATGTGGAAACCGGAAATGTACTTTTCCAAATAAAGGGTGGAGAGGGATGGTCCAGGAATCGGGGTTTAAGTCAGGCTGCCATACACCCGGATGGGAAACGGATTTTATTAGCAGATTCCGGCAATGAATTAAAACTGATCGATAGTGAATCGGGTAAGATTCTGCAGAATTTTCACGCGGATTTTGAGAACATAGAGGACGTTGTTATCACGGAAGATGGGAAATATGGAATTGTCACTTATTTAAGCGGGTCAACCCGTATTTGGGATTTGGAATCGTTTTTATGTGTTCGCACTTTGGTGAATCCCAAACATGCAGATTATAAGGAAGGGAAAGAAATTGCCGCGGCTTCTGAGGTGGTTGTGAGTCCTGACGGGGAAAAGATATTAACGGAAAACTGGGATCACTATTTACGGCTTTGGGATATGAAATCAGGAGAACTCTTAAAGGAAATACGGACAAGTGACTATCCCAGTGATATTTCATTTTCTTCGGATGGTCGTCGAGTGACCTGTAATACACATGGAATAGAATGTTGGGATCTGATATCCGGAATAAGAATTTTTAAAGCGGCCTTATTACAAGAGGGTGAGTGGGTGTTTGCCACTTATAAAGGATATTTTAATGGATCGGCCAATGCAAAAAAATTCATCAAAGCGGTGGTTAATGGAAAGGAAAAGAGTATTAATAAATATGTGTCGCATTATATGAGTCCGGATAAGGTTGTTGAAACTCTCAATGCGAAGGATGAAGAGACACGTTTGGCGTTTAAGAAAACGGATAAGCAAAGTAGTGATTCAGATGATCAATATGCCCAGTATGCCCGCAGCCTGCCTGTGGATTTTGAGCCAGTCATTCAGCAGGGGCATTTGCAGGAGTGCAAGGTCTGGTTCGATCCTACGGGTCAGCGTGTGATCAGCAGTACCGGATTTGATGGAGAGATCAAAGTCTGGTCCTTAAAGACCGGGACCTTGTTAAAAACGTTTAACAAGCAGATGATCAATAAAGAATCCGTCGGCACTGTCAGAGCGATCAGTCCCGATGGAAATTTGCTGGTTTCAAGTTTTCTAAAGGAAGTGCTGGTGTGGGATTTGGTCTCCTTTGAACTGTTGAAGACATTCAAGGTCACTGACTCTGATGAGGTAAAACAAGTTGCTTTCCATGCAAACGGGAAAGAAATTGTGACCGATGGATCGCGGATCTGGACTGCGAGAACAGGAGAATTTATCCGTATGGCGACAGGGGATGATGACTGGTTTCAACTGGACCGTCCCGATAGCGAAGCCACTATGGATAAAGATACACAAATTCTCACCTATGGTAACAAATCTCTGTGGACCGGATCGTTACCTTCAAAAGAACTGACTGACGCTTGTCAGGAACGGCGATTGAATATGAAATATTACGAGGATGGTCATATTTTGGCCTTCCCTGTAAATAACAGCAT
This sequence comes from bacterium, assembly GCA_016932575.1. Classification (GTDB taxonomy): domain Bacteria; phylum Zhuqueibacterota; class QNDG01; order QNDG01; family JAFGCO01; genus JAFGCO01. Next base: position 13,727 of record JAFGCO010000063.1, read on the forward strand.
TTTTTTGGCTGATTTGAATACAGGTAAAATCCTTCGAAAGCTTGAGGGTAAGCACCCTGCAAGTGTTCCCTTTGGAGTACATCCTGACGGTAAATCTCTTCTTTTAAGCGGACGGGGCGGCCATGTTGATCTCTTGCCTTTCGAGACATTTCATTTCAAGTCAAGTCCAACCGGTTATCCCGACCAAATCGGTGAATTCGTTTTTGATCCCACGGGCCGTTTCATTGTATCCACCAGATCTCCCATTAAAATCTGGGATCGCCTGCAGAAGAAATGGACTGGGACTATTCAACCGGAAGTTTATCCTCAAATATCAAAAGATCAGTGGCCTGACCATTTTCTTAAGGGATTTGATCCAAAAAATAATGGATTGGTGACATGTTATGAAGATAAAACGGATGCTTCCGAAGACAAATGGGATCCGAGAATGGTGAAGTGGTCTCTAGAAACCGGGAAAAAGCTCAGGACCGGCGGTAAAAACAGATACTACGGCACCGGGGGCCCATGGGCATCCGATCTTTCCGGTAAATATATGGCTACTGCTATGTATGAGGATATTGAGCTATGGAATGTTAATACGATGAGCAAAATTCATAGTGTAGACCTGCCCTGGCAATTTTCAAAATATTACGAAATGAAATCCTTTGCTTTTAATTCCACAGGAACCCTGTTTGCCGCTGGCGGTCAGGATGCCAAGATTCGGATCTGGACAACCCAGGGGAAAGGATCGGTTTTTAAGGGTAAGAATCCGCCGGTCAAGTATCTTCTCTCCGGGCATTGGTGGAGTGTTACAGCCATGGCTTTTGATCCCACAGGTCAAACGTTGGTTTCCGGTGATGCATTCGGAAATGTGATTCTCTGGGATATGAAAACCGGCAGTCAAAAGAAAAAGCTTTTGGGCCATTCAGGGATGATTTCACAAGTGGCCTTTTCTAAAGACGGTAACTATATTTTTACCCGCGGTGGGGCTGATGGTGTTCTCAATATGTGGCGGGCGGATAATTATGAGCGGGTTTCCATCCTCATTTCCGGGGAGGATTGGATCATGTTCACACCCGATGGTTTTTTTGATGCTTCCCGCAATGGGGGTGATCTTATTCGTCTACGAAAAGAATTAACCTCTTTTGGTGTGGATCAGTTTGCCCTGCGTACCAACCGTCCGGATATTATTATGAAGCGAATGGGAATCGGAAGTGAAGAAACGATTCAGCATTATTATGCCATGTTCCAGCGCCGCCTTCGCAGATCCGGATTTTCTGAGGAAAAATTGTCAGAGAAATTTGAAGTGCCGGAAGCAGAGATAATCAAAACACAGCAACAGGGTAAGTTTGTGAATCTCCAATTCCAATTAAAAGACGATTTATATAAAATACGACGATACAATATTTTTATCAATGATGTGCCTCTGTTCGGCGGATATGGGAAAGAGGTGGATGGCAAACATATGAAAATTGACGAGAGAGTCGAGTTGACATCCGGGGATAATAAAATTGAAGTCTCCTGTTTTAATGAGATTGGGGCTGAATCTTTCCGATCACTGGTTTCTGTTGAGTATAAAGAGGAGGTGATACCCCATCTCTACTATCTCGGTTTCGGAGTTTCCCAATACCGCAAGGCGGATCTGAATCTCAATTACGCCCATAAAGACGCTTTGGATCTGGCCAAGGCATTTGAAGGCTATTCTGGTAGGTTCGGAAAAATCAATGTGAAGACGTTTACAGACGATCAGGTCACAGTCCAGAATATCAGGGATGCCAAAGCTTTCCTGAAAAATGCCAGGGTGGATGATATTTTCATCCTCTTCATTGCCGGTCACGGTATGTACTCTCAAGGTGAAGATGCAACCTATTATTACCTGACATACAATGCGGATCCCATGAACCTATCCCAAACAGCAGCCAATTTCGATTTGATTGAAGATCTGTTGCAGGGCATAAAACCCCGTAAAAAGCTCTTTCTCATGGATACCTGCGAATCCGGCGAGGTGGAAGAGGAAGCCCAAAATACTTTTTACGCCATGGCTGACGCCCGGGGCATCAAGGCACGCACCACAAGAGGTGTTGCCATCACACAGCGAAAAGAAAAATCCAAACGTTCTTACCTGTACCAGAAAGACCGGTTTATTTACAATGATCTGATACGCCGGTCCGGTGCCATTGTTTTTTCATCTTCCCGTGGCGGTGAGTTATCTTACGAGAGCGATGCGGTGCAGAACGGGTTGTTCACAGAGGAGATTATTAACTGTATCACCAAGGGTTACGGAGATATGAACCGGGACGGTGTAGTCACTACGGATGAACTCCGTGTTCATGTATCCAAAGCAGTGGCCCAGGCCACTGACAATGCCCAGCATCCCACGGTGGACAGGGATAATATTTATCAGAAATTTGGTTTCCCGGTGAAGTGAAACACACCTGTGGTTCTCTCAAGGGGGATAAAAAAGGCGAACCTCCCGATTCCCGATTAATCGAGAATCGGGAGGTTATTCAAATAAAACAGATAGTGTCATCTCGAAGGAGTGAAGCGACTGAGAGATCTTAAAAACGCAAGGTTATAAGATCTCTCCCTTCGGTCGAGATGACAGTTTTGGATTTTATTAGAGTTTTGTGGAGATTAATCACATGCGAAAAATGATACTTTTATTTGGAATTCTTTTACTGATTCTCCCATGGATTGCTTACGCCCAGGTGCAACCAATCGTCAATATTGGGCACAGTACGGGTTGGATTAATGACATTACCATTGATTCAGGTGGTCAGTATACCGCAACATGCTGTAAGGATCAGACGATTATGATCAGAGACCTGAAAACAGGAAAATTAATAAAAATTCTGAGCGGGGCAAAAGGAGAAATCCGGACGCTTATTTTTCATCCCAATGGGAAATATGTGATTGCGGGCAGCGGAGAAAATCCTCCCATACTGGTTTGGGATCTTGAAAGCGGTGAGCTTATCAGAAAGTTTAATCCTGAAAGGAATTCTGCTGTTGCGTTGGCTATGGACCCTGACGGCAAATACCTGGCTGCCGGAGGTTATATTTGGGAGTTTGAAACAGGCGCTATTATTCAGAAATTGGATATGAAAGTAGGAACTGTCTGGTCTCTTGCTTTTGATAAAACAGGAAAATCGATTATTGCCGGTGGCTATGGCATCAATGTCTTCAGTGTCAATACAGGGAAATTGATAAGGAATTTCTTTGAACGAAAATTCGCAAAAATTATTTCAATTGATCATCAGAACGAAACATTGATCGCTACTGTATCTGAAAGTGGTATCTATCAAATGGATTTGAAAACAGGAGATCAACTGCATTTTATTCCCGATGATTCTGAGACTGCTTATTCTCCTAATAAAAACATCGTGGTTTATGGCCGATATCCAATCATTTATGATTTGTCCCTGAAAAAAGAACTGTGTAAAATTGACTATGAGACCATTGGTCATATGGCCATCGATCCTGAGGGAGACATATTGGTGTCTACCGATGATGGTGCTTTTTGTTTAAAAGACGGTTCACAGTTGTATTCTTCTCCAAATTGTAATAAAGAGACCAACAGCATGGTTTACGATTCCAGGCAAAATGTGTTGGTTTGTGCCAGTAATATTAAAGACTGGAATGGATACAGACGGGTTGAAGTCTTGGACCTGGATTCAGGATTATTAAAAAATGCCATTCATTTTAACGAAGTAGGCTCATTGCAAAGCTTAATGATTGGCGCCAATGTATTGCCTGATGGAAAAAGAGTGGTTTCTGTGTTTGACAAGGGGAAAATCACTTTATGGAATCTGGAAAATGGAGAGCCAATTATAACCTCATATCTTCGTGAAGAAAATGCGTATATGAATGGATCGAGTATGACATCGGATGGGAACTGTTTGTTCATGTATGGCGATTGGTGGTTGGCTTCCTGGAAAATAGGTCAGGATAATCAGCTATCCCTTATTAGCAGAGTCAATATTGAAGAGACCTATTGGAAAACAGCGGATTTAACCTCCAGCGGGAATTTTGTGGTGACCGGGAACCGGCAAAATCATAAGAAATATGATGAAGTGGTGACACTCTGGAAGTTTCCCTCCCTGAAAAAGTCTAAAACCCTAAAAGTGAACGCTCAGGGGTGGGATCCCCATCCTTTAGATCTGGAAGTGGATGAAAAGGAAACCTATATTATTGCTGCATGTGAGGATTATAAAATTCGTGTTTGGGATTTTAAAAGTAAAAAACTGATTGTGACTCTGAGTTCAAATATTGATGGTTTGGTCACTTCGGTTACCATAGATCCACAGGCCAGGTATTTTGCAGCTGGGGGGAAGGAAGACGGAAATATCCGCATTCTCTCTCTTCCCTATGGGGATTTAATCCGGACATTGGAAGGTCCTGCTGATAAAATAAAAAATATGGTTTTTGTGAATAATGGAGAAATATTACTCGCTTCGGGTGAATTGCATCCTGATATTACAGTTTGGCGTGTCAATGATGGTAAGCATTTAGCGACATTGTACTGGTTTGCTGATGCCTCGGTAACCATGACACCTGAAGGCTATTTTGCAGGGACTGGTAATTACAGGGATTATGTCCATTTTGTGAAAGGGATGAAAGTTTATCAGAATCAAGAATTGTATGATCACTATGATAGACCTGATTTAATGGGGGATGTACTGGCAGGAAAAGATATGCCTTATATGTGGGCGCCGGATGTGGAGTAAAAAAGAATTAAAAATTATGAATTATGAATTAAGAATTGGGGGGAAAGAAGCAGAAACAAGATTAAAGATTAGAGAAAAAGATAATAGAGCTCAAACCCCGGATGTTCGAGCGAAGCAAGATCTCCGGGTATTTGAGAATAGTCATGAAATTTCACACACCCGGGGACCTTCGGACACCCGGGGTGTGATAAAGATAAAGTCCCTAGATGCTGGTCAGTTGCTAACCGACAGCAGCCAAATTTACAATGCCATTGTATTATAATTTGGGAGGATGATGATAATGAGAAAATGCATGATTCCTGTTTTTTTCTGCATCATTTCATATTCTCTTTGCTTCGGCTCTGAAAAACCTGAAATTTTTGTACAGATGGGGCATACAGAAGAAGTAGAAGCCATGGATTTAAGCCCCGATGGCAGATATGCTTTATCCGCGATACATAAGACAATCTATATATGGGAGGTTGAAACAGGGCGATTGGTGAACCTGTTTGACAAACATAAAGGATCGGTCAGATCAATCCAATTTAGTCCTGACGGAGAAAAGGTGTTATCTCTGGGTCAATATATCTATTTGTGGGATTTTCATAGCAGAGAAGTCATTCATCTGTTTAAAGTAGAGGCCTTTAAAAAATTCTATTGTGCCTTTTTCAGCCCTGATGGTGATAAGATATTGGCTCCCAATAACGAAGGTGACATGGCTCCGAAAGTCTGGGATGTCGAATCCGGGCAGGAATTAAAACCCTGGAAAGGCTATGAGGATGTGATGTCAATATATTATGATCCTGCCAGGAAATGGCTCATTACCAAATATAACCGCCAGATAAAGATAATGAATTGTGCAAGCAGACAAGTTATCCATTCATTTGATGAACCTTTTTTCATACTGGATGTCTCACAAAATGACCAATTATTAAGACTGGATGGATTATGGGATATTGATACATGGAAGCAACTGCATAAACTTGAATTCAATCGAAGTCAATTCCGTGACTTTAAAGGATATTCCACCGGATGTTTCAGCGCAGACGGAAACTCTATTATCCTGTGTGCGTCGGTAGGTTTTACAACTGGACGTAATGCTGTCGTTCAAAATAAAGGTTATATTTTTGTATATGATGTGAATACGCTGGAACTCACAAGTGCTGTCCCTGTTCGTGATTGTGCAATTAGTCATATCAGGCCTGCATCTGATGGACGCCGTGTGCTTGTGAGCGGATATGGAAGGATGAATACCGGACTGATGCTCTTGGTGGACCTGAAAACGGGTCAGGTAGTGAGCCGTTTTGATGGTGCCAGTCATAAATCTCGAGCAATTTCCATCAGCTCCGATAGCCGATTGATGGCAACAGGCGGTGATGATGGGTTTATTCATCTTTGGAGTCTGGAGAGTGGGCAGAAACTGAATAGCAAGGAAATGGTCCATCAATTCGGGATTTATATGATCAGTGATCTGGCTTTCTCATCTGACGGGAGTCAAATATTTTGGGATGCACTGGCTTCAAACTGGGGTTCATGGGATTTATACGAGAACAGTGAGATTCTTAAATATAAAAATAACAAGTTATTTGAAAAAAATCTAAAACAAAATCAGAAGTTGTTCAGATATCAAAGCCGTGTTGTGAATAAAAGAGAACGGAATGTAAAAAAAGGTTTAAAGCTTCAAGTATGGCCCCAGGATGTTTTAAGAATTAAATACACAAAAACCGAGAAAGAGACACTATTAAAACAATGGGGAGGCGTTTCTTGTGCACAATTTTATCCGGCCGGTGATAAAATTATAACAGGAAGTCAGTCTGGTGCAACCATAAAACTCTGGGATGCAAAATCAGGCCAGGAGTTGGTAACCTTTTATGTCCTGCCTGATGGCGAATGGGTATCCATGACGCCCGAGGGATATTTTAATGCGTCTGAAAACGGTTCAAAATATATTCACTGCAGGATTGGTGATAAACTCTACAGCATCGATCAGTTTTTCGAACAGTTCTACAGGCCGGATATTGTGGCCGAAGTACTGGAGAAAGGGAAACAGGCGCCCCAAATCGCAGAAATTCCCCAGGCGGATCCGGATAAACTGGTCACTCTGGATAAACCAGTCAGGCTGCCGCCTGAGGTACGCATCGTTTCCCCCCATGTTGGGGATGTTTTCGAAAAGCAGGAAGTCGATGTCACGGTGGAGGTGAGGGATATGGGAGGCGGCATTGATGAAGTGCGCTTGTTTCAGAACGGCAAGTGGGTGGCCGGCGAAGAACGCGGCATACGGGTCACGCCTCAGTCGGATGTGCTCATAAAAACCTGTCGGCTTTTATTGCTGGAAGGAGAGAATCGAATCAGGGTTTTGGCTTTCAGCAGTGACCGTATTGAGAGCAATGCCGATAATATCACCATCCTGCTCAAGGGACCGGAGAGAACCACGGATTTGTGGCTGTTGACTGTGGGCATTAATGCCTATCAGAATTCAGCACTGAATCTGAATTACGCCGAACCCGATGCACACGCGATTCATTCGTATTTTGAAACCAAAGCGGAAAAGCTGTTTCGATCCTTTCATCCGCTTGTCTGTTTAAATCAGCAGGCCACCAGACAGGGTATTCTGTCGCAGTTTGAAATGCTTGAATCCCGGAGCCGGCCGGAGGATCTGGTCATCGTCTATCTGGCCGGTCACGGTGATGCGCTTGGTGAGGAGTGGTACTTTATTCCTCATGATCTGGTTTATCCCGAGAATGGAGATCAGCTCAGGGCAACAGGCCTTTCAGCCTCTGAAATTTCGGACATCATGACACGGATCAGGGCGCAGAAGATCCTGATGCTGGTGGATGCATGTAAATCAGGGCAGGTGCTGGTTGCTTTCCGCGGACTGACCGAACGTAAGGCCCTGCTGCAGCTGGCCCGTTCTTCGGGGACCTATGTGGTGGCAGCCACGACCAGTGAGCAACTGGCTACGGAGTTTCAGGAGCTCGGGCATGGTGTGTTTACCTATACACTGCTGCAAGGGCTGAAGGGCGAAGCGGATGGAAGTCCCAAGGACGGACGGGTGACTGTTGAAGAGCTTTCTGCGTATATCAAGGGCACCCTGCCCGAATTGACGCAGAAATACCGGGGCCAGGCCCAGTATCCGACGAGCAAGGGAACAGGCATGGATTTTCCGCTGATGGTGGAGTAAATCGTGAAATAAATGGGGGTGTCTGATGTGTTTTAGAAAAATTTTGATCATCAGCCTTTTTATTTTTCAGATTGTCTGTGCAGGACAATCAATACCGGTTCATCGGGAAAAGGTTCCTTTTGATCTGGTTGTTCAACATGGTCACAGCGAGTTGGTGAAAAAGATGGCTATTGGACCGAATGGTCGTATAACAGTAACTGCCAGTGATGATGGTACCATTAAACAATGGGATATTCAAACTGGCAAAATGTTGCGTACCTACATCGTGAATGAAAAGGAATTTTCTGCCTATGATGTGGTTATTGATCCAAAAGGGAAATACATCATTTCACCGGCGAGAAGAGAAAGTTATGAGTATTATCTAAAAAAATGGGATCTGAAAACAGGGAAGCTTTTATACCCTTTAAATCCTGATGGTATTGAATTTCAAAATGATATTGATCAAATAAGTATTTCCCCCGATGGAAATTTTATCATAATCTATAGTATTTCAAAGTACTTAAAGATATTAGACATTGAAACATGCAAATCCCTTTGGGAAATAGGGATGGACGATAAAACTAAAAATGTTTATGGTTTTTCAGTCGACCCAAGCGGACAATATATAATAACTAACCTTTATCTTCATGGCAAGAAATCAATACAAATCAGAGAATTGGCGACAGGTAAACTATCTCATACAATAGAATCAAACATCGAAGAACTCAACAATATTGATATTAAATTTGATCCCTCAGGCAAATACTTTATCGTTTCAGGTACAATAGATAGGTATCTTCCCGAAAATGACATATTATCCATTTCTGTATGGAATTTTCAAGATGTTAAAAGACTATATTCAATCGATTTGGAATTCGCCGGAAATGCGCCTGTTGTTTTTCACCCATCACAGGAAATGATGATTGTGCCTGATGTAAAGAACAGTGAATTCATGGTAGTAGAAATCGGTAATGGAGAAGTGAAAAGAAAGTGGAAATACGAGAAGAAACTAAAGACGCTTTATTTCGATAAAAGTGGTCACTATTTGATGTCCAATTGTACCACTACCAGTAATCGGTATATGAGGCTTTGGGATTATACAACGGGTGATCTGTTAATAATATCCCCCATCCAAAATTATTATGATCCATTTGAGGAAGCTCTGTTTGATCCCACAGGAGAATACATCCTCTATAGAGGGAATAAATCGCTGACGGTAATTAGGTTGACAGATCTTAAAATAATAAAACAAATAAGAATAATACCCGCATGGCTGCACCATATAGCAGCCAGAGACACCAGCGGTCAGTTTTTATATTCATATTTTACACCAGGACACGTCGGTGAAGATTTTTTGAATAAATGGGAATTGCCGTCTTTAAAAATGGTTAAAAGTATGAGATCAAGATGGTTTCGGACAGATCACCTTCCTGTTGATCCTGATGCAGAAACTGTATTCACATATGCTGAATTGTATGATTCTGCTCTGGTTTATAACCTGGAATCGGGAGAAATAGTGAAAAAATTGGGTGGAAACCTAAGGGAAAAGGGATCCTGGATAGGTGATGGTTTGGTAGAAGTCGATCCATTAGGTGAGTTTGTTTTCTGCGCATTTGAAGACCGTATTTATAAATGGCATATTGATACGGGTGAATTGGTCAAGACGATAAAACTGCCCGAAAAAGTAAAAATTCCAGGTTATAAAAAACCACAGAAACGATATAACAATTGTCTCGCAATTGATCCGACGAGAAAATGGATTATACTCACATATTCAGATGTTATAGATATTTATAAGTTTAAATCAGGTAAATTACACAAAAGAATTTTTACTTATTTTGAACCTGTTTCCCACTCCAACAATTGTCTTGCCATTGATCCTAATGGCGAATTTATTGTGACTTCTTCAGGATCCCACAATCTTCGATCATGGCGTTTAAACGATGGCCAAATCATGAATTCAAAATATTTTAAAGGATTTAGTTCTATCAAGCAAATGGCTATTGATTCATCTGGTCAATTACTTATTGCCGGACATGATGATGGCATTATTTCGATATGGGATGCAAATACACTCGAACATGTAAACACTAAATTTGAACATACAGATCTAATAGGATCGATTCTATTTATACAAAATACAAATATCATGATTACAACAAGTGATGATCAAACAGCCAAAATGTGGAATTTAAATACATGGGAACATGTGACATTAATTGGTAATCAAGCAGGCTGGATTGTTTACACCCCAGACGGTTATTTCGACGCCTCCCCACATGGGGGTGATATGGTAGCTATGGTCAGTGGTTTGGAAGCCTTTGGTGTAGACCAGTTCGCGGTGCGAAATAACCGGCCGGATATTATTCTCAAAAGGATGGGCATGGGCAGTCAGGAACTGATCGACCACTATTACGCCCAATACAAACGCCGTATCCGCCGATTAGGGATTACAGAAGAACAACTCAGCAGTGATCTGCACGTGCCCGAAGCGGAGATACTGGAATCCAAACAAGACGGAAAATTCGTTTCTGTTCGATTTGCATTGAATGATGACCAATACCCTATCAAACGCTACAATATTTATGTCAACGACGTCCCTCTCTTTGGAGGTTACGGAAAAGAGGTCTCCGGCCGTTCAGTCCAGAAAACCGAAAGTGTGGAACTCACAACCGGCACAAATAAAATCGAAGTGAGCTGTTTCAATACAGCAGGCGCGGAATCATTCCGGGCCATCACATATGCCGAGCATCAGGAAGAAGTGCAGCCGGATTTGTACTTCCTTGCTTTCGGCGTCTCCCAATATCAAAATTCCGATCTGAATTTGAGTTATGCCCACAAAGATGCGCTGGATCTGGCAGACGCATTTCAGGGCTTGTCTGGCCAATTCGGAACGGTGAATGTCAAAACATACACAGACGATCAGGTCACTGTTCAGAATATCCAAAATGCAAAAGATTTCCTGAAAGGTGCCAAAACCGATGACATATTCGTGCTTTTTATCGCCGGTCACGGTATGTATTCTCAGGGTGATGATGCCACCTACTACTACCTGACCCACAACACCGATATTGCCAATCTGTCCCAAACGGCAGCCGATTTTGATCTGATTGAGGGTCTGCTGCAGGGCATCAAATCCAGAAAGAAGCTGTTTTTGATGGATACCTGCGAATCGGGTGAAATTGATGAGGAGAAACAGAGTACTTATTATGCGCTGGCAGATTCCAGAGGAATCAAGGCCAGAACGTCCAGAGCCGTGGTGTTTAAGGAAAGAACCGAACAACACAAACGCTCGTATCTGTACCAGAAAGACCGGTACATCTACAACGATCTGATCCGCCGATCCGGAGCCATTGTATTTTCATCTTCACGTGGCGGCGAGTTTTCCTATGAGAGCGATGCTGTACAGAACGGGCTGTTTACCGAAGAAATTCTTAAGTGTCTGACTGAGGGCGTTGGAGATTCGGATGGCAACGGAATCGTGTCCACCGATGAACTCCGGGATCATGTATCCAGAGCCGTAGCAGAATCCACAGAAGACGCTCAGCATCCCACCGTGGACCGGGATAATATTTATCAGAAATTCGGATTTCCAGTGAGTAAAGAAAAATGAGAAACGGAGTTTCTCTGAAAAATCTCGTTCCCAAACCGGAGTTTGGGAACGAGGGGAATCGGTCATCTCGAAGGAGTCTACCAAGGGTGGACGACTGAGAGATCTGAAAATGCTTACCTTAAAAGAACTCTCGCTCCGCTCGAGATGACACTTTTTATATAATACAAATGAATGCCATCTTGATTCCGATGTATCTGAAGAGAAATCTTTAAACAAAAACAATACCTGTTTCGATGTCTTGTCAGCGGTTCTGAATTCCGGCGAAATCAAATGTGATATTCAAATCCATCTTATTTATTGAATCGCCGTATAAACTCCCTCGCTTTCACCCCCGATTCCGAAAGCTTATCCAAAGACCAGCCGCCTTTGGGATCCGCACCGGGTCTGAGAGCCGAACAGGTCTCCTGTTTATCCGAAATCGACCATTTGACCCAGCTGATCTGATTTTTTCCCATCCAGTCGATCCAGAGATTCCATTCTTCCATATCCAGTTTATCCTGTCCGGATGAGTTGCAGCCGTCCGATTCAGAAACGAAAATAGGAATCCCTTTCGACAAAGCATAATCTCCCCGGTCTCTTAACCATTGCCGGTGAGTTACAGCGTAAAAATGCAAGGTATACATTAAATTTATATGTTCCCTGATCGGATCATCAGCCACAATATGCACATCCTGATCCCAGTGAGGATTTCCGATTAAAATAATATTGTCCGGATCATACTGACGAATCGCTGTGATGAGTGTGTCAGAATAGGCTTTCACAAGGGCCCAATCCTGTCTGACAGGTTCATTATAAATTTCATAAATTATATTCGGATGCTCTCCATATGCCTTTGCCATGTCAATGAAGAAGGCTTTGGCTTCTTCTATATGATTTTCAGCGTGATGATCGTGCCAGTCGATGATCACATAAATTCCCTGGTCGATGCATGCTTCCACCACGGTTTTCATCAGGCCTTTGGCATGTTCCGGCATGTCCAGATAAGCGCTGTCCGGCTCAATGCCCATGGCTGCGCGAAGAACGGTAATCTTCCAATCATCCCGAAGCCATTTTACCGCATCCGCATTCCAGAATTTCGGCCACCAGTTATGCCAGCCCAAACTGACACCGCGCAGTACAACCGGGTCGCCATTAGCATTCAACAGCCGGGTGCCTTTGACTGAAAGCCGGCCGTGCTGCTTGACAACCGACTTTTCATGGCAGAAGTTCAATATCAAACCTCCGGTGATAAACAGTACTAAAAAGATAATGGGATAGTTATTTTTCATTTAAGTCTCTTTTTTAAATCAGCGCCTTAAAAACGTTGGGTCATTGTATCTTTGGACTATCGGGTTCCATAGATATTAGAATATTATCTCAATAAATATAAAATAAACAAAGTTTTTTCAGCAGGCAAATTAAAATTGCAATTTAACAAATTTTAACATAATCAATATCTGATCAAAACAAATAATTTTCAACATAAGAAAAATAAAAAAAAATGATTTTTTGCTTGTAAATTTTAACGGGAATTTGTATTCTTGGATCGATTATCAATCAATTTGAGAACAGCAGATTCTGAGTGATCAATGCAATTTGAAATTTTATTATCAGAGGAGTATTATCGAGTTTAAAGGAAGCAGGAATTTTAAAAAATCATGACGCAATATTTTAAAATACACAATATCACTCCTCAGAATCGGCTAATTGAAAAAGCTGTGGATATTGTGCGTAACGGTGGTGTGATTGTATATCCAACAGATTCCACATATGCTTTAGGCTGTCATATGGAAGACAAGACTGCTTTACATCGCATCATCCGGATTCGCCATCTTGATGCAAAACATCATTTTACTCTGGTTTGCCGGGATTTATCTGAATTGTCAACATATGCCAGATTTGATACACCGGCGTATCGGTTTTTAAAATTTCATACACCGGGGCCCTATACGTTTATCCTTCCTGCAACCAGAGAAGTGCCAAGGCGATTGCTTCATCCCAAACAGAAAACCGTTGGCCTCAGGGTGCCTGATCATCCCATTACTCATGCGCTGCTGGAATGTCTTAATGAACCCATGATGACTACCACACTGCTTCTTCCGGGAGAAGAGTATCCATTGAATGACGGAGAAATGATTCGGGACCGTTTGTTTCTGCAAGTTGATTTGGTGATTGACGGAGGGGCGTGCGGTACAGTACCGACAACACTTGTGGATCTTACAGGAGAAACTCCAATTCTGTTACGGGTAGGTAAGGGGGAGTTGGGATAAAGGACCAGGAATCGGAATTGAAGAATTGATATTGGTATTGGGGAAAGATGGTAATAGGGTAATTGGGTAATAGAGTAATTGGATAATTGGGTAACAATATATTGAATAAGTCGTTGTGTCATTGAGTCTTAGAGTCAAAAGTGGAAGAGTAGACAAATAATCATAGAAAAAATTAATTCCTCATTTAAAGTAAATCAGCGGGATGTTGTTAACAATATTAAAGGATTGATTTTATGAGACAGATTCTTGTCTGTTCGGCGATGAATCGTGCCATTCAGATGATTCGTGACAGTTTTAAAAAGCCGGACCGTGTGACGGCATTGAATGATTTTAAGGTGTGCCATGAAGCGTTAAATGAAAAAAGATACGACTTTTTGTTTATTGATGCCGGATTTTTCTCTCCAGCAGAAAATATCAAAGGATATCAGGAACAGCTGAATCCCTTTTGGGAAAAAAATCCAACACTGGAAATTGTTATTTTAACAACCAAGGAAACCATACGCCGTACTGTTCATCTTGTGAAAGCCGGTGCAAGCGATTACCTGACATTTCCTCTTGATCCTGTGGAAATCCATTACGTCATGGATTCCATTTCACAAGATCTGCAAATTTACTCGGAAATCAAGTACCTCAGGGATCAGTTCTGGCACCGGGATTCTTACGCAATTCTGAAAACGAAAAATTCAAAAATGCAGGATGTTTTTGAGAAAGTAAGGGCTGTGGCACCTACTGAAAGCACAGTGCTTTTGCTGGGAGAAACCGGAACAGGAAAGGGCGTGATTGCAAACCTTATTCATCGGCACAGTCCACGCAGTGATAAGCAATTTATCCAGATTCATTGCGGTGCAATTTCAGATTCTATTTTGGAAAGCGAAATGTTTGGTCATGAGAAGGGTGCATTTACCGGAGCGACTCGTAGAAAACTGGGAAAGTTTGAAATAGCCAATGGGGGAACACTGTTTCTTGATGAAATCGGTACCATCTCTCCTAATATGCAGGTAAATTTGCTTCATGTATTGCAGGAACGGTCTTTTCAGCGCGTTGGCGGTGAATTGGATATCCATGTCAATGTCCGCCTGATTGCTGCCACCAATTCTAATTTATATCAGTTGTCTCAGGAGGGACAGTTCCGTCAGGATCTGTATTTCAGGTTGAATGTCTTTCCGATCATGATTCCGCCTCTTCGTGAGCGCAAGGAAGATATCCCTATTCTGGTTCGGACATTTTTGGATACCCTGAATCAGGCTTCTGCGAAAAAAGTAAGAGAGTGTGATCCGGCTGTATTCGAGGCCTTGCATAATTATAACTGGCCGGGTAATATTCGTGAACTTGAAAATGTGATTGAACGGGCTTTTGTTCTTGCCGAAAAAGATCATTTAACCGTAGAGTGCCTTCCTGCAGAACTGGCTATGGTTTCTGATCCAAATTCTGTTTTTTCCTTCCAGAATTCAGATACTTTGGAAAGTGCAAGAAACCGTGCTGTGCAACTGGTTGAGAAAGCTTATCTTACCGAGTTACTCACACGGTACCATGGGCGAATTAACCGATCTGCGTCCGCAGCCGGCATTGGCGTTCGGCAGCTTCATAAACTCATGACAAAGTATGGACTCGATAAATCTCAATTTAAAGAAATTCATTTTTAATCCATAATTCGGAACTAAAAGTTCCTGTTTAATAACAATCGGTCCTGCAAATTCCTTTTTTTTATTTCACATCATTTGATAATCTTATAATATCATAAATAACAAATAATTAAAACTATATCCATTTGTTAAATTTAAACAATTGTCCCCATATTTGAACTCAATATATATCAAGATTTTTCTTCCGTATTGAAATTCGGGCTTCAGAGTTCCGGTCTGCGATTTTTTTATCAAGCGATATAATATCATTAAAATTAAGCAATTAAGATATTTGGCATTTCTTTTGCCTTGATGTTTCTGTGAATCAATTATGCACGGAAACGGAATGTCAAAAGCCAAAGAGATTGTCCGTCTGACAGGTGTCATTACAGTCACGGAAAGTGATCGTAAAGGAAAACCTCTTGAGATTGGGATTGAGACCGATGATTTTTTGACTTATGTGATCACCTGTAAGAGAAAAGGCCGGGAGCTGTTTAAACACATCTCAAAAAGAGTCTCGATCACCTGTAAGATTGAAGGTAAAAATTATTTTGGAAACGCGCTGATTTCGGTTATCGACTATTTACTTTTAAAAGAAGGCAATTCTTCGGTATATCGAATGAATATCCAGGACAATCATATTAAAAATCAAATAGAAAACAAAAAGGAGATGGATCATGAGAGAAAGAAACGCGTTTGATGAAGATGAGGATTGGAATTCATCAAAGAGAAAAAAAAAGAATGTGCGGGATGACTGGGATGATAAGCATTGGGAAGAGGATGAATACGATCAGGAAGAGGATGATGAATGGGAAGACGCGCAGGAAGATTTTTAGTTTATCGCGGTGGGGGTTTTGAAATTCGCTGTATTTTCACCCATCCGGTATCAATGTAAAAAATATTATTGAATAATGATATTCTTTATTTTAATAGCGGGATATCAATAGAAAACACCTGATTGTTCAATGAAACACAGGAGAATTTGATGAAAATCGCAGTGGCTTACAGCAGTAAAAAGGGCCTTATTCAGGAATACCGTAAACGAAAACAAATTCAAAAAATACCCGGCGATGAATATTTTGCCGAAGGGGATTCCATTAAAACGATTCAGGCTGTGATAGAAACCCTTTTAAAGATGGGCCATCAGGCTGTGGGCATTGAGGCGGATAATAATGCTTTTCAGAAATTGTCTGCAGAAGAACCGGATCTTGTTCTGAATATATCTGAAGGATTGACCGGAGATTTTCGCGAGTCTTATATTCCAATGCTCTGCGAACGTCTGAATTTGCCTTATACCGGTTCGGATCCGCTGACACTTGGTTTATGTCTGAATAAAATGCGAACCAAGGAGATCCTGGGATTCTATCAAATCCCTACGCCTGCCTTTCAGGTGTTTTATTCTGATAATGCTATGGCAACAGAACATCTTATTTATCCGGTCATTGTCAAGCCCATTGCAGAGGGCAGCAGTAAAGGAATAAACAATCGATCCGTGGTGAATGATCCGACTGCAGCCAAGTCCGTCATTGCAGAAAAATTATTGAAGTATGAACAGCCGGTGATCGTTGAATCCTTTTTGACAGGAGCCGAGTTTACAGTGGCACTTTGGGGCAACGGTGAAGAAGTTGAAGCCCTGCCCATTGTGGAAATCTGTTTTGAGGAATTACCCGAAGGCGCCTGGCCCATGTATTCCTATGAAGCCAAATGGGTCTGGGATTCACCTGACAAGCCGCTTCAAATTTTTCAGTGTCCGGCAAAAATTGATGCGAAATTAAATCAGGAAATTGTCTCAGTAGCCAAACGCGCTTATTATATTTTGGGCATTCGGGACTGGTGTCGCATTGATATCCGGCTCGACCAGGAAGGGGTTCCCAATATTCTCGAATTGAATCCATTGCCAGGCATTCTGCCGGACCCGAAAGAAAATTCCTGTTTTCCCAAATCTGCCCGAACTGCCGGATATTCGTATTCGGACATGATCGGGCGGCTCATTTCTATTGCCTGCCGACGTGTCGGCTTGATTGAGAATATCAATGCGCCTGTTTATCGTTCATAGTGCCCCGGAGGAATCCGGGACGGATGACGATCCCGACTTGATATCCTCGGTTGCGATTCTTGACCAGGCAAGGGCGGTTCATCAGGCTGCGATTGAATTGGGTTATCAGTCCCGCTGTTATCCCGTCATTGAAATCACTGAAACCATCCATGACATTATTCATGCAAAACCGGATGTAATATTCAACCTCTGTGAAGAGTATCAGGGGAGGACCCGTTATGAGTTGAACATCGCCTCTCTGTGGGAACTTATAGGGATTCCTTATACGGGTAATCCTCCACTGACATTGGGACTTGCCCAGGATAAAGTGATGACAAAACGTCTGCTCCAGGGCAAAAACATCCGGACTCCCGCCTATCAGGTTTTTAAATCTGTCCCTGAAAATGTAATGCTCGAGTTTCCTCTGATCGCCAAGCCATCCTGCGAAGATGCCAGCCTGGGGATCATCAGTACACGCGCAGTCAGTTATTCACTTTCTGAATTAAAGAAAAATGTGGAAATTCTGCTCGAAAAATACCGTCAACCGATTCTGGTAGAACGGTATATTTCGGGACGTGAATTCAACATCAGTGTTTTTGGAATGCCGCCCAAAGTCCTGGCAGTCTCGGAGCTTGATTTTTCTGAACTTTCTGACACAGAAGCAAAAATCGCCAGTTATGAAGCGAAATGGATGCCGGATCATCCTGCTTATCAAAAAACACCGGTTCACTGTCCTGCTGATATTCCTGATGAGCTCAGAATCAAAATTGAAGATGTTGCTACTCAGGTTTTTACTTTACTGGGGGGGCGGGATTACGGACGGGTGGATATGCGGATGGATCTGCAAGGAAGACTGTATGTGCTCGAATTTAATCCAAATCCGGACATATCACCGGATGCAGGATTCATCAAAGCGGTCCGGGCATCGGGATTATCCTATTCTGATTTTGTCGAAGAACTGATCCAGGTTGCTTTTCTCAGGGAGAAAAATGATTAGATTACGGGACATACGGCCTGAAGACCGATTGCTGATTAAGCAGATGCTGAAATCCACCCGGCATTTTACGGGGACTGAAATAGAGACTGCACTTGAATTGGTTGATGCTTTTATTCAAAAGACAGATCTTAGCTATCAGTTCATTGTTGCTGAAAACACGGGAGGTGACTTTGTCGGATATGGATGCTGGGGTCAGGCGCCATTTACTTACGGAACGTATAATATTTACTGGATAGCGGTTTCACCCGAAAGCCAGAAGAAAGGTGTGGGCAGCAAAATTCTATCTTACATGGAAACTCAAATTATGAATGCACACGGGAGATTAATTTTAATCGAAACCTCTTCAAGTAAAGCGTACCGGGATGCCCGTGCTTTTTATGAAAAGAAGGGATATACAATGGAATCCCGGATTAGAGATTTTTACAAGCCGAAAGACGACCGGTATATTTATGTTAAACGATTCGACGTTTTCTACTAGGAGAATTAATCCATGGAATCATGGCAATTGCAATTACGTCGTAGTCTTACTGAAGTAAAAGATCTTCCGGATCATTTCAATATGTCTGTGGAAGATTTGTTTGGTGTGACGCAGGTGTTCAGTATGAAAATTACACCCTATTATCTTTCTCTGATTCAAACTGTCGGAGATCCGCTGTTCAAGCAGGTGGTTCCGGATTGCCGCGAACTTGAGAATCATGGTCTGTATACGGATCCTTTATCAGAGGACCGAGATTCACCTGTTGCGAATATTGTCCATCGATATCCGGACCGATGTCTGTTTTTAATTTCCGCAGAATGTGCCAGTTACTGCAGGTTTTGTACGCGTAAGCGTAAGGTCGGGGATTCGAAAAAAATTAATCGGAATCTGATTCATGAAGGGATTCGTTACATTCGTGATCATTCGGAAATTCGAGACGTGATTCTATCCGGAGGAGATCCGCTGATATTGTCGGATCAGCGGCTGGAAAGCATTCTGCGGGAAATTCGGGCGATTCCTCATGTGGAAATCATCCGTATCGGATCGCGAGTCCCCTGTTTTCTGCCGCATCGCATCACGCCTGAAATGACGCAGATGCTGCGAAAGTACCATCCGTTATATATGAATGTGCACTTTAATCATCCGGCTGAGCTCACTCCGTTGGCAATAGAAGCCCTGGGACGTCTGGCCGATGCGGGTATTCCCCTGGGCAATCAGACAGTTCTTTTAAAGGGTGTGAATGATAATCCTCAGGTCATGCGGCTTTTGATGCAGAAACTGCTCATGGCACGGGTACGTCCTTATTATATTTACCAGGCGGATATGGTGTTCGGCACTGAACATTTCAGAACCACAATCCGTAAAGGCCTTGATATTGTACGCGCACTGCGAGGATGGACGTCCGGGCTGGCTGTGCCTCATTATGTCATCGACGCACCGGGCGGAGGCGGAAAAATTCCTTTATTACCGGAATATGTCAAGAAAATAACGGATGATTCTGTGGTTCTTCGCAATTATCGTGGTAAAACATATGTTTATAAGCAAACCGGGGATGTCTCTCAGCATCAGTTGTTGAATGAGGATGCTTGTTTTTTAAAAAGGGAGCAATAATAAATAGGCGGGTATTTCCATGTCTCTGGTTCTTTCAATATATATACAAAGAATCAATGATTTAAAGTTCGATGTTTTTACTTTTTTCTTGATTGTTGATTCAGGATTTTTTTATTTGACATTTCTCTGCATCTTACCGGTTAACCAAAGCACTTTTTTTAATTTTAATTCAATGATTTAACCGATTGTCATCCTATGTTTCGAATCCGACGTATATACGATGATGCATTGCCGGTGAACCGGGCCGCGATCAGTCAGGTTCAGGAGATCCTGAGAATTCAATTTCCATTGGTGAGTGAAAAAGAAGTTCGTCTATTGCCGGACAAATTGCGGAATCCAATGAAACACGGATTTCGTGCAGTGCTTCTGGTCGCTGAGGATGGTCGGGGACGAGTCAAAGGATTTGCACTTCTTTATCATGAGCCTATTCTCAGGTTTTGTTATCTTGATTATATTTCCTCGACCAGAAAACTGACAGGACACGGTATTGGCGGCGCATTATATGAACGGATTCGCCAGGAAGCCGCGTCTCTGGGTACGATAGGCCTTTTTTTTGAATGCCTGCCCGATGATCCCAGATTATGCGGGGATCCTGAGATATGCAGGCAGAATCGGGCACGTCTGAAATTCTATGAACGATACGGAGCATATCCAATCGTTGGAACAAAGTATGAAACGCCGGTTCAGCCAGGTGATGATAATCCGCCCTATCTGATATATGATGCTTCAGGATACGGCAAACCCTTAAGAAAGCGGCATATCAGGCAAATTGTCCGCGCCATATTGGAACGTAAATATCATGATATTTGTCCCGTATCCTATATCGATATGGTCGTTAATTCGTTTCAGGATGATCCGGTTCGGATGAGGGAACCACGATATATTCGGATTCTGATGCCTTTGCCGGTGAAGGCAGAAATCACAGATGACCGGAAGATATTACTTATCATAAGCGATGTTCATGAAAATCATTATATTCATGAGCGTGGATATGTGGAAGCACCGGTCCGTATAGGGGCGATTTTAAAGGGTATTGAATCCTCAGGATTATTTAAACAACAAAGAGCAGGACATTTCTCTGAATTTCATATTCGGGCGGTGCATCATCCGGGTTTTGTGGAATATCTGCGCCGGGTATGCCGTCATATTGAATCCGGGCAATCTGTATATCCGTATGTCTTTCCTTTGCGCAATCAGACCCGTCCGCCTGTGGATTTGCCGATTCGTGCGGGGTACTATTGCATGGATACATTCACTCCGATTCATAAGGATGCATTCCGCGTAGCCAAACGTGCTGTGGACTGCGCATTAACCGGGGCAAGGGCGCTTCTGGAAGGTTATCAGATTGCTTATGCTCTGGTACGCCCCCCCGGGCATCATGCGGAAAAAGCCGCATTTGGCGGATTCTGTTATTTTAATTCAAATGCGGTCGCTGCCAATTATCTCAGTGCGCATGGCAGAGTGGCTATTCTGGATATCGATTACCATCATGGCAACGGCCAGGAGGATATTTTTTATGAGCGTGCAGATGTGCTTACTGTGTCCATTCACGGAAATCCGAAATTCGCGTTTCCTTATTTTACAGGATTCAGGGATTCCAGGGGGCTGGGATACGGAGATAAATTCAATGTCAATTTTCCGCTTCCGGAAATAGTGGACGGTCAGGTATATCGAATCACTCTCGAAAAGGCCCTGCGAAGCGTGAGGCGATATAAGCCCGCTTTTCTTATCATTGCTTTGGGGCTGGATACCAGTCAAGGGGATCCGACCGGCTCATGGTCGTTAAAAACATCAGATTTTGAGAAAAACGGAAAAATGATTGGCGACATGAAGCTTCCGGTTCTTGTGGTCCAGGAAGGCGGATACAACACAAGGAAGCTTGGTGCGAATGCACGCGCGTTTTTTACCGGTCTCTGGAAAGGGATTTACGGTTTTACCTGAATGAAATCAGAGACTGACAAGAAAATCCTGATTGCCGCAGATTGGGAATATGACACGGATTTTATCAGTTTTCTGGATGCATCTCTCCATGAATATTGTGTTCATTCGGCGGTTGTACGTGCAGACAATTTAACTTCAGTGATACGTGATATTCAATCCGGACAACTGAAGGTCCTGGCGCTGATTGATCGTGCTTCTGATACGAATTCTGCATTTATTCAGCTTCAATCGCTTCTGCATGAAAATGGAGTTCCGATTATTGATCCTGTCGAACAGGTTCACTGGGTATCGGACAAAGCGACAATGCATCTCGAATTCCTGGCTGCGGATATTCCCACACCGTATACATTGATCTTGCCTCCGTATGAGGAAAAGAACACACCTGCATTGCATGTGGATGATCTGGCAATTCTTGGCCGGCCATTTGTGATTAAGCCGGCCAATACGACCGGAGGGGGGATTGGTGTGGTGGATGGTGCGGAATCCCTTCAGGAAGTTTTGCATGCGAGAACTGAATTCAGGTCGGATAAATATCTTATTCAGGAAAAGATAATACCAATTGAAAAAGAAGGGTATCGATTCTGGTTCCGGTCTTTTTATGCGGGAGGGCAAATTTTCTCAGCCTGGTGGCACGATGAAACGCACAGGTATATGGTGATTGATCATATGCTTATCGAACCGTTCGGATTACATGCGATCTCACGAATTATGCGAAAAATTGCCAGGGTGGCAATGCTGACTCTTTTTTCAAGTGAGTTGGTCTGCTGTGCAGATGGCCGATGGGTTGTGGTTGATTATGTCAATGAATCCTGTGATATGCGTATTCAGTCAAAACATTGGGATGGTGTGCCGGACAACCTCGTAAAACAGATTGCTGCGGCAATTGCAAAACATGTGGTCTGTGTTTCACGGTCCAAGATTGATACACTTTCGTGAAAACGGCATGGGTGGATTATTATAATATTTTCTCTAACTTTTTTTGAATTAAAAACGGAGGTGCATGATGAGTAAGATTAAAATCATTCTCATTTCGGTGATTGTTATTTTATCACTGATCATTATTCTGCAAAATATGAAGGCAGTTGAGACAAAAATACTGTTTTTCACAATCATCATGCCGAGGATTGTGTTTTTGCTTTTCATGATGGGGGTCGGCTTTATTTTGGGAATTATTTATATGAAGAAGAAAGGGCAGATAACTGAATAATACTGTATTGCTCATTATCGGACTCGGTTTACTGATACTGGGAGCTGAGGCACTTGTGCGCGGCAGTTCAGCCCTGGCCCTTCATCTTGGCATGCGGCCTTTGCTGATCGGCATGACCGTGGTGGCCTTTGGGACCAGCATGCCAGAGATGGTCGTGAGTGTGCAAGCTGTATTCTCCGGACAGGCAGGGATCGCGCTCGGCAATGTCATTGGCTCGAATATTTGCAATCTGGGATTGATCCTGGGATTGTCTGCTGTCATTCGTCCGCTTGCAGTTCAATCTCAAACGATACGGCTGGATGTACCCGTGATGATTGTTAGTGCGATTATTTTGATTCTTTTTCTTTTTTCCTCGGGATTATCACGACTGGAAGGGATTGTTCAACTTGCATTCATGGGACTGTTTCTCGGATATTCGATTGTAAATGCAGGCAAGGATTGTATTCATATCCATTCTGCAGATCTGGGTGTGGGTGATATCCGGCACTGGTCGTTCATCAGGATCATTTCATATATTCTCTGCGGTCTTGTCGGACTCATTCCGGGTGCACATTTATTGATTCGCGGTGCTGTCGGACTGGCTAGATCGTGGGGTGTTTCGGAAACTGTCATCGGATTGACGCTTGTGGCTGTGGGGACAAGTCTGCCGGAACTGGCGACTTCACTGCTGGCTGCATTTCGAAGAGAATCGGATATTGCGGTAGGTAATGTGATCGGATCCAATATTTTTAATACACTGGCAATACTTGGTGTGGCCTCAATCATTAAGCCGTTTCCAGATTTGAATATATCATGGTCAAGTCTTGGAAGTATGCTGATACTTTCATTGTTATGCTTGCCTTTTTTTAAATCGGGATTTAGGTTAAGCCGTATCGAAGGATTTATTTTAATTATCATTTACGGATTATATTCATTTATCATGTTTTATTGAATTTTTATACAAAAAAATATAACAGTATTATAATTTTTATTGCATAAAATTCATTTGATTTATTATATTTATATAATTACATTTTTTCTTGTTTTTTACCTATACCCTACAGCCTAATATTCAGCGACCGACAGGGAGAACAGCAGAGGCTTATATCGGGATACCATGTGTGTCATTAGGTTATCTTATCAAGATAAAAATGTACTACCATCACCTTTTACCTGAAATTCCTTTTTATCTGCTGTTTTAACATTTTTCCATATTTAGAATCAGGAAAACGCATAATTCGTTTTCAATGTGTTCTCCAGCCTTAGGGGAAGTGTTGTCGAATTTTGCATCAAGGATGGAAGAACCGAATGATAGCGAATATATTGAATAACGTGCAGGATCAATACCCGAGACTGGCATTTGCCGAACAAGCGATTCATTCAGTAAAGGGAACCCTGTTTCCCCAGGAACAAGTTTTTATTCAAAATGCGGTTTTTAAAAGGCAGAGCGAATTTATTGCGGGGAGGATTCTTGCACGACAGGCAATGAAGCAATTGGGATATCCGGAATTTTCTCTGCCTGCAGACACTCAGCGTTGTCCGGTCTGGCCCGAGGATATTGTCGGTTCTATTTCACATACAGATCATTATTGCGGCGCCGTTGTCGGGGCCTCTTCACACTATCGAAGTATTGGTTTGGATATTGAACAGATCTCCAGGATAAATAAAGCGCTTTGGCCGGTCTTCTGCACCCGGAATGAATTGAACAATTTATCCAAACTGCCAGTATTAAAACAACAAAAGCATGCTGCCCTTGTGTTCAGTGCCAAAGAAAGTTTTTATAAATGCCACTTTTATCTCCACCGCGTTTTTTTTGTTTTTCAAGATATTGAAATTGCCTGGAATTGGAAGCGTTCACGATTTTATGTTTCTGTTCTCAATAAGGCTGTTCCTTTATTGCCTTTTAGTTGTCCGGTTGGATTTTTTACCCTGGCTCGGGATGAAGTATTTACTTTGACGATTCAAAAAACAAATATGACGACCTGTTAATATCATTGGAGAAATAGAGTATAATGAATTCTCAGTTAAAAATGTATCCGCTCACTCATGCGCAAAAACGCATTTGGTACGCTGAAAAAAAATATTCGGATTCGAATTTATGGAATATCATTTTTACACATGATTTTTTGGGTGCGGTTGATGTGGATTTAATGAGAAGGGCCATTATGACCTGTATCCGATCGAACGATGGCCTGCGTTTGCAGTTTAATGAAGCCAATGGAAATGTGCAGCAGTATGTCAGCGAGGTGGAACCGGAATGTATTGAAATATTTGAATTTGAGAATGAAGTCGAGAAGGATCTCTTTTTAAACAATCTTTCTGCCAAACCTTTCCATGTCATGGATTCGAATCTTTATTATTTTTGTATTTATAAAGTGAAGTTTCATATCGGTTTTTATATGAAGCTGCATCATATTATCTGTGATGCCTGGACAGTTCGCCTCATTTGTGAACAAATCTGGGGCAATTATCAGCAATTTGTCACTGGTGAGTATCATACCGAATCCTATCCATCCTATATTGATTATTTGACCAGCGAAGCAAAATATTTACATTCACCGGTCATGGAAAAAAATCGCTGTTACTGGCTGGATCTGTTAAGAAATATGCCTGCCAGCCTCAAACTCAGTCGTCTAACCGTAAAAAAAGGAACTATCGATTCTCAGCGACTGAATTTTTACCTGTCTGAAGACATGACTGATGCC
Organism: bacterium; assembly: GCA_016932575.1. Taxonomy (GTDB): domain Bacteria; phylum Zhuqueibacterota; class QNDG01; order QNDG01; family JAFGCO01; genus JAFGCO01. Next base: position 39,505 of record JAFGCO010000063.1, read on the forward strand.
ATCCGTGATTTCTGTGCAGAACAGACTATGCAGCCTTTCCACTTTTTATTTTCAGCATTTCTTTGCTGTTTAAGTAAATGTTCCCTTCAGAAGGAGTTTGTGTTAGGGACTGTGGTACATAACAGAACCGGACGGAAAGAAAAAAAGACAGTGGGTATGTTTGTAAACACAGTACCCTTTCGTGCTTCGTTGAATGATTTAAATTCATTTATTGACCTGGTTCAATCAGTCACAAAAAATATTAAAAGTCATTTGAGACATCAAAAATATCCTTTTGATTTATTATTGACGGATTTAAAAGACACCTACGGTTATTCCACAGACTGGATGGAAGTGGTGTTTTCTTATGACACCTTCACTCACCCTCTGCCCAATCAATGGCACGCGAATGACAAAGAAATTGTCCCTCTGGTGCTTCATGTGACAGAGCGGGAATCGAAGACCAAATTAAAGTTCGAATTTGATTTTCATACGGCGGTTTATTCTGAAAAGGAAGTATCCCGGATTTTCGAATTCATCAAAAATATTATCAGTGAAGTGATCAAAACACCTCAGATTCAATTGAGTGAAATTGAAATGATCAGCAAAGAAGAAAAGACATGCCTGCTGTCGCATTTTAATCATGAAACACGGCCTCTGGATGACTTTCAACCCATCCATCAGCTCATCTCGAAGCAGGTCAGATTAAATCCGGATCAGAGAGCAATTGTCACTCACGATCAAGAGATCACATTCAGGGAATTGGATCAACGGGCGAATTGGATTGCAAACTCAATAAGGCAAAAGGGAATCGGTCCGGGAGATTGTGTGGGTTGCCTGTTCGATCGGTCTGTTGAATTGATTGTCACTTTACTGGGAATTATGAAGTCAGGAGCCGCATATGTGCCTATCGATCCCTCCTATCCTTCGGCACGCATTCTGCATATGATTAAAGCCAGCAGTATGACATGTCTTGTTACTGATGCAGGGCATCGCAATGCCATTGGATCCCGGGTTGAAATAATTGAATATCCCTCCGATCCCCAGTCGCAGATTCTTGCTTATTTTCAGGCGCATGAGCCGGATCCGCATGACTTATTATATGTTGTTTTTACGTCCGGCTCAACCGGAGAGCCCAAAGGCGTGATGGTCGAACACCTGGGATTTTTCAACCTTCTCAAAGTGCACCAGGAAACTTTCTGCACGGCTTCCAGCGACCGGATGACTCAGGTTGCCAGTCCCGGATTCGATGCTATGGCATTTGAGATTTGGCCCTGTCTTTCAAGAGGAGCAACGTTGTATATTGTCCCGGATATCATTCGAACGGATCCCTATTATTTAAAATCCTGGATGATTGATCACAAGATTACTTTCACTTATCAACCGACAGCTATCGCTGAGTTTTTAATTCATGAGGAGTGGCCCGACAAAACATATTTAAGATGCCTGACCACTGCAGGGGAGAGATTGAAGAAATATCCAAAATCCGAATTGCCATTTCGATTTTTCAATTTGTACGGACCTACCGAGGATTCTGTTTGGACTTCGATTGCAGAAATTAAAACCGACAACAAACAATCTGAAAGATATCCTTCTATTGGAAATCCAATTATGAATCATCAGATTTATATTACAGATCATGAATTACATTTACAACCCATTGGCATATCGGGCGAACTTTGTATTTCGGGCACCGGATTGGCTCGTGGATATATCAACCGGTCCGAATTGACGGATGAACGTTTTATTTCCAATCCTTTCGAACCGGGAGCCCGTCTTTACAGGACGGGTGATTTGGCTTACAGGACATGGGATGGATCCATTCAGTTTATCGGGCGGAAGGACAATCAGGTACAAATTCGCGGATTCCGTGTGGAATTGGGAGAAATTGAACATCATTTGCAGAATATGCCCGGTGTCCGCGATGCAGCCGTACTTGCAGATACAGATAAAAGAAAACAATCCCGGCTTTTGGCTTATCTTGTAGGAGATAATGCTTTGACCGAGCAGCACATCCGCCAGTATTTGCATCATCATTTGCCGGATTATATGATTCCAGCCTTCATTCGGCTGTTGGATGAACTGCCCAGAAACGAACATGGCAAATTGAATGTGCAAGCACTTCCGGCACCGGACAACAGACAAAAGAGCCGGCACATTGCTGCTCCGGAAAATAACATTCAACGTCACCTGGTATCCGCATTTAAAAAATATTTAGATGTCCCTGAGATCAGCATTCTGGATCATTATTTTGAATTGGGCGGGGATTCCATCAAAGCCATTCAAATCTCTTATGAAATGCAGAAACTGGGCTATGAAATGCATGTGGCTGACTTATATGAACATCCGACGATCGAGTCAATCAGCCGCAAGATCGTACACTTAAAGAAAACAATTCATAAGAAGCATAAGTATCAGGAAATTCCTCTGACTCCGATCCAATGCTGGTTTTTTCAACAGAATTTAAAAGATCAGCATCAATGGAATCAGACATTGACCCTTCGTTCAATCCGCCGTCTTCATCCCGAAATGGTACAAATCGTGATGATAGATCTGATTCGTCATCACCAGACACTGCAATATATTTATTATCAGGATCACAATAAATGGATTCAGGAATTATCCAAAGAAGGCCACCAGCTCTTTGATTATTTTTTTGAAGATCTCCGTTATACAGATGCTTATGTAGATCATATGCAGGTTCATGTCCATGAGTTACAAAGAAGCATGAATATTAAAACAGGCCCTCTGGTAAAATTGGGACATTTTCGTACTTCAGACGGAGATTTGCTGGTTTTTATCATTCATCATCTTGCCGTGGATGGCATTTCATGGCGAATCCTTTTGGAGGATTTTATAGAAGGCTATGAGCATGAAATTCAAGGCTTGTATGATCAATATCGACTGCAGACATTGCCGTTCGCGGATTGGTCTCATCACTTAACGGATTACGCTAAAAATCCATTATTATTTAAGGAATTATCTTACTGGCAGGGCATCGGGTCGGCCCATTCGGCTGTGTTGAGTAAAGATCAAATTGTTGGATCCCGGCTGGCGAAAGATATGCTCACGAAAAAAATTATTCTATCAGAATCGGACACCGGGCAGCTTTTAAAAGAGGTTCATCGTGCCTTTCATACCAATGTCGAGGATATTTTACTGGCATGTCTTGGTTTATCTCTCTATAAATGGCAGGGAATTGAACAGATACGGTTGCATTTGGAGGGTCACGGCAGGCACCCAACATTTACCGAACTCACAGTATCAAGAACCATTGGCTGGTTTACTTCCATATATCCGGTTCTACTATCAGTGAAAGAGCCGGATAATATCGCCTATCATATCAAATCCACAAAAGAAACACTTCGGCAGGTTCCAAATCATGGAATGGGTTACGGAATTCTGAATTATTTGACGCCATCTGACTTGAAACGCAACTGGCAAATAGTTAAAATACCAGAAATATGCTTTAATTATCTGGGTGAGCTGGATGCTTCTCTGAAGGACAATTCTCTTGATTTATCTCTGGTGCTATTTGAGTTGTTCACAAGTCCCGAATCTGAAAAAAGGTACGCTTTGGAAGTCAACAGTATGGTGAGGAATGGTCAACTGGAGATATGGTTCGAATATCACAATCAGGAGTTCCGCGAAAAGAACATACAATATCTGACGGATATTTTTTATGACAACTTAATTCGAATGATTTGCTTTTGTCTGGATAAACACGAGACTGAGTGGACGCCCAGTGATTTTGGAGATGCCACACTGTCTATTGATGATCTTGATACAATCAATCAAATGATTGATTGTATTGAATAGAGAATGTTTGCACTTATATGATGCATCGTTTGGAAGACTAAAATCAAAGAAGTTAAATTCGGTCCTATCAATGATTGGCTTATCGGTTTATAAATGCAACATTTTTATGCGGTCTTTTTTATTCGGAGAACTGATAATTTTCTGAGCTTTTTTGGTGATATCTGACAAATTATCTATATCAGGAATCAGATGAACAATTCAGCAAAAATACAGCATATATTGCCCTTGACGCCGATGCAGGAAGGTATCCTGTTTAATTATCTGCAATCGCCGAATTCTGAAGCTTATTTTGAGCAGACGGCTTTTAATATTCATGGCGATATTGATATGGAAACTGTATTTCACAGCTTTGAAATATGGGTGAAACGGCATGATATTTTCAGGACGCTGTTTATATACAGGGATGTGGAAAAACCAAAACAGATCGTGCTTCATCATCGGAAATGCACTGTATTTTTTAACGATCTTTCGTCGGAAGATGAAACAGGCATCGGCGCCCTCATCGAGGCCTATCAAAAACAGGACAGAAAGCGGGGTTTTGATTTAAGCCGCGATATGCCTATTCGTCTGGCTGTATTCAGAATCGGAAAAGAAATTTACCGCTTCATTTTCAGTTTTCATCATATAATTTTGGATGGCTGGAGTTTCGGGCTTTTGATGAGTGAATTTTTTGAGATTTATCAACCGTTGCGTCAGAATCAGAAAGTCCATTGTGAAAAGAATCATTCGTTCAGGCAGTATGTCTTGTGGCTGCAAAAACAGAACTTCAATCATGCCTATGCTTATTGGACCCGTTATTTGAATGATTATGAGAATCCAGTGAAATTACCCGGCAGAATGACAACCAGGTATTCCTCTTCTTCATACGACAGGCAGGTGAAAGACATTGCATTTACAAGGGCTGTTTGTCAATCGATTCAAGAGCTGACAAGAACAAACCAGATTACCCTGAATACCTTCATTCAGGCCATCTGGGGAATTCTTCTGCAGCGATATAATAATACAGACGATGTGGTTTTTGGTACGGTCGTGTCGGGCCGGCATGCCGAGATAGACAATATTGATCGTACTGTCGGGCTGCTGATCAATGCGGTTCCTGTTCGGGTTACAGCTTCACCGCAAATGACGGTTACCGACCTGTTTCAAGCTATACACACGCGATATGCCGCTTCCAGCCAATATGATTTTTGCAGCTTGTCAGAGATACAATCGCGGTCTGGTTTTTCAGGCGATTTGATCAATCATGTACTGGTTTTTGAAAACTACATGAAGGCAGATGTAGTGAAAGCATTCCTGGGTGATACACATGAATTTCCTTTTTATATCAGCGATGTGTCCTTATTCGAACAGACCAATTATGATTTTAATCTGCTTGTGATTCCTGGTGAGCGGTTGCAGATTAAAATTATTTTTAATGCGAAGATTTTTTCTTCACAGACTATTGAACGCATCCTGGGACATTTCCGAAAGACGGTTCAGGAAGTGCTGAAGAATCCGAAAATCAAGATTCATATGCTGGATATTCTTCCTGATACAGAAAAGAAGCAATTGATGCAGAATTTTCAGGCAGAAACCGTAAACATGCCTCCTTTTAAACCGCTTCAATGCTGGTTTGAGGAGCAGGCAGAGAAATCGCCTGACAGAACGGCTGTTTGCGATGAATCAGGAGAAATCACCTACGGCGAGCTTAATACCCTCGCCAATCAATGGGCCTGGTATTTGAAAGAGCTGGGTATCGGTCCCGAGGTGATTGCCGGTGTTTTCATGGAGCGCTCCATTGATCTTATTGTCGGAATGCTGGCCGTTCTGAAAGCGGGCGGCGCTTATTTGCCTCTGGATATCAGTACACCCAAGGCGCGTGTAAAAAAGATCCTTCGGTCCAGCCGCATGAAGTGCATGCTGACGCAAGCGTCGCATGTTGATAAGATATCTTCTGAGATTCCAATAGTGATTATTGATCATGTGAAAGATATTTCCGGGTATTCTGTTGAAAACCCTCCGGTTTCTGCTGAAGCCGGTCATCTGATGTATGTGATCTATACATCCGGCTCCACAGGCGAGCCCAAAGGGGTAATGGTCGAGCATGGCGGATTTCATAATTTGCTTTGCAACCTTAATTATCTTTTTCATCTTTCTCCTGAGGATCGATGCTCGCAAGTTGCCAGTCCTTCATTTGACGCGATGGGATTTGAAATTTGGCCTTGTTTTACCAATGGCTCAGAACTATATTTTGTGCCAGGCCATATATGTAAAGATCCTATTCAAATATTTCAATGGATCAAAGACAATAATATAACATTTTCATTTCAAGTCACAGCCATTTCTGAATTATTAATTTCAATGGATTGGCCTGATTCATCATGTCTGCGTATTTTATGCACAGGGGGTGATCGTTTGAAAAAATATCCTCCAAGAAATTTACCCTTTAAATTATATAATGTATATGGACCTACGGAAGATTCTGTTGTCACATCCTGTTGTGAAATTCATGCCTGTGATTCTAAATTTTATACACCGCCCATTGGATATCCTTTAAATGATCATTTTATATATATATTGGATAATTTTAAAAGAATACAACCGATTGGCTGTGAAGGTGAGTTGTTTATAGGCGGCGCTGGATTGGCGAGAGGATATATTAATGATGAAAAGCTGACAAAGCAGAAATTTATTCAGATCCCCATTTTTAAAAATGGACGATTATATAAAACAGGGGATATTGTCAGCTGGCTTGAAAATGGTGCCCTTGAATATATTGGAAGAAAAGATTTTCAGGTGAAGATAGGCGGCCATCGTATTGAATTGGGAGAAATTGAATCACTTCTTATGAACATGCCCGGAATCCAAGATTGTGTTGCACATGTTATGCAAAATGATTCAGGCATTGTTTCTCTTGGCGCCTATTACAGCGCAGATCGGATTTATGAATACAAAGATCTAAAATCATATTTACAAAAAGAACTTCCTATTTATATGGTTCCTGATTATTTTTTTCAACTTGAGCAATTGCCTTATAACACGAATGGGAAAATCGACCGGAAAATGCTGCCTAAACCCCGGAGATTATCCTCCGGTCCTAAGAATCGGCAAGGACCCCGCAATGCTGTTGAAGCCACGCTGTGCAACCAGTGGAAAGCAGTTTTGATTATCGATGCTCCGAGTATTAACGATGATTTTTTTAAATGCGGAGGCAATTCCGTTAAAGCCATACAGCTGCAGGCGCGTCTATCGGCGCAATATCATATGAAGATTCAGGATATATATGACTGCCCCACAATTGCTCTCCTGGCTGAAAGAGTCACAAAAAAGCCGGAAGATTTCACTGTCTCTGCCAAATCGATAGCAAATAAGCTTGAAAGCATAGACCGGGAATCCCTGCAGTCATCTCTGGGACCAGCCATACGGCAATATAAAAACAAAGTGCATCAGGAACTCCCCGATAAAATGACGAAACCTGATTATCCGGAAAATATTTTCTTTACGGGTGCCACAGGATTTTTAGGGGCACATCTGTTTTATGACTTGCTTCATTTCACCCGGGCGAATATTTATTGTCTTATTCGGGGGCCGGAGGAGAAGGTAATTGAACAACGCTTGAAAGACACATTGGCTTTTTATTTTAATACAAATATCGGCTCTCAGTTCAGCAGTCGTATTAAGCTATTTGCAGGAGATATAGGGCAAGAAAAGTTCGGACTGGATTTGGATCAATATCATCGGGTGGCTTCGGATGTGGATTGTATTATCAATACTGCGGCCAATGTCAAGCACTTCGGTCCGGTCGAATCGTTTTCAGGACCCAATGTGGCTGGCGTGTCAGAATTGCTGCGGCTAATGTCAATGGGACGTTCAAAGATTCTGCATCATATATCGACAACAAGTGTGGGCATGGCCTATTCGGATCGCGATCAAAGCATACTTTTTACGGAATACCATGAAAATGAACAGTTATCTCATGAGAACCCATATATCCATTCCAAGCTTCAGGCGGAAAATCTGATATTTCAGGCAAGAAAAAACAATCTGGATGCAAGAATCTACCGTGTTGGCAATCTGGTCTTTCATTCCAAAACCGGGCAATTTCAGAAAAATATTCAAGACAATGCCTTTTACCAGGCCATACGGGCATTATTACTTTTGGGTATGATTCCCGATATTCCCCGTCTGCCGCTTGAATTTTCTCCTATTGATGCTGTCAGCAGTGCATTAATGAAGCTGTTTTTTCAAAAAGCATATTTTCAAAAGACCTTTCATGTTTATCATCCTGATATGATAGAAATTGGAAAACTGGGGAACTGGTTCAATCAATGGAATCCGGACATCCGTGTTTTACCCGGAAAATTATTTTTCGATGAATTGTATCGGATGATCGAGAAGAATGGTCAATCTCTCTCTTTTCATGCAATCCTTCAATATTTTCAAATATTAATCCGTAATGACGTGACTCATTGTATCCCCAGTAACTATAAAACGAATGTCATTTTGAAAAATTTGAATTTTCAATGGCCTGTCATCTGTGAGGACCATGTTTTCAGAATGCTCAAGCATGGGCGTTCTGTTAATTTTTGGTGATTTTTGTTCGTGTATGATAAAAATTCTCATCGTTATTGCATATTTGACTTGCAATTTTCAATAAATTTTATTAATAAATAAATAATATTATCGATCTTCCTTGATCAGCATAGCAATTTTAAATCATCATCGGAAGGAGGGGAAGATGGAGCGTAAGAAATATTTTGCGGGATTATTTGCTCTGATAATGTTTTTTACGGGATTTATCTTCTTTGCAAGAGCCGGATGGAAAGATAGCGTTCAGCCGGAGGAGCTCTTTGCCATGTCTCTCAGAGAGCTGATGGATGTAGAAATGGAAATTGTAACTGCAGGAAAAATCCCTGAGAAAATCGGAGAAGTACCGGCCAGTGTTGTTCTGATCGAAAGGGAAGATATTGAAGCCACCGGTTTTCAAACTCTGGCCGATGTGTTGAGCCATATTCCCGGGCTTTTCCCCATTGATGATTATTCCTATGACGGTGTCAATTTCGGAGTGCGGGGATTCTGGACCGGTGTTGTCAACCGCAATATTATTATTCTGGTAAACGGAGTCAATCAATTGTCGGATTACGGTGCCAATTTTCCCCTGAATAAAATCAATGTACCAGTGGAGGCCATTGACCGGATTGAAGTGATCCGGGGTCCAATGTCCGTGGTTTACGGTACAGGCGCGTTTTTCGGTGTGATCAATATAGTCACAAATGAAATCAATAAAGGCAATACTGTCAGTCTGTTTTCGGTTTCAGGCGGTTCGCAGGGTCAAAAAAAGGCGGTTTTGAGGATTTCGGATAAAATTGAAAGTTTTCAATATGTGGTCAATGCATCGATTTATCAAACAGAGGGTCCGGACGTTCCTTTTACAAAATTAATGAATCATCCAGAAAGTTTGGTGAATTATAATCTGTCAAAAGATCATACCACTCACAAACAACTGGAGAATGTTAAAAAATATTTCAATGTTTCCGGAAGATCGGATCAAATATTTTTTGATTTCAGTTTTGCTCAGACGGATAAAGAAATATATATGGTATATCCGTCCTATTCCGACGGATCACTGTTTACTTCGACGGCTGTGAACATGGCTATCGGATATAAAAGACCATTTAATAAGTTCATTTCACTGAATTCAAGATTGAGTTATCATTATGCGCGGTATGGAGTTGACTGGAATTTTTTTATGGATCATTTTGATATGCAGCAATTCCTTGGAGAATCCGCATATGAGTTCGAATGCAATATCAATTATCATGCAAATGACAAACTCGATATTACCACCGGCCTGCAATACCGCTCTTCTTTAGATATTGATAATACAGTGAGCGCTCCTTCCATAGGTGACCCGGGTATGTTGCATACGCGATTTTATCTATATGACGACTCGAAAATAATCACACGCGCTTTGTTTTCTCAAGCCAATTTCACACCAATCAGCCGGCTCAAAGTCGTTGGGGGACTCCGGTTGGAACAAATGCCGGATCACAGTATCGGATACAGCCTGGCCCCTTCAGAAGCCGGCCAGCCGGCTTCTGTCAGTCAGCTCAAATACAGCTATAATACATGGGAAGCCATTCCCAGAGCGGCAGTGCTTTACAATATCAATAAAAACAATATTGTCAAATTGTTGTATGGCGAAGCGATCAACCGGCCTTCATTCCAGCAGTACATCGATAATTTCTTGGGCATTCAAAAAAGTCTCAAACCAGAAAAGATTAAAACCTATGAAATAAATTACATGGTATCGTTGTTCTCAGGTTTTACCGCAGGCATTAATATCTTCAGAAATGAAATGACGGACCTGCTCAGCCGTGATCAGGGTTTCAACCCAGGCTATTACTCCTTCTTTTCAAATGTGGGTAAAATGAGAACACATGGCACTGAAATCACAATTATCGCGGAATCCGTCGATAAAAAACTCAATGTTGAAGCCAGCATTACATATCAGCAAACCGAAGATCAACGACAGCCGGATATTGATGTGGCCTATTCGCCCAACTGGCTGGGATATCTCAAGGCCACGTACAAACCGATGGAAAATTATACATTCTCCCTGACTGCCCGATATGTGGACCGCATGCTGCCGTACTGGGATTCAAGTCCGTTGGATACATCAAATTCTGAAAGTCCGCCTGTAGGCCGCATAGGAGATTCCGTCAAAGGGTATGTCAATGTGGGTGCGAATTTCCGTGTGGATCATTTATTGAATACGAAATGTTATTTGAATATTCGCGGTTCAAATCTTCTGAATACTGAGATCTATTATCCTACCTTTACAAACAACCGATGGGCAGATCGGGGGACTTTAGGAGAACCGCGAACATTTCTGGTTACGTTCGGAATACAATATTAATTATTAAATTAATAATGAGAAGGGATGAGCAGAAGATTTAATTACAAGTCACAAAGCAGAAAACGGGTGATTCTCTGCTTTTTGTTTATGCTGTTTGGTGAAATCATACCCGGTTTCTCACAGCCGAGTGAGTATTTGTTAAAAGCTGTTTTTATTGAGAAATTTACTCGTTTTATTGAATGGCCTGAGTGTCATCAATTGGAAGATTCCTCAAAATCATTCATTATCGGCATTTTGGGTGAGAATCCTTTTGACGTGAATTTGGCAGCGCTGTATAAAAACCAGAAAATTAAAAATAAACCTGTTGAAATCCGGCATTTTAGGCAAGTTGACAATATACGTGGATGTGATTTGCTGTTTATCTCAAAGTCGGAAAAAAACCATATTCAGCAGATTGTGGATTATCTGGACGAAAAACCAGTACTGACAGTGGGTGATTCGGATGCTTTATCTGGAAAAGGTGTGATTATCAACATGTTTGTTTCTGATAACAAGATACGTTTTGAAATCGACGAGAGGGCGATGAACAGAGCAGGATTTCGTGTAAGTTATTTGTTGCTGAAAGAAGCGGTTATTGTCAATTCAAATCGAGACATGAGATGAGAATTCTGCATAATATCCCGATCAAGTATAAAATTGTGATTATCATTCTGTCCATTACCTTACTGGTTATTGGGTTGGGTTTTTACATCGGGATGTTTCATTATGAGCGGAATTTAAAAACCGATCTGATTCATAATATGGAAGTGAATGCCAAGCTGATCGGGGAATATTGTGTCACACCTCTGGCATTTAATGATTCTAACGGCGCGGAAAGAGTGCTAAGTAAGCTTCAAGCCATTCCTTTTGTTGTTTACGGCGGAATATTTAATGAACAGGAAGACATATTTGCTTCCTATAAAAAATTGGAAGAAATTACTGATCCTCCGTTTCCGGTGTACGGTAATAAACATATCTTTGACGGTCGTTATCTTCATGTGATTCAACCCATTGAATATGAAAATATATTATATGGTCATATTTATCTGGTCGGCTCGTTGGCTTCACTGAACAAAAAAATTCAAGAAGCAAAAACCTTTATGATTGCTCTTTTCGGTGTTTTAATCCTCTTTAGTTTTATCCTGGCGATCAAACTGCAAAATTTGATCTCTCAACCGATATTAAAGCTTGCGCAGGTTACTGAGCAGATCTCCAATGAAGCGGATTTATCCATGCGGGTCAAGAAAAAAGGATCCGATGAATTGGGGCTTCTTTATGACGGTTTTAATGCCATGATGGAACAGTTACATCAGCGGGAATTGGAGCGTGATCGAGCAGAGGAGGAGATTAAATCATCTTTGAGAGAGAAAGAGGTGATGCTCAAAGAAATTCATCATCGGGTAAAAAATAATTTACAGATAATTTCAAGCCTGCTCAGCCTTCAATCCAATCATGTTCATGATGATAATGCATTGGCCATGTTTATCGATTGCCAGAATCGTGTGCGATCCATGGCTCTTGTGCATGAGAAACTTTATCATGCTCCCGATCTGGCCAGCATCAATTTTTCCGATTATGTTGAAACGCTGATTATGGGTCTGCAAACCACCTATCGTTCTGATTTTCACCGTATTCAATTTGATATTGATATCATTGATGTCGCGCTGGCCATAGACCAGGCCGTACCATGCGGATTATTGATACATGAACTGGTGTCAAATTCAATCAAACATGCTTTCAATTCGCATGCTGAAGGGCTTATTCAAGTGAAGCTTCGCAAGAATGACAACGGCGATTTATGTTTGTCTGTCCGGGATAATGGAGAGGGGATTCCGGAGGATATGGATTTCAGGAATACGGATTCTCTGGGATTGCGATTGGCAGTTGTACTGGCGGAAAAACAGCTTAAAGGTTCCATTACATTGGATAGAACCAGCGGAACGGCGTTTTATATACATTTTTAAAAATTCCATCCCTTTCTGACACGTACTGTCGCAGTAATACTCATTAGTAGCTGCAAACCCATAATGATATAAATGACATTTGGCAGCGGTGATGCTTCACCTGCGGCATAAGAATGAATGCCGGACAAGTAGAAATTAACGCCAATATAGGTCATCAGAACGGTCCAGATACCGAGTGTCGAACCAATATTTATTGAGAGAACTACGGATATTCCCGATATCAGTCTTAGATGCAGAATGATTGCATAAGTCAGAATCACGATCAATGTCCAGGTTTCTTTTGGATCCCAGCCCCAATAGCGTCCCCAGGATTCATTTGCCCATATCGCGCCCAGTAAATTTCCAATCGTGACCAATGTTAAGCCTATGATCATCGATCGTTCATTGATCCAGGTCAGTCGCTGAATCAACCGAGTTGAATAATTGTTTTTTTCTGAAAAGCTGATCATTGTTAGGGTAAACATGCCCAGTATGGCGGATAGACTGAAAAATCCGTAACTTGCGGTGATGACGGAAACATGTGTAAGCAGCCAGTGTGATTTTAAAACCGGTATGAGGTTGGTGATTCCGGGATCGGCCCATGGCATATGTGCAGCCCTGAGAACACCACTCGAAAGAACAGCCGCCAAGGATATTGGAAACCGGCTATTTTTTAGAAAAATTACACCGGAAAACATGATGGTCCAGGTGATATAGATCATGGATTCATATTTATTGGTCCAAGGCGCGTGTGCTGAGGCAATCCATCTCAGGATAAGTCCTGTCGTTTGTAAACCGAATCCGATAAGCAACAATCCGGTCAGGATCTTACTGACGGTTTCGATGCGCCACTCCGGTTTTATTATGATGATGGTCATCCAAACAAACAAGAGTATGCCGGACCATAGAAAATACGGAGAGAGCCGTTGAAATATATTTATTTCATTGTAAAAAATTTCTACGTCACGCCTAAGAATCGAGGGCAGGATGGCTTTTCCGTGTTTCTGCTGGTAAATGTCAATTTTATTAAGCAGCTGATCCGCCATAGACCATTGGGACGATCTGATGGCTTGTTTATAGTCGTGGATCAGTGAACCGGTCAAAGGCTCCAGTCTTTCGTCTGTATCAGAAATCCATCGGTCCGGGTTTTTTGGCATGGGAAATAATCGAAATAGGCCGCCTGCTCTAATATACTGAATTAACTTTAACTGATCTTGAGTCTTTAAAACTGCTTTGTCCAAATTTGACCGGGAATGCTTTGAAACTGATTCGGCACGGCGAACCCAATTTTCCAACAGGAATTTCCCATTTTTTGAATAAAAAACCGATGGCGGAGCGAATTTTGATTTTGAAGATATTCCCAACCGGTTATTGATTTCAGTATGCACCAGAGGTATCATGGGTAAATTTTGAATTGATTCAGGGTGGGTATATACGAAGAGAATCCATTGACTCGGGGACAGACTTAATGCTTGCTCCGGATGATCAAGATCCCTAAGCAATTCCTTCGCCATTGAATGAACAGGTTTCATGCGGCCTCGTTCATCCTGAACCATGAGTTTTGTAAATTGACCGGCATGGTGCGGATTGATGTAGAAATTGAAATCGACAGAATTTCGGGCATACAGATGATTAAGCGGGAACAGCAGAACAATCAATGTAAGCATAAAAACTGTACGAAGAAGGCATCCTATTTTTTGAAATCGACTTTTTGGATTGAAGAGGTTGAGGAATAAACAGATCATCAGGATTGCATAACCGACATAGGTCATCGGCGTACCCGGATCCCTTGCTACAGAAAGAATGGAGCCTTTTTCGTCTTCATCATAAGACGTCTGGTAAAAACGGAATCCATGATATTTCAGTATATGATTCATATAGATACGGTAAGACTTTTCAACTTCGGATTCAGAATCGATTATGGTAACCTGACTTTCATATGTAGAGGGCATTCGGGATCCGGGATATCGTTCGATGATGAAATCGTTTAATCGAAGCTGGAATGGCAATGTTGTGACTAGGGATCCGTAGGTGAAAGCAAATTCTGTCCCATCAATAATAATTTTCTCAGGCACCCCTTCCATGTCAGGTCCTCCGAAAAGGGTGACCTGATGCGTTTTTGATTTTCCCGAAATGTTCAGGATAATTGCGCTGTAAGATTCAGTACCCGAAAAATTATTTTCAACGGGCACAGCAGTAATCATGCCATGAGGAGTGTATGAATGCAATGCAAAGCGCACATTTTTCTGCTGAAACAGCAGTCCAGATTCCAGCATAGTCGATTGATTGACCGGAAGAAACATATGTTTTCTGTTTTTCATGTCGATCACGGAAAGTGCTTCGTTCGATCGGATTGTGGGCTGATTGTTTATTAAGGTTATAGAAATATATGTATCTTGAAATGTCTTTGGTTCTTCAAATGCGAATAAAATTTGATCGATTTTTTCATGCTCTCCGGGGCGGAGATATAGCGGGACAGGCCGATCATCGTCCAAGCTGACTGTCAATGTGATCACAGGACCGCCTTGAAGGTTTTCGACAACATTCGGAACCGCTTTTGGCAGATATTGATTGAGATGAATATGCAGGGATTTAGATCCGGTTTTGATTGATTTTTGCCAGGGATTGTCAGTCATGGCAGAAAGCATGAGTGGAAAAGTATTTGTTTCTGTTTTATCACCCTTGGTTGCTTGAATGCTTAAATAGGCTTTATCTGATAGAAGCCTGCCTGTTGTTTCGCCTTCACGGAAATGCAGGAGTCCCCGGTATCCTGAATATCTTGTGATCGCGGCTCCGATCAGGATGAGTATAAATGCCGTATGAAATAATCCGATAAGCCATTTTTCCCTGCGCCATAATCGAAAACGGATGATGTTGGCAATAAGATTTGTTAACAGGAACAGATACAGCACTTCCAGCCATCGGGAATTGTAAATCAGGGCACGGGCAGTTTGTGTATCATATGTATCTTCTATAAATGTGGCAGCTCCAAGTGCAACTGCATAAATTCCCGAGAGTATGATCATGAACTGCATCGAAAAGAAAAAACGGATTATTTTCATAATGACTCGCAGTGATATTATACAGAATTATATTTTCAAATCATGATCCCCTGGCTGGTTCTATTCTTCCTGCAGACATCGCTTCAGCATTTCGCGGGCGCGAAAGATGCGTGCTTTAACAGTGCCCAGCGGGATTTTCATCATTTCACTGATCTCTTCGTAGGATCGTTCTTCCTTGTGCCTCAATATAATCACTTGTTTATATCTTTCAGGCAAGCACCCAATGGCCTCATTGATCTGTTTTCGTTTTTCTGCAAATAGTATTTCCTTTTCAGGGCTGGTGGAATCGTCCCTGATTTCCTGCTGAACCTGACCTTCTTTGGTCTTGATAGGTTTGTCAAGGGGATAGGTTTTTAATTTCTTTTTCCGGATGGAATCGATGCAGTTGTTGAAGGCAATTTTATAAAGCCACGTGGAAAATGCGAATTGGTCATTATAACTGTCCAGTGCATTGAATGCTTTAATAAATGTTTCCTGGACAAGATCTTCAGTTTCCTCCCTGTTCTTGACCATCTGATATATCATGTTGTATATACCGCGCTCGTATCGCTTGAGAAGAGCTTTATATGCTTTTTCATCGCCCTGTATGGCGCGTTTTATATTTTTCTGAATTTCTTCCGTTTGCACAATGCGTCCTGAAATAAATTCAACTGGTTACCCTTTGATAATCAGATACAGGGATTCCTGAATGATTGATTTCGTAATAAATGATAATCTTTTGAAAATACAGGAAATTTATCCGGGAATCAAGAATTTTTTCTTGCAAATCGCATAAGAATTGATTTTATTGATTTAAATGTCATTCAACGACATGTTTATATAAAGTGTTCCAGCTGGTTTTTTAATGATTTGATTTTTAACAGGTTACTTATTATGATCCGTGGTGTTGGTGTTGATCTTGTCGAAAAATCAAGAGTCGAACGTGCATTAGAGCGTTTCGGAGACCGTTTTGCCCGCCGGGTTCTGACAGAACTGGAGTGGTCGCTTTGTCAAAACAAAGGGGATTCAACCGGATCTGTTGCGGCGCGAATTGCTGCCAAAGAAGCAGTGTTTAAAGCGCTGGGAACTGGCTGGGCAAAAGGTGTTGGCTGGCATGATGTCGAGGTAGTCAATGACAGTCAGGGCAAACCTCTGATCCGGCTTTACGGTGAGGCAAGCCGGCGAGCCGACGGATTCAGATTGCATTTGTCGATTTCTCATGCACGGGAATCAGCCGTTGCATTTGCAGTCATGGAGGAAGTTTAATTGGCGGCTGAAATATGTAATCGGTGATCGCGTGTTTGATTCAGGAGAATTCATATGGAAATGCTATTAACAACTGCAGAAATGCGGGAGATGGATCGGAAAACCATTGAGGAAGTTCATATTCCGGGACTCTTGCTGATGGAACATGCAGGAGCAGCTTTAGCTGAATGTGTTTTAGAGATTCTGGAAGAAACAGACGGACAACATGTGGGCGTTGTCTGCGGTAAAGGGAATAACGGGGGAGATGGGTTTGTAGCGGCAAGACTGCTTTTTACACAGGGATGGGCCGTATCAGTTTTTTTAGCTGGAAATCCGAAGGAGATCCGAGGAGACGCGTTGGTTAATTTTCAGGCACTGAAAGGTTTAGAGATTGATATATTTCCGTTAGAATCAAAAAAAGATCTGTCAAAGCTGCACCATCTGGATTTGGTGATCGATGCATTACTGGGTACTGGAATCAGCGGTGAAGTTACCGGCTTTATTGCGGAAATCATCGATACTTTGAACCAAATCGATGTGCCAGTCGTGTCTGTTGATGTACCGTCGGGTTTGCATTGTGATGACGGGCAAGTTTCAGGAGCATGTATTGAGGCAGATGCCACCGTTACTTTTGGGCATCTGAAACGGGGCCTGGTTGTTCCGCCGGGGCGCGATCTTGCAGGAATTGTTGATGTTGCTGATATTGGGATTCCTTCCAGTGTTACTGATTCTGTTGATATTAAAACCTGGTTATTTGAATTGACTGATTGTTTGGAGAGTCTCCCCTCACGTCCAGCATCCGCACATAAAGGCAATTTTGGCAAAGCAGCGGTTTTGGCTGGTTCGAGAGGTTTGACCGGTGCTGCTGCGTTGGCCTCATTGGCTGCACTAAAAGCGGGTGGCGGTCTTGTGGTTCTTGGCTGCCCGGTTGGTGTCAATGCTATTCTGGAAAGCAAACTCACTGAAGTGATGACACGGCCGCTTCCAGAAACCGAACAGGGCACTCTTTCATTGTCCGCAGAGGTTGAAGTTCAGCATTTACTGGATTGGTCGGATGTTCTGGCCATTGGTCCCGGTTTGTCGCAGGAAATGGAAACCCAGGCTTTGATACGCAAGACCATTGTCGATTTTAAAAGGCCAGCAGTGGTGGATGCGGATGGATTAAACGCAATTGCCGGACATACTGATCTGTTCAAGGATTGTCAGTCGCCATTGATTATTACACCGCATCCAGGTGAACTGGCCCGTCTCACGGATGTTCATATTTCTGATATTGTCAGTAATCCTATTGAAGTTGCCAGGAAATGGTCGGTGGAATGGCAATGTGTGCTTGTTCTGAAAGGTGCTCCGACTGTAATAGGTCTTCCGGACGAACACGTGTATGTCAACAATTCCGGAAATTCTGGGATGGCGACGGCAGGTTCGGGAGATGTGCTGACAGGCCTGATAGCCGGTTTGCTGGCACAGGGGTGTTCCGTTCGTGAGGCCAGTCTTTGCGGTGTATATTTACATGGACTGGCCGGAGATTTAGCAGCCGAGCATATTACAGGTCGAGCAATGGTTGCCGGAGATATCATTGCTGAAATCGGTGCGGCTTTTAAAAAGATCGAGGCCTGTGTATGAAGCATTCCTTGGTTAGGATCTATGGACCAGCAGCCATGTATATGATCCTGATTTTTATTTTGTCTTCAATACCTTCGGTGAAACCACCCGATCTGGGAATTAATGCTGAAGATAAAATTGCGCACGTGCTGGAATATGCAGTGCTGGGCACTTTGCTTGCCCGGACTGCTCATTTCAAATACCCTTTTTCTTTCCGGCTTTTTTTAATGATATTTTTCATTGGTGCGCTGTATGGAATCAGCGATGAAATCCATCAGGCGTTTGTTCCTAACCGGTTTTCTTCTCCATGGGATGCACTGGCTGACGCGGTGGGAGTATTCGTGGGGCAAGCGATATACTGGAAATGGAAAATGCGCCGTTCCAGTATGCAATAATATATTTTCTTATTGACTTTTTTACTGCTTTTATTAATTTAATAAGTGCATTTTTGGATACGGTTATTCCAGGGATTATTTATGAAATTCGAATTATCTTACCAGTCAGGAGGAGAGTTATGACAACACTTCATTTTAATTTCAAAGATATGTTTCGTTCGGTGAGACTGGCTTTCAGTCTGCAAAGGATCTGGATTCAATTTGTCGGACTATTGGGAGCTTATATCGGTTATTTCATTTTAACTTATCTGGCTTTCCTGATTTCTGGAGAGGGGATAGTTGGTGTATGGCACCGGTATGGTTTGCTGCCTGTAATTCCAGGGACATATGTACCTGTTCAGGGAATTATTGTCTATGGCCTGGCTGTTTTTGTCCTTGTATATGGTTATATGATTACGGCTACTGGAGTCGCCAGAGCTGTTTATATGAACCTGAAGGGAAATACATTTTATACCTGGAAAGAGGCATTGGCCTTTGCTTTTAAAAAGAAATTGTCCATTTTGGGAACCCCTTTTTCCTTAGCTGTTATGATAATGTTATTTGTATTGGGAGGCGGTTTAATGGGGCTGATTGGGAAAATACCCTATGCCGGTGAATTGTTTATGTCCGTATTTTCGATTTTCTGGATTTTAGCAACGCTGTTTTTGGTGTTCGTTGGCATTGCTTTGATTGTTTCACTGTTTCTAACACCGGCCATTCTGGCCACAACGGACGATGACGCATTTGAAGGTATTTTTCAAAGTTTTTCGATTGCATTTACCCAGCCCTGGCGTCTGTTGATTTATCAAATTCTCAATGTTGTCACATCTGTTTTTGGATTGATTACATTTACATTGCTGATTAAATATTCCTGGAAATTGTTGAATATTATTTTTACCTGGAGTATGGGGGATAAATTTGTACGTGTCGCCACTGCAGCTTCCTATTACGTACAAAGCTTGACGTATCCCTTTGTTCTCTTTTATAAAGATGTTTTAGGAGATTACGGCAATATTTTCTTTTATACGCATCGTTTTACGAGTGAGGCTCTTGAAGCACTTCACTCATGGTCGGAGGGAACATCGGCGATTATTCTTGCAATTGTATTAATAATTCTGGGTGGATATGTCATGTCATTTCCCTTGGCTGTTTTCAATACGGGACATACACTTGGTTTTTTAGTGATTAAGAAATTCAAGGATGATGAAAATTTGCTGGAACGTAAAGACAGGGAGGAAGAAGATGATGAGGAGGACGAGGAAGTGAAATCCATTGAAGAAGAAAAACCGGCAGAAGAAGTAAAAAAGAAAACAGAAGCCAAGAAAAGCAAGGGCAAAAAGAAGAAGGAAGAATAGTCAATATTCAAAGAAAAATCATCATGAATATTGAGTGGTTTTTGATAAACGCCGGGCTGTCGCCCGGCGTTTATTGTTATGGATATAGTCTTTGCTTATCGATATTCGGACAGCATATTCAACCAGCTGTTTGGGGATCGATAATATCAGATTTTTTGATATTTTTAATTACCCTGTTTCCGCGGATTGGGAGTGCCGAATCAATCAAATATTTGCAAAAAATCCGGGATCGAAAACCATCTGCCCAGGATTTAGTGCTTCAGATTGTACACATGGTTGCGGCGGCCATTTAATACATATGAAATTTGATTATTGTCACTTTCTCAGCGGGTGTGTTTTGTTATATAACTTACTTTTAATATATGCCAATTGTCCGAAGAGCCATATACTGGGTGTAGGATTGACGTGCACAGCGATTTTTTTATGAAAAACCGGTTGATTTGAACGCCCTGGTTTGCTAAATTGCAAATAGTTAATTTCGAAAATCTTTGATGTTTATCCAACCTGAAGATGAATTCATGCGCAACGGACTTGTCGTTTTCATATTGATGATTTTTTGCATCACTGCCTGTGAGCATCCGTTTTCATCACGCAAGCCGGAATTTCCCAATACGAGTCAGTCTTTGTGGTTTCCTCCGCATACGCCTGAAGAAGTTCTTACCAATTTGAATTATGCCATTCAGGAAAGAAATTCTGAAAATTATATGCGTTGCTTTTTAAATGAACCGGAATCACAGAGATCATTTCGATTTATTCCGGATCCGGAAGGTGCCGCACTATATCCGCATCTTGTTCAATGGACATGGAACCAGGAAGAAACCATGATTCAGGAAACCTTTTCTCTTGTACCGGAAGATTCCAGTATATTACTTCAATTCACGGAGAATATTCGGGATGTCATTGCCGCTGACAGTGCTGCCCTTGTTCGTCAATACCACTGGGTGATCCATCATAACGATCCTTCACTGCCCAGAGAGCTGGAAGGGCAGGTGGAATTACGGATGGCTGAAAATGCTGTTGGGGAATGGGGTATCTATCAATGGATTGATAACAGTATTTCTGAAACGCCTTCATTCAGCATATGGAAAGCAGATTTGGGAGCGGCGCAATGAAGTTATCCTCTCCTTCCGATCAATCGCAAATACGCCTGTTTTTTGAAAGCGTTTGGGCGCCTTTTTTGGCTGGTGGATTGATTATTCTGTTTTTAATTGCAGGCCGTATTATTATGGATGCCTGGATTGAAAAGTCTCATGAACCAACCCTCCAGGCAGGTCCACCTCTGAAAGAAATAAAGCAGCGGGTTAGCGATGTTCTTGTGGCACATGAAGTGCAGTGGAAAGAAATCTCAAATCCTGCCGGTTCATTGCAACACTGGGAGGTTAAGATCCCGGCCGATCTTCCAGAAAGTGATCTGTATGTTTCATTACAGGGGGGATTATTCGATATTGGGGCTGAAGTGATTTATTCACATCATGATCCCAGATCCGGACAACTTCGATTAAATCTGGGATGGGCCGATTCCTGTCTGCTGGTTCTGCAGTTGGTTCCGGCAGCCTATAAGCGACGAGCAGGACATATTGCCATTTTAATAGATGATTTTGGCGATCGGTGTGATACATTTACAAAATCCTTTCTCGATTTGGATGCGGATATTACTATTTCTATTATTCCCGGACTGTCGCACAGCAGAGAGATGGCAAATCAAGCGTTTTTGCAGGGATGCGAATTTGTTATGCACCTGCCCATGGAACCCCTAAACGGCGATTATCCGGATTATGGATATACCCTGATCACAGAAATGTCTCAAAAACAGGTGGAAGAAATATTTGAAAAATCGATGAGAAATCTACCTCAAGCGGCAGGTGTGAATAATCATATGGGATCTAAAGTGACATCGGATCGTCGGATTATGGGGTATTTGATGAATGCCATTAAGCCGAAAAATCTTTATTTTTTAGACAGCCGTACGACGGCTGCCAGCGTAGCCTATGATGTGGCACTTTTCACAGGATTGCGATGTGCCAAGCGGGACGTGTTTTTAGATACAGATTCTGAAAAACAAGCTATCCGACGAAAGCTGATTGAGCTGGCTCAGAAAGCGGAAGATAAAGGAACTGGTATTGGTATAGGACATTGTTATCGTAATACACTGGAAGTACTTCGAGAAGAGATCCCTGAACTTCAGAAACAGGGATTTCAGTTTATTCATTTATCGCAGGCTGTAAGATAAATCAAATATTAAATATCAAATATCTAAAAGAAAAAAAATCAAAAATCAAGACAACTGCATTTGTATTTTTAATTTGTCATTTATGATATTTACATTTTGCTTTTTCATTTTTTATGGGAGGTGCTATGGCGCGATTGGGCGTGAATCTTGAAGCGATTGCAATTCTCCGTGAGAATGGTGTCAGCGGTGCTGATCCGTTGATGACTGCGATGCTGGCTGAACTGGGCGGTGCAGATGGTATTGTATGTTCGTTGCGGGAGGATTTGCCTTATATTAAGGAAAGGGATTTACAATTATTAAAAGAATTGGTCAAAACACATCTGAATATTCAAACACCTGTGGATGAATCCCTGATTAACCAAGTTCTCTCGATACATCCGGATATGATTACTTTGGTTCCCGGAAACAAACCAGGCAGCACACCAGGTGGCGGACTGGATGTTCTGGGTCAGGGAAGCAAATTGGTAAAATTGATGCAGGAGCTTCGTGATCAAGACGTCGTGATCTGTATGCTGATAGAACCAAATATTCATCAGATCAAAGCAGCCGCGAAAATCGGTGTGGATTATGTGGAATTACATCTGGGGCTTTATGCCAAAGCAGACGATTTAAATGAACGCAATGATCATCTTGAAAATATCAGCAGTGTGAGTCTGGCTGCCCAGAAACTGGGACTGGGTGTGGCAGCAGGTCAGTATGCGGATTATCAAAATGTGATGGCGATTTCTGCGATTAACTCTATTGAGGAAATCAATGTAGGACGCGCTATTATAAGCAGAGCCCTAAGTATAGGGATGGAGTCAGCCGTCCGGGATATGGTGGCGCTGGTACATTGATGGAAAAATGATGATACAGAAAAATGAAGGCGCAAATATAACAACAAATATTCATGAGATTTAAGACAATGATTTGACAGGCTCAGGATAAAACTTGACTCAAAATCATGACAGGTGATGGAAAGAAAGACCGTATAAAAAGTCAGTTCGGATGAATATTGGATGATGCATACAAATCCATATGAAAAAAAAATACAACATTGGTATTATCGGTATGGGCATGATCGGGGATGTGCATCTGGAATGCATCCGGAAGGATGGCAGGGGAGAAGTGACCTGGATAGCAGCACGATCGGAAGAAACGCTCAATAAGAAATTGAATAAATATCGTGTGCCCCATGGCACTACGGACTATCATGATATGCTTAAAGATCCATCTGTCAGTGCGGTAATCATTGCCAGCCCGCCGTTTACGCATCTGGAAATAACCAAATCTGCTTTAAAAGCCGGAAAACACATACTACTTGAAAAACCCATGGTTGTAAGTCCGGACGAATTGGATACACTGCTAAAGCTCATTAAAAGATATCCAGATCTATTGGTATTGGAATGCTCTTGCAGGCATGCGCGACTGCAGCCCAAGTTTAAATATGTCCGAAAAATAATCAGAGACGGCGTACTGGGAGAAATTTATCATATCCATCATCAGCACTTAACAAGGTCCACATTTATCGAGTACAATCCGGCAGGGATCTGGGCACACCAGAAGGCGCTGGCCGGGGGCGGACCATTGATCGACTGGGGTGTCTATGATCTGTCTTTTCATCTGGGTATTCTGGATGATGTTCCGAATCCAGTCACGGTTGAATCTTTTACCCGGAATGATTTAAAAGAATACGACCTTTGTGATTTTAAATCTGATATTGAGGAACACGGTGCGGCTTTTATGACCTTTGATACTGGACTTACCTACTATTATGAACGGGGTGCGGGTGTGCATTTTGAAGCGCCCAACCAAACGAGGATTCATGGAAGCCGAGGAGGGCTGCAATTCTCCTTTTGTACCTGGGATGCTCCTGAAGTTACGCTGTTTTATTTGGATGCTTCCGGAAATGAAGCAAAAACAGTTATTATTCCGGAAGGCTTAGCTGATCACGATGATAATCTGGCTTTAACCTCACATTTTCTGGATTTTCTAGAAGGCAGAGTGAAACCTCAGATGACTGTATCCTTGGCAGCCAAGTATCTGCGGATTCTGTTTAGGATTATCAAAAATTGAAAGAATGAAGCAGAAACAAGAAATATGATATGAGAGTGTCATAGGGTCGTTGGGTCTTTTGAATCGTCGGTTGAGAGACTGAAATGGAGCACGGGGGGATCGGAGAAACGGAGAAGAAGTAAGAAAAAAGAAACAAAACAAGACAAAGCAAAAAACAAAGAAGATGGTCAAGAAACGATTGGACATTAAAAATACTTGACAAAATGGAAACGATTCCGTATTTTAAACAATCAAAAAAGGAGGTTTCTATAAGCTCTTGGTAATGGTTGATGGGTGATACTTATATTTGTACAGGAGAGCATATAGAGATCATGTTTGCCGAATCATTGTGGATTGTTATATCCATGGGAAGATTCGGTTTTTTTATGCCTATTTTTACAAATGGTGAGTGAAGGAATGCGATTATGAGGTTGAAAATATTTATCGTGACAACTGCTCTGTTGGGGATTGTACTGTGCTTTCAATACTGTGAAGTCCGCAATCCTGCTGATGAGAGATATTTTTATCCGGAAATTGATAATATAACAACTCCTCGAACAGTCGCCCTTCAGGGGGATATGCTATATTCCATCTATGTCACTGTATCAGATCCACAAGGTCTGGAGGATATCGCATATGTTCAATTTTCATTATCGGACAGTCTGGAGGATTTCAATTTACATGATAACGGACATGACGGAGATTTAATTCCTAAGGATGGATCATACAGTGGCCGGTTTTTACCTGAGTTATTTAGTGGAAAGCAAGGGGCTTATCAGTTACAAATCACTGCTCAGGATCATGAGGGAAATATGACAATGGCATTCAGTGATACGATTTGGGTGGAAGATACCGTGCCAGATCAAGCTCCGGTTCTCCATCATCCGGTTGTGTCTGATACTGTGGCAGTAGAAGAACTGACGAATTTTTATCTTTCCATTCATGCCTATGATGGTCAAGGTCTGGATGATATTGATTCGCTGGTGTATCAGATTTATCCGCCTCTGAGCACAAAGCCAATATACCAGAGCATATTAAGAGATGACGGAACCGGCGGAGACATAGCGGCAGGAGACAGCGTCTTCAGTATTTGCGCTGATCTTTCAGATACACTGAAAGGACTGGGACCGCATCAAATTCGTTTTCAGGCAAAAGATATTCATGGCAATCAAAGTGTGCCTTTGGTTGTTACGTTTTTCATCGCAGGTATCAACGATGAACCGATACTGTCTAATTTAAACGCTCCAGTTGTAATCAACAGGCTTGATCCGACCCCAATTGTCATTACAATTCAAGTAACGGATCCACAAGGTCCTGCGGATGTCCGTAAGGTCTATTTCAACAGCATCAAGCCAAATGGATTTCCTGCAAGGGGAAATCCATTTATTTTACGGGATGACGGAAGTGAAGACTGGGGTGATGAGAAAGCTGGAGACGGGATATACTCAATCGCGATTGTGATTTCATCAGACAATCAATTGGGAAGATATACATTTTCGTTCTATGCTCAGGATCTTGCAGGAGATCTCAGTGAACCCAGGGTGCATTATTTGGTCGTTATGGAAGAGGAACTTAATTGATGAAAAGATTGATATTTTTATATTGGATTATTATGTCGGTGAGTGTGACTGCCGGACAGTGGCATGAGAATAGCTATCGGTTATCCCACAATGTATCCCAAGGACCTGCGGGAAATGGTATTATTAATCTTTTAATTCGGGATGATGTGCTGTATGTCGGCGGGGATGAAGGGATGGCTATGACAGAGGATTTAGGGCAAACCTGGTTTCGTTCGACGCATGAGAACGGCATTGGCAAAGGCGGTGTGAGCGCTCTGGATGTCCGTGATGATATCATCTGGATAGCGACTGGATTTGATACATTAATCGATCAGGAATATTTGCCTGCCGGCGGTGGCGTTGGTTATTCTGAAGATCGCGGAGAATCCTGGTATTGGTTTAAACAGCCAAAGGATTTAAAAATCGAAGAATCCTACAAACCCACGACCACCCATGTACAAAACATCACTTACGATTTGGCTGTTACTGAAGATGCGGTCTGGATCGCCAGTTTTGGCGGCGGATTGAGAAAATTTATCAGTGACGAAAACAGATGGCAGGTGGTAACCGTGGATGGATATCCGTTTGATGCGCTGGGTAATTTATCGCATCGGGCATTTTCTGTGATTTACGACGGAGAGGCGCTATGGGCAGGAACAGCCGGAGGTGTTCATAAGTCCTATGACGGCGGCTTGAACTGGGTTACTTTCAGTCATCAGAATCAGGATCAGCCGATTTCAGGTAACTTTATTGTGGCGATGGCCAAACAAAAAACGGCCACTCGTGAACTGATTTGGGCAGCGACATGGCCAACAACCACGGAATCAGGAGATGAAACCGAATTCAAAGCAGTCAGCAAGTCGGAAGATGGCGGATTGACATGGACGACAATACTGAAAAATGAATCCGCCCACAATTTTGCATTCCGTGATTCGATTGCATATATCGCCACAGATAATGGAGTTTTCATGTCTCCTGACTATGGAAAAACCTGGGCGATTTATCCTATTATTTATGATGCCAAAATCAATCGAACCCTTTATGACAATGAAATTAATTGTGTGGCTGCAGGACCGAGTGAATCATTATGGATAGGCACTTCTGATGGCCTGGGGATGACACTTGACAATGGATTGACATGGTCTATTTTTCAGGCACATGTAATTCCGGGAGAGGCAGGAGAGCCCAAGACCTATGCCTGCCCCAATCCGTTTGCTTCGCTGCCCCATGGCGAGTCCTCCGATGATCTCCGATGCCGGTTTGTTTATCATGCGAATCATGTTACAAAGGTGAAGGTTTCTATCTATGATTTTGGTTTGAACCTGGTCAAAACGCTCAATTACGACGTGGCCTCACCCGGATTGCAGGCGGAACCGGCGTGGAACGGCACAAATGATCTTGGAGACCGGGTATCCAACGGTGTGTATTTTTATTGCGTGAAAGTCACAGGTGAAGGGGAGTATTGGGGTAAAGTGATGTTGGTCAACTAAATGCTTGACATGCAACGAAATGAATATCAATGCCGAACGGCTGATTGCTTCATTGTGATAGACAGGCTGTCAGCAGATGAATAATTTACCTGTAAAATTTGGAATAAAATTAATATGATTAATCGAAAAAAGATACTCGTCAGTTTGATCGTTTTATTCACCATTCAGGGCATGGCGACTGATATTGGCAGAGGCGGTATGGCAGGCAGTTTTTTACGCATGGGGATCGGAGCACGTATGCTGGGTATGGGGGGTGGCTCTGCTGCCTTGACCGACGATGGTCATACTTTGTATTACAATCCTGCTGGCCTGGTCTTTCTGCAGGATCGCTGGATCACCCTGGCACTGCATAATATGGCGCTGGACCGCCATCTGATGTTTTTAGGATACGCTCAGTCTATCGGTCGTGAAGAACAGTCAAAACGCGGTATGCTGCGCGGTGGATTTGGCCTGGGATGGCTTTCGGCTGGTGTAAATGACATAGACCAACGGGATGAAAACGGAACACACCAAGGGACACTGTCGCACGGAGAGCACTGTTTTTATTTTTCATTTGCCGTGAATCCACATTCCAGATTTTCAGTCGGATTAAGCGGAAAACTTCTTTACAGCCGTTTTCCGGATATTGCAAAAAAAGGGGGAGCGTTTTCGTCCGCGGGATTTGGCTTTGATTTTGGAGTGGTTTTTCGTCCGTTAAGTACAGTGACTTTCGGCGCCGCCCTGCGTGATGTGAGGACCAGATTGACATGGAATTCGCAGGAAGTGTATGATCAGGGGATTCAGGTGACGGATTATTTTCCGAAAGTGATGCAACTGGGCCTGGCCTGGCGCGGATTGTCAGAAAAAATGATACTGCATGCAGATTATCAAAAAATTGAAGACATGCCGGGTATTGTATTATCCGGTATGGAATATACAATTTTGTCTCAATTTTTTCTTCGAATGGGCATAGATGACAAAGAACCCGCCTTTGGTTTGGGTTGTTGCGGGGAAGTGTTTTCAAAAGGATTCAGGCTGGACTATGCTTATGTTTCGGACCCTGTCGCACCAAGAAACAATCACGTAATGACCTGTGCGTTTTATTTTTAATATATTCGTCCTTGCATTCCGTTTTCAATTGAGCGAACACGATATTTGAAAGTTTTTATCATAATTCAACAGAGAGATCCCATGAAAACAAATCGACAAATTTTTATTGCATTGTTATTCACTGTTGCTCAGCTTTCGGCAAGTGGATTTGCCACATTGAAAATGGGAAGTGATGCTAAGACTGGTGGTATGGGCATGGCTGCCACCGCTTTGGCCGGAGATGGATCAGCAACGTTTTATAATCCTGCATCTGCCGGCATGGTTCGTGGTCACGATCTGGTACTATCCCTTCATCAATGGATGGATGACCTGCAAAGTGAGTTTGCCGGTTTGGTGATTGGAAGCGGAAATCAGGGTGTGGGATTATATGTTTTGTTTACTGAAATTGGTCAATTGGAACATCGATTGGTTCCATCAGAGACTCCACTTGGAACATTTTCAGCACATGAAATGTGCATCGCTTTATCGTACGGACGACGGATTGCATCAAATTTACGAATCGGTCTGTCCTTCAAGGGATATTATGAGAAAATTTTTATTGATGATACATGGGGGCTCGGTGGTGATATAGGTATTTTATACGATATACCGTTTTACAGTCTTCGAATCGGAGGTGTACTGCAAAACATGGGTGACACCGGACGATTTAATCATCAATCAATCCCGCTTCCACTGACAGGAAGACTGGGTTTTTTCCTTCCGGTCTCCCTTTACGGTGGATCTTGGATTATCACACTGGATGGAGTGAAGGAAGAAGGATTCCCCGTACATGTCCACACCGGAACAGAATATTGCTGGCGTAAAACAATTGCTCTGCGCTTGGGTATGCAGACCGGATATGAAACAAGGAGTATATCAGGCGGTTTTGGAATTATTTATCATCGGTTCCGTCTGGATTACAGTCTGATGCCCCTTTCCATGTTGGGTGACAGCCATCGATTGTCACTTGGTATATCATGGTAAAAGATATACAGAAACGGTTTCCAGGATTCCGCATTTTTTTATTAGACAGAATAATAGAAAGTCATCCATATTCAATAAGTTGAGGTAGGATGTGAAAATTTATCTGGCCATTGGCATCCATAATCATCAGCCGGTCGGCAATTTTGATTTTGTCCTCGAGGAAGCCTATGAAAAATCTTATCTGCCATTTTTCGAGCTTATTGAAAAGTATCCCAACATTCGTTTGGCCATGCATTTTTCGGGCATTCTCCTGGAATGGATTGAAAAACATCATCCCGATTACATTGAGCGTATGAAAGCACGTGTTCATGCCGGTCAAATTGAGATGATGACAGGTGGCTATTACGAACCAATTTTATCAGTTATTCCTGAAAATGATTGTCAGGGGCAGATTGAAAAGTTGACTGCATATATAAAGAAAAAAACAGGTGATACACCACAGGGGCTTTGGTGCGCTGAACGTATCTGGGAGCCTCAACTGGCAGGTCGCCTTGCAAAAGCCGGTGTAGAATATTCAATTCTTGATGATACACATTTTAAATGTGCCGGATTGAGAGATGAACAGCTCTATGGCTATTTTATCACAGAGGAACTGGGAGCACCTCTGCGTCTTTTTCCAATCAGTGCAAAACTCAGATACACGATTCCTTTTCAGGATCCGTATGTTACCATTGATTATTGCCGGCATGTGGCTGAGACCAGGGATAATTTACTATTGGTTTTCGCTGATGATGGAGAAAAATTCGGAGTCTGGCCAAATACTTATGATCATGTTTTTACGAATGGCTGGCTTGAATCTTTTTTTCAGGCACTTGAAGAAAACAGCGACTGGCTTCAATTAATCCATTTTCGCGATGTGCTTAAGCAATTACCGCCACACGGCAGGGTTTATCTACCCACGGCTTCATACATGGAAATGATGCAATGGACATTGCCTGCGGCTGGTTATCGTGAGTATGAAGATTTTGAAAATCGTCTGAAATCTGAAGGCTTATGGGACCAATACGGAATTTATGTTCGTGGAGGCATATGGCGCAGTTTTTTGGCCAAGTATTCGGAATCCAATCATATGCATAAAAAGATGATCCGTGTCAGCCGTAAACTTTCAACAGCGACACTGACGAAGAAAGAGAGAATCGCTGCACAGGATCATTTATGGGCCGGACAATGCAACTGTCCTTACTGGCATGGTGTTTTTGGGGGATTGTATCTTCCACATTTGCGGCATGCCAACTTTAGCGAGCTGATTCGTGCGGAACATATCATTGATCATGCCACTCATGATGAAGAGAATTGGGTGCAGGCAGAAGTTACGGATTTTGACTCTGACGGGCATGATGAAATCATTTTAGAGAACGATTGTATCAATGTTTATTTTTCATCTCTGGGCGGCCGTATAATCGAATTGGATGACCGTCAAATTGCGCATAATTATCTGAACCTGCTCAACCGTCGGGAGGAAGGATATCATCGAAAATTGCTGGAATTGACTCAGGACATGTCTTCTCAGAAACAAGTTTCCAGTATTCACGATATCGTATCTGCAAAAGAAGAAGGCTTGGATCGTTATTTGGTTTTTGATCCATATCGTCGCGGAAGCTGGATCGATCATTTTCTCGGTGAAGTGACGACTCTGAAAACCTTTTCATCTGGCAACTATCCTGAAACGGGAGATTTTGTGGATTCACCTTATAAGCACATGATTAAAACCAAAAAGTCTTTGGTGACACTCATGTTATCCAGAAATGGCAGCGTCGAAAATAAAGGTGGATTATGTCCTGTCAGTATTGAGAAGCGGTTTATTATGAAATCCGGCGCTTCTAAAATTAAAGTTGATTATCAGATTACAAACTTGTCCGAGGAATCTATTT
Source organism: bacterium (assembly GCA_016932575.1). Lineage (GTDB taxonomy): Bacteria > Zhuqueibacterota > QNDG01 > QNDG01 > JAFGCO01 > JAFGCO01. The sequence continues at coordinate 70,976 of JAFGCO010000063.1, forward strand.
CTTTATGGTTTGCCATTGAACATGGATTCGCCTTTCATGCGGGCAATGATCCAAAACGCTTTTACAGAATTAACCGGAGATCTCCTGAAAATCCTTCTCTGAGCGGCATCGCCGAAGAAAGCGGAGTTACCCATTTTTCTCTCTCGGATAACTATTTGAATGTTACGATTACACTGACATGGAATAAGCCTGCGGATTTGTGGCGCTTTCCTATAGAGACTGTTTCCATGTCGGAAGCCGGCTTCGAGCGTGTATATCAGGGATCCGTAGCGTTATGTCATTGGAAACTTGAGTTATCCCCCGGAGAAGCTCAAAAGCTGGAACTTGTTGAACAAATTGAAAATAGCTCTCGGGGTCAATTAAAAAATAGTTGACTTTTATGGTGAAATTGGTTATAATCTACGGATATATTTGTTGAGTATTTTTACATTCGTTTATTTAGCGTTATAATTTTTTACAACCCAATTATGGAGGTTATTGGATATGGTAGAAAGATTTGTTGAAGGCGGCGCTTTTATGTATCCGATTCTGTTTTGTCTGGTTATTGGCCTGGCTATCAGTATCGAGCGTTTTATATCGTTATCCCGCGCAAGTGTAAATACCAAACAATTTTTAAGTGACGTTATTTCAGCAATGGATAAGGGCGGCACTGAACAGGCTGTGAATGTTTGTCAAGAGACCAAAGGACCGGTAGCTGCTATTTTTCATGCGGGATTGTCCCGGGCTGAACGTGGACTGGAAGCTGTTGAGAAAGCCATTACAAATGCCGGAACCATTGAAATGGCTTTTCTGGAAAGAGGGATGATCTGGCTGTCCACATTTATAACAGTTGCACCAATGCTCGGATTTACTGGAACCGTAGCCGGAATGGTAACGGCATTTGATGATATTGCTAAAGCCAATGAAATTTCACCTTCAGTCGTGGCCGGTGGTATCAAGATTGCGTTGTTGACTACGTTGTTTGGTTTGATTGTTGCGATTCTTCTTCAGATTTGTCATAATTATTTTATCTCTAAAATCGATGCTCTGGTCATCGATATGGAGGAAACGTCAGCTGAATTGGTTGATCATCTGGTCGCTCACGAAAAAAGATAAGGGAGGTTCTTGTCATGCTGCTTGAAAAAAAGCGAGAGCGAATAGTCCAGATCCCCACAGCTTCTATGGCTGATATTGCATTTCTTCTGCTCACATTTTTCCTGGTTACTACCAGTTTGGACCTGGATAAAGGGTTGCAGCTGGCACTTCCGCCAAAAGGAGAGGTCGCACCCATGTCACAGGACAAAATTGCAACCCTCTTTGTAAACGCGGCCGGTGAAGTTTTGCTGGATGAGGAAGAAATACCGATGAATTTGATAAAGGACCGGTTAAAGGTTCGTCTCGCCAGGAAACCGGATTTAATTATTTCAATTAAAACTGACAGTGAAACACCATATCAAGCATTTATGAGTGTGCTGGATCAGGTTCAGTTGGCTGAAGCCACATTGATTTCTATTGCAGAACCTGAGACTTAATCCGCAGGAGTTCGATTATGGCCATACAGAAAAAATCAAAAGCAAGTCAGGAAATTCCAACTGCATCCATGCCGGATATTGTGTTCATGTTGCTTCTCTTTTTTATGGTGACCACTGTTTTTCGACAAAGTACAGGATTGCCTATTGAGTTGCCTAAAGCCAAAAAGATTCAAAAACTTGAAGCAAAAAAGAATGTTGTGAGCATTTGGGGCAATGAACAGCAAGACATTTCCATTGACGACAAGCTGGTTGATAAAATGTCAGACATCCGACGAATTATGTACGAAAAGATGATTGAAAATCCACGTATTGTCGTTTCCCTGAAGATTGATAAAGCTGCCAATATGGGAATGGTCAATGATATTCAGCAGGAACTGCGGGAAGTGAATGCCCTTCGAGTTAATTATACTGCCATTTATGGCGATTAAGAGAGGTGATTTTAAATGAGAGATAGCCCAACCAAACAACTTAAGCTGCAGTATAAGAAGAATTTGGAAGTGGGTCTGGTTGTTTCCCTGATAGTGATCACTTTTTTATTGCAGGCCTTTAAAAAGTTTGAAGCAACCTCAAAATTAACAAAAACCAAGATGTCAAAATTGGAAATTCAGGAGGTTCCTCAGACACAACAACAGAAACAGGCTGCAGCACCCTCGCGTCCGACAGTTCCGATCGCAACGGAGGATGAAGATCTTATTGGAGATGAAGATATTGATTTTTCAATGTTTGATTTTGATCAGGAACTCGAACTCCCGCCGCCACCGGAAGAAGACGATGATATGTTTGTGTTTGTGCCTTATGATGAACCCCCTCAACCCATAGGTGGATTTGCGGCTATTCAGAAAAAACTCGTCTATCCAGAAATCGCAAGAAAAGCGGGAGTAGAAGGACGTGTCACTGTACAAGCCCAAGTTGATGTGGATGGTTCAGTGATTAGGACTAAAGTTGTCCAATCATTGGGACCGAACGGATGTGACGAAGCAGCTATTGAAGCCATTCGATCGGTTAAATGGAAACCGGCTAAACAGCGTGACAGAGCAGTAAAAGTCTGGATCGCAGTGCCGGTAGATTTTAAGCTGAGATAAACCTTTTTGATTCAATGCAATCCTGTAATTTTAAATACAGGGGCGTATTGATATGAATGATTTAATTTGTTGAAAATGAATTGACAAAGATTACGTTATTATATGTAATGGAACAAGCAAGGCAGTGCATGACCACTGCCTTTTTTAATATGGGCGGCTGAAGATGGATTTTGTTGATGAAGTTCATTTTGAAGTTCAAGGTGGGCGAGGTGGAAAAGGGTGTGTCAGTTTCAGGCGGGAAAAATATGTTCCGAAAGGGGGACCGGATGGAGGTGATGGAGGAAAGGGGGGAGATGTTGTTATTAAAGTTGATTCCCGGTTTTCCACATTATTTGACCTGCGCCGGAAGAAATTATACCGGGCTGGCAATGGCCTGCATGGAAAAGGCAAGAACATGCATGGAAAACAAGGAAAAGATGTTGAAATTCATGTTCCTCCAGGTACGCTGGTTTATGATGAAGAAAATTGTATGTGTTTGGGAGACCTTAAAAATGAGCATGAGGTTCTCATTGTAGCTCGGGGAGGAAAAGGAGGAAAAGGAAACGCCCGTTTTGCGTCAGCGACATTTCAAGCACCTGATTTTTCTGAAGAGGGATTGCCGGGATTCAGACGCAAACTTCGTCTTGAATTGAAACTCCTGGCGGATGCTGGATTGGTTGGATGGCCGAATGCCGGGAAATCTACATTGCTTGCTGCTTTGTCAGCTGCAAGACCCAAAATCGCGGATTATCCATTCACCACTCTGGCTCCCAATCTTGGCGTTGTTACACTTGGTGATTATCGCCAGTTTGTGCTGGCGGATATTCCGGGATTAATACCGGGTGCTCATTTGGGAAAAGGATTGGGTGATCGATTTTTACGACATATTGAAAGAACACGCGTACTAATTTTTATGCTGGAGTGTACTGATGATCAATACCTGGATACTTATTCATCGTTAATTAGAGAACTCAAGCAATTTAACGATTCCTTATTGAAAAAGCCCCGGTTGATCGTATTTACAAAGATTGATGTTTTAACCGGGGAGCAAAAGGATCAGTTACCAGAAAAAATTGATGGGAATATCTGTTTTCCGATATCATCAATTTCGCGGGAGGGCCTTGAATTATTGAAAAAAGGTATTGCGGTCCATCTGGAGTATCATCATAATGCATGAATTGGTTCATTTACTTCAACTTATTTCTGTGCCCGGGATTGGAAATCAGAGAGCACGGAATCTCATTCAGCGATTCGGATCTCCTCAAAATGTGATGAAAGCGGATATTCATGAGTTGCGTGAAGTGGGTTTGGTGGATGAAAAGACGGCGAACAGCATTCGACAAGGAATGAATGCAGACTATGCAGAGAAACAACTCGAATCTGCCGAAAAATTGGGTGTTGATTTCTGTTCGATCTGGGATGAAAAATACCCGGAATTGCTTAAAAAAATACATGATCCGCCTGTTCTTCTTTTTACAAAAGGGAATGGCAATTTTTGTGTGGAACGTTCCATTGCAGTTGTAGGCACCCGTGCCCCTTCGGCCTATGGAAGACGCATGTCAGAATTATTGGCTTCGAATCTTGTTCAGCACCAGATTACAGTAGTCAGCGGCCTGGCGCGCGGTATTGATACTGCTGCTCATTCTGGTGTACTGAAGAGCGGCGGTAAGACCATCGCAGTGTTAGGCTGCGGCATAAATGTCGTTTATCCTCCTGAAAATATAAAGCTCTATGATCGTATTCAGGAAGAAGGACTATTGGTTTCGGAATTTCCATTGGATGAGCAGCCCTTGGCGGGACATTTTCCTCGAAGAAATCGGATTATTAGTGGATTGAGTTTAGGTACCGTTGTCATCGAAGCCGGAGAGAGGAGCGGAGCATTGATTACAGCATACATGGCACTTGAACAGGGACGTGAGGTGTTTGCTCTGCCAGGTCATGTTGGACAAAAATTAAGCAGAGGACCGCATCGGCTGATCAAAGAGGGTGCAAAATTAATTGAATGTGTGGAAGATATTATCGATGAGATCCCGTCTTTAAAATCCGAGGTACAAGAAAAAAGGCGGAATCATATTGTTAATAATCTTTCTGTCATTGAAAAAAAAATCTGGCAGGCTTTATCCGATGAACCCAAACATATCGATGCTGTTTCGGCAGAACTTGAACTTTCGACATCAGAATTGCTGGCCTATCTTTTATCAATGGAATTGAAAAATTATATTCGTCAATTAAGTGGAATGAAGTTTGTGAGGCAATGATATGTCTACTGTTTCTATTGTCCGATGCTCGGACTATGACCGTAGCCGTGTATTTCAGTCGGTGCATGAAGCATTGGATGCAATCGGTGGAATATCCGAATATGTCAAAAGAGGGCAAAAGGTATTATTGAAACCCAATATGCTATCTGCAAAAGCACCGAAGCGGGGAATCACAACTCATCCAGTGGTGCTCGAAGCAATGGTTCGAGAAGTGCAACAAGCCGGCGGTATTGTCTGGATTGGCGATAGCCCGTCTGGCGCATTGAAAGGCGTGAAGCGCTGCTGGGAAAATACTGGTTTTTTGGAAGTTGCTGAAAAGACAAACAGTAAACTGATTAATTTTGAAGCGGAAGGAAGCAGGGTACGGGAGAAAAATGGACGCAAATACCATATCGCCAAAGCTGTGCTGGAAGCAGATGTGGTGATCAATCTTCCCAAGTTTAAAACCCACGGATTTACTCTCTATACGGGTGCAATTAAAAATCTGTATGGTACCCTGCCCGGTTTTCAGAAAGCGAGTTATCATAAAAAATTACCGCAGCCTCATAAGTTCAGCCAGGTTTTGGTCGATATATATTCCCTAGTCAAAGCCAGATTACACGTTATGGATGGTATTCTTGGTATGGAAGGTAATGGACCGGCCACTGGAGATCTTAGAGAAGTAAAACTCCTGCTGGCAAGTAAAGATGGTGTGGCTCTCGATGCAGTTGCATCGGCAATAATGGGATTCAAAACCGGTGAAGTGGATGCTGTGCGTTTAGCAGAAGCGGAAGGATTGGGAGAAGCGAAGCTGGAGCAGATTAAAATACCTCAGGGTAATATTGCAGATTATGCGATTCCGGATTTCCATCTGCCTTCCAATCGGCTGATGAAGTTTGTACCGTCATTTTTGGTGAAATGGGTCGGCAGATTTCTGTGGGTTCGTCCAAAAGTGGATGACAGCAAGTGCACAGGATGTGCCATATGTGCCAATGGATGTCCGGTGAGTGCCATCGAAATGATTAATAAGCATCCGGTGATGGATTATAGTAAATGCATCAATTGCTTATGCTGTAATGAATCGTGTCCTGAAGAAGCTGTTTATCAGGAACTGAGCTGGCTGGCACGACGAATTTCCTGAAAACAACTTAACAATGAGAAAAATGTTGATTTGGCAACAGAAATTATGTATATTGGCTCTGCTCGTTTTTCAAGCTGATTCATGATGAAATCTATGAATCAGGAATAGAGGGTAGAGACCGGAAAATTTTTAAGGTCAGATCAAGGACGAAAGATATTTAAAGAGATATAAAAGATCGAGGAGGGCTAGTCCTAATGGTAAGGCGGCGGTCTTGAAAACCGCTGGGTTCACGCCCTTGGGGGTTCGAGTCCCTCGCCCTCCGCAAGTATAATTAAGGATATCAACTTTTATCATGTCATTTCAGGAGAGGTGGCCGAGCGGCTGAAGGCACAGGTTTGCTAAACCTGCGTAGGGGCAACTCTACCGAGGGTTCGAATCCCTCCCTCTCCG